>JBGVMY010000022.1:0-68929 GCA_045124995.1 Paludibacteraceae bacterium | reverse complement strand
AATAACAGTAGTTCCCGAATGTATTACTGCCACAGCCGTTCCCGAACGTGTTATCACAGCAATTGTTCCCGAATGTGTTTGCTTGGAAACTGTTCCCGAATGTATTACTGCCACAACCGTTCCCGAATGTGTTGTAATAACAGTTGTTCCCGAATGTGTTTCTATAGCAATCGTTCCCGAATGTGTTTGCTTGGAAATAGTTCCCAAATGTATTGCCCCAACAATTGTTCCCGAATGTGTTGTTCCAAAAGTCGTTCCCGAACGTATTGTAAGAACAGTAGTTCCCGAACGTGTTATCATAGCAATTGTTCCCGAATGTGTTGTAATAACAGTTGTTCCCGAATGTGTTGTAACAACAGTTGTTCCCGAATGTGTTGTTTTTACACTCAACACCAAACACATTGCCATAGCAGTAGCCACTACAATACTCCCAATACTCATCAATATCGTTGTAATAGCAATAGGAAAGACCGTTCAGGAATACGATGTTGTTTAGAACTAAACGCCCTTTGAAATACTCATCATCTTGGTCGTATTCCTGATAAGCAGGTTTGATGATATTGTCGTGACACTCATCTTTACTATCCATGCCACAATCATCTTCCTTGTAATACTTGATACACTCATCTAAGATTTTGAACGGACGAGTACTCATGTCATAACTATCCATGATTGTTTCGCCATCGTGACTACTCAAACTATGGAAAGTATAGTACCATTCAAACAGCGTTTCGTCTATCTCGTAGCTGGTACCATCAACACCTACTGGAACCCAGTTTCCATAGACATCCTTGGTCGCAAAGCATCTTCCTCCATTTTGGTAATAACAGAGCGCAGATTGAAGATAACTAATAGCATCCTCTGTGAGTTTAGAACTGGTGATACCAAGAATAGCATATCGTTTGAACTGCACATTCTTGAAGTCATAAGGACAATCATTACCCCATTCATCAATCATGCGCCAAATAACACCTTTCCCGTTCTCTGTATCGGCCCATTTATATCGAGTGTCATCATTGTCCAAACAATACCATACTTTCCACGCATTTAGATTGGCATCTGCAAAATACTCATTTGAATTGATAACATCACCCAAATCCTCACCAATTTCATTAAAATTCTCAAGGGTTTCTATTGAATATAATGTCCCCCAGCCATTACCATCAGTATCAAAAGCAACAAAGACATCTGCATTATCTTCTGGGATTAGTTTCTTTGTAAAAGCATACTCTCCGGCACTTCTCCACGCATAGAGTTGTTCCCCATTATAAATGCCATCATTCGTTTCGTCCCTAACAAACCATGCACCCATAGAAGGGGAATAAAAACGTGCAGGGGTCATGTCTTTGCGTAAACTTTTGATTACTCGCGCTTCCTCTGAAAGTGTATCAACATCAGTAGCTACAACCAACAAGTCAAATGGATGACCAGCACTGCGTGCTTCAGGATCATTAGCGACTGTAGTCAGATAGTCGGTAATGCGGTAGCATTGTCCTGGTTTCAACTCAGCATTGTTCCGGAGCGTCACCAGTTGTTCATGGGTGACATGCTGAATGCCTTTGAGATAATCCGCAAGTTTATTCCACAACTCATTGAGTTTATCCCATAACTCATTGATTGCACCTACGATAGTTTTAGTGATTGTTTTGAGGCTATCATCTACCTTGTCTTGTTTGAGCGTCATATCACCGGCCAAATGCTCTATATCTTGACTTGCATTCCCTCGCCATGTGTTTATCTCAGCAATCGCCCCTTTAACACTTTGAGCGTGATCTGAAAGCAAATCTTCATTGCCTATCTCTCGTTCAATGTGGCTCGTTTTAGTGTGGACTTCATTGATTGCACCAACAATGGTTTTATCTGATGTATTCAGTGTTTCATCAGTAATGTTTTGTTTGGTTGCAAGATCCTCTTTCGTAACATCGCACACACTACCTCCTAATTCCGCCCATTTTTTCCACACCCACTTTTGGATACCATCGACAGTACTACAGGTTGCTATACCATCATCAGAAATTAAAGTCATTTGTACAGTTAATGTACCAGACATGGAGACATATAGTGTACTTGCTTTTTTTCGAGAAATTACTGGAGCTGACAAACTCCTTCTTTCTATTCCTCCACCTTCAGGAATTTCAGGCTGAGAAACATCCAATACGACATTGGATAGTACATTATAGATTCCTTGGTCTAAAGTATATCCAAATAAATCATCCAGGTGTTCAACATTCAATACATTATTTGTTGAAATTTTCTGGAAACCAATTAGTGTTTTGTAATATAGGATTCCTGTGTTTTGTACAATTACTAATCTTGTTTTTTGTGATAGATTATTGATGTCCGATTCGTCTGTTACAATTTGGACATATTGTTCTGCTTCAGCATCTGCTTTACCATTGAGAATTTGCATCAGGTTTTGAATTGCGCTCAATGGTAAAGTGTCATCTTTGTGCCAAAACGAATCAAAGGTATTTGCAAACTGCGATTCGGTTGGATACATGCCTTTTTTGAACCAGGACTTGATTTGTGATAGTGATACTTTCATATTACTTGACTTTTATGATATAGTTCAACACAATAAATGGTGGGCGGTTTTCGTGTGCAACAGTTGTATTATTGTTACCTCCACCGCGAGCATACAATTTTACTTTGTGACTATGTGCACCTGTACTGCCAACATTCCAAGGCACATCATGTGTCCCATCGTCACCACTTTGTGTTATATATGGATATCCATAGTCACGATCCCCTTTATCCTGGTAACTCTTATATGCACCTTTGTGGGCGTGTTCGCCACCAGAAATTGATATTTCACCGTCTGATGTAGAGCTCGAAGAATTGTGGTTGTGCTTTGGCATCTCGGAAATACCAAGTGCCACTTTATTTGCACCTCCTGTAGCACCCAAAGTGTTATAATCATTTGCACCCTTTCCTGCTACAAATGAGCCTTGTATATTTGGGAGTTTGAATGAAGTTCCGCTTCCACCATAAGTGGTTCCTAAAACTTTGTACAACTCAGGATAATCACTTATATTGAGTGAGGAACCATCGCAAAGATGATACCCTGTAGGAAGCGTGTCCGACGGCCACATTTGTATAGATCCAATTGGAGCTGGTGTGAGCCCTGCTATTTGTGTCTTGAGAGAGTTCACCTCTTCCATCAGAGCACGGTTCGTTTTGTCTGAGAGTTCTACAAAATCACTCCAATTGAAATGCTCAGTCCCCAAGCCTGGTACCAAAGAACGTTCTGTGTATGCTGCTGGATAAGGTTCGGCATTAGCAGTGACTGAGATGTTTTGTATGTTCAAGTGCATTCCATTGGCTGTTGAACCACCTTCAAAATACAACACTTCTCCTTCTGGGAAATCAGTTGTTTTGACGAAAACATATCCATCAGTACGTGAAGTCTTAGCTGAATTAAGTGTACAACCATACAAAATGACTTTATCACCTGCAATGTTGCCAAGAATCTCAACCATTTGTCGATTGTCCTGAATATACTTCAGGGTTTCGCAGTCAAGCGGAAAATTGTTCTGCGACTGCGTTGTGTAGTTTCCGTTGGTTTTTTTCATATCATGCGTATGTTATAGTGTAACGTTTTGAAGCGAGTTTGTATTGATCCAGGACAGCACGCATGCGTGTCTCATCAATAACACCGTGCAAAGCGAGTGGACAGATTACCACAAAATCATAGCCGTCTGCACCACCAAAACCTCGTTTGCTGACTATGATTTCATTTCCTGAAGAACGCTCCGAAATCATCATTGGTTTGTTTTGGGTTCGTTTCCATATTACCAGCTCACGCTGTGGAGCAAGATCTTCTATTTGTATTCTGCGAAGTGTTGAATCAAACAAGTCATTGAGGACAGCACGCAAGTAGCATACTTGCCCATTGTGATGCAGGCGATAGTTCGTGTCTGTACGGTAGGCATCAAACATCTTTGCAAGTCGGCTAATGGGTGATACTACAAGATACTGAAACGCCATGTACAACTGATTTCTCAATTTGATTGGCGTTATATTCAGTGCCAACTTCTTATAGTCTATATCATATCGTGTCATAGTGTATGTGGCTTCATGTTCAACAATAGTTGTTTTGCCTCCATATATCCAGCTACAGGCACCACATGTGCATCAATAGCCGAGTATGTACCATTCGCAGAACTCGCAGACTCGCTATTTTTTAGTTCTGCAATGCGAACTCCATCAATGGCTTGTAGAGTGTCAACCAAAGCCATATTTGAAAACTCTCCATTGAATGGCAGATTTTCAATATAGTCCTTGATAGCTTGTTCACAGTCATATAGCACTGTATTTGGATCTTTCATAGGATTGTAGTATATGTCCACCTCACACTTGAAAAAGTCCGGTGCCATATTGACTAATGTGAACAATACACCAGCATCTTTGATTTCCTGAAGATATGCCTGCAACTGCACTTCCTCAGCACTGGCAATAGGTGCACGCTTGCCGTTAGTCTCACCTGCTACCTTGATAGTCAAACGGCTCGTGTCGGCAGCTTCAGAGACAGCAGCATGTTTGACCACTCGTGCGGCATTGATACTTTCCTCATCCATTCCTGTAGTATCGTATTTGTCAGTGTCCTGGATTAGCACTTTGTCTTTCATGAACAGCAACACTTTGTCACGATACCACTTAGCTCTATGTGGTAGCATTGCGTCAATTTCGGCATCTACCTCTATTTTGTATTGGTCCCAAAGAACTTCTAATACATGAACACAATATGCCACCACATACAATAGTAGTCGCCATATTGCTGTTGCACTGGTAGAACTGAGCACATCCAGTGCTTTCATTTGTTGCTTCTCCTGAAGTAAGGAGTCAAAAATTGTTTGTGTAGAACGTGCCATATTATGATACTATAAAATCAATTTCTATTCCCATATATTCTATGCCACCAAAAGGATTGAGTGCTTCCTGTTGACTGGTGGCAGCCGTTGCAGGAATAATCTTTTTCTCACGATATACCTCCAGCACATCCACATTGGTATTCAAATCTGAAGGTATCTCCAGTGTTGTGCCAGAAATTAGTGATTCTGTTAGGCATAGGCCATTAAAAAGTGCAATTTGCAGTGCGTTATCCGCATTGCCTGTAGCCTGAAGTGCTATATCCAGGAGTGATTGTCCAACCTTTACTTCCATTCTGCTTCTACATTAAGTGTGGTACCATTGATTTGCACTCTATTAACCTTCATACCATCTTGGGAGAATTGTTCTCTAATTTCACGGCTCAATTCGGACATATTGAATGTTTCTAAAAAGTGCGGCACACCAACGCCCATCGTTGGGTGTTGCTTCCATTCTCCTTTATTGGTTTGCAATAGAAGTGTCTGAGCTTGCTTGAGGTTTGGAGAAACAGCAAAATCTCCATTTTCCACTATAGGCTCAAATGTGTCATTCAAATGTATATCTTTCATCGTTTGAATAGCGTTTGATTAGTGTTTGAGAGTATCATCCACAAAGTCATTCAAATTGGGTTGTGGGGTCTGTGAATTAAAAACCACAGAACCTGTACCTGGGCCAGCAGGTGTGGTCAGAGGAAACGAAGCAAGTAGCCCCATGAGTGTTTGCAGATCGGAATACACCTTTGTCATCCACTCCACCATTTTATCAGCTTTAACACTACCAATAGTTCCGCCATTGAAGACAAATCCGTCTTTGTCTATTGCAATAGTTTTATCTCCAACAAACAACTCTATCGACTCTACTTCAGAAGCATGAAGGAGCATAAAACAGTCTGTATCTTCAATCTGCACACACAATGCTTGCGATCCTATTTTTGGTATTACTAACACACCTGCATCGCCTTTAGTGATAGACTGAAGGCGGACCCCAAAAATCATCACACCGTCATTGTCGATGTCGCACGTACGGTCAGACTGGTTCACACCCTTCACCTCTGCCAATACGGTGACGGAGGGGCGTTTGAGTGCCGCCCCCAGTTTCTCACGTATTTCTTGCTCAGTTGCCATAGTAACGAATTTTGACTGTTCTGCGCCCTCCTTGAGCTCCAAATGAGCCTTCTATTTCTTCTGCAAAATACGAACCTGTACGCTCAGGGAAACGAATGTCATCCAATTCTATCTTGTCGCATTTGAATACATGCGGCTCTAAAAAACATTCTATATTGCCAGAATAACCAGAATAGTCTGATTCTCCCTGCAATTCTGTAGCTATTTTTTTGATATAGGTAGCAGGTAATCCCTCGCGGGCTTTGACCTCTTTGACGTTGCTGTATTTCTTAGACTCACTTTTGGTCTTTTTAATCGTACCAGCTGCGTCCTTTTCTACTATATTGATTTGTACGCTTTCAGATTGTTGTAGCGTCAAAGCATTTGCGTTGATCACATTCCATCCTATACGCAAACGTACAGGTTCGGTTGAACGCCCTGGATCTGCGTATATGAATTTTGAGACACCTGCATATAAGTATTTTCCGTCAAAAAACACCTTACAACACAGTTCCTTCTGTACCCACTCAAGAACCTTGAAAGCCGTTGCATTCTTAAACCAAACATTGGTCAGTGGAACATCGTCAATGCGTGGGGATAATAGAATATCGGTACCTTGAATCAAGTCCGTCAAAATTTGCTTCAGTGTCGTCTTTTGATAGGACTTACTGAAGTATTTTTCGCGAAGTTGATTTGCATAGCCCTCACACTCCAGGACTAAATTCTCTGTGTAGTTGACTCTATTTACAAACCCCTCAAAAACGAGAGTATTTCTATTGTCATAGCCCAACAACACACGAACAAAATCACCTTTCGCAAAAGGAACACTATTCACACGTTTCACTTTCGTTCCACCGACTGAAGACATTACCCCATCTTGCTGCACTGTTTTGGAACCCTCTTTTCGCATATAAGGAGACAAGGGGAGAACAATGTTGCATGTGTCAATAAAGTTTCCTGTGCTTGTTCGCCAGGACACCTTATTGGCTTTGATGTTGGAATATGTTCCAACTTGTATGTCGGAAGTCATGTGTAACATTTTACTGAATGATTAGTGAATTGATATAGTCGCTTTCGCAGGTAAGTTGGAAAGGGCGCATCCTGAGTGATTTTCCTTGCACCTCTGGAAATTCCAAATCTGTTATGCACACATACCTGGTCGTATCAAGGAACATGTCACTCAAAGAGTTCTTAAGCAACACATGATTGGTGCTTTCAAATAGTTGACGCAAATTGTATATATCATCATCAGGGAATGCTTTCCCATGAGGGGCAATCAGAACACCTTTGATTGTAAATACATAGTCACCAACTTGGAACATCTCTTTGACGGTGCCAATTCGTTCACTAACAGCCGTGCGGACAACTGTTTTTGAGCCTTGTACACGAATTGTCGCGCAGGGGCAAAACACAGAGATTTCTCCAGCGCTCAAGGTAATTGGCAAGAAAACATCGCGTCCTTGCAATGTCTCTTTCAAAGCAGAATCAAACCGCGTGGAGTTCCATACTGGCTCCACTTTTTGAGGGACTGAATATGGTCCCTGAAAATAGGTGTTGTATATTTCTTCAAGATTAGTGACTACTTGCAACATATTATGCTGTGGTTGCACCTTGTACAAGCACACGACTCAAGCATTCAAGAACTGCCTCTTCAATTTGAGCCGTTGACTCATTCAGGTTGGTTGTACTAAATTGGATACTATCAAAAAACTTTTGAACATTGATTGTGATCTGTTTAGGACCACTCGAAGTAACAGCTTCTGAAGTTGCCGTTCCAGCCGCATTGTTTGTCGCAGTATTAGTGGCTATCTCTTCTAAGATATTGTGAGTTGTCTGATCCTCTGGATCCGTAGTTTCACCCTCTGCTACTTGAGTAGGGAGAGTGTTCATTGAAGCACGAAGGCTTGCAATCTTTTGTGCACCTTTCCCCGCTAAGTGACCAAGACCTGGAATGTTTGAAAGAAGTTCAAGCAATTGTTGAATAGGAGCAAGAACAGCATCAAGCATCACTTGACCAATTCGTTTGAGTCCGCCAAGAATACCATCAGCTTTGAATGCTTTGACAACACTATCCCAATTCCTCCGGAATGACTGAACCATACTAATCAGTAGCCCCAGCGGTCCAAGAATTAGAGAAAATGCAGCTCCCCACTCGTCCCACTTGCGAATAACCTGTACTACAATACCAATCAGCGCAGCACATGCAGCTATGATTAGACCGATAGGGTTTGCAGTCATGATTGCATTTAGTACGGCCTGGGCAGCAGACCATGCAGCAGTCGCTATTTGAGCAGCTCGTGCAGCTATGGTTGCGCCATTGATAGCAACTGTCAGAACACCTATCGCAGAAGCAAACCCTACCACAATCGGCATATTTCGTTGCATCCATTCTGCTATAGATTGAAGACCAGATGCAAAACCACCGATGATACTCACAGCACCTCGTATTGCTGGCATAAATGCTTGAGTAAATGTCACTATTGAAGCACCAATGTTTTCACGAACTTCACCCAGTTCGGCACTCAGTTGTTTCATCTTACCCTCTGGGGTTTCACCCAGTGCCATATTCATGCCTCCAACACTTTCCGAAATCACTTCAGCAAGGGTGGCTGCACGCTCTTCTTCAGTTCCAAACTTCAGGATCTTTTCTTGCGCTTCATCGAATTTGTAACCATATCGACTTAATGCTCCAACTTGTCCCTCCATGACTTTACCCATCATTGTGGCAATACTCACAGCTGATTCCTGTGTTGCGTTGTAGCCATATTGTTGCGCTATCATGTCGTTCATCACAGGCATGAGTTTCTTGAGAGAACTTGATTTCTCAAGGTAGGTTCCAAGTTCTTGCGCACCTGCAATCTGCACATCACCTTCTACTACACCCAATTTCTCAGTTGCAGCAGCAAGGTCAATGATACTCTGAATCTCTTGTTCTGAGGCAGACATTGTGTTGCGCATCACCTGTCCCAATTTTGCTTCTGCCTCACGTGCCATTTGATTTTCGTCTGTAAACTCTTTCAGTTTACCAACAACAGTTTGCATGGTACCAATGATATTATTGATACCAAAGGCTCCCATGCTCATCTTCTCAAATAGTGACACTTTATTGGCAGCATTGGTCGCTTCGTCTGATACTTTATCAAACGCACCGGCCATATTGCGAAGTGGACCACTTAGCATGTCCTTCATTCGCATTGCAAAATCTACTACATTACTCATATCTTCAAAGGTTTCAATTCTACGCCTTTATGCTTCATCGCTATTCCTGTACGATATCCAAGCGTTTCAAAGTCCCAATTCAAGGCTTCTGCCCCGAAATAAAGAACTCCCAAGGTGATACCTACCTCAATACTATTCGTATCCTTGTAGCCCTGGTCTAAATTTTGCCAAAACCGCTTTTTTTTAGCTCTACAATGTTCATGACTTGCATGACTGCACTCAAGTATTCTTCTGTAGTTTCGTCACGCAATTCTTCGTCTCCATCAATCCACAAATCATTGATCAGTGTTTTACTGCCAATTTCCATTTTGTTCTCTGCCATACTACGGCAATAGCTGGTGAGTGCTGATGGGGTCAAAGGTTGTAAGAGTGCGACCTTGATTTTGCCGTCACTTCCTTCTGCCCAAATGATATTCAAAGGGCGATTGTTGAACGCAGTTTTGAGTTCAGCAAGGCGAACCTTGCCGAATCTCTCTTCTGCCATCTCAAGTATCAACTTATCTTTTCTTTCCATGATTAAACAGTCAATTTTGTGATGTCAAGACAAATGAATGGAAGTGAGCACTCTCGCTTCTTATCTCCTTGCCCCATAGCATCTGTAGTTTCTGTGAATGATACACCACGCGCAGTCATTGTAGTGATAGGATCAGCCAATGTTTTACGCATAGCTACCGTCAAAATGATAGCCTCATGAGGAACATGCAAAAGACTGTCGTATCCCGCAAGTTTTGCAGCTTGCTCCATCTTGTCTAACTCATAGCCAAAGACAGTGATACTTCCAGAACACTTTTCAGGACCCTCTTGAATATCGATTGCAGTTTGTCCAGCACCATATAGTGCTTCTTTTTCAACCTCTTTTTTGAGTTCCCAGGCTGTAATACCTACGATATTACGACCAAGGATCTTCACCGTTGAATGATGCCAAGCGTACTCGCTCGAACGAATGTGCATGTTTGCCATATCAAATAGAATTTAGAGTGATTAAAGAGACGCAGCCAATCCAAGTGAAACCTCAATCCATGTGGCATAGCCCAATGGAAGAACTTTGACTTGTACTTGCACTGTTGAGGTGTTGATCACATCTTGTTTGGTTGGAACCACAACCTCACAATCACTGATCTGTTCGCTCATATAGGTGCGAATAGCTAAGTCAAGCGTTGCCTCTATGTGATTAGCGTCTGCGGGTTCTATACTACCATCTTTTGCCATTTTTACAGGTTCCTCAATGAATGGCAAATACGCTTGTGCAGCGATACGTTGTGCACGGTCGATCACACGCCCATGTACGAGGATACGGAAATCATCATTTGCACAAGTGTTGTCACGGCCGAAATAGTAACCTGCTGCACCTGGACGAGTCATGAAGGTCAAGAAGCCTGCATCATGCAATGTTTCCAAACCTGCAAACTCTTCAAGTGGGGTGCCACCGATATACATTTGTGTTGCAGTCAGTGATCCATTACTACCAGCACCGAGTTTGACATGACTACCATACTTTGCAGCACGTGCTAAAGCCAAACCCACAGAAGCATGACCATCAGTATTAGTTCCACCTAACACCACACAAGCAAAGCCGTTGGTGGCTGCATTAGGTTCAAAATCGTTTTCCGCGGTCTCATTAGCAACGATACCTTCAATAAGGAATCGCACTGGTGTATTGGCTTTTTGAAGAGCTTCACCGGTTGCCTTTGCGACAGTGACAGCTGCTTGTACATCTTTGTCCAAGAATGCCGTGCCTGCATTGTAGGTAGCACTTGCTTCGCGAGCAATTGCAACCATAGTGATGTCGCCACCTGCTGCACGAATTAGTTTCATGACACCATTGGCTTCTGTGGACTTCAGAACTGTCTCCATTGTCATATCAGGGGCAGTACCCATGATATAGAGCAACTTCGTTCCTCCTAACTCAGTATAGTACTCATCAAGCAGAGCATGCGCAAATGGTTCTGCTTGTTGGGTGATTCCCGATTTTTCTGCGTCAGCCAGGCTGTACACTTTCAACACCTTCGCTACAAGCGATTGGGTTTTTACCGTCACAAGCAAACCAGGCACGCAATCGGCAGCATTGATTTCTTTCAATAGATTGCCGTTCGTTACATTGACATTTACTCCAGGAAATGGCATAGTCTTATTGTTGTTTTGCGAAGGTTGACAGAGCATCCTTCAGGGTTTCTTTTTTCATGTCTTCAGCCACGATTCCAAGCTCTGCCACTTTGGATTTCAGTTGGCTATATGTCATCGCCTCAATTTCCTCAATTGTGATTGACTGAGGCTCTTGCTTTGTTGCATTGAGAGATTCAATGTTGTTGCGTCTGATAGTTTTTACAGGTCCTTTGCCATAGCTTTCAGCAGCGGACTCAGACAAAAACAACACACCACCAGCAACATAGACCACATCCGCACTGGTGTAGCGCGAAAAATGGTCTTTTACTTTTTGATATAAATCTTGCATACTCTGTAAATGATAAAGATTAGTATTGACATTATTACTATTGCAACGGAGATCTTACCCAGTACCAAGCAAAAGGTTTCCCATTTGGATAACTCTATAGGCACTGGCACTGGAACTGTTTTTTTCTCCTCACGCAATTCACGGATAGTCCGATCCCGCACTTCTATCTCAGCTATCAATGAATCTTCCTTGCATTGAAAGTCAAAGACGACTCCTCCGTCTTCTGTTTGAGTGGTTTGAAGATTCGCTTGTATGCGTGAACCATTGACAGAATCTAAAGTAGTAATAAGAAGCTGATTGTTTTCGTCACATTGAGCTAACGCACGAATAAGTGCGGAGTCTGCTTCCGCAACCTTGCGCTCTTCTATACGCGGTTCCTCAGTGATTTCGCGTGTAACATTGATGTCTGAAGTCACTATTGGTTTTGGGGTATTACACCCAAACAACAATAGTACGATTAGTGTCCAATAAATGCGTTTCATTGTGGGTCTTTTTTTAAGTCTTCAACAACTCCTGTTTTGAGCAATCGTAGTTCACGAATACAGCCTACCAGGTCTATACCAACTGCCAATGCTCCGATGGATAGCAACAGTCCAGCACCTACAAGAACTGAGTTGTGAATTTCTCCCATTGGTGGGGCAAAGAAACCGCACATCATTAGGACAAAGCCAAGGACCAGACACACATAGAAGCGCACTTCTCTCCTATTGTCTTTTTTCGTTTTCTCAGTGTTCATGACTGTAGTGATTGTTTCCATTGTTCGACATCAAAGCACGGACATGCTTTATTGGCATAGTGATTGTGCCCATGAATGTTCTCCAACGGAATCTGATAGAGTTGCTGAAGTTTTATCACAAGATCCTTCAGTGCGGCATTCTGCGCCTCTGTCCTGGTGTCTTTTGAAGTCTTACCGTCTTCGGTTTTCCCTCCAATATAGCACACCCCTATGCTGAATCGGTTGTGTCCTGTGCAATGAGCTCCAGCGAGCTCTATCTTTCTTCCTTGTTGGATTGTACCGTCAAGAAGAATGACGAAATGATACCCTATGTCTTTCCAACCATTCCCTTTAGGCTTTGGTGCGGTATGCCAACGACGAATGTCTTCAGCAGTATCTTCACGCCCTTCTGGAGTGGCCGCACAATGAATAATGATTTCGTCTATTCTTCTCATATCACAGTACTATACACGATTAGGCAGCGGTTCCCTCTACAATAGCACAAACACCTGCCCAATCAGCACGACGGCAACGACCTCCCGCTTTTACAAGTGCACTGAAGATGTCACCATAATACATTGGATTTGCAAGGTCTTGGAATGGTACAATGTCACCAAGTGCACGAGCAACACAGTCCTTTTGCCATGCGATACCACCTACACAATCTGTTGCATTTAGGGCTGCACCAGGAATAATAGGTGTACCACTGGAAGTGAAATATGCAACAGTGCTTCGGTCCATAACTTTGAAACCACACAATTTGCCCACAACACCCTCTTCTACATTTGCAGCAGCTTGGAATGCAGCCATTTGATTATCTGATAAGGACTCAATGAGTTCTTGATACATATTGCTCTCAAGCATCAAATACCTTTCTTGTTTTTTTACATTGGCCTTATTGAACTTCACTGCAAGATTTTGGATGTCTTTATAGGTGAGTTTTTTACGATTACCAGTTTGACCTTCCTCAAACGCAGCACGGCTGGCACCAGAAGTAAATACCACATTTTTTTGAGGGATTACATCTGGAGTCTTGCCATCTGTCTTGAAGCCAGTAAACCAACTATAAATCATGTCATCACCAACAGCCTCCATCAATGTTTCTACATGGTCATTAAGGACGGAATCAGTTTTGTCATAACTAATTTCATTCTCTTCATGCCAAGTAACATGGGTTGGATCGGTCGAATATTCATTCAACGCATAAGTGACAAATGAATCTTCGCGTTTGACTGCTGTCGCAGGGAACGTACTACGGTTCTTCACGGTCTTGGGTGAAGCACCTGATTGAGGAATGTGAACAACTGCGCCACCAAGCACTTTGGCAGATTCATCTACTGAGAATGCCAAAAATGGGTTCGACTTACGCAACTTTTCGACTACATAGTCTATGAAAACTTGCACTGGAATTTTGGAAATTGAATTTTGCATAGTTCAAAAAAATGAATGTGTTTGACTTTTTGTTTACTCTCCGATATGTTCCTTTCGGAGTTTTGCATAGTGATCAGGGAAGTTCTTCTTGACCATCTCAAGTTTGCCTTCATCGTACAACTCTTTGTACGTCTTGCCAGCAATCTCTTGAGGCAACTCAGCATGAAGTTGGCTTGAGATTGTAGTTTGTGCAGGCATTGTAGCTACAAGTGCACCCAGACCAGCTGAATTGCCCTTATAGTCAGCCTTTAACTTATCCGCCATTGCGGGGTTCATTTTGTGGTCAGCAAGCGCCTGCGAAATAATAGATTGGATCTTATCCTCCTCTACTGAATCTTGCAGCGACTTCATTTGACCGCGGAGATCCTCAAGTTCCTGTTCGGCGGCTTCGCATCGTTGTGCTTTTGCTACCAAATCACGAATGACCTCTGCAACTTGCTCTGGCGAACTGTCAGCAGCAAGGTTTGGAAGTCCTGCGTCAAGCAGAACTTTCACTTCAATCGTTGTTTTGTTCATAAAATCAGAAATTAAATTTGCGGAAAGATCGTGAAGGATAGAATCATCCTCCGCGAATAATTGTGCCACAGCATTATAGTTGCCTGGTATGTCAACAATAGAACACTCGCGAGGGAACCATTTTGTAACAGTAGGGCCTGTTTGTCCCTCCAATTTCATGCCTGGTTCATCGCTCCACTCCAAAGCTACAATGTGCCCAACAGAGGCAGCTGCATAAAAGCCATCCTGAATTTGATTGACCAACTCTGGAAATTGTTCGTCATTCACAACTGGCTTTCCATAGAGAGCACCATCGCGCACAACAAGGTCCTCCCATTTCACTGCCACTCCTCGCTCTCGATCGTGCATGAGGTAGCCAATCGCAGGTTTGAAACGTTCAAGTTGTAAACCAGCGGTCAACATACGATAGCCATAGCAGTTGACGGAATCATCCGAAAGCAAAAATTCTTTTTCAATTTTCGTCATTTGAATATCGTTTGAATAGTGTTTGGGTGTGCTTTATTTGATTGCTTCTACGCGAGAACGGCGCTGATCAACTCGTTTACTGTTGCGCATACGTACATGCACACATACATCTTTAATAAATACAATACGCCAAAAACTCCTCCACCAGAGAACACCATCCAAGCGTCTTTTTTCGTTCATACGGTGCTTTTTGAAGAAATCCTTTCCCTTTGCAAAAAACACATACCACTTGCCACCACCAATAGCAAGCTGGATACCATCTTCTTTGTCAAATTCGTTTGTGAGCATAATTTTTTTTTGTCGCGTGAAACCTAATTCGGGTGCAAAATTACAACCTTTTTATGGCCATTCCTAATAGTACTGCCAATCTGACATTGATATTTGAAAAACGACTGTTTTTGCAGTAATTTTGCAGCCGAATTTAATTTTTCAAGCGCATGGAAAAGAACGACAACAAACGACAAATCGCCAGAACATTGTTTGTTCAAGGCGGTATGACCCAAAAGGAAATCGCCTCTAAATTAGAGGTGACTGAACAGACTATTTCTCGGTGGTCCAAAAAAGATCATTGGGACGAACTGAAGAAAAATGTAATGTCAGGCAAGCAAGAAATCTTGCGAAGTCTTTACACTGAATTACAGAAGTTGCAAAACATCATTGAGGCTCAAGGCGGAGTCGCGGACTCCAAACAGGCTGATATCCGACGTAAATTGATCACTGATATTCGCCAGCTTGAAACACGCTACTCAGTCAGCCAAACAGTGCAAATCGGAATGGACTTTTGCGAGTTCCTGAAGGAGATTGATTTTGAGTTAGCAGGCAAAATTAGTAAGTACTACCAGTCATTCATTGACGAACAAATTGAGAAACAGAAATGGCAAAAAGAATAGGAATCGCCAGTGATAGAGAATATCTTGAGTTGTTTCGTCAGTATTGCGACAATTTCAAGAACTCTACACCAATCAATACACACGAGACATCAGCACAACGACTGCGCCGTGTGGCTA
Source organism: Paludibacteraceae bacterium (assembly GCA_045124995.1). GTDB lineage: Bacteria > Bacteroidota > Bacteroidia > Bacteroidales > Paludibacteraceae > Colicola. The sequence continues at coordinate 53,152 of JBGVMY010000022.1, read as the reverse complement.
TGCTTGAAGCCAATCCAGAAGAATGGTTCAAGTATTATTTCCCGAACTATTGTACTGCTGAACCTGCGAAGTTCCATAAAGCAGCTACGAAGCGACTGCTATCGCATGCAGAGTGGTTTGAGGTCCGCGCTTGGTCGCGTGAGCTGGCAAAGACAGCACGAGCTATGATGGAAGGGTGCTACTTAGCTCTCACTGGGCAAAACAAGAACTTCCTTATTGTTTCCAATAGTCACGACAACGCTGTGCTCCTGATGGCTCCATTCAAGGCATTCTTTGAATCAAACCAGCGCGTAATACAGGACTATGGCGCACAAATGAACATCGGTTCATGGACGGCAGACAAATTTGTGTGCAAGAATGGGTGTTCGTTCAGAGCTCTTGGTTGGGGTGCATCTCCTCGTGGAACCAGGAATGCAGAAAAGCGCCCTGATTTCATTCTTATTGATGACTTTGATACTGATGAAGAATGTCGCAATGAGGACACCATGAAAAACAAGATTGCGTGGATGGAGCAAGCACTTATTCCAACACGATCCATTTCAAATCCTACCCGAATCTTGGTCAATGGTAACATCATCAGTGACAACTGTATGGTCAAGTATCTTGGAGAGAGTGATACTTGCGACAAGTTTGACATCATCAACATTCGAGACAAAAACGGCAAATCCTCATGGCCAGAGAAAAATAGTGAGGAAGACATTGACCGCGTACTATCGACTATTAGCTATGCTTCAGGACAAAAGGAGTATTTCAACAATCCAATGGACGGTGGAACAGTATTCAAGGAACTCAAAGATGGAAAGATACCGTCATTGCGCCAATGTATGAGCATTATATATGCCGACCCAGCCACATCTAACAAGGATCGCACAAGTGGTTCCTACAAAGCGATTGGCTGTGTCCTATATAAAGATAGAACCTACTACATAGCTCGCGCCAAGGTTGATACCATGAGTACCACACATTTTGTTGAAGCGCTTTATGACATGTATGACTGGGCACGCTATCATGGTGCAGAAACTATACAGGTGCACATTGAGAACAATAGTCTTCAGGATCCATTCTACGAACAAGCCATGCTGCCTGTCATCTATGAGATTGGAAAGGCAAGAAATGTATTCCTGCCTATCATTCCAGATACACGCAAGAAGGGCGACAAATACACGCGTATTGAGGGACTATTAGAGCCCATACACCGTGCCGGTTTTCTCGTCTTCAATGAAGCTGAACACGACGATCCTGGCATGAAGACACTCCGCACACAGTTCATCAACTTCTCTCCAAAGCAGAAACGCATTGATGGTCCTGATATGGTTGAAGGTGCTGTGTATATACTCAAAAAAAGGGCCGACACGGAAGCAAGCCAAGGAATTGTTCACATTAAACGCAAAAACTCGAAAAAAATATGATTATCTCTATTCAAGAACTACAACAAACTGAGCTCTATCCTGAAGTGATAGAAGCTATCTCACGGTCTTCAGAAGACGCAGTAAAATTGCAAATAATGGCAGCTGAATCATTTTGCAAGTCCTACTTATTCAAATATGATTTGTCTGCTGCATTTGGTACTGAGACAACTCCTCCTGAAGTGGATTCACCAATGCTCAAGAAGATTGTCAAAACTATTGCAGCATACTACCTGCTGCGCATGGCAAACCCTAACTTCAACCTTGAACTATATCAAGGCGAATACGAAGCCGTTGTGCGACTGCTTGAGGACATCCGGGACGGCAACAACAACATCACTGAACTTCCATACAAAACCGATGATCCAGCAACTCCTAACATTGAGGGTGAATTGGGCACCTCATGGAGTTCTAATCCAAAACGCAAAAATCATTTCTAACTATGGCACGCAAGAAAAAAGAAATCGCACCAGGTGTAACTAAAAAAACACCAAAAGTGGATAATCTCATCATCACAGAGATTGTCAATGTTGCGCACAACCGGAACCGTAAAGATGTAGGTACACTGAAAAGCGCTATTGAGCGCGCAGAGTCAGTTACTATTCCAAACAGGTATCGACTGTATGACCTCTATCACGATGTAGTGACCATTGACGGACACTTATCTGGACTACTCGACAAACGCACTAAATCCGTCACCAATAAGGGACTGACATTCCACGACAATAGCGGTAAAAAGGTGGACGAATTAGACTCCCTTATCAATTCACCTCAATTTGAGCGTTTCGTTGAAATCTGTATGGAAACACTCTATTGGGGAACATCCGCCATTGAGTTTATCGTTGGCCCAAATTTCAGTTTTGAGGAGATAGACCGCCGACACATTCGCCCTGAAGCACGAGAGATTGCCACCAACATGTTTGATAGCAAAGGTATCTCCATTGATAATTTGCCACAGGTGATGATCTTAGGTAAGAAGAACGACCTTGGCAAGCTATTGCAATGCTCCATGTACGCGCTATATAAACGCAGTGGATTTGGTGACTTTGCTCAATATGTGGAAATCTTTGGTCAGCCTGTGCGTGTAGTCAAATATGACGCATACGATTCAGAGACACAGAAGAAACTGCGTCAGACATTAGAAGAATCAGGTTCGTCGCTGACAATCATGATTCCAAAGCAAGCAGATTTTGAAATGCTTGACGGCAAAACGAGCAATGGCAATGGCGAACTACAAAAATCACTCATTGAAGTTTGCAACCAGGAAATGTCTATTGCTATCCTTGGTAACTCAGAAACAACGACCTCAAGCAATTCATCAGGCTATGCGCAAGCAGCCGTTCACCAATCACAACAGTTGGAAATCACTCAGTCTGATTTGCGCTACATCTGCAATATCCTGAATAGCGAACAGTTCCTGAATATACTCACCAGCTATGGCTACAATGTGCAAGGTGGCACCTTCTGTTTCGATGAAGAAATTGACCTTCAGAAACTAAAATCACGCCTGGACATAGATATCCAACTCTCTAACAAGGTGCCTATCTCTGACGACTATTGGTACGAGACCTATGGAATACCAAAGCCAGATAATTACGACCAACTCAAGCAAGAGCAAGAGGAACGCCGTCAGGCTGTGTTAGAAGCCATCAAACAAGGTGAGAAGGACGATGACAAGGGAAACACCAAAGACGAGCCCAAAGGCAAAGAAAACGACCATACAAAGAAAAGCAAACTCTTTGACCACTTAGCGGATTTTTTCGGGTTCGCCCCTTAGTCGGGGGCGACACCATAGATGAGGAGTACGGAATAAACGAACTGCCCCCATTAGTAGAAGGCGATGTGAGTTTGAGTGTGGAAGGCATTGCACGCGCATTGGTGAACATATACAAGGGGAATGTGGACATTGATCATGAAGTAGAGGAACACCTTTTCCAAGAAACAAGCAAGATATTCAACGAGGCAATATCTGAAGGTTATGCAAACGCTGTAGAGAATAACACACCTCTGCCAAACGACACCTTCAGGAGTTCGTTCAAGAATAGTGCAGATGTGTTCTCTGCCTTTCGCGTACACCGTATGCAGCAAGACATAGCAGCACAAATGATAGACGAAGACGGTCATGTAAAACCGTTTCAGAAGTTTGTCAAAGATGTGTCGCCCTATATTGAGCACCGCAATCGTGCCTGGTTACGCACTGAATATGACACCGCCATCCTCAGAGCTCAGAACGCAGCTGAGTGGAAGATGTTTGAGGCGGAAAAAGATGTCTATCCAAACCTGGAGTGGATAGACTCCACCTCTCCCAATCCTGGTGCGGATCACATGGTGTTCTGGGGAACAGTGCGACCTGTAGATGATCCGTTTTGGGACGAACACAAGCCAGGCGATAGGTGGAACTGCAAATGTGAGCTTCAGCAAAGCGATAGCGACGTGACAGCAGCACCCCTGAGCGACGGCAAGTCAGACCCCGCACGCGGATTAGAGAGCAACCCAGCCAAAGCTGAAGAACTATTCTCACAAAAACATCCATACTACCCACAGAGCTGCATGTCGTGTCCATTTGCCGGCAATAAACTCATGGCACTGGCTATGGACCTGGCAGGGCGCAAGAATTGCAATCGATGTGGTAAGGTTCGCAAGAGTGTAGCAGAAACAGAAAAGAAGTCTAATAGACGAGAGTATGAACGACTTAAGAAAGAACCTCAATATAAGGATGTACAATATGACAAAAAGTCTGGTGGTGTAAAGGCGACTCATAACGGTCATAATGAACAAACCGAGAAAACAAAGTTGGGTGTATCTTCAGCTGAATTAGAAAAGCATTGTCAGGATATTCTATTTAAGAAAGGACACCGTGTCATTTTTGTAGATGAAAAAGTCAAAGACTCAAAAGGTAGATTCCTGACTCAATTAGATATGCTACTTGATGGGAAACCATGTGATATCGCTTCAGTTACAACCAACAGAAGGCACTATGGCATGGTATTGGTGTCTAAGAACAAGCAAATTCATCGCTATAATAGTCGTGAGGATATTACAACAACAGCTGATACACTTTGTTTGTATTTTCACAAGGCTTCTATGTATGATGAAAAAAGAGTACTGCGCTCAATCAACTACTATCTACATTTTCGCAAGAATGACGGTAAATTGATAGACCACAATATCAAAACTATTCATTGTGTAGTAAATGGTAATGACGAGATATTTACTTTTAGTGTCGAATAAAAATACTCAGGAGCGACCAAAAGGCCACTCCCGGGAGCCGGATTCCCACAAGTGGGAGACCCGACTGAATGTTATTATGGCGCAAAGGTAGTATATTTTTTTGAAGTATCAAAATTTTTTACAAAAAAAATGCACAAATGACCCCAGAACAGTTCAAAAAACTGCTTAAAAAGAAGCAAAAGGAGATAAATCAAGCATTTAGCCGTACATTGCCAGTGAAGGTTGGCACCGAGGCGGTGAAGTTTGTTCGGGAGAATTTTCGCGAAGAGGGCTTTGTTGATTCCAAGCTGGAGAAATGGAAACCTGCCAAGCGAAAGTCAAACCCGAAACACCCAGATCAGGCCTATGGCACATTGCTCTCCAGGCGCAATCGTCTATACAGATCCGTGAGCAAACGCGCTTCACCAGGTAAAGCCGTGGTATATACCAATGTACCATACGCAGCAGCTCACAATGAAGGTACCAATAACGCAGGTCGTGGGCGCAAGACAAAGATACCCAAGCGACAATTCATTGGACCATCAAAGGTGCTGAACGAACGCGCAAAGGGTGTGATCACAAAAGAACTCAAGAAGATTTTGAACGACTAACAAACACCATTCAAATATGATTCATTCTGTATTTTCAAAGCTAATGATTGACTTGATGAACCAAGTCGATAGTACATTGAAAGATGTTCGCATGGTGGACCGCTATTTGGGACAAGACCAAACCAGTATTCGTCCCGCTATTTTGTGTCCGGCTGTGCTGATCGATATTGAGAGCGAACAGTATCAAAATATGGGTGGCGGTTCGCAGTATGTAGAGCCCGCTACAATCACCGTTCGCCTCTGTGTGGACAATTACTCTGCTTCAGGTCCAAAAGCCCCTCAGAACGCACGAGAACAGTCCATGAAGGACTTTGAACTGGAGAAGGCATTGGTGGATTGCATACATGGTTGGGTTCCTGAAGACAACTACTGCACTTCGCTGGTTCGGACAGAAGCCAGCAGCGAGAATCGCAATGACATAGGTCTGCGTATTCGCACAATCACATTCACCACTTCGTTTGAGGACATTGACCTATAAATAACAAGCCCCGACTACTGCGGTCGGGGCTTGCTTTATTCTTCAGTCTCGTTGTTAGGTTCGTATTCTCCAGGCTTGATAGCTTGCACTTTGTCCTGGATCCATTCGCATACAAATTGCAAACTCGCGCCAATCATAAAGCACACGATTACCACTGCAAAAAGCAATAGGCGGAAAATATAGCTGATTCCCTCCAGCAGCCACCAACCAGCGGTGGCAAAGAATAAAGCTGATTTTGATTTGTACTGTTTCATTTCTTTAGGTATTCATTTGTGTCAAACAATGTGGGTTCGTTGGGTGTAGGTTTTTCCTCTTCTTGTAGGCTCAACATGCGAAAAAAGGTTCGTTCGCTTATGCCCAGAACTGGCCGTATCTTATTACGATAGACCCACAACTTGCACCTGTCTTGCCGTCCTGGCTCATAGTGTTCAAGTAGTATTCTGCGAATTATTTGCGCTTTTTTTGCAGTTGATTTGTACATATCAGAAAAAATTACTACCTTTGCAACGGATTTTTTGCAGGCTTGTGTATCTCTGATATGCGAGCCTCTTTTTATGTAGGGCCGTGATATGGTTCTATCTTGGTCACAATCTCTCGAATTTTACGCACTCGCCCTGAACCTTCGCAAGTCTCACAGCGTTGCCCTGTAGAATGGTCAATGCCGTGACCTTTACAGCCACGGCACAACTCAATCATTTCTACTCTTGTAGGTACCTGTTTCATGCCACTACTTGATGTATGATTAGTCTGAAGAATCGTGTCAATGCACCTGCAATCGCAGGTTTCTTTGCCAGAGGTACATATTGATGATAACGACCTGCTGTGTTTCTTCTGCATGATTTGCGTCGCGAGGACATACCATTGAGGTAGCGACGCACTCGTCTATTTTCTACCATTCGCAATCCGTCATGTTAGTGCTTACTGTTACCCATTCGTTATGCTCGCCCTTGATCTCCACCTTGACAAACTGCTTGCTCTTGGTGGGACTATATGCGTCGCTGATGATACGCATGCCTTCAATGAAGGTCTCGTTCTTGCTGTCATTCGCCATGCGTTGTAGGCGCAGCACGTTCTGTGCTTTGAGTTGTCCGCCTTTGCCTCGTTCGCTGAGTAGAACCTTGACCATATCAGCGAGCTTTTGACCGTTCTCGTCGGTGGCAAGACTGGAGATGTACTCCTCAACCAACTTCACTCCTTCAGTATAGGTGTCAAGGTAGTTGTCGTTGGTGTGATAGCCCACAGTGACACGCTTGTTGCCTTCTTGATTGGTGAAGGTGTTAGTCACACGGTCTGTTTTGAGCCACTTTTGACCTGTGTACAACTCGTTCTTGAGTGCAATCACCGTGTCAAAATCGTTGAAGATTTGCTTCTTAGCGATGGTCATTTTGATGTGCAACTCTCCAACGCTTTCCACAGCCTTTTCAATAGTCTCATCAACCAGCTGCTTGTAGTGCGCTTCTTGCTCCTCTTTGGCGCGTTTTGCGAACTCCTTTTCTTTGCTCTTGAATGCTTCGCGAGCCAATTGCTCCTTCTCTTCAGGAGACAAATTGTCAAAATTAAATTCTGCCATTGTTGTGTTGTTTATAGGGTTATTATTTAGCTTGAGGTGCGCTCATGTTGCGAGCGGTTCTCATGTCTTTTGTTTGTATTAGAAACGCATTGTACAAGCTATTGAGGCGTGCCAATGTGATTTGGTTGAAACTGGTACCACCAGCAGCGCGTTCGGCAATGCCCTTCAGATAATCGGTATCCTCTCGTGTGCCCTTGAGGTGTGCCCAGTCTTTGAGGATCTTCAGCAGGCGTTTGCGTGCCACATCGCGTGGATCGTCTTTTTGCAGAGAGTCACATAGTTGCTTCAGCTGCCATGTCTCCAGTTCTGTGCTGCTTGTTACTCCATATTGCGCCAGGAGTACTGACTTGGTGGCACTATCTATTCCCAGACTATTCAGCAGGGTGTGCCAACGCTTGATGAGTTGTTTCTTCGTGTCCATAGTGATTATTCTTCTGTCATGGTGACTGTTCGTTGTTTCTCTTCCTCTGTCATTAGGTGATACTCTGGCCAAATATCAAATACCGCTCGACCTGAATAGCGACTGGTGATGTGGTTGTAAAAGTCATCTACATACATTTTGATGTCGCTTTTGTAGCGCAGACTATTGGATAATGCTCCTAATGGTTGGCGACCTGCTGCGTGGCAGACAAAGACAAATAACTTGCGTGGGTTGGTATCAATCATTTGTGCCAGGTCTGCCTTGGTTACACCATCAAGGAATTGCACCGAGTCAATGATAATCACACGTGGGCTGCGCTGCATCTTGATACGCTCCAGCATTTCGGGCAACTGAGCTTTGTCCCACAATTGGAAGTTGTTTCTATTCTCTGCGCATACACCCGAATCAATGATTGCGCGCTTGAAGGTGTCGCTCAAACCCTCCTCCAGCGAGTTATATGCTACTTTCACGCCTTTGCTCATGAGGTACTTGGTCAGCTGAAGCAAGAAGCGCGTTTTACCTTGACCTGAAGCACCCCAAATGGTCCAACATCCTTTGAGCTCTGGGTCGCCCATCGCTTCTTTCCACTTGCCGTCAAAGCCAATGCTCTTGGGTTCGTAGCAAAGGATATCGTTCACACTCAATGCTCGTTTCTTCATATCAATTTAGTTTCTTTGCGTCTATGATACGATGTACACGACGCAAGTCATACAACGCGTTTTTTCCTTTTGCTCTTCCCTCGTAGGCACTACCAATCAGCACCTCGTCGATAGCTTCTGCTGTGGTGATACCATTTGCCTCACAAATCATAGTCACATCCTTACTGGTGATTGAAGGTAAGGCAATGAACTTGCGACCAAGACGGCTGATGATCTCGTTGAAACCAGTATGTCCCAGGTTCACGCCACGGCGTATGTGCATTTCTAAGTGGTCGGTTGCGCAAAGCACTATTCCACATCTGCCCTCAAGGTCATTGTAGAGGGTAATGAACAGTTGAAGCACGGTGTCACTCAATTTGTCCGCTTCGTCCAGGATCAATAGTGGTTTGCTATCACGCCAACGCAGGGTGTTGATGATTTCGTCCACCAGAACAGTCACACGCTTGCCATCGGTTTTGTTGCCAATAGCACGACCGATCTCAATCAAGAAATCCTTTTTGGTCCAGTATGACTTGCAACTGATATGGTAGGCTTCAGCATGGTTCTTGACATAGCTCTTTGAGGTGAAAGTCTTACCGCTACCAGCATCAGATGTCACCGCCATCACAAAAGCGTTTTCTTGCGCATCACTCAATATCTTGTTGAAGTTTTTCCACACCTTTGTTTCAATAGCTTGCCAACTGCTTGCCTCGTAGCCGATAGCGTCGGCAATCTTAATGAACATGGCTTCACTTACCAATGCCCAATCATTATTCAGGATAGCACTCACGGTGGCTGGTGCAATGCCAATGGCAGCTGCTGCACGGTTTTGACTATTGAACTTCTGGCAGTACTCACGCAACTCTTGCGCAATGTCCTCACGATTGATTTGACTAATCATATTTGAAAGGTTTTTGAATGTTATTTGATTATTGTTTTAATACATATCTCGAATGTTCTCTTCCTCTACTTCAGTAGCAGCTTCAAATGCGTTTACAGTTGCCTTTGGTACTTCAGGCAAAGCACGCTCGGCTGCATACTTCAGTGTTTTGTGCTGACCTTGTGAGTCGGTAATCAGGAACTTGCTCAGGTCATCAAATTCACGACTTTGCAGGATCTGCATTGCTCCCTCCTGGTGTGCTCCTAATGTGTGGGCAATTCGCGTCTCTTCTTTTTCGCGGAAGTGCAGCACTTGAGCCAACTTCTCGTAGTCGCCAGGCTTGCGGTCAGCGAGTGCCATTGGTTGGATATACTTCGTTGCAAGCAAGAACTGTTCGCTGCCGTCCTCTGTAGTCGCCAACACGGTGCTCATGTCTTGAGGGTCGTATTTGATATGCCAGTCTATATAGCAAAGGTCACGAAAACGCTCATCGAATGTCTCATATTGGATTTTCTCTCCAGCGTATTTGATTACAATGCCCTGTGCGCCCAAGCGATAGGTGTCACGGCGTGTGTTACCCAATAGCGCCAAATACTTCATCATTGGCAACTCCACTTTGCGCTCCTCTGGAAGTGCTTTGTACTTCTCCATGAACGCTGCCATGTGCTCGTTGCGATATTGGCTGATGAGCATGTCAATCTCAGCAATCAATTCCTCTTTGGTAGGGAAATTCTTCTTGTTTGCCAGGGCAACATCCATATTGGGTTGGTTCTTAGCTTTGACACCATGACCAGACCAGTTGAACATCTTCTTGCAATACTTGTCGTTGAACTCACGGAACCAAGGTTCAATGTCCTTTGATTTGGCATTTCCTACAGCTGCTGGTGTCACGGCTTCAACAGCCAACCCTGCGTAGATCTCGCGCATTGCACCAATAGCGAAGTTGTCGCATTGTATTTGGTTGGGGCGCAGCATACGGCCGAACAGTTCCTGTGTGTGGCGCATGGCATTACGCAAAGCGCGAGTGATGAGCTCAGCGCTCTCGGTGTCGTCAATCGCATAGCCGATTGGATAGCGTGTGCTTGGATCCAAAACCACTTCCACCGTCAAGCGGTTGTGATAGGTGGTGCGACCATTGACCTTTTGCTGATAGTACAACTCACAGTCCCAGCCGTCCAACACCCACATCAAGAGTGGTGCACTTGGTCGCTCGCGTTGTACGGTCATAGCATGACCATTGCGATGTGCGCTTGCCCCTCGACGGCTGGCGGTGATCATGTACTCTTTTTTCTTGCGCCACTCAGCTACATTGCTTGCGGTGATAGTCTTCCAACCTTTGGCTTTTGCCACAATGTTGTAGAACTCCGCACAGTCCTTGTCTGAGAAATTGCGGTGTTCTGCTATCACCATGACCATCATATCCACCTGTTCCGGTGTGAGGATCTTCGCTGCATTGGTGCTGCCTGTCTTGAAGTTCTTATGAATGAGGACTTCCAACCCTCCGCGCTCGTATTCCTCGAAGCGTTGCTTTAGCTTGCGCTCGTTCTCTGGCAAGTTCACCTTCAGTGCGCTTCTGTCCAAGTCTGCCACCAAACGAACAATCGTAGTCCAGGGCAACGAGATGTCATTGCGCTTGTATGCCTCACGCATCTGACGGATACCATTCAGCACAATTGCATTGGCGGTGTACTCTATGCGTTTGTCCATAGGCAAGAACGAACCTTTGGCGGTCTTGTAGTTGTCAAAGAACTCACTCACGATGGCATCAGGGCGAACAAAGTCCATGAGTGACACGGTTTGTTTGGCTTTGTCGTATGGACTTGCGTTCAGCGCCTCTTGGATCCTGCGCTTTAGGTCCTCATCCAAACTACCGAAATCAATGTAGGCCTCTTTGTTCCTGCATGCCTTCTGCAACTGAATAATAGTACCGCGTGCAATGCGTGCACGAACGGCGGTTTGACTGATAATGTTTCTCTCATCAAGCCATTTGACTTTGATGCCAACACGAGATTGGAGAATGAGAGTTGGATTGTTGTTTTCCATTTGTTTCTTGATTATTCTTTTGCGCCCAGGTGGGGAGTCGAACCCCACACCGTTCCCAAGCCTTTACTTCTTACGCTGCCTTTACGTTATACTGGGCTCCACAACATTAGTTGAATTTGCTTAGTTCGTTGAACATGTCTTGACACTCCTCGACCTTCTTTTGGAAGTCTTCAAGAGACATATCTTCGATGTCAAAAGTGCTCTTGAGGTTATTGTTCACCAGTATGCCAGCCATGCCCTGTTGAAAGTCCACCGACAAACGCAAGGTGTTTTCTTTATCGCCCCACTTGAGGTCCATCACATGACCAAAGGTGTGATTGTGCTCGCACACATAGTCCAGTTTTTTCAGATAATTTGCTTCCATGATTTTTGACTTTATTTTATTATTATTTTTGCTATATATGCCACCAGAACATCACCATCCCAGGCTCTACTTCCATTAACATGCAACTCACCTTCATAATTACTGATGAAATCAATGAACTCATCTCGTGTTTTGCATATTTTCAATATCCTCATTTTCATTTTACTTTGCCTTTTGAAAATTCAATGCTCTTCAGTTTTACTAACATTAAGTATATTGCACCAATCAACGCATTTGAATGCACAGAATAGACGGCATTCCATTCCCCATACTCAAAATAGCCATATTCGACATGATAAGAACCTTCCTCGTAGTTGCTGAAGCGTATCAACAATATATCATCTTCAGATGTTTTCTCTGGAAGTAGTTTGAATAAACTTAAAAATGATCCGTCTGTTTCATAGCCCAAGCCTTGCAATATGAGCACATGATCTTGTGGTAGGTTGACTTGCATAATTCTTTGATATTTATTAGTTAGTTATTATTTACTCTTTGGGCACGATTGCAAATGCTTCACATAGCGTTTGGTACCTGTCCACTTGCACGCTGCTTTGCCAGCTGGCTTGTAGTAGAACGGACATTGAATCTCTCTGCAATACTGACCACTCAACTTTTTCATATTTCTATCTGTATTGCGCCAAAGTCACGGATCGCTACAAAACGAATCTTTTCCGCGTCCTTGGAATCGTGACAAAAATTCAACGCATTGTACACATTGCGTACATCCGTGTTCAAAATTTTGGCTATCTTTGCCTTGTCTCCTCTACTTTTTAGTACGATTTTTTTGCTCATGTCGTTAAAATTTACTACCTTTGTGCGCTTTTTCCTATTGGGAAATGCGGTGCAAAGGTAGTAATAAATTTTGAACCGACAAAATTTTTGAACGAAAAAAGTGTAAAAAAGTTGAATTTTTTGAACATTCAAGACAAAAATACTGAATTTTATGGTGAATCTTAAGGAAAAACTATTGAACTGCGCTCATTTTTTTGAACTTACAAAGGCGGACTTGGCTCGAAAAATTGGTATTTCAAAGTCGAATTTTGTAGGCGAAAGTCTAAAATCAGAACTCAATGGAGCGTCTTTGGTGAAATTTTGTGAGCAATTTCCAGATGTTTCTGCTGAATGGTTATTGCGTGACCAAGGTCCAATGCTGAAGTCTGACATCAAAGAGGCTGCTGAGCACAACATCAACAACGGTGTGAATGTTGGGCACATCGGTTCTGGCAACCATGTAGAACAGGATCCAGACGCTGCACCTGATTGTGACGCTTGCAAACTACTCCAGGCGAAACAAGAAGTCATCGAAGCTCAAAAAATCGCAATTGAAGCTCTAATGAAGAAATCATGATCGCTTTTTGTGGTACCTCTATTTTTCTTATAGGTTACGCGCGCGCACGCGCGATGAAATGAACTACCTGAACACCATTTTTTTTGTGTTTTTCGCCTTAAATCTTTATAAACTGCTGATATTCTGCGTAATAATGCAAAACGAATTGCAGAAAAAAGTGCATAAAGGGTCTAACTCGCGTGCATTTTGCGTATTATACCCCTTATAAACTCCTGCACAAAAATAGTACTACACCCCTCTACTCGCAACGAAAGTCTATCATACACCCCTTTTTAGGCTATACTTTTTTTTCAACTTCTGTCACTCCATTTGTCACTCCATTCGTCACTCCAATGCAATTTTCTTGCAAAACGAAAAGTACGGTTTTGTGTACCTTTCGAATAGTGGTTTGACGGTCAAAATTCCGCTCTCCAGAGGCGTGTCGTTTATGGGACATTTATAGGACACAACCGATGTCTCATAAATGGCTCTATCTCGTGCATACATACGCGCGCGCGTTACGCCATTACGCACTTTTCGTTTTCATGGTTCACTATAGGCACAAAAAAAGCGGACAAATATCCGCTGATATGCTGTTTTTGCTTGTTTTAGAGCGTTTTTCGGTGTTGTGCAAGCATTTCCTTAGTCGGTTGCTTTCGTGGCTTCTGGTGGTTCGTATTGTGCTTGTGTGCCGTGTGTGCGTGTGGTGTTGGATCTGTGATTGGAGAGGGTGGTATTTCGGTCGGTTTTGTGGTCGGTTTTCGTGGTGTTTTCGGCTTGTGTTTGAACGCAGTTCGTGTGGTATTAACATTTGTCACTCCATTTGCGTGTAGAAATTAACGCAGAATGAACATAGAATGAACGCGGAGTGCACTTTTCGTTTTTAGGTCTATTATTCTATAACTGACTGATATTATATAGGTTGTACTAAATCACGCTACACCACTACACCGTACTTTTCGTTTTGTGGGCGGTACTAACAAACCAGGTTACTCATCCTATACCAAAGGTATACTAAGGGTATACAAAAATAAGTAAATACTCAGCACAATATTCAGCGCCTATAAACTTTTTCCAAAAAAAATACACTTACTCGGAAGACCAGCAAACACAGAACTTCTCGCTTGCTATAACTACCTATTGACTGCCAAATTTTCAAAATGTATGCACAAAAACACCAAAACGCTGAATATTCAGCACTACTATATTATATAGAGACTCATATAAGATTTTACACACTATCTTGCAATATAATGGATAAATTTCCTCTTTTTTATCCATTACACTTGCATATATTGAATAAAATTACTACCTTTGCAGCGATTTTGAGGGGAAACATATGTACCCAAATAAAAACATAATCGCTATGAGAAATATCATCTTACACCAACGCGAAGAGCGCGATCGATTACTCAGTCTGCCATACATCAACAGGCACACTATCTATCCAGTAGATGTACTATTACAAAGTCCTATGATCAAGCTAATTACAGGACCACGACGTGTCGGAAAATCAGTATTTGCATTATTAGCACTAAAAAACACCAATTTTGCTTATCTGAACTTTGATGACAACCAATTACTTACCAATTGGAACGAGGATGTAGTAATGCAAACGCTGATTGATGTATATCCTGATTTTCAATATCTACTTCTAGATGAGGTACAAAACTTACCAAATTGGGATTTATGGGTGACAACACTCTATAGACGTGGATATAATCTCATCATCACAGGTAGTAACGCACGCATGCTCAGCCAAGAAATGGCAACAGTACTAACCGGACGTTACATCCCTATAGCAATGTATCCATTTAGTCTGCCTGAAACGCTACAATGGTATGACATCGACCCTACCAATATTCCTACAGAAAAACATGCAAAAGTCCTCTCGTTGCAAGACGACTATTTGCGTTTGGGCGGTTACCCTGAGATTGTAAAAACACGTGCTTTGGCGCAGAGTTATTTGAGTACTCTGTACGATTCTATCTTACTGAAAGATGTGGCAAAACGCCATAAGATTCGCAATACGGAAAGCTTATATAATTTGGCGGGATATCTGTTGGCCAACTTCTGCAACCTAATAACCGCCAATGATATAACTACAGAGTTTGGTCTAAAGAGCGTGACTACTACACAAAAATTCTTGAACTATCTGCATGAACCATACTTGTTTTTCTACTTGCAACGCTTTAACAACAAACTCAAAGTCATGAAGAAAGCCGCCCGCAAAGTATATGTGGTGGATAATGGATTTGTAAGTACAACGGCTTTTAATCTGAGCGAGAATTTGGGACGTTTACTAGAAAATCAAGTGTTTATCGAGTTGATTCGCAAAGGGTACGATACAGAAAATACACTATTCTACTACCGTTCACGCAACGACAAAGAGGTGGATTTTGTTACTCGTAAAGGCGTAAAAGTAGAACGGTTGATACAAGTTTGTTACGATTTGACTTCCGAGAAAACTCGTCGCCGTGAAATAGACGCACTGATTGAGGTGGCTGGTGAATTAAAATGCCAAACATTGCAAATTATATCCTACCAATATAAAGAAATAATCGAAGAAAAAGGGTTCACTATCCAAGTTATTCCTTTTATGGAGTGGTTAAATGAATAGGTTTTAGTACAACTGATATTCACTATGCGTTTGAAATTATTCCTTTGCGTTTTGTGCATCAGCAGTTTGGCCATGGCTGAACAGATTATTCGTGTGTCGCAGATCGGCTATCTGCCGGAAGCAAAGAAGTTTGCTATCATCATGACAGGTGATAGTGGGCGATGGGAATATACCCGCTACGATTTTTCTGACCTTAAAGAGGAAGGTTGGCATCAATTGAAGATAGGCGAGGCAGTGTCGGATAGTTTTCTCATTAGCAAGCATGTATATGATGGTTTGGCCGATTTTCCTCTCAATTATATGCGTCAGCAGCGCTGCGGTTGGAATCCTTTTACGGGGGATAGTTGCCATCAGAAAGATGGGTATATCATTTACCATCCAACCAAGACGGGGCAGCATATTGATGTGCGTGGTGGTTGGCATGACGCTAGCGATTGCCTGCAATACGCCACGACCACAGCCAACGCCATCTACCAGATGATGTTGGCTTACGAGCAATATCCCGAGTTGTTTGGGGATGCATACCAAACCGATGGTACACCAGGAGCGAATGGTATTCCTGATATTGTGGATGAGATTCGCTGGGGATTGGACTGGCTGGATCGTATGAATCCCGAACCAGGGGAGTTCTATAACCAACTGGCAGACGACCGCGATCATATAGGCATGCGTTTCCCAAAGGATGATCAAGCGGATTATGGTTGGGGTGTGAATAATGGACGTCCCGTCTATTTTGTTTCGGGTGAACCGCAAGTACAAGGTAAAGGTATGAATATATCGACAGGTACTTCGTCGATTGTGGGTAAGTATGCGTCCTGTTTTGCGTTGGGTAGCAAGATCCTGGCGCCATACTATCCCGAGTTGGCAGAGCGTATCGGCAAGAAAGCCAAAGACGCATACGAATTGGGTGTGCGCAAACCTGGTTTTAGTCAAACAGCCTCCGTTCGCTCGCCATATATCTACGAGGAGACTAACTGGGTGGATGATATGGAGTTAGGAGCATACGAATTGTATCGCAAGACCAACGAGAAGTCGTATCTCAAGGATGCAGTTTCCTATGGGCGTCAAGAGCCTACTACCCCTTGGATGGGCAGCGATACGGCTCGCCATTACCAATGGTATCCTTTTATGAATATCGGTCATTATCGCTTAGCTAGTGAAGCTAAGAATCGTTCTCGTGAGGAGTTTATTGCCTATTTGAAAAGGGGTATTGATACGGTCTATCAGCGTGCCATTCATGGCGAATCGGTGCAGCAAGCTTTCTTGTATGGTGTACCATCTATCTGGTGCTCGAACAACCTCACCACGGCTATGCTGACCCAATGTATCTTGTATCGTCAATTGACCAATGACTCCACCTATATTGATATGGAGTCATCGTTGCGCGATTGGCTGCTAGGGTGTAACCCTTGGGGTGTATGCATGATCGTGGAGTTGCCTGGTGCCAAATGCTATCCTACTCAGCCTCACTCGTTTATCATCAGCGAGAAGATCGGCAATACAACAGGTGGATTGGTAGATGGCCCTGTATATCAAGGCATTTTCAATAGCTTGCGTGGCGTGAACATGGAAGGAGGTATCAACTATATGCGCTATCAACCCGACGTGATGGTCTATCACGACTCTACGAATGATTACTCCACCAATGAGCCTACTATGGATGGCACGGCATGTCTGATCTTCCCATTTGCTGCTTACGAAGCAGAAGCGAAGAGCGGATATCGGTAATCGGATAACGGACGCTACGTTTTGGCATCGGTAGTGAGAAAAACAGGGGGTGTGTGAAAGCATACCCCTTGTTTTATTGTTGTTTGTTTCATTTCTTTCGTTAGTGTTTCGTTTTAGGATGGCTTATCTTCAGTCTATCCTCGGCTTATCGTCGGCTTATCCTCCGCTAAATATTCTGTTGTTTTTGCGAAAACCTTCGAAACGTTTCGAAATGCAAAGTTTCGAAAGCAAAAATGATGTAAGTTTTTGAGTATAAGTAGATTATTGCATTTTTGTCAAAAAAGCGCCAAAAATATGTTATAAAACATGTTTTTTATGGTGTAGAAACAAATATTACGTAGTAATTTTGCAGCGCAAAAGTGTGCATATTAACCGTTTTACATACATTTTTATGGAAACTTTACATACCTACAAAGAGATTTTGCAACAACCTTCATGCTGGTTGAAAGAGTATGAAGTGTTGGTGTCAGAGAAAGCAACTATCCAAGCATTCTTGGCTAAGTATTTAACCCCAGAGACCGACATCGTATTGACTGGTGCGGGTACTTCTGCGTTCATCGGTGATGCTATCGCTCCAGTACTCCGTGGTGCATGGAAGAATGTACGTGCCGTTGCTACTACTGACATCGTGACCAATGCTGCTGACTATTTGGATGCAGACAAACCATTGCTGTTGATTAGTTTTGCACGTTCTGGTAATAGCCCTGAGAGTGTGGCTACCGTGAACTTGGCTAACAAAGTATGCAAGAATGTGGCTCACATCTTCATCACTTGCAACAAGAATGGTCATTTGGCAAAATCAGCTAATGCCGAGAACATCCTTTCTCTCTTGCTCCCAGAGGAGACTGATGACAAGAGTTTGGCAATGACCAGCAGCTTCTCAACTATGTTGCTCACCTGCTTGATGTTGAGCAAGATCGATACCATCGAGAATGAGAAAGAGGCTGTGGCTGCTACTGCTGCTAACGCACAAGTTATCATTGATCAATACAAGGGTGAGATCGAGAAGATCGCTGCTCGTAAGTTTGAGCGTGGTGTATTCCTCGGTTCAGGCCCAATGAAGGGTATTGCAGAGGAGTGCCACTTGAAGTTGCAAGAGCTCACCGATGGTGGTGTGGTTTGTAAGTTTGATACTTTCCTCGGTTTCCGTCACGGACCAAAAGCTGTGGTAAACGAGCAATCTATGGTGGTTTACCTCATGCAAGACAAAGAGGATATCCAACGCTATGAGCGTGACTTGGTAAAACAAGTAAGCGGCAACAACAACTTGGTAGCTCAAGTGATCGTTACCGCGGGCGCGCGCGTAAATATAGAAGGTGTGGAGGAAGATTTGCAAGTAGTAATGCCTAACGGCTCTGACAAAACCAGCATCTATGGCGTACTGCCATACGTATTGGTAGGTCAATTGTTGGGCTTCTATACATCTATCAGCCATGGTTTGTGCCCAGATACTCCATCTGTATCAGGCAACATCCACCGCGTGGTAGAGGGCGTGATCATTTATGAATAATCCTCGCCTAATAAACTCATAAACTAATAAACTCATAAACTCGAAAAAAATGGCAAAAACCGAAAATATCCTCCGCGTGATGGAGGAGTTGAAACAAACAACTGGTGTACCTCGTACACTCTTCGCAGCATGTCCTAACTCATTGTCAGTAATCAAGGCATCTTTCCGTGCTGCAAAACGTAACAACGCACCTATATACTTCGCTACCACATTGAACCAAGTGGACTGCGATGGTGGTTACACAGGCATGACCCAAGCTGAGTTTACCGCAGTATTGCGTCGCGAGGCTGAGGCTGTGCACTATACTGGTCCATACGTGGTGGCTATCGACCACGGAGGTCCATGGTTGAAGGATATCCAAACCCAACAACGTTGGGATACCGAGCGCGCTATGCAAGGTGTGAAAGAGAGCTATGAGGCAGCTATCTTGGCTGGCTACGACTTGATTCACGTGGATCCTACTGTAGATATCTTCTTGCCAAAGGGCGAGATTATTGATATTCATGTGGTGGCTCAACGTACCGTAGAGCTCATTCTCCACGCTGAGACCTTCCGTAAGGCACATGGCATCGCTCCTATCTCTTACGAGGTAGGTACCGAGGAGGTGCACGGCGGTTTGGCTGACCCAACTACTTTCGATACTTTCCTCACCGACCTCAAGACAGGTTTGAAAGAGGTAGGTTTGGAAGATGTTTGGCCATGCTTCATCGTAGGTAAGGTAGGTACTGACCTCCACACCACATTGTTTGATGCTGAGGTAGCTCGCGACTTGACCGCTAAGGTTCGTCCTTATGGTAGCTACATCAAGGGTCACTACAGCGATGACGTGGACAACCCACAAGATTACCCAACTTCTGGTATGGGTGCTGCTAACATCGGTCCTGAGTTTACAATGAACGAGTACGACGCACTCGCAGAGCTCGAGGAGGAAGAGAAGAAGCAATTTGAGGCTGGTCGTATTCCACAACTCAGCAATATGACCAAGGTGCTCTGGCAAAAGGTATATGAGTCAGGCCGTTGGAAAAAATGGTTGCAACCTGACGAGCAAGGCAAAGACCTCGCAGAGGTGGAGCCAGAGCGTCAATTGTGGCTCGTGAAGACTGGTTGCCGCTATATCTGGCAAGCTCCAGAGGTGTTGGTAGCTCGTCAAAAACTCTATGAGAACTTGGAGTATGTAGGTATCCACGCTGAGGACGTAGTACTCATGCGCATCGAGCATAATATGGATAAATACTATTATGCATTCAATATTGTGAACCTCAACGATCATCTCAAAAATATCTAAGATATGAAACGCTTTGATATCGTTGCTTTAGGCGAATTGAATGTCGATCTTATTCTCAACCAAATTGACGCTTTCCCAGAGATGGGAAAGGAGAAATTTGCTAAGCAAATGACTTTGACTTTGGGTAGTTCTACAGCAATCTTCGCGGCCAATGCAGCAGCATTGGGCGTGAAGGTGGCTTTCTGCGGTATGGTGGGTAACGACCAGTTTGGTGACTTGGTAGAGACCAGTCTTCAAGCCAAGAAGGTGGATACCACCTATCTCATCCGTACCAACGAGCATGCTACTGGCGCTACTATCTGCATGAGCTACGACGAGGATCGTGCTAACCTCACCTACCAAGGTGCAATGGACGTGATGGCGCTCAAGGATATCAATCCTGAGGTGTTTACCCACGCTAAGCATATCCATATCTCTTCTATCTTTATGCAAAGTGGTCTCAAGAAAGATCTTATTGAGATTCTTAAGCTTGCTCAAGCTAATGGTGTGACCACCTCTCTTGATACTCAATGGGATCCTGTAGAGGAGTGGGATTTGGACTATGCGAATGTCTTGCCACTCATTACCGTCTTTATGCCTAACGAGACCGAGCTCAAAGCCCTGACTCATAAGGATAATATTGACGAGGCAATCGAGTGCATCGCTCCTTATATTAATAATGCGATTATCAAGCAAGGTAGCCGTGGCTCATTGCTCATCAAGAAGGATGGTACCCGCCACCAAATGGCAGCTATGCTCAACGAGAACGTAGTGGACTGCATTGGTGCAGGCGATTCGTTCAACTCAGGCTTCATTTCTCAATTTGTGCAAGGTGCGCCCCTCGAAGATTGCCAACGCTATGGTAATATGACAGGTGCAGTGAATACAACTGCTGCCGGTGGCACTACTGCTTTCACATGCCTTGAGGATGTAGAGCGCGTGGCAAAAGAGCGTTTTGGATTTTTAAATAAACTATAAACTAATAAACTGATAAACTCATAAACAAATGAAACAGGTTATTTTATTTGTTGCAGTTGCATTGGCGTTGGTTGGTTGTGGCAACACTGCTACCGAACAACCCAAGACCATTGCTGATACCTTGCTCCTAAGCGATTTTCGCCCTGTAAACGTGAATAATATTCCGCAAACGTTTGTAGAGAAAGCAAAGTATCCAATCATCGACATGCACTCTCACGACTATGTGGCTTCTGCTGAGGAGGTTGACCAATGGGTAAAGAACATGGATGCTGTGGGCGTTACTGAGACCCATATCATGCACTGCTCTTGGATCGGCAGACCATTTGAGGAGTTTGTAGAGTTGTATAGCCCTCACGCTGACCGTTTCCGCTTCTGGTGTTCACTGGATTACACCCAGCTCTTGCAAGATGGTACTCCTGAAGAGGCAATTGCCTACTTGGAGAAATGCCATGCTTTGGGCGCTGTAGGTGTAGGTGAGATGGGTGACAAAGGTTTGGGCGAGTTGTATGCACGTCCTACCGAGGGTAAAGATTTGCACATTGACGACCCACGCTTGGTGCCTGTATTGGCTAAGTGTGCTGAGCTCAAGATGCCTATCTCTATCCACATTGCTGAGCCATACTGGATGTACCTCCCACAAGATGCTACCAACGACGGTTTGCTCAACGGCGCTGTATGGGCTGTTGATACCACCGTGGCTGGCTGCCTTGGCTATGAGGGCTTGATGGCTTCGTTTGAGAACGCACTCAAGATGAATCCTAAGACCATCTTCATCGCGTGCCACTATCTGAATATGAACCAAGACCTGCCTCGCTTGGGTGCGATGTTGGACAAGTATCCTAACATGTACATCGACATCTCTGCTCGCGTAGCAGAATCGGCTCAGACACCACGCGCTACACGCGAGTTCTTGATTAAGTACCAAGACCGCGTACTCTTTGGTACCGACAATGGTTTTGATCCATCCATGTATCGTACTATCTTCCGCGTGTTGGAGACCGAGGACGAGCACTTCTATGTGCACGATTTCAACTACCACTGGTATCTCTCTGGCTTCTATCTGCCTGATACTGTGTTGGAAAAGATTTACAACAAGAATGCAAAACGTTTGCTTAACGAGTATAAGTAATTCAAAATTCTTAATTCAAAATTCATAATTATGAAGAAAACAATTAGTTGGTTGTTCATTATAATTTGTGTTGTAGCACTCTGCGTAGGTTGCTCTGCTAAGCCAGAGACCGACCTCCTCGAGTGTGATGCGGCTACAATGACCCATTTTCCATACAGCGAAAATGGTGTCATTGTAACCAAGCATCAAACTGCTACCCCTGTAGATGGACATCCAGGATTAGTAAAGATCGAGACGTATTACGTCAACGAGGGTAAACCTATCACCGTTCGCGCATACGAGATGTGCCGTACCGAGGTGGAGGCAGAGGATTCTGTCGTTTGGTCATTGCAACCATCATCTTCTAATGGTCGTCTTGACTGGGTATTGCCTGTTACTGAGGGCTTTACCAAGGAGAACTACCTTGGTATGAACAACTCCGATTACGGAGGTGGTATTCCTATGCTTGACCTTTGGCAACGCGATGGCGGTGTGGCTATCGGCCTCATAGAGCCAGTATTGCGCATGATTTCTATGCCTGTTGAGTGGAAACGCTACGAAAACAAGGTGAGCATGGCTCTCCGCTACGAGTTTGAGTGGCCAGTTGAGTTGAACACAGGCGATACACTCCATACTTTCACTGCTTTCCGCTACGAGCACAAGGGCGACTATTTCACCGCACTCCGCACCTTCTCTGAGGTGATGCAAGAGCAAGCTGGTATTGAGTTGCCAGCATCTGAGTACGAGGCATTTGAGCCTGTATGGTGCGCTTGGGGTTATGAGCGCAACTTCACCATCAAAGAGGTGATTGGTACCTTGGACAAGGTGGCTGAGCTCGGCTTCAAATGGGTGGATGTGGACGATGGTTTCCAAATCGCAGAGGGTGACTGGGAGACCAACAGCCGTTTCCCTGGTGGCGATCGCGATATGCGCCGCATGACCGATGAGATCCACCGCCGTGGCATGTACGCTAAGCTCTGGTGGGCTCCTCTCGCAGCAGATCCTGGAACCAAGCTCCTCAAGGAGCACCCAGAGATGATGCTCCTTACCGATGAGTGGACACCTGAGTATATCTCTTGGTGGGATAGCTACTATCTCTCTCCTGTTAATCCTCACACTACCAAGCATACTAACATGCTTCTTGAGCGTTTCCTCAAGACTTGGAACTTCGACGGTCTCAAGATTGATGGTCAACACCTCAACTGCTGCGAGCCTGACTACAACGAGCATTCTGGCTTGGAGTATGCTGCACAAGCAGTAGAGCAAATGCCTACATATTTCCAAAATGTATTTGAGAAGGCACGCGCTATTCACCCACACGCAGTAGTGCAAATCTGCCCTTGCGGTTGTGCGGTCAACTACTACCTCTTGCCTTTCTTCAACCAAGCAGTGGCATCTGACCCTACTTCATCCAAGCAAGTACGTATGAAGCGCAAAGCCTATGCGGCTATGGCGCCTCAATTGGCATACTATGGTGACCACGTAGAACTCACCGATGGCGGCACCGATTTCGCTTCGCAAATCGGTACTGGCTCTGTGATTGGTACCAAGTTTACTTATCCTAAGGATAACCCAACCGTTCAAACAAGTTTCTTGTTAACTCCTGAGAAAGAGCAACTTATCCGTCACTGGATGAAGATCTACAAGGAGAAAAACCTCGCTCGTGGTGAGTACCTCAACCTCTATACATGGGGTTATGACTACCCTGAGGCACACGTCATCCGTCAAAACGATGCGCTCTATTATGCCTTCTATACCGATGCTGAGTCCTTCAAGGGCACTATCGAGCTCCGCGGATTGGAGAAGGGCAAGACCTATACGGCTACTACCTATGCTGCTGAGAACCCTGTTTCCTTCCAAGTGGATGGCAACAATCCTGTAGTAGAGGCTGACTTTGTAGGCAACTATTTGTTAGAACTCAAACAAAACAACTAATTTATAAACAATTAAAAACATGAGAACATTTTCTGTTATTTGCATGAGTCTTCTTTTGGCAATTGCTCCTGCTTTCGCGCAGACAGTTGTTAAAGGAACCGTTACCTCTGGCGATGACGGTCTGCCAATGATTGGTGTGAGCGTTGTTGAGCAAGGTACTACGAATGGTACTGTTACCGATTTTGACGGTAACTACGAACTCGAAACAGCTAAGGATGCAACCATCCAATTCTCGTACATTGGTTTCAAGACCCAAACTTTGAAGGCAGCTTCTGTCCTCAACGTTATCATGGAGTCTGATGCCATCATGATGGAGGAGGTCGTTTCTTTGGGTTACTCTTCTCTGAAGAAAGCTGAGTTGTCTTCTGCTGTTGTCACTGTATCTAGCGATGCTTTGACCGATGTTACCACTTCTGACGTAGGTAACATGCTTCAAGGTAAAGTAGCTGGTGTACAAGTTACTAACGCGGGTGGTCAACCTGGTGATGCTGCTCAAATCCGTATCCGTGGTACGGGATCTATCACCGCTGCCAGCGACCCTGTTTACGTGGTTGATGGTGTGATGGGTGGTTCATTCAGCCCACAAGACGTAGAGTCTATCTCTGTCCTCAAGGATGCGGGTGCTACTGGTATCTATGGTGCTGCCGCTGCTGGTGGTGTAATCGTTGTTACTACCAAGTCTGGTAAGAAAAACGAGAAGATCACTGTGGACGTTAAGGCTACTGCTGGTGCTAAGCAAGCCCTCTACAAGAACTATCGCATGATGGATTCTGAGGAGCTCTACAACTTCCACAAAGGTTTGTATTCTAAGGGCGTGTTCAACGCTTTGTACACCAAAGATCTTTTGAATCGCGACTACAACTGGCAAGATGAGTTCTTCCGTATTGGTGCTATTCAAGACTACTATGTTTCTGTAAAGGGTGGTTCTGAGAAGGTTGGATACTATGCTAGTTTGAACTACTATGATGAAGAGGGTACCCTCATCACCACTGGTATGCAAAAGTTCAACGCTAACCTCAATATGAACGCACAAATCACCAAGTGGTTGGACATGAAGGCTCGCGTTAACTTCTCTAAATCAAGTGTAGATTACGCTTCTTCTTGGACCATGATGGACGACGCGTTCAACAAGATGCCTTGGGATAACCCACACGCATACGATGCTGAAGGCAACCAAACTAGCGATTATGTATATGTTGCTGGTGACACTCGTTCTGACAACGGTGAGAAATGGTGGTCACAAAACAAGTGGAATGCGCTCAACTCTGCTGAGTACAACTACTCTCGCGCTAACAACTTTGACTTCAACGGTATGTTGCAACTCAATGTGCACTTCACCGATTGGTTGAGCTTCTCTACTACCAATACTT
The DNA here is from genome assembly GCA_045124995.1 of Paludibacteraceae bacterium. Taxonomy (GTDB): domain Bacteria; phylum Bacteroidota; class Bacteroidia; order Bacteroidales; family Paludibacteraceae; genus Colicola. Next base: position 27,691 of record JBGVMY010000022.1, on the reverse strand, counting down.
TCTCTACTGGCTACTACAAGTCTAAATATTATGTAGATCCTAAGGCTTACGACTCTAGCTATGCTAACGGTTACCTTGAGGAGTCTATCGGCTTGAGCAAGAGCTTCGGTACTACCAATATCCTCAAAGGTTCTTACCAATGGGGCGACCACAGCGTAAACGGTATGCTTGGTTGGGAGTGGGGTACATGGAAATCTGAGTACACCACCGCGTCAGGTACAGGTATGCCTGCTGGTGTGGACGCACTCAACGCTACCTCTCCTAACGCTAACAGCGGTTACGAGATCCCTGGTGCAAGCTGGGCTGCATTTATCCAAGCACAATACGACTATGCGAAACGCTACTTCGTTACTGCTACTTTCCGTGCAGAGGCAAGTTCTATCTTTGCTCCTGAGAATCGCGTAGGTTACTTCCCATCTGTAGCGGCTTCTTGGTTGATCACCAACGAGGACTTTATGAAGGATCAAGACGTTGTTTCATTCTTGAAGCTCCGCGCTAGCTACGGTATCACTGGTAACAACAACATCCCTGAGTACAAGTACCTCTCTACATACGCGCTCAACGCGTTGTATCAAAACAAGGTGTCTGCTACTCCTAGCCGTCTTGCTAACCCTCTCCTCCACTGGGAGACTGCTAATATGGCTGCTATCGGTGTTGACCTCACCTTCATCAACCGCATTGATATGTCTATCGACCTCTACAATACCGACAACACTGGCTTGCTCCTCAACGTGCCTGTAGCTCCATCTACTGGTTTCTACGAGGTAACCAAGAACGTAGGTTCTGTTCGCAACCAAGGTATTGAGTACCGCATCGATGCCAACATTATCAACAAGGGCAAATGGTCTTGGGATCTTGGCTTCAACATCGGTTTCAACAAGAACCGCGTAACAGAGCTTCCTGATCATACTCCTTTCTTGCAAACTGCAAGCTCTGTGAGCCAACAAGTTAAAGAGGGTCAAGACATCTACTCTTGGTATATGAAAGAGTGGGCTGGTGTAGATCCTAAGAATGGTGACCCATTGTGGTATGTTGTTGATGCTGAGGGCAATTACGTGCTTGACGCTGATGGACAAAAGACCACTACCAACGACTACAACGCTACCAATGCTACTGTTGTTGGCAAGGCTACTCCTCTCTTCTCTGGTGGTTTGAACACACAAGTAAGCTGGAACGGTATCTACCTTCACGTGAATACCAACTTCATATACGGCAACAAGATCTACAACTACACCCGTCAATCTTCTGATGCAGACGGTGCTTACGTAGGTTACAACCAACTCTCTATCGAGAACTCTCGTCAAGGTTGGAAGCGTTGGGAGGAGAAGGGCGACATCGCTACTCACCCAAAACCAATGTTGAACGGTAACAAGGCTTCTAACTCTATCAGCTCACGCTACCTCGAGGATGGTTCTTACTTCCGTATCAAGAACGTTACTTTAGGTTACGACTTCCCTAAGAAGTTAATCCAAAAGGCGCACATGACACGCTGCCGCGTTTATCTCTCTGCTGACAACCTCTGGACTGCTACTAAGTTCTCTGGTATGGACCCTGAGATTACCCTCACCACTAATGCTAATGAATTGGCTGGTATGTACACCACCAACTATCCTGTTGGTCAAACATTCCAAGCTGGTGTAGAGATTTCATTCTAAGGTTAATGAGATACTAATTATTAACTATTAACTATTAATTAGATACAACAATGAAAAAGATAGTTTTATTCGTAGCTTTGATGGCAGGTGTAGCGCTTACATCTTGTAATCTCGATTACTTCCCATCTGATGAGCTCAACTCCGATGTATTGCTCCAAGACGAAGCTGGTGCAGAATACATCATGGACGGTTGCTATTCGCTCTTGAAAGACGAAGTAGAGTTCCTCGGCTATTCTAGCGGTAACACTTTCGTTCGCCACTTCTTCCAACTCTCTGAGTTCCCTGCTGACAACTGCAACCTTTCATCCCACACCACTGACCCTCTCTACGAGGCTACTGCGCTCAAGATGACCGACAACCTCAAGAACGTTGGTACTCTTTGGATGATTGCGTACAAGGTTATTTACATGTGTAACACTGTTGTAGAAGCTACTGTTGAAGGTACTTCTACTACTAGCGACCACCTCCTCGGTGAGGCGTATTTCGTACGCGCTTGGATGCACTTTAACCTCGTGAACCTCTATGCGAAGCCATATTCACATGGTCGCGACAATATCGGTGTACCTCTCCACATTACCACCAACAACGAGAAACCTTTCCGTGCTAAGGTAGGTGAGGTATACGACCAAATCGTGAAAGACCTTACCAAGGCTTCTGAACTCATGGGTGCTTCTCGCGGTAACGCAGGTTATCCTTGCAAGAACGCTGCACTCGGTCTTCTCTCACGTGTTCACCTCTATATGGAGAACTGGCAAGAGTGTGTTAATACTGTGGACGCTATGCTCGCAGGTGCTACTCCTGATTCTAAACTCGACAAAGACTTGGCTAACTACTTCATCAACGCCAAGACTTCTGCTGAGACACTCTTCTGTATTGCTCACGAGCCAACTGAGACTCCTGGCCAATCAGGTATCGCTTCTATGTTCATCAACGACGGTATGGGATGGGGCGAGATCTATCCTTCTAACCCATTGCTCTACCTCTACGAGCGTTATCCTGAGGACAAGCGTTACACCAGCTTCATCCACGCACAATTCCCAGATCCTCTGTTGAATAAGACTACAGTCTATTTCCCAGATCCTGAGACTGCTGACGATGCTTCTGGTCGTTTGTGCCTTTCTTTCGTAGTTACTCCTGATGGTGACAACTATACCTTCACTGATGGCGGTAAGACTTATACCGTAGAGAAAAAGCAAGTCAACGGCGAGTACTATGAGTACCACGTTAACTACAAGGGCGTAGACTGCTTGGCTCGTGTTCACGAGACAATGAAGAACCGTAACACCCACCCAATCTACTACGTTTCTAAGTTCTCTTACCAAGATGGCGACCCAATGCTTTCTTCTCCTGTTATCTGCCGTTGGGGTGAGGTGATCCTCAACCGCGCTGAGGCTTACGCTCATCTCGGACAAGATGCTAAGGCATATGAGGATGTTAACGCAATCCGTACTCGCGCAGGTATCCCTGCTGAGGGTATGTTCGCTGCTGGCAAAATGCACGGCTACAATTCTGCACTCGACGTAGTACTCGACGAGCGTCGTCTTGAGCTCGCTTTCGAGGCTCACCGACTCTTCGACCTCATTCGTAACAAGAAGCAAGTCAACCGTGAGTTCCCTGGTGCACACCCTTGGGAGATCGTTGAACCTACTGACAACCGCTTCCAATATCCTATCCCTAACAACGAGTGGACGGTTAGTCATATCCAACAAAACCCTGGTTATTAAGACCAATTAACCGCCAATTACGGGTTCTTGACGGGTTCATAACGGGTTCATAACCTACCTATATGCCCGAAAAGAACCGTAGTTAGGCGAAAAAATAGAATACAATTCAATCAACATAATTTATTCACTTTTTAATAATCGATTATTACAATTATGAAAACTTTGAAATTCGCGCTTATGTGCGTAGTTGCTATCGCTTTGGTAGCTTGTGGCGATGAGCCAGAGAAGGTATGCCCAGATTGCGGCAACAATCCATGTACATGTGAGGTAGTTGAAGAGTACGTTTGCCCTATTAAGGTTGACGATGCTTCTGACGCTGACTGGGCTAAGGTTCCAGAGGGTTACCTCTTCGAGACAAAGTGCGCTGAGGGTGCATCTTGGGATGCTCTCAAGAGCGTAAAGGTATTCGCTGACGACATCTATGTAAACCTCCTCGTTGAGTGGGATACCGAGCTCGTTTCTGACCTCACTTCTGTTCCTTTCCACATCTATTGGAACGTTGACGCTGGTGCTGAGACTGGTGGTTACGGTGACCAATGGCTCGAGCCATACGATATCGACGTACTCATGGAGGGCTTCTTCTATGCTGAACCTACTGAGGATTGTGGCTATGGTGAGCCTTGCTTGTATGAGCCAGGTATGTTCGCTTACGGCGGCGCTTACAACACCAACGAGTGGAACTGGACTGAGCTCGTTGCTGCTGGTGCTTTCTGCGCTAGCCAACACCTCGGTGACAACAAAATGGAGATCCAAATTTTGCGTGAGTTGATCCCTGCTGCTTGGGGTGAGGCTTTCACTGTTGGTTTCGATATCCAACAATCTTGGGAGTCTGTTGGTGTTCTTCCTAACGCTTCTGACGACGAGCTCGGCAGCAAGGTTAAAGCTGAGAAGATGCTCGTTAAATTCTACATCCCAGAGAACTAATTCTCTAAACAAAACATTTAACATTTGTTGATTGAAGTCTGGGTGCAGTGGTGCACCACTGCACCGAGACATTTTTTATCTCCGAGACACTCCTCTCCAAGAGAAAATACTCTCACTAATTAACCGCGTATTACGCACTATTCACGCACTATTCACGCACTATTCACGCACAATACACGGACAATACACGCACTATTCCCAAGGGATACCAAGACTATACCAAGACTATACCAAACACAACTGAGTACTATTATGAAACGTTATACATTACCATTGCTAATTATTTCTCTGTTCTGTGCAGCTTGTACCAATCCATGCCCTATGTGTGGCGATGACCCTTGTACATGTCCTGAACCAGATCCAGAAGGTACTATATATTTTACCGAATCCAACGAAATCATCGCAAACCCTGAGCGTGGTTTTCTTATACAAACTTACTATGAATCAGGCGATTTAAGCAAAGGCTTAACATCAAATGTTGTGCAACTCAACCGCAAGTCTGCACAAATCTCTCTGTATTTGCATTCATACTATCTGACCGACTATATCGAGAGTGACATCTCGCAAGAGTTCCTTGATCGCATGCAACGCAACTTCGATGCATTGCGCGAAGGTGGCTCCAAAGCTGTCATCCGTTGTTCATACAAGAGCAGCGAGTCTGGTTCTGCTAAACCTTGGGACGCTACACTTGATTGGATGAAACGTCATATCGACCAACTCAAACCTTATTGGGAGAAAAATGCCGATGTAATCCTCTGTGTACAAGCAGGTTTTATCGGTGTCTGGGGCGAGTGGTATTATACCACTAACTTCAAAATGAATCCTAAAACTGACGAAGATTATGCACCTCGTTGGGAACTCCTCAACTATCTTCTTGAAGCAGTACCTGAAGATCGCCAAGTATCCCTCCGTACACCAGGATTCAAGATGCGTTATCTCCAAATGAATGGTGGTGATGTGACCCCAATATCCGAGACAGAGGCATACCAACCTACTCCTAAAGCACGTCTTGCAGCGTTCAACGACTGCTTCCTCGCTTCTTCGAATGATGTAGGTACCTATAGTTCTAACGAGCAACGCGAGTTTTGGGCGGAAGACTCCAAATATACCTTCATGGGTGGAGAGACTTGTGGTCAATGCCAGTATTCTAACGGAGAAAATGCCATCAAGGAGATGGCAAAATACCACTGGACATACATCAACAGCGGCTACCATTCAGGAGTGCTTAACTCATGGTATTCAGATGGTTCGATGGATGAGATCAAACGTCGTTTGGGTTATCGCTTCGTGCTTGACAAGGCATTCCCAACCCAGACACCAGAGGCAAACAAGCCTTATTCGATCATCCTCACTCTCCGCAACGTAGGTTTCGCTTCGTTGGTTAATGCTCGCAATGTAGAGCTTATCTTTGTGGATAAGGACGACCCTGCTACCAAGTTCGTTTATCCACAAAATATCGATCCTCGTTTCTGGACACCTGGCGATACCACTATCACAACCCTCTATGCGAACTTGGATGCTCAAATGACTGGCGAGTATGGCGTTTACATCAACTTGCCAGATCCATATCCTACAATCCACGACAACCCAATGTTCTCTGTTCGCTTTGCCAACAAAGACATCTGGGACGAGAAAACAGGCTACAACTACCTCACCGACGTAGTATTGCAATAATATTGTTGGGATGAAGAAAATACTAAGCATATTGTTTACTCTCTCTACCGTTCTCTCCCTATCAATGGCTCAAGGTCATTGGTGGGGAGCATCGGTTGGATTGGGATATAACCAACCTTATGTGCAACAATCTGCTTTCAATCTTCATATTCAAGACGCGAACAACCAACTCGTTCCGCTCTTCCTCAATAGCGACGGACGTTACTGTTGGGCAGATTCTGCCTTCGTCTTTTCTGTTCAAGACGGCAATCTCACTACCTCTATTCCAATGACAGAGGTACAAGCAGGCACCACGCTCCGCGAGGCATATCTTGCTGCGCAAGCCAAATACTTCCCTCCTACAGGCTCTTTGCCAGATACCCTGTTCTTTACCATGCCGCAGTACAATACATGGATCGAACTCATGTATAACCAAAACCAAGAGGATATTCTTCGCTATGCGCATGCCATCATTGATAATGGTTTCCCTCCTGGAGTGCTGATGATTGACGACAACTGGCAACGCTACTATGGCAACTTCGACTTCAAAGCCGAGCGTTTTCCTGACCCTAAAGCTATGGTGGACGAACTCCACGCATTGGGCTTCAAAGTCATGCTTTGGATATGCCCATTTGTCTCTCCCGATTCACCTGAATTTCGTGACCTAGAGGCAAAAGGTTACTTGTTGAAGAATCCTTATGGTGGTACTGCTATTCTCAATTGGTGGAATGGCTATTCTGCATGCTACGACTTTACCAATCCCGAGGCATCAGCACATTTTATCAATATCCTTAAGCAAGTGCAAATCGACTATGGCATAGATGGTTACAAGTTTGATGCGGGTGACAACAACTGCTACGCCTCTGCCCCCATCCGTGCTTTTGACCCTACTGCCACTACAGTAGATCACACCACCTCGTGGGCAAAGATTGGCTTGGAGTTCCCATTCAATGAGTACCGTGCTTGCTGGAAGATGGGTGGTCAACCTCTCGTACAACGCCTTGGCGATAAGGACTATAGCTGGGAGGCAGTGCAATCCCTCATCCCATGTATGACCGCTGCGGGCTTGCTCGGCTATGCATACGTATGCCCTGATATGATTGGTGGCGGACAATGGACATCTTTCCTCGGTATCAACTCCGACGAGTTCGACCAAACGCTCATCGTGCGTTCTGCACAAGTGCATGCCCTCATGCCAATGATGCAGTTTTCGGTAGCACCTTGGCGTGTGCTCTCAGCAGAGAATCTGGAGATTGTTAAGCAAATGGCTATCCTCCACGCTGAGTTTGCACCATATATTATGCAATATGCGCACCATGCAGCTAAGACAGGCGAACCTATCGTGCGTTGCATGGAGTATCAATACCCACACCAAGGCATGGAGATGATCAAGGACCAATTCATGCTGGGCGATAAGTACCTCGTAGCGCCTATGACTACCCCAGGCACCGAGCGCACGGTTGTATTGCCAAAGGGCACTTGGCGTGACGAACAAGGCAAACGCTACCGTGGTGGCAAGACCTACACCATTTCCGTCCCCCTCGCTCGCTTGCCCTACTTCGAGTTAATCAATTGAAACAAGCGCCAACGGCGCATGAAACATTGAAATTGTGAAACAGCCGACAGGGCGTGAAGTTCACCGTTGCCTTCCATAAGATTAAGCGGGCTCGCTGAAAGCGAGTGTTAGCGGTGGCAATTTATTGCGGAGCACAGCGTAATGGGGTGGATATTCGCGCAATAAGATTAATAAGATTTCTGCCGGAGGCAAGGAGATATTTAGCACTCAATGTGCATAAAACATTGAAACTTTTATAAACTTTTAAAACATACAAAACAATGAAAAACAAACTTTGGTTACTTTTCATCCTCATTACCGTGGTTACATGGGGTATTTGGGGAGCATTCTCAGGTTATCAAATCAGTCACGGAATTCCTGACACAGTCGTTTACATCGCATGGGCACTCTCTATGTTGCCTTGCGCATTGGTGGCACTCATCATCAACAAAGGCAAACTTACCTTCAGTTGGCGCGGCATTGGCTTAGGTGCTATTGTAGGTCTGCTCGGCGCAGGTGGTCAATTGGTGCTTTTCAAGGCCCTCACCCTTGGTCCAAGCTACATCATCTATCCATTTATCTCCATGTCACCAGTTGTGGTAATCACCTTGGCATCTATCTTCCTCAAGGAGCGTGCTAACAAATGGCAAATGGCAGGTATCGTAGTGGCATTGGCTGCAATCCTCCTCCTCTCTCTCGAGACAGGCAACGAGGGTAGCCCTGTTACTGGCTGGTTGTGGATTGTATTGGCAGTGCTTGTACTTCTCGCTTGGGGTATCCAAGGCTTCTTCATGAAGTTTGCTAATGAGTCTATGGACGCAGAGTCTCTCTTCGTATATATGGCTCTCTTTGCTGTACTCTTGGCTCCTGTAGCATATTTCATGACTCCAGATGCAGCTACCTTCTTTGCACAAGAGGCTGTGATGGGTACATTCTGGTCTTCTTTCGGCATCCAAATCCTCAACTCTATTGGTGCCTTGACTCTCGTGTACGCATACCGCTATGGTAAAGCAGTAGTGGTTTCTCCAATGGAAGGTCTTGCTCCTATGGTAACTGTATTGCTTTCGCTCGTGATCTTGCACGTGATTCCAAACCCATTGCAAATCGCAGGTCTCGTTTGCGCTGCATTCGCAATGTACGCGTTGTCTAAGTAAAGATAAAGGTTAGAGATTATTAGGTTAGAGGCAGGTAGTACAGCTATGCTGTATCCCCCGCCTTTAACCTTTAACCTATAACCTATAACCTCAAGAAAACATGAAAAAGATATTTATTTTATTCTCCGCGCTTTTGTTCACAGCTACGATGATGGCAAGTTGTGAACCAATCAATAATGGCGAAACACCCGAAGAGCCAAAGGACACCATCCCTGCGGAATTGCAGCCTCTTACCCAATCGGTAGCAGTTACCAATAATTGGGTTTTTGATAGCAAGCCATCCATTACGATTCACATTGAGAATCCTAATGCAATTGCTCAAACCGCTGCTATAATGGTGCGAATTTCCACAGATCTCAAAAAAGCAGTAACTACCATCGAGCAAAATGAGGAGATTCCTGCCAATGGTGCAAAGGATGTGGTAATCACAACTCCAGAAGACCTATCACCAGGTTTCTATCGTGCAAACTGCATTGTGAATAATAAAGGTGCTCGTAATTTTGTTTTTGGTATATCTCCAGAGAAAATCGTTTCTGCTCCTGACAAACAAGACGACTTTGATGCGTATTGGGCAGCAGCTAAAGAGCAGTTGGCTGCTATTGATATGAATGCTCAACTCACCGAGTTGGAGAAGAAGAGCACCGACAAACGCAAGATCTACCTCGTAGAATTGCAATCTGTTCCAGATACTCCAGATGGTGCCCCAGTCGTTGTCCGTGGCTATTATGCAGAACCACAAGATGGACAGAAGCACCCTGTCATTATGCACTTCTATGGCTATGATTCACAGAATGCTACCTCTTGGCCTCCTTGTCCAAATGGCAACGATAGCGAGTACGCTGAGTTCTTCTTCTCTATCCGTGGTCAGATGCTCAACAACCGTGCGGCGGCTAACCGCTATCCAGATGGCAAGGAAGACTTCAAGAATATCTACGGCGACTGGTTCGCATACAATTTTGGCGTAAAGGATGGCTACTATTATCGTGGTGCATTCATGGATTGCGTACAAGCGGTTCGCTTTATGGCAACACGTGAGACAAGCGATATGACCCAACTATTTGCAGAGGGTAGTAGTCAAGGTGGTGCACTCTCTTATGCAGTGGCAGCACTCAGCGATTATCCATTCACCGCTATTGCTCCTTGCGTAGCTTTCTTGGGTGATTTTCCCGATTACTTTAATATCGTATCATGGCCAGCTGAGACAGCCAAAGCCAACAAAGGTAGTATGACCGATGAGGAGATGTACGCTTTTCTCTCGTATTTCGACACCAAGAACCTTGCTACCCGCATTTCTGCTTCAGTGATTGCTTGCAGTGGCTTGCAGGATGGTACTTGTCCTCCTCATACCAATCTCGCACCTTACAACAACCTCTCTACTGATGATAAGGTGATTTATTACTACCCAGAAATGGGACACGAGATTCCTAGTGATTGGAATACCAAAATCATGAAGTTCTTCAAAGAAAGAATGAAGTAAAACATCAAAGCGCGCGAGGGAGTTCTTATCTCACTTCGTTCGAACGATCGCAACGCGTACGATTCGCGCGCAATGTTGTTGGTTTAAGTTGTTTATGTTGTTGATAAATATAACCCGAATATGCAACACATTATAGATCAATTTCAGTTAGAGAATCCTGTTCTCTTGCCCGAGGCAATCAAGGTCGGCATTATCAATCAGTCTTTTTGCCTTAAAGCGGCAGAGCAGGGTGGTAAGCCCTATTTCCTGCAACGCATCAACCACAACATCTTCCGCGATGTAGAAGGTCTGCAAAACAATATCGAACGCGTGACATCCCATATCCGCCAACTCCTCATAGAAGCGGGCGAGACAGATGTAGAACGCAAGGTGTTGCGCGTGGTGCCTACCAAGGATGGCAAACTATACTACCAAACCCCTGAGGGTGACTATTGGCGTGTGTATGTACTCATTGAGAATGCTCTCTCCTACGAGCGCATTGATGCACATTCTGCCTTTTTGGCTGGTCAAGCATTCGGCAATTTCCAGTGTCAGTTGTCTAGTATCGACACGAATACATTGGTGGAGTCTATTCCAGACTTCCACAATTTGGCATTCCGTATTCAGCAGCTCCACGAGGCATTAAAAAATGATGCCGCAGGTCGCAAGGCCGTTACCCAAGATATTGCCGACTACCTACTTGAGCGCGCAGATGCCATGTGTATTGCTGAGAAATTATACGCCGAAGGTCAACTACTAAAACGCGTGAACCACTGCGATACAAAGGTAAATAACATGCTCTTTGATGAGCAAGGCAATCCAATGTGTATCGTAGATCTCGACACCGTGATGCCAGGTTTCGTGTTCAGCGACTTTGGCGATTTTATTCGTACTGCTGCCAATACAGGTGCAGAGGATGATCCTAACTTGGACAATATCCATGTCAACATGGCTATCTTCGAGGCATACGCCAAGGGCTACTTATCCACAGCTACCTTCCTCACAGATTTGGAGAAAAGTTTGTTGCCTTATGGCTGCAAGCGCATGAGCTTTATGCAAGCTGTACGCTTCTATATCGACTACCTCAATGGCGATACCTATTATCAGATTGCCTATCCAGAGCACAACCTCGTGCGCACCAAAGCGCAAATTCGCTTGTTTGAGGAGCAAGAGGCTGTAGAAGAACAAATGAAATCCATTATTGCTCAAGCCTTATGATTAACGAAAAAAGTTTCGACCAAATAGTTCAAGGCAAACAAGTTGGTTTATATACCCTCGCTACCTCCGATGGATTAAAGGCGCAAATCACCAACTATGGTGCAAAGATTGTATCCCTCTTTGTGCCTGATGCTGCGGGAAATGTGGCAGATGTAGTCTTGGGATTCTCCACCCTAGATGAGTGGCTGAACCAAGAGGTCTATTTCAACGGCATCAACGGACGTACCGCAGGGCGCGTGAGTGGAGCGCAGTTTGATATAGATGGTACAACTTACCATTTGTCTAAGAACTGTGGCGAACATACCTTGCATGGTGGTTATCATGGTTTCAATGATAAAGTATGGGATGTGGTAGAGGTTAGCGATACGGCAATCAAATTGCATTACCTCTCGCCTGATGGCGAAGAGGGATTCTCTGGCAATCTGCATGTGTATGTGACCTATTTGGTACATGGCAAGGATTTGGTTATCCAGTACGATGCCACCACCGATGCTCCTACGATCCTCAACCTCACCAACCATGCCTATTTCAACCTCAAGGGAGAAGGCAATGGTACCATTCACGACCACACCCTGCAAGTGATGGCAGAGCAATATATTCCATACGATGATAAGGCAGTACCTCTGGGTACCGTTGTGCCTGTTGACAATACCCCAATGGATATGCGCGAGCCAGTGAAAATAGCTGAGCGTATTGACCTGCCATTTTTTGCTGCTGGCTTGGGTATCGATAATGGTTGGGCTTTGCCAGGTTGGGATAAGCACACAGAGAATCCTCCTCTTCAATTGGCTGCAATCTTAGAGGGTGGGGGACGCACCATGGAAACATGGACTACCTTCCCTTGTATGCAAGTCTATTCGGGCAATTATGTAGAGAAACATCTAGGCAAGTCAGGACAGATGTACGATGTGCAATGTGCCATCTGTTTGGAGGCCGAGATGTTCCCAGATGCCATACACTACGAGCAATTCCCTAACACGATATTGCGTCCCGATGAGCAATGGCATCATCAAACGCTGTATCGATTCCTATAAAAAAGAAGCGCACATGCGCTTCTTTTTTATCTGTGTTCTAGCTATTATTAATAGTTATGCTAGATAGAGTCGGATATTCTTTTCCTTCAACCGTGTTATGGTATTGGTAGGCATGCTGTTGTCTGTTACAATCGCATGTATTTGTTCTGCGTTTGCAATATGGCAAAAACTACGCTTGTTAAATTTCGAACTATCAAATACAGCAATTACTTCGCTAGCTTGTGCAATCATTGCTTGATTGAGCATAGCCTCTTCCATATTTGGGGTCGATATGCCATTTTCAAACGAGAAAGAATCTACTCCTAAAAATAGTTTGTAGTTGGCGAAGTGGCTCAAAGTGTTCAGTGCAATCGGACCAAACGTAGAGTGGCTATTTAATCGCGTATGACCTCCTATGATAATCACGGTAAATCGCTTGTATTTCATCAACTCCTCTGCAATATTCATCGCGTTGGTCAATATCGTTAGATCGGTATAGCGATCCAGATTCTTGGCTATCTCTAGGGTGGTGGTACCCGAATCCAACATGATATGATCACCATCTTTAATCAGTGTGGCTGCCACACGACCGATACGCTCTTTCTCGCGAAAGTTAAACATACTTTTTTTGGAAATCGCAGTATCCTCATTCAGGTTTTCGATAGGCTTGCGAATCGCTCCACCTCGCGTGCGAACGAGCAGGTTGCGGTTCTGTAAATTGGTCAAGTCCTTTCGAATTGTAACTTCCGAAATACCAAGATGTTTGCTCAAAGCAGTCACAGATAACTCGTTTTCTGTTTCAAGCATTTTCAAAATGACGGCCCTGCGTTCTTTCGCAGAAGAGTGAGAATAGGATGGCATAACCGTTGGTTTTTTATATTTCGCTGCAAAGTTACGATTAAGTTTCGAAATTTGCAAATTCGAAATTTTACTTTTTGGTTTTCGAAACATTTCGAAATGTTTTGTTTGAAAATGCATTTTTTGTAATTTATTATAAATCAAAAACTTGAGATTACAATAAAATTTATATGTTTTACAACATTTTCCTTTAATAATGTAATTATTAAATTAGTTGTAACTTTGCATCGCTATTTGAAACTAGTTTTTTGCTTATGAAACGTTACGTTTATCTCTTTTTCTGTTTGTGCGCTTTAGCGCCAATGTTTGCTAGAAATCAATTTGTTTCTACGGTGGGTGATGATAGTCAAGATGGTTTGTCGTGGCTAACTGCCAAGTATACTATCCAAACTGCTATTGATGCTGCAGCAGAAGGTGATACGGTCTTTGTGGCGGAGGGTGTCTATAATCAATCTCTGAAGTTGAAAAAAGCAGTGCATATCTTAGGCGGCTATTCGGCTGCTACTGGCGAATACAATACTGAGGCATTCTTAACCATTTTGGATGGAACAAGCTTAAATACTCCATTGGTTAACCAAAGTGCAGTACTGAGTCAGGCGACTTATGTTAGTGGATTGGTGTTGCAGAATGCAAATCATACGGCTAATGGCGGTGCCGTTGTGCTCAAGACTAATGGTGTGCTAACCCATTGTACAATTCGCAATTGTTATACTACAGGTAGTGGTGGCGCAGTTTATAATGCTAAAGGTACGGTTACCAATTGTATCATTGAGCTATGCGAGGCCCTTGGTGCTGGTGGCGCTGTGCATAATATGGGTGGTGTAGTGGAGAATACCATTATCCGTGGTTGCAAAGGTAATTATGCGGCTATTCGTAACGAGAGCGATGGTATTGTGCGCAATTGTTTGATTCACAACAATGAGCCTTCTGGTTCGGCATGGCCAAACTCAGGTGGTATCTACAACCCATCTGGTGTAGTGTACAATAATACCTTGGTTTGCAACTATGGTAGTCAATATGCAGGTATTCATAGTGATAATATCGCATATAATAATTTGCTTTGGAATAATCATTCTGAAGAGGGATTTCAAGACCCTGCAAACTTTGTTTCTGGAGAAAATACCAAATTTGGTTCGGGATACAATGCGGGTGATTTCTATTTTGAAGCAGAGAACTTTACCGTAAAACTTTCTCCAGACAACACTGCTGCGAATGGTCCTCACTTTGTGGCTCCAACCAATTTTGTGGGTGCTCCTAAGAATGCTGCAGAGATTGCGGCTATGCGCGCAGCAAATTTTGCGATTACGGCACAATCCGCAGTAATAGACAAAGCCAAGAGCAATACGGACTTAGCATATGATATTGACAACAATCCTCGTCCAATCAATGCGCGTGCAGATATTGGCTGCTACGAGTACAATCCCGATGCACCAATTATTGATGTAACAGGTGTAAAACTCAATATGGACACATTGCATGTCTATACTACAGATACAGCACTCATTACGGCAATCATTCTTCCTACCAAGGCCACCAATCGTAATGTAACATGGCAAATCGCCAACCCAACTATCGCACGAGTGACCGAGCAAGGAGCCGTGATTGGTATTACAGAAGGAGAAACATCCATTTCTGTGACTACCGAACAAGGACATTTTACAGCCTCAGCTATCGTAGTAGTAGAACCTAAGCCAATTGTGATTATTCATCCAGATGTCCTTCTTGCTGATAGTTTGTATAGTATCGAGGATTTTACCATCCCTTCGTACATCCCATTTTGGGCTGCCAAAGAGGCTGCACGCGACGATTCGACTGAGGTGAATTTACAAATATTGCATGAAAGAATAGCCCAATTGGTTCCTTACCAAATGCCATACAACATTGTAGCAAATATCAACGGCGATCCTACCACTCGTATGGCCTTTTGTTGGTTTACCAACGAACGTATGACCGAGGGCGTTGTACAATTGATGCCTATATCAAGTGATCAATTACCTACAAACGATTCTTTTGTTGCGACCATGACGATTGCAGCAACGCCAACTGTTACTTTACCACTCAATTATGCGACATCATCATCGGGCATTCTCAAAGCAACCAAGATGAAATCTACACAGGAGTATACCTATATCAGCCACAAAGCAGTTGCCGAAGGGTTGACTCCTAACACTACATATGCATACCGTGTCGGTGTCGATGGCTACTGGAGCGAAATAGGTGTGTTTACTACGGCATCAGATCAGAAAGAACCATTTACCTTTATCTATATGACCGATTCTCATATTATGAATCAAGAATATGTAGATGCGGCTCGTTTGTGTGCTAATGCTGTTGCCGAATATGCTCCAGAGGCTAAGTTCTGTGTGTTCCCTGGCGATTTTGTGGAGACTGGTACCAATCGCAACTCAGAATGGGAGTGGGAGCGCTGGTTTGACGAGGCATTGCGCCCAGTAATCAAGCAAATGCCAATCGTACCTACAGATGGCAATCACGATGATTCTGAAAATCTCAACTACACATATCACTTCAATACAGACAACCAATTCAAGGAGAATGCCGCGGTGAAACCTCAGTTTGATGGTACTACCTATTCATTTGTATATGGTGATGTGTTATTTATGGTGTATTCGCTGCAAGATTATTGGAAAGGAGCGTATAGCCTATCCAATTGTACATCAACCTATTTGACCAATGATGTTGGTGATTGGTTCCGTGAGCAAGTGGAGAAACATCCAGAGGCAAAATGGCGTGTGGCATTGGTGCACAAGAATATTTTCTCGGGCTCTGGTCACCAAGAGGATGAGGAGACTCCTCTCTTCCGCGCCACTATGCTGCCTATCATGAAGGAATGTGAGATTGATTTGATGTTGCAAGGTCACGATCACTGTTATGAGGTGATAGGTCCTGTAGATCCTGATACTAAAACTCCAATCTTGGATGCTATCACTGATTTGGAACCAACTGTATTGAGTGCATCTAGAAACAAGGGTGGAACCTTTACCGTTAATGATGGTACATTGTATTTTATCGGAGCGACTTGTGGTGCAAAACGATATAGCCCTAACTCTAAAGCCGTGATGGAAGCTGACTTCAACAAGCACAAAGTAGAGAACTATTACGATCTATTCACAGGTATGTTCTGTCAACCAGGTGCCCCCTCTTACTCTGCCTTCATAGTGGATAGCAATACAATTACGGTCAATTCCTATAAGGTGTTGAGGGGACAGGAACCTGTTTTGTTCAATACCTTCTATATCAAACGTACCAAAGAACATGGCACATCGCAATCAATCAAACAGACTATTAAAAATGGTGGTGTTGCCAAGGTGTTTTACGCTGGAAATATGTATCTGTTACGTGAGAATATCGCTTATAACGCTCTCGGACAGATTGTGCTAGAGGAAGATATATTGTCAAAACTATAATAATTACAATCATTAACTCATATGCTTATGAAACGATTTTTTCTCAGTTTGATTCTCTTATCAAGTTTCACCTATTGCATGCAGGTGTATTCTGCGAAACTCATTGATCTAACAACGATAGATGATTCATACAAGATAGAGGATTATACAGTACCTTCTTTCACCCAATTCTTGATAGCAAAGGAAACTGCTAAAGCGAACCCAACAGATGCAAATATGGAGGCTTTATCTCAGAGAATTGCTGAGTTGAAGTCCTACCAATATCCATATGACGTGGTGGTCAATATCAATGGTGATCCTACCTCTCGTATGGCATTTGCTTGGTACACCAATGACCGCACGACAGAGGGACAACTACAATTGACTCCTATAGCAGATATCACAAATCTTGCTACTGTTTTTGATACTGCCTCTGAGGTTATTACGGTGACTGCCACTCCTACCCCTACCAAAAAATCGCGTTATGCGATAGGTGCATCGGGCATCCCCGCCGCTACGGGAGTTCCTCAAAGCACTAAGTATAAATATACTAGTCACAAGGCCATTGCGGAGAATTTAATCCCTAACACCACCTATGCCTACCGCGTAGGAACTGATGGTTATTGGAGCGAGGTGGCATATTTTACAACTGCTCCTAAGAACGAAGAGGATGCTAGTGAGGAGTTTACTTTTATCTATATGACAGACTCACATATCTTAAACCAAACGTATGTAGATGATGTGCGTCAAACAGCTACAGCAGCAGTAACCAATATCCCTGATGCTAAGTTCTGTGTATTTGCTGGCGACCATGTTGAAACAGGTGGTTCTGGTAATGCCGAGTGGGAGTGGGAGCGCTGGTTCGAAGAAGCGATGCGCCCAGTGATAAAGCAGATGCCTATTGTACCAACTGATGGTAACCACGACGACTCTAATAATCTTAACTATACCTACCATTTCAATACCGACAACCAATTTAATCAAAATGCGCAAACTAAACCTCAGTTTGATGGTATTACCTATTCATTTATGTATGGTGATGTGTTGTTCCTTGTATTCTCTATGCAAGATTATTGGAAGGGTAGCCCAAACATGTCTGACCTCACATGTCCATATTTGACGAATGACGTTGGCAATTGGTTCCGCAATCAGGTTGCACGCCATCCAGAGGCTAAACTGCGTGTGGCACTTGTACATAAGAATATTTTTTCTGGTTCAGGACACCAAGAGGATGATGAGACTCCGCTTTTCCGTGCAACGATGTTACCAATCATGAAGGAGTGTGAGATTGATCTTGTGATGCAAGGTCACGACCACTGCTACGAGGTGATGGGCCCTGTTAATCCAGATACCAAGACCCCTATCTTAGATGCTATTACCGACCGCGAAGAAGTTCCTACTAATGTCAGTATGTCTGGCTACAAAGGTGGTACTTATCTAGTAGATGATGGTTCCTTGTATTTTATTGGTGCTACTTGTGGTACAAAACGTTACTATCCATATACCAAAGCACAAATGGAGTCCTACTATTCCGCACACCAAGTGGAGAACTATTTCGATCTCTTTACGGGTATGTTCTGTCAACCAGAAGCTCCATCTTATACCACTTTCTCAATCAAAGATAAGACGATTACGGTAAACTCTTATACGGCTGATGAGGAGGGTAACTCTACGTTGTTCAATACGTTCAAAGTGGTTCGCGAGAGAGAGCATACTCCTTTGACGGGTCTAGAGGATATACGCGTAGATAGTATGCCAAATGTGGACGGCACAACCAAAATTTTGCACGATGGTCAACTCTACTTAATTCGTGAGGGTGTGGCGTATGACTTGTTAGGACGTGTCATCAAATAGTAAAAGAGAAAAATACAAACTTTAAATTTATCAATAATGAAAAAAATCTTCTTTTTTATTGCAGCGCTGACGCTGAGTTTCGCAGCGCAAGCAGCTGTACATACTTGTACTCCTGCGGCTAACTCACTCTCTTGGTGTCTTACCCAAGCCGACACCCTCATCTTGACCGATGGCGTGTATGAAGAGGCATATACGATTAGTATTGAAAAGCCTGGTGTGCTAATCAAAGCGGCTGAAGGTGCAAAACCAGTCATCAAACTGACTGGCGAATGGACCTCTTTACAATTGTATGCAACCATTACTTTTGATGGTATTACCATTGATGGAACGGGTGTTTGCTACTATCCTATCAGTGCTTTTGGTAGCGATGCGGGTACCTACACTTTCAAGAATTGCGAGTTTACCGGCTGGACCTACTGGGCTATTTCTAACCACTATGAGTCCAACACCCATGTGGACAATGTCTTGATTGAGAATTGTATCTTCCACGATGCAGCAGGTAGTGCCGTTTATTTCAATGATGATGCTCCTACTGGTGAGCATGCTTGTGGCTATTTCGAGATGAAGAACACTACTCTCTATAATCTTGTAGAAGATGAATATGTGGGTGTTATCCATGTTAGTTCACGCAGCGAAGCTACTGGTGCACAAAACAAGGTGGTGATAGATCACATTACCATGTACAATTGCGAAACTCCAGAGTTGGGTATGATTACTATGCGTAAGACTTCCGACTTGAGCATTACCAATAGTATCGTTGCTAGTCCTACTGATAATGGTAAGTATGGTTTCTATATTTATGGTGGAAACGTAAAGAACACGCTTTATTACAATGTAAAAGCCAAATCTGGCCCTACCTATACGGGTTGTCTCACTTCTGATCCTATGTTTGTATATCCAGAGGGTGGCAATTTCAACCTCCGTCCTGGTTCTCCAGCTCTTGGTGCTGCTACTGATGGTGGCGTGCTGGGTGACACCCGTTGGGGTGAGGCAGAGTTGGTAGCAGTTACTGGGGTAGCGCTTGATCCTGCTTCGTTGCATATCTATACTACTGACACCGTTAAGATGACTGCAGTTATTTCTCCTGCAGACGCAACTAACCGAAATGTGACTTGGTCGGTAGCCGACCCTACCTTGGCTTCTGTGGACAAAGGTACTATTATCGGTCTTAAGGCTGGTTCTACTACCATCACCGTGACTACCGAGGATGGTGGCTTTACGGCTACTGCTCCTCTCGTGATCGAACAAAAGGTATATCACCCATTGGTGATTGAGGCTGACGCTAAGTATAGCGAAGCAGATTATACCGTACCATCATGGATTCAGTTTGTGATTGCTAAGGAGGCTGCTCGTCGTGATTCTACAGCAGCGAATGTAGCTGACTTGCAAGCTAAGATTGATGCCCTTCAACCATATCAAGCTCCATACGACGTGGTTGTAAATATCAACGGCGATCCACGAACCAATATGGCTTTCGCATGGTTTACCAATGAGACTATGACTGATGGTAAAGTACAATTGGTGGCTAAAGCAGATGCTACTGAGGCAGATTTTGCTAATGCTATTGTGGTAGAGGCAGCTACAGAGAAGACCAAGCCTCTCCCATACGCAGTAGATGATTCTGGTATCTTGTGGAAGGCTAAAATGTCAAAAGACCAAGCTCATACTTATATCAGCCACAAGGCTATTGCTACCGGCCTTACTCCAAACACTACTTATACCTATCGCGTAGGTGTTGATGGTTATTGGAGCGAGACTGGTACATTCATCACTGCCCCTGCAGATACAGACTCTAAGGAGTTTAGCTTTATCTACATGAGTGACTCTCACATTATGACTCAAGAGTATATTGATGATGCTAACTCAGCTGCGCGTGCTGCCTTAAAGACAGCTCCTCATGCGAAGTTCTGCGCATTCCCAGGTGACTTTGTGGAGAACTATTGTAGTTCCGAGTGGGAGTGGGAGCGTGTACTAGAAGAGGCTCTCCGTCCTGTAGCATATAAGATGCCAATCGTTCCTACTGATGGTAATCATGATGTGACTTACGGCACCAACTTCCAGTACCACTTCAATACCGATAAGACCTTCCACGATGCTGCTGAGGCTGCTATCAAAGAGTCGCTAGATGCTACCACCTATTCGTTTATGTATGGTGATGTGCTCTTCCTTGTTTTCTCTTTGCAAGATTATTGGAAGGGTACTCATAGTTATGACAACTTGACATCTGTTTACCTCACCAACCATGTGGGTAATTGGTTTAAAACTCAGGTGGCAGCCCACCCAGAAGCAAAATTGCGCGTAGGCTTGGTACACTACAACATCTTCTCTGGCTCAAGCCACCAAGATGATGAGATGGGTCCACTGCTCCGTGCGACTTTGTTGCCTGTGATTAAGGAGTGTGAGATTGATATGGTAATTCAGGGTCACGACCACTGCTATGAGGTGATGGGTCCTGTTGATGCTGATACTCGCAAACCTATCATGGAGGCTATCGCTGATCGCGAACAAGTATCTACCAGCGTAAGTATGTCAGGTTATAAGGGTGGTACTTATACTGTAGATAAGGGTGCAATGTACTTTATTGGTTCTACCTGTGGTGCTAAACGCTACTGGCCATATAACGAAGAGGATATGGAAGAAGATTTTAACGCACACAAAGTGGAGAACTATTTCAATCTCTTCACAGGAATGTTCGCTCAACCAGATAAACCATCTTTCTCTGTGTTCACAATCAAGGATAAGACTATCACAGTAGAGTCTTATACTGCTGATGCGAGCGGTAATGCGACATTATTCAATACGTTCAAGGTAGTTCGTGAGAAAGACCATGTGCCATTGACAGGACTTGAGGATATCCGCGTAGAGGGATTGCCAAATGTAAATGGTACAACAAAGATTTTGCACAATGGTCGGATATTCCTTGTTCGCGAGGGTGTCGTATATGATTTGTTAGGTCGTATCGTAGAATAAATAATAGCGATCAAATGAAGCGAATAGGATTCATCGTATCATTTGCACTGATGACTATCAGCATGGCTGCAGGTACTATTTCGGTAGTACCTGGCAGTGGTGCTATTTCAGCGGCTATCGGGCAAGCACAGAGTGGTGATGTGCTGGTATTGGCAGATGGACAATATACGGAGTCAAGTAATATCGTTATTTCTACGCCGCTCACGATTTGTGCTGCGGAAGGAGCAAAACCAGTACTGAATGCAGGTGGCAGAATCGAAGTGAAGGCAGATTTGCGCGTGGTGGGCTTGTCGATAGAGACTACTAGCGCAGGAGAAGCATTCCGCTTAAAGCCAGGAACTGATTTGTATTCGTTGTATCTGAAAGGGTGCACAATCAAGGGCTTTTCATCAAAGACAATTCGTGTGTATGCCAGCGACCAAACGGCTGCGTACGTAGATTCGCTAGTGCTAGATGATTGTCTGGTGCAACCTTCTGCTGGTCGTGGATTGGAAGCGAGTGCTGCAGATAAGCAAGTACAACATCTGCGGATAACCAACTCAACGTTTGATGGCGGCAAGAATGGAGTAGGACGATTGGTTTATTTCAATTCGGCAGAGGGAACTACTGTGCAATCGGCTATGATTGACCATTGTACCTTCTACAATGCGCAAGATACTCGCGGTATTTATTTGGGTAATATTGATGGTGCTCAAGTGAGCAACAGCATCTTTATGAATCCTGAATACAATGCTGACAATAAGAGTTATTGTGTGTATGGCAAGAATACATTGCTGACACATAGTATATCTTACAACGCGGACGCGTACGTACGCTCGGGCGCGCAGTCTGACAGGTTATCCACACAAAATCCATATTTTGTGGATGCTGCGAATGGTAATTTCCAACTCTATAGCAATTCTCCTGCAGCGACAATGGGTACGGATGGTAAGGCTATAGGTGATCCTCGCTGGGGAGTAAGTGCCGAGGAGGCGGAGATACCAGAAGGCCCTTATAAACCACACAAGATGCCTTATTCCATGTCGCCTACTACATCTTCGGTGAAAGTGCTATGGCAAATGGCAGAGGAGACCAAAGCAACTAGTGCCATCGTTTGGTATGGTACGGACAAGGATCATCTGAAGGATAGCATCGTGACCGATAGCGGTTGGATGGTAGAGGGCGAAGGCTATATGCATATTGTGGATATTACTGGCTTGCAAGCAAATACACGCTATTATTACCAAGTTGGTGATGCTAAGCGTCGTTGCGAAAAAGTGTCTTCTACGATGACAGCCCCAGAGGCGGGCACAGCGTACAGAATCTTTACCCTCTCGGATATTCATGGCAATTCGTGCAAGAATTGGTCGAACATGCAAGACTTTATTTGCGCCCTTGAACCCAATATCGCCATATTCAATGGCGACCATGTCTCGGATGTGGGTGCTGATCGTTTGTGGAATGGATATTTCTTTACGCCAGGCGAGCAGTTCTTGTCGTGTACACCTTTCATGTCTTCTGCGGGCAACCACGAGACGGGTGTACCAAGCACCAAACGCTGGTCATCATGCTATGACTACTTTTGGCAGTTCTCTCATGGTGAGAGTGAAGATAGTATCACTGACCCTCGTGGCGAAGCTTATTTTTCGTTCCCTTATGGCAATGCTGACATGGTGGTGATTAATATCAATGGCGATGCTTCTTCGCCTGCATTCCTGCCAGGTAGCAAGCAATATGAGTGGTTGGATGAGACACTGAATGCTTCTACAGCTCCTTGGATATTTATCTTTGGTCACGTGGGTATCTATACTTCGGGCTATCATGGCCAATGGTCTGCCGAACCCAAACAAGTGGCGCCACTACTAGAGAAATATGCGTCTGCTGGTAAGCGTATCATCTATTTTTGTGGTGATGACCACTCTTTTGAACATTTGTACAAAGATGGTGTACACTATGTACGCCCTGGCTGCGGACGCAACTCCAACTACAAGCAGCAAACGGGTCTCATCGATGCACAATACTCCATGTTCTACCGACAGATATCCTGCTTCTCTACATTGGATATGGCAGCCGATGCGCAGAAAGTATTGCTCACGGCGTATGATTCTGTAGGTAATCAGTTCTATCAGTATGAGTTTAAGCATGAAGGCGAACTGATTCAGCCTAACATCACTTTCACAGCACCTATGTCAGATATAGAAGTGGGTGACTCTGTGATGTTGCGCTACTTCCCCTTCGATCCTCAACAAAATAGCACAATCTCGTTCTATTATACGGATAAAGCAGAGACTACTGGTGGTAAACTCATTCAAGCGAATGTACCTGCGCAGGTGACTGCTCCCAAACAAATATGTTGGCATACTCGCGATGTGTATCCAAAAGGTGATTATTATGTGTATGCGGTGATTCGTAATTCCTCGGTTGCAGATACCACTCTATTGCCTACTTCAATCACATTAGTGGAAGATACTATTGCTCCTCCTGCACCTACTGATCTTAAAGGAGGAGTGCAGGATGGCAAGATGGCACTGACATGGCACAACCCTAATCGTTTAGTAACGGTTAATACTCCATTGGCTGATTTTTCGGATGATATGGCTGGTTTTGAGGTTGCGAATGAGGAGGCAGCAACCGCTCAATTGACATTAGAGTCTGGGGCTTTGCGTGTGGACTTTGACGTGGATCAAGCATGGGCTACTACTTCTGCTGATTATGTGTTTGAGCAACCAACTGCTTCCACTTCTACGCCAACCTTATCCTTTCGTATGAGAGGAAATGGCACATCGTCTGCATTGCGTATTGTGGTGAAGAATATGGCGAATAATCATGAGGATTGGTGGTATACAGAGCAGGTGACACTATCTTCCACCGAGTGGAAAGACTATACCATCGATATCCCTTCGCTCTCGGCATTTGATTGGTATAGCAATTCCGATACCAAATGTCGTTTGGACGGCATGCTTCGTATATGTTTTTGTGTCTCTCCTTCGGCTCCCGCTGCTGGAACCTTTTGGTTGGACGATATCTTGTTGACGGGACAAATCACTCCTGCGAAAGACTATACGCAAACGGTGATTATCCGTAGAGAGGATCGCTTTGCCGATGATCCCACCGATGGGGTAGAGGTATATCGTGGAAATGCAGAGTCTTGCGTGGATAACGAGGCGGATTTGCAGGAAGTATACTATTATGCCGCCTTCGCTGCGGATGATCGCAACAACTGGTCTGCTGCTGCGGAATCTGCACAATGGATTACAACAGATACTGCCCTGCCTGATCAGCCGCTTAAAAAGCTGCAAAATAAGATTTGGCAAGACCAGCAATTACTCATTCTGAAGGATGATATATATTATAATGTATTAGGAACAACTATTAAACGATAGTAATTACAATCAATCTTTATTATTAACTTTTAAATTAAAACACGATGAAAAAATTATTCTTTTTTCTTGCGGCGCTGATGTTTAGTTTCGCAGCGCATGCAACGGTGGTGGAGTGCTCTCCTAACACCAATGCTATTTCATGGTGGCTCACACAAGGTGACACATTGGTATTAGCTGATGGTGAGTATGTAGAGGATTACTCAATCACCTTTGACAAACCAGGTGTGTGCGTCAAAGCGGCTGAAGGTGCGAAACCTGTTATCAAACTGACAGGTGAGTGGACCGACTTTAATGTGACTGCTACTACCACTTTTGATGGCATCACTTTTGATGGTGGCGGTGTAGCTAAGTACTTCTTGGCTACTACTGGAGCAGAAACTGGTACATTGACCGTTACCAATTGCGAGTTCAAGAATTGGGCTTACTGGGCTATCTCTAATCAATTTGAATCGGCTGCTAGCATTGACTCTGTAATCGTTGACAACTGCTTGTTCCACGATGGTCTTGGCTCTGCTATTCGTTTCAACGATGCAGCACCAGAAGGAAAACATTCTTGCAACTATCTGAAAGTAACCAACTCTACTTTCTACAACATTGTCTCTACTGAATATGCAGCAGTTATCCAAGCTAACTCTAATGGCGAGGCTACTGGTGAGCAAAATGAGGTTATCATTGATCACATTACCCTCTATAACTTTGATGCATCTCAATTGGGCGCTATCGCTATGCGTAAGTCTTCTAAACTGAGCATTACCAATAGCATCATTGCTACTCCAGAGAACAAAGATCAATACGCATTCTATATCTATGGCGGTAATGTAGAGAATACCCTTTATTTTAATGGCAAGGCAAAATCTGGTCCTACTTATACCAACTGCATTGAGGGTCAAGATCCTCTCTTCGTTGATGCTGCTAATGCGAATTTCGCACTTGCAGAGGGCAGTCCTGCTCTTGCTGCTGCTACTGACGGATCTAACCTTGGTGACCCACGTTGGAATAAGAAAACGGATATAGAGCCTGTGGATCCTGTTAAGCCAGAGCCTACATATACTGAGAACAACCTCAATACTTACGCATTCGGTCTTGAGTCTGAACTCACAGAAGAAACTCTCAACGTTACTTATCGTTTGAACAACTCGAACGCTACTTCTGTAAACGTACTTGTTTACAAGGGCGAAGAGGTAGTTGCTACTGTAGCTGGTGGTACTTCTATTGGCAAGAACGTGGTAGAGATCGCAACTGCTGACCTCCCACAAGGCCGTATGCTCACATGGTCTGTAGAGGTTAACGGTACTTCTGTTGAGGTTCCAACTCAAGAGGAGAAGATCTATAGCTTCTACCACCCATCCGGTGTAGATGTAGATAACAACCCAGAGAACCCAACCTTCGGTATGCTTCTTATCAACGAGGGTATGCACTCTGTTAAATCCATTGATGGTTATGTATCATCTAGTTTCGGTGCTGGTATCTTCGCCTTTACTCCATCACTCGACTTGATTCCTAACGGTGAACTTCCTGGTTACAATGGTGGAATTGAGTTTACAAATGGTCGTGCTGATGCTTCAGGTTCTACAGCATATTCTCCACGTCGTATCCGTATCTCTGAGGACGGTCGTATCTTCGTTACCTCACTCAATACCGATGGTAACTACTTGTGGGAGGTTAACCCAGATAACTTGGATGAGTGGACAACCGTCTTCCAAGGTACTTTGAATGATAACAAAGAGTTGATCGACGCTGATAGCAACTTCGTAGCAGCTCCTAACAACGGTTTCGACGTGAAGGGTGCTGGTGAGAATTTGCAATTGGCTATGTACTCTGTGAACCTCCCAGGTATCACAGCTGCAGCTATGAGCGGTTTCCGTCTCCACGAGTACAACCTTGGTACTGCTACCACATGGGCTACTGCTCCTTCTAAGACAATTGTTGATGGTCTTTACGCTATCAACTACACAGGTACTCAAGTAGAGTATGACAACGAGGGTGGTGTATGGATTGCTTCTTATCGTGGTACTGCTTCTGACGCTAACCCAGGTTTGGTTCACATCAACGCTGACGGTGTTGAGGATGCTAAGCTCATCTGGAACAACGTTCGTCAAGCAGGTATCCGCTTCAACAACGACTTCACCAAGCTCGTTGTAGCTGGTAACAATGGTGCTGCTAAGAAAGCTACTATCTACGCTGTTTCTAAAGACGCTAACGGTGCTCCTGTATTGACTGAGGAGTTGGTAGTAGATATGGCTACTGTAGGTAATAACCTCAATGACTTTGCATTCGACTATGCTGGTAACTTGTATGCTTGCGGTAACTCTGCAGAGAAACTTGTTGGTTGGGCTATGCCATATTCTGGTCAAGTAGTTACTCCAGCAGCTTCTAAGTATGCCTTCCACATTGGTGAGTTGCTTCCAGAGCCAACCGTTGTAACCGAGATGGTCGGTGTAGTTAAACGTGCTATCCAAAATGGTCAATCTGCTATCGTTCTCACCCACGAGACTGACGGTACTCCTCACATCTACGAGGTAACTAACGGTACTATCCTTGAGCTCCTCCAAAACGGTGTTATCGCTCGCGATCCTGAGAACGCAGGTGACCTCCTCGCTATCTCTGATATCGCTGTAACTGAGGATGGCAAGCTCGTTGCTACCAACTATATGATTACTCAATCTGGTGATGACCAAGTAGTAGCTGGTGACAAACGTGGTGAGACCCGTATCTATATCTGGAACGACCTCCACGATGCTCCATCTATCTTGTTCACATCTAAGATGTCTTCTAACTGGTTCCAATCTAAGCAAGGTTTGACCATGGCTGTTAAGGGTACTTCTGACAACATGGAGATCCTCATGACTGGTATCCACAAGTCTAAAGCTTGGGCTCGCGTATCTTCTTAC
>JBGVMY010000021.1:0-53968 GCA_045124995.1 Paludibacteraceae bacterium | reverse complement strand
TCTTAAACGACAACGAATTAGAAGAGTTATGGTAACATTCAGTTTTAAGGAATACGGAGAGAATTTAGGTACACGCCCATTGGGTAAGCGTGTGCGTGAGGATTTGTTGCCTATGATAGAGCAGAACGATCGCGTTGTGCTTGACTTTACAGGGGTCAATGTTGTCAGCAACTCGTTTGCTGATGAGTGTATTGCTAAGTTGCTGCTTTCTATGTCGCTTGCCGATCTGAAGAGCCGCACCACTTTCCGTGGTCTAAACCCCATCGCCTCTGAAAGTGTACTCACCGCCCTCCAACGCCGCCATTTGACGATGGCATGAATTGGAAATACATAACCAAACAATACTACCCCCCTAAATTACTTATAACTCATCACTCATAGTTTATAGTTAATTCGCAACGATACCGTTGCCCGACATATTTAATATAGCGTTATAAGCCCAGACTTGATTCTTTGAAAACTGGACACTTTCAAAAGATCAATTAACAATTCAAGTACGGTTTATGCACGCTCGCGTTACCAGCGTGAGTTTTCCGTGCGTAGATTTGAATTGTTAAGGTAGTCCAGAACCTCAAAGAATCAAATTGAAGCGAACGAAAGTTCACGCTTTTATTTGTTTATTAACTTTACATACTTATACACTTTTATGAGTAATAATTTTTCTAGAGGCTTTTGGAGAAGAGCAGGACAAAATACTGCTGATAGACTAAGTAATGCGATTTTTGGTGATAATTGGGCAAAACCTGTTAAACATATTCGAGCAGAAACTGTAAGTCGTCGTCAAAATCTGAAAGAACAAGCCCATCTAAACTCCGTACATGAAGCTGTATTGGCTAATGCTGATGCTGTTCGAAGTGTAAGTTTTGATGATGATGCACAACTCCTTGCAGAGCAACTGAATGATATGGCTATACAATTGAAGGCGGAAGGTTGGAAGAATGTAATTGGAATAGGAAATAGCAATGAAGATGATGGTAAAGAGAATAGAATACATAATAAATTCACAAATACACTTTTTTCCAAGTATAAAAGAGGACTTACCATATTAGAACGTCAAGATCCATTCAATCGAGATATATGGTTCTTAAAATGGATATGCTATTCCACACGTTGGCGTAAATTTTTAGGACAATATTGGCCTCTAATGATATTCTTGTGTGCGTTTCCAATTCTGGCAATCGTCAAACTATGGGAATGGTGCATGGTTATACTAAACTCTGGCAATATATGGCATATTATTTTATTTTGGTTATGTATCACTTTCTTGCTACTCATTCGTATATACATTGCATTCTTTCACCAAATCAATGCTCTGATATCTCGTGCTCATAAAAAAAACAAAGAAAAGAAATCTCAACTAATCAAAGAGGCAGAACAAAGCCAAGAATTGAATAATATAGAAGAAGATATACCAGTTGACAACAATACAATTATGCAAGTAGAACACGATTACTTATGGGAAAAATATGGTACTATTAACAACATTATGAAACGTGGGTATAAAATTTGCCAAAATATAACACAGAAAGACATACTTATAGTTGGATATAACCCTAAGTACAATACAGATAACTCTATAGACAATCTATCAATATATCCATTACCCGAAGATGCAATCATAAATCAACTACTTGTATCGCCACAGAAAAATCTCCGTTACAAAACAGCATATATTGATTTATTTAGTTTTCAAGAGAGTGATCACCAAATTACAAATCAACAAATTGTGCTTAATCCGCAATTGTTTGGTTATGTAGTGGAACAAATTTGCCTAACACAAAATATGATAGAGGAAATCATTAAACCAAAACTCATTATCATTCTCAATCAAGATTCTTGGGCTTATTTTGGAAAGTTACCGCAATTTACATGGATGGGGTATCGCTATCAATCACTTGGCCAAATACAAAATCATGAAGTATGTCGTATTAGCGATTATACCGACAATAATGATCGTATCAACAGGGAGAGAGAACATACTAATCTTAAAGGGACATGTGTTTTATTCCTTTCTGAAAATAACTTAAAAAACATTCCAACACCTACAGATCTAGATAATTTACTCAAATGAAAACAACAGAAGATATTTTCCGTATAAATGCGGAATATTATAGCAATCTGTTTCAATTAGTTGCTAAATGTGGTATCATTGATTTTAATACTTTTGAGATTAATAGTCAAAATCTTGATAGTATATACATTTCTACTGATGTACGAGCTGCTAAAGATTTTCAAGAGATGTTTGAATGGCTCAAACAATATGACGCATTTCCTTGTTTATATAGATGGGAAATTGTGTCACCTGCCATCTTATATCCAAATATGGTGGAAACAATAAAGATGAGGATAAAAGAAATCAGTAAACATTCTTCTATTCAAACACCTAGAATAGTCAAAAGTTCATATCCTAAAGACAATACATTATATGTGGGAAAGTCAGAAAATATTGTAGATAGAATAATGAAACATTTAGGTTATCATCAACAGAGAGATAAGCATGGACTGCATTTGTATGATTTAGTTAAAGAGATGGATTATCATATCATCTTCAACTTGCATATATATGTATTTCCACAAGAATGTAAACCTATTATGGAATTGTTTGAACGGTCATTAGCTGAAGTTCATCCCACTTTAGTTGGAACTCATTGATAAACATTCAAAAAAAATTCTATTTTTTTCTAAAACACATGAAGTAACTTATCAATTCTACAGATTGTGCACTTCGTTCGCATTTTTGCGAACGCCTATTATCCGCCACCAGTCTAGCCTTGCGGTTCCGTCCGCAAGTAAATCCCCGAGCGCGTGCTGTGTTGTTGCACGCGCAATTGTTGTTGGTTTATGTTGTTTGTGTTGTTGATATCTCTCTTCCCGCCACCTGTCTAGTTCTCGGCGTACTTGCCGAGCAATCCCTACCTCTAAACTCTAAACAGTAGCGAAGCGTTCACTAAACTGCGCTACAAGCGCTCCGCCTCTAACCATTTGTTTTGCCCACTAATGCAGTGAGCTGCATTCATTTGGACTAAAACAAATGCTTACCTTGATTTTTAAATATTTTTGTAGCCATCTTGATGGCGTATTTTTGTTGAAATTAAATAATTGTTATATACATTCCTCTCTAATCACCCCTTCTACTAACTTCTCCAAATCCTGCTGATAATCCTCTTTCCAGGTGCTGCGGATGGTGAGGATAGGAGAGATAATATCGATGTTCTTCATCTGCTCCAGCATGCTGCATATCGTTTTGCCTGCCGTAGGTGCCCAAGTGCCGTTCTCCACCACGCCTACCCTACGCGACTGATAGCCTTTGATGCCCAACTTATACAAAAACTCATGCATGGGCGGAAAGACTCCGCCATCATAACTCGCTGCACACAGCACCATCTTGCCATAACGAAAAGCCTGACTCACCGCCTCCGACATGTCTGAACGGCATAGGTCTATCTCTTTGACCTCCACGCCCTTACTGCGCAATTGTTCTGCAATACAATGCGCTACCGCTGCCGTATTGCCATAGATTGAAGCATGCGCTACCAGCACACCGTCTGTCTCCACCTCATATCGGCTCCAAATATCGTACAAGCGCAATGCCTCTGCAACTTCATTGCCCTCCAACACACATCCATGCAAAGGGGCTATGCGCTGAATATCAAAAGTTTGTATCTTCGCCAAAGCTGCCGCCACTTGTGCGCCATACTTGCCGCAGATATTAATGTAGTATCTGCGTGCCTCGTCTATCCAATGTGCCGAAAACGATGAATACACCCCAAACGAGCCAAACGCATCGGCAGAGAAGAGCGTCTTCTCCTCCGTCAGATAGGTCATCAGCACATCGGGCCAATGCACCATGGGTGCGCTAACGAAATGCAAAGTCAGTCCGCCTAAGTCAAAACAATCGCCATGCTTCACCATGAGGGTATGAGCAGGCTGATAGCCAAACTGCTCCAAGAACTGGAGCGCCGCGCGACTGGCAACAATAGTGGCATGAGGATATTTCTCCATGAACGCCCCTATCGAACCGCTATGGTCGGGTTCGGTGTGCTGAATAATTAGGTAATCGGGCGTGTGCCCAGTTTGCTCAATTAGTTGAAGCCACTCCGCAGTCTTGCGTTTATCCACGCTATCCATCACAGCCACACGCTCACATAGAAGCAGATAACTATTGTAACACATGCCATTAGGCAACGGGTACTGACTCTCAAAGAGGTCTAAGCTCGCATCATCGCAACCGATGTATTGAATTTTATTGCATAGTTTGTTGGTTAGATTTGTATCCATAGTATATCCTATTTACATCCTTTATATAGAAGAGTGCTCAAAATCTGTGCAAAAGGAGAAAGGATCTCGTTTATTTTTTTGTTCTCTGCATTAATTAATTCGTGCAAATTGGTTTGAATCATACACGAAAGGAAAATAGCAAGTTGCATAACTTCTACGGACGCGAAAGAGGAGGGCTGAAGACAAGTAGAAAGAAGTCCGTGGAAGTGAGGTGATGAGGTTATAAGGTAATTAGGCAAATCCGCATAATCGATTGAAAAAGTATCGGTTATGCGGGTTGATTATTTAAATATTGGATAGATAACTTTCGTTGGCTTTTCCAGATTATCTAGATTTTCCGTATTCTATAAAATCCGGAAAAATCGGAAAATCCAAATAATCCAAGATGGTGTATAATGCTTAATCAATCACTATAGAATAATCCTATCTTCTCGGTAATCTCTCGTAGTGGTAACGGAGTGATAACGGAATCAATAGGTAAAGACCCAAACTCATCACTACCAAATCTAACACTTAGAAAGAAGATGTCAACTCGTAATTACCCTGCAATCAGGTACCAAGTATAAAGCACAAAACAGAGGACCATCACAGCACCACCAACTCTGCCAATCTTGCCCTTGAAGCCAAAGAACAAAGGGAAAGCAGCAGCGGCAATCATGACCGCATAGTCCACAATCGTGATATCCGCAGAAACCAATGGCATGACTTGCGAGCTGACACCCAAAATCAGCAAGATATTGAAGATATTTGAACCCACGATATTGCCCAATGCCAGTTGGGTACTCTTCTTGCATGCAGCCACCACCGATGCCGCCAACTCAGGTAACGAAGTGCCGCAAGCAATCAATGTGAGCGAGATAAAGGCATCATTCACGCCAAACGAGCGAGCAATCAACACCGCATTATCTACAAAGAAATCACAACTGGTAATCAATACCGCCAATCCGCCCAATATCTTCAATGATGCCAACCATATTGGAGAATCACAAGTATCCTCCTCGCAAATCTCCCTTCCCTCTAGGGAGGGGGCGGAGGTAGGCTGCTCTTTCCTATCCCTCAAGAACGAATACCACATAAAGCCCGCAAACAATGCGATTAATATCCAACCATCTATGCGACTGATGCTTGGCGCAGTGCCATTGAAGAAATTGAACGCCAAGATCATCAGCACTACCGATACGAAGATGCAGAATGGAATCTCAAAGGTCATGTTCTTCTTGTCTATCGCCACAGGAAAACACAACGCGGTAAGTCCCAGAATAC
This sequence comes from Paludibacteraceae bacterium, assembly GCA_045124995.1. GTDB lineage: Bacteria > Bacteroidota > Bacteroidia > Bacteroidales > Paludibacteraceae > Colicola. The sequence continues at coordinate 48,427 of JBGVMY010000021.1, read as the reverse complement.
CAAGTACATTGAATATATTCGAGCCTACCACATTGCCGATTGCCACATCGGCATTGCCTTTCAACGCGCCAAAGAAACTAACGACCAACTCGGGCATACTGGTACCAATACCCACGATGGCAGCACCAATCACGAAGTCCGACACACGAAACTTACGAGCGATATTCACCGCCCCAGCTACCAACCAATCAGCACCCAACACGATGCCCACCAACGAGATTATCAATATGATGTATTCCATAAATGCATTGTTTAGAATTGTGTAGCGTTGTGTAGAATTGTGTAACAATCTAACACAGTTACTTCAAATTTTGTGCAAAAGTACGACTATATTATTATATAGGCATGAAGAAAATATTAAGAAATTATTAAATAATTGGTTCTTTGGATTATTTTTAGTACCTTTGCACCCAAATTTGGACACTTCTTCGTAGTGAAAGGATTACGCCACATATTGCTCTTATTGATCATCGGATTATATGCCTGCGGTTGCTCCGATTTATCAATCCAAGAAAACACCTCCCATTCATCGGAGGCGAGTGGTGGCGTGTCGTCCATCATCAATGATATTTCGGATGACTATGCCAAGCGTCTGCAGCAGCAATACGATTGGACGGATGCTCTCACATCCTCTTACCAACTAAGTAGTAACAACCAAGAGAATCGCCTGCGTACCCGCCGCCACGAACGCCTTACGACATCGTGGCAACTACGCACAAGTGAACATCAACAACATGCTGCATTGCTGCGCCAAGCAAGCAGTATATCGCACATTATCAACCGAATAGTGGCAATATCAAGCATAGTGCCACTTAGTTTACCCGCAGAACAAATATCTTTTCCATTTCATAGTTTTTGGTAGTTCTCTTACCTATATCCTATAGCGCAGCATCCTATATCCTATAGGCGCAGCCGTCCTATAAAATATAAGTTTAACTATCAAAATTCAGAATTATGGAAGATATCCCATTATTGTTCCTTGCTGTTGGTATGATTGTGGTATTTGTTGGTCCATTCTTTGTAATCAGTGCTATCAAAGACCGCAAAGAAGCGCAACAAAAGCAAGAAGAGGAACAAGCAGAAAAATAATAACTATAAAAAATAATAGGGTGTGTCACAATTTTGGCACACCCTTTGGTAAAACAAATTATTTTTATTACCTTTGCAGCAAAATCTTACCAACATGGCAAAACAACGCATACTGATAGTAGATGACGAAGAGGATATCTGCATGATCCTCTCCTATTCGTTGCAAAAAGCAGGCTACGAAGTGCTTGTGGCACATAGCGCAGAAGAAGCATTGGCTAATTATGAATTGAGAATTAAGAATTATGAGGTGGATTTGATTCTGCTAGACATCATGATGGACAAGATGTCGGGGCTGGAGATGGCGGAGAAGCTTCGCTTGGATATAGGACGCACACAAAGTGAGCTATTGGACGCTTCGCTATTGGATATTGGAATGCCTCCGATAATATTCTTGACTGCATTAAGCGATGAAGATACTGTGCTACAGGGATTTAAGTTGGGAGCAGATGACTACATCAGCAAGCCCTTCCGTATTGCAGAAGTGTTGGCACGCGTGGCGGCGGTGCTGCGCAGAACTGCGGAACAAGGAGCCAAGAACCAAGAGCCAAGACCTATTAGCAACGACTGCATCGTTTTCGAGGGGATAGTGGTGAACAAAGCGGATATGTCGCTCAAGGTAGATGGTGAGGCGGTTGTGATGACACGCAAAGAGATAGAATTGCTCTGCTATCTGCTTACCCATCGCGGGCAGATACTCTCACGCGAACACCTACTAAAGAATGTGTGGGATAGCAATGGCTTTGTACTCGAGCGCACCGTGGATGTGCATATCACCCACCTACGTAAGAAGCTAGGGCAATACGGCAAACGGATTGTTACGAAATCGGGGTATGGGTATTTGTTTAGTGTTTAGAGGTTAAAGGTTAGAGGTTAAAGGTTAAAGGCGATGAATGTTTGGATAATAATAGGAATAGGGGTTGTAGCGATTGTAGGTGTGTGTTATGCAATCTACAAACGCAAGATCAACCATGCTCGTGAGCAGCAGAGATTGACGTTGACACAGAACATCAGTCACGAGTTGAAAACCCCTGTAGCGAGTATTCGTGGGGCATTGGAGACCATCCTTATGCACCCAGATATGGACGAGGAACAACGCCGTCAGTTTATTGAGCGGGCGTATCAGCAGTCTGGTCGCCTCGCTAACTTGGTGGAAGATATATCTACCATCAACAAACTGGACACACAGACCGATTTCTACAACCGCTTGCAATTGGACTTGCATACCATCGTGGAGAATGTAGTGCAAGACCTATCGTTGCGGGCTTCTGCAGCAGGTGCAACCATCACGCACAATATACCTAAACACTTGATTATCACGGGTAACTATACGCTGCTCTATTCGATTTTCCACAATATCGTGGATAATGCAATTAACTATGTAGAGAAAGCGCAGATCTCTATCCAACTCACCAACCAAGACCCTGCAAACCTCTATTTCTGCATTAGCGACAATGGTCAGGGGGTACCTGATGAGGCATTGCCTCATATCTTTGAGCGTTTCTACCGCGTAGATAAAGGCAGAAGTCGCAAGGTTGGCGGTACGGGATTGGGATTATCCATCGTAAAACATGCGGTGATATTCCATGGAGGAAACATCACCGCAGTCAATCGCCAAGAAGGCGGATTAGAGTATCAGTTCTCGCTTTCTCGTAGAGCGAAGGTTCAGCATTAACCCATTATGAACCCGTCAAGAACCCGTAATTGGCGGCTATTTGACGGGGGACATCAACTCATCTCCAACATGCGTTGGATAGGACGAATTGCATCTTTAGCAACTGCCTCATCTACAATTATTTCGTTGCTTTCGTTGAGCAAACAATCATGGAGATTTTGAAGTGTGCACATACGCATGTATTCGCACTCGTTACAACCGCCACCTTCAGCAGGCACAGCAATAAATTCAACCTCTGGACATGCCTTTTGCATCTCGTGGAGAATGCCGCTTTCTGTCACTACTATATATCGGATATGGGACGCTTCGCTACTGGATATAGGACGCTCTGACGAGCTATGGGAAATAGCATAATTGAGTAATGCTTGGGTTGAACCAATGACATCAGCATGCTGCAAGATAGTGGCTTTGCATTCTGGGTGCGCAAGCACAGGGGCATTTGGATATTGCTCTTTGAGCGCAAGCAATGCTTCCTCTGAGAAGCGAGCATGCACATGGCAACCACCATTCCAAAGATCCATCTTTCTGCCTGTCATCTTGTTGATATAGCCACCAAGATTTTGGTCTGGACCAAAGAGAATAGGCTGATTGTCAGGTAATTGATTGACAATCTTCAGGGCATTGCTACTGGTCACTACCACATCGGTGAGTGCCTTGACTGCGGCACTAGTATTGACATACGATACGACCATGTGGTTAGGGTGTGCTGCCTTCCATGCAGCAAGGTCTTCTGCTTTGCAGCTATCAGCAAGCGAGCAGCCTGCTTCTGGTGCAGGGATAAGCACCTTCTTGTCTGGGCAAAGGATTTTTGCGGTCTCTGCCATGAAATGTACGCCACACATTACAATAATGTCGGCATCAGTTTTTGCAGCCACCTGTGCCAAAGCCAGCGAATCACCTACGAAGTCTGCTACATCCTGAATCTCAGGGCGTTGATAGTAGTGCGCCATGATAATGGCGTTCTTCTCTTGGCACAAAGTGCGTATTTGTTCAGATAGATTCATCATTTATTTACTATTTGACCTAAAGTATTATAATACACTCCGTTGTACTCGATAATGAGTTGTCCTTCGGAGAGGATTTTGTTGTATTCTTTTGGTTGAGGAACTTCCACATATTCTACGGAAGAACCCTCGCAAGATGTGATATAGCGGGAATAAACATACGTGGTTGTTGTGCTAGTGCCGCCACCCGTTGTCTCAATAGTAATACTGCTCAATGCAGGACCAAACTCGGCAGTATTCGTTTTGCTTGAGAAACGCAAAGCACCAACACCTGTTGGTGTAGTAGATGGTGTCCAAGTATAGTTGTTTAGGGTCTTATTTGCAGCGACTAACTCACCTATTTTTGTACCGCCTAACGCAAATTCAATTGTATTGTATTGCGTACCTCCGTAAGTACGCATATTGATAGTTATGCTCGTTATTTTACTTACATCCACAGAAGGAGATTCGATATAAGAACCTGTAACCATTCGCCAGTGTTTGGTATCTTTAATCAAACCAGATAGCGTCCATCCCTGCGTATCGGTCAAAGACATAGCAATAGTAGAAGGCGTTGAAACGGTATTCTCAATCTCTTCCATGTGCGCGAAGACAGCATGAAAAATGGTATTTTGCATAATGTCTGGAGCGTCGTCAGCTGTTGAAAACAAGTCGGTAGGTATATCATCTTGCGCACCGTAGATCTCATACTCTGACCATCCAACAAACTGATTACTAATCTCATCGCATGATTTAGGAGCAATAGGAAGAACAGACACTTGTCCACCTTCGTTGACAGTGGTGGTAGGATTACCCGCGGTGTATGACTCACCATTTACAAGCCAAGTAACAGTGTATTGCTTTTTAGGATCTACTGTACTTCCTCCTTTGAGATAACCATTACTCTCACCAAGCACAAAGCGAGAATCGTATGCAGTGATTAGGTCGTCAAGGTCAAGGGTCTCGCCTGCTTTCTCTCCCCAAATAAACTCTGCCAAGTAAGGATAGTCGATAAATGGATTGCGGTTGCCCTGCGTTTGCTGAATACCATTGTTACGATCAATCTCTTTTTGTGAGACAGGATCTTGGCGGTGCCATTTCATGAGCAATGCCACACCGTATTTGGTCAAACCGAAAGAGCCAGTAGAATAGTTAGAAGTAAAAGTCATACTTCCGTTACCCTCCGTAAATGCCTTTTCGCCAGCCCATCGAAGCAATGCACCCATATAGCCACGAGCAAAGTCCCCCTTGTACTCATCGCGTGGCTCAAATACAGTTCCTGAAGCAGAGATTGTGGCCCCTGCATTACCTGCGATGGTATTGCCACCTGTGATCGTAATACTTTTTGCAGAACCTTTTTTATTACCATGTTTGTTATAATCAGCACTTGACACTTCGCCAAAAGGATAGTTGCTACGAATACCATTTACTTTGCCATCGGTAGGAACAAGATGGAAAATATCGCAACCTGGACCGCTTGTTTTACCTCCATACCACGATTTTGGAATAGAGTGCTCGCGGTTGTAGCAATCACACTCGTTGCTATAATTACCGCAGTGGTTGGAGTTGATACTCTTCCATGTGCAATCGCTATACATATCCCAAACATAACCATTCTCATGCAAGTCGGTATATTGGTATGCAGACCAAAGGCCATCGTATCCTAATGAAGAATAGCCAGTCTTGGTGACAGTTTGCACAGCATCAAAAAGTGCCTTACCCGATTTGCCATCGATCTTTTCGTAATACGCAGGCAAAGAAGTTGCAGGGGTAACGGTCTTGGCTGTAATCGCAAGTGCGAAGAAAGAGCAGAGAACAAATAGTACAATTCGTTTCATATTTCTATTTTTATAAATTACGTAATATATTTTACTAATTGGCGTGCAAAGTTACGCTTTTTTTTGCACGTGCACAAATATTTTGAATAAAAATTAGGATAACCCACCCAAAATGCGGATTATCCTATATTAATTACTGCGTAAATTAGCTTATGTTCTCCGAGTGATAACGGCTTTGTCGGCTATCTGCCTAGTTGTCGTTCGATAGTAGCCAATTCTTGTCGCAAGACGGCATCGTATCCCATTTGCGCTTCCATCGTGCTGAGAGAGTGCGCTACAGTAGCATGATCACGGTGCACATATTTACCGACCTCTGCCAACGAACTATCTGTATATTTCTTGATGAGATACATCACCATGTTGCGTGCTTTGACAGCCTCTCGTTGGCGTGTCCTAGCGGTGAGGACTCTCTCGGGGATATTCAGAGTCTGGCATACTGCAGACACAATATCTGCTGGCAAATACGTGCGAGGACGGAGTTCTACCAAACGAGCCACCACTTTCTCGGTCAGTTTCATATCAATAGCATCGTCCATCAAGGTAGAATATGCCAAGAGACTTGCCAACACACCCTCGAGGTCACGCACATTCTCTGTGACATTGGATGCAATATACTCCACGATCTCATTGTCCAACTTGATACCATCCTTCTTGATATGATACAGCAAAATGTCTTTACGCAAAGGATAATCAGGGCGAGTAATCTCGGCAGCCAAACCCCATTTGAAGCGTGAGAGCAGACGGTCTTGAATACCTCGCAACTCCGAAGGGCTGCGATCTGAAGTCAAAATCAACTGCTTGTGGGTTTGCTGCAAGTGGTTGAAAATCTGGAAGAAAGTATCTTGAGTACCTTTCAAGTCCGAGAAGTATTGAATATCATCCACAATCAACACATCCACCGACTGATAGAACATCAGGAAGTCGGGTACTTGGTTGCGACTAACGGCATCTTGGAACTGCAACTTGAAAGTATTAGCAGCTACATATAGCACGCGCGCTTCTGGATTAAGACGACAAACCTCATTGCCTATAGCATATGCCAAGTGGGTCTTACCTACACCACTACCTCCATACAAGAAAAGCGGGTTGAAGATTGTTTTGCCTGGGTTCTTAGCAATCTCAATAGCTGCCGCACGCGCCAATTTGTTGGGCTCACCCTTGACAAAATTGTCAAAAGTATATTGCGAATTGAGTTGGCTATCCCATGTGCTAGCAGTATCTTGCACAGCCATAGGTATCTCGCGTTTTACGCTTGGTTGTACCTCTCTAAGTGGTTCGCTAGGTACATCAATACAACTACCCGCCAAGGTAATACGATACTCCAACTGAATCTTTGGACCGAACACCTTTCTTAATACGCGCGAGAGCAAATCCAGGTAGTTTTCCTCGATGTACTCCACGATAAACTGGCTCTTCACCTGCAACACCAACACATCGTTCTCCAAATCCAACGCAGATACAGGCGCAAACCATGTTTGGTATGCACTTGGCGACAAGTTGTCGCGCAAAATCTGCTGACACTCTGACCACAATATGTTGAGATCTTGTTTCAAGGATGTATAAATAATGTTTAAAACAGACAAAAAAAAGTGACTTCTTTCGAAATCCGCTGCAAAGGTACTGCTTTTTTTTGATATGACCAAATGTGCCGTTTTTCTTAAAAATATGCAATCTCGTATTTCTCAATAATTCAGCCAGTTATGAACAACCACCTGATTATCTTATATTTACAAAGTTTATCAACACGTAACTAATTGAAACTCATAACTCAACACATATTTGTTCCACAACCACATGTTTCACGACAAACTCCCTAACTGCAACACACACAAGCAGTTAGGGAGTTTTTTATTTTTTTTGTTAATTAGACGTTCGAAAAATAAGTCTATTTCGATAATTTCTTCTGAATAAATGGTCTTGCTTTGATGGACATCATGATAGAGTCCACATTCAATACTGCTTTATCCAGGTCCTCAAGAGCTATATTGAGGTTGTCATAGAGGGTTTTATCGTTGAGGAGCATTCCCACTGTACCCTCCTGCGATTGCAGTGCTGCATTGAGGGTGCTGATTGTGCTATCAACCTTGCCTACAGTGCCTTGGATATCGGCAGCTTTGACATCATTAATAATATCATTGAGACCTTCGATAGTAGCATCTGCCTTATCCATGATTGCAGGCAACTGGTTGTGTGTCAACGCACGAATATCCTTGCTACTCACAGTGAGATCGCGGGTTATCTGCTCGATATGCTGCAAAGTAGCATAGATGCTGCCCTCATTGAGTTGCTCATTGAGCGAAGCCAACAGGGTATTGGCCTCGTTGAGCAGACTATCCAGATTAGCCAATAATCCCGTTTGCAGGTTATCAATCAATCCTGGTTCTATATGTGTAGGCAGTGTATCACCCTTTTGATATGGCATCGCACGGTTGGGCATCAATGGCAACTGCAATTCGATAGCACCGCCCCCCAATAATCCGTCTGCTACCAACGCCATTTGTGTGCCACGAGGTAACTCGATAGTCTTGTCGATTGACACATTCACAGTAAACGCAGGAATCTGCTTAAAATCATACTGAATACTCTCCACCAAGCCCACTTGATAGCCTTTTATATACACGGGCGCCTGCGCGGTGAGACCATTGATGCGATCAAAAGTGCCCACATACACCTTGGTTGGAGAAAAGATGTTGATTCCCTTAAGGAAATTAAATCCAAAATACAAGATGCCAAGGCATACTATTGCCAAAACACCTACTTTAAATTCTCTTGAATACTTCATTTTGTATAAAATTTTTCAAATGCATCAAAGATGCCGTTTACGATTCCTGTTTTACCTTCAGTGCTAGCCAGCCACTTCTCTTCGTCAGCGTTGCTTAGGAAACCCATCTCCACAAGCACGCTAGGGCAAGCTGACTTTAGTAGTACCCAAAATGCTGCTTGGCGCACGCCACGATTGGCTCGTTGCAATTTGGCAACAAACTGATTCTGAACCAATTCTGCAAACGATAGGCTGTTCTCCATATATTGGTTTTGCATCAACTCAAAGAGGATATAGCTCTCAATGGAGTTGGGGTCAAAGCCCTGATAGACTGTCTGATCTTCCTCGAGTTTCATCACAGCATTCTCACGCATTGCTACATCGAGGTTATCTTCCATGCGATCAGTACCTAGGATAAAGGTTTCAGCACCTTGTGCATTTCGGTTTTCGGCAGCGTTGGTATGGATACTGATAAAAAGATCTGCATGATTTTTATTGGCAATATCCGCACGCTGTTGCAGGGGCAAAAACACATCAGCATCGCGCGTCAGCACCACCTTCACTTCGGGATATGAGGTCTGTATCTTGGCTGCCAATTGTTGGGCTACGATTAGGTTGAGATCCTTCTCTTGCACCTTCATTTTCAAGCCCACAGCACCTGCATCATGTCCACCATGACCAGCATCAATCACCACCGTAAAAGACATCAGCGACAATGCCAAAACGAACAACAGAATAACTGAAAAATGTTGTCTAAAAATATCTTGTTTCATCATAACAATAGTTTACTTACAAAAATTATGCCGCATGCTCTCTCACGAAAGTGCGGGGGATATTGCAGCCAATAAAATTGCCCACTACAGAAGCTGCATAACACACTAATACCGAAGGGTTTGCGCATACAAAATCTCCTCCTGTAAGGTAGTAAAACGCATCCGCAATACAGTGTGGAAAACCGCAATGGATAAACAATGGTACCGCAAATAGCAATGGTATCCAATGCCCAAAATCGTTGCTCTTTTTGGCGAAGGTCACCGCTGTAGTCATCAGTATGCCACAACCTATCGCCAGGATGCCACAGCCGAGTGGTCCAACACTCATTCGCGACTGCAAAACGGCATGTGCTGCTTCATGGAGCGGTAGGGGCGAAAAACGCGTCATCCATGCCACCAACGCACAACCGAGGATATTACCAGGAAGTACGAGGAGGAGCAGTTCCCATAGATCATTCCACGAAGCCACAAAACCCGCCATACCCGTATAGAGTTTAGCGCGATAGCTCACCACTGTAGCTAGACCAAAGATAAAGAGAAACATACCTACAGTCTTGTTGGCTAGGAATCCCCAGCCAGCAATACCAATACAGATACCCGCAAACAGCGCGCGTGAAAGGGTTGGAAGTACTTGTTTGATAGGATTCAAATGCATTTTTATTTATTTGCTTATCAATCAGTTACACATTAATAAAACACGGTACGAGATTGCATATCGAGGTGCTTGATTTTCACCTCCGACACCTCAAAAACGCCGTACGGAATAGCCATACCAATCAACGGATCCACCGAAGTAGCTAGTATCTCCGCATAAAAGGTCGCATCGCCATTATTCTGTAGATAAAGTTCTACTTTTCGAGACACGCCCTGTGAGGTAGGTAGTGCCACCAATCCATAGATCACGACATGGTGTTTAAAGTCGATCTCTGGTGGGGTTAGCACGTCCGAACACAACGCCAGCAACTCGCTTTGCGAGCCAATTAGATACACATCCTTGCTATTCTTGTCGTTTTTCAGTGTTTCTACCCTAGCCTTCATCACGGGGTTGGAGAGGCTAAAAATCTTGTCCATGCTATCTTGTTGCTGCGGATTCAACTTCACCGCAGCAACCTGATCGCCCTTGATGACTGGCCCATTATCAGGCACATTCAAAAAGTCGCAAGCAGCAAACATCACTGCCACAGCAGCCAGAAAGGAATATTTCAAAAATTGTTTCATATACATTCTTATTCTCTCAGTATGGGAACAATACAAACATCCGCCCATACCTATTCACGGTGCAAAGATACTGCTTTTTTTGCAAATATGCAAATAATGCGCGAAAAAAAGCCAATTTGATTTGGATATATGCAAAAAAAGCTGTAACTTTGCAGGCTAATTCAGAAAACGAAACAGTAAAAATTGAAGGTTATGGTAGTAAGCGATTTTACACACGAGGAAGAGCAACTGATTGAGAACGAGTTTCAAGCCCTATTGGCGGACTATGCGCGTACGAGTCACCGTCAGAAAGTAGAAATCATCACCAAGGCATACCACCTCGCCAAGCAGGCGCACAACGGCGTCAAGCGTTTGTCGGGTGAGCCATATATGATGCACCCACTGGCTGTGGCGCGTATCGTGGTGCGTGAGATTGGATTGGGTAGCACCAGTATCTGTGCAGCACTTCTTCACGATGTGGTTGAGGACACCGATTATACGGCAGAGGACATCGAGCACCAATTCGGTCCTAAGATCGCTAGCATCGTGGTGGGGCTCACCAAGATCTCTGGCGGTGTGTTTGTCGATCAAGCTGTCAAGCAGGCGGAGAATGTGCGCAAGTTGCTACTCACTATGTCTGATGACATCCGAGTGATGCTCATCAAGTTGGCTGACCGACTCCATAACATGCGCACCTTGGCTGCTCAACGCCCTGAAAAGCAGCGCAAGATTGCCATTGAGACCCAGTATATATACGCTCCTATGGCGCACCGACTTGGTCTGTTCCCTATCAAAACCGAACTCGAGAACCTCAGTTTCAAATACGAGCATCCCGACCTTTATGCCGAACTTGATGCTAAACTCCAAGCCGTCAAAGAGGCGCAGAATGAGAATTTTGAGGAGTTTGCAGCCCCTATTCGCAAAAAACTCATGATGATGGGTTATAGTTTCGACCTCTATTCCCGCACCAAGTCCGTCTATTCCATCTACAAGAAGATGGTCACCAAGGGTGTTCCGTTTGAGCAGGTTTACGACCTTCTGGCGGCGCGTATTGTCTTTGAACCCAGCTCCGACCTCTCGGAGAAGGACCAATGCTGGATGATCTACTCGGCCATCACTGAGATCTATCGTCCACACCCTGAGCGTATTCGCGACTGGATATCCACGCCCAAGGTCAATGGTTATGAGGCATTGCATGTCACTGTCATGGGCAACCACGGTCAATGGATTGAAGTGCAGATCCGCACCAAGCGTATGCACGAGTTGGCTGAGCACGGTCTGGCTGCCCATTGGCGCTACAAGGCGGGCGCGGAGAGCGAGCACGAGCTCGACCGATGGTTGCGCGAGATCAAGGATGTACTCGCCAACCCTGACCCTGACGCGATGGCCTTTCTGGATACCTTCAAGCTCAACCTCTACCACCATGAGGTGTTTGTCTTCACGCCACGAGGCGATATGCGTACGCTCGCGCAGGGAGCCACGGTACTCGACTTTGCCTATCAGCTCCACACGCAATTGGGCGAACACTGTATCGGAGCCAATGTCAACCGCACCACACGCACCATCGGGTATATACTGCAGAGTGGCGACCAGGTTGAGATCCTAACCTCTGAGAAGCAGCGCCCTGAACCAGAGTGGCTCAATATCGTGGTCACGGCTAAGGCCAAGGACAACCTCAAGAAATACTTCCGCAAGCAAGAGGAGCATATCGACCATACCCTGCCCGACAATACTATCGCCAAGGTGGTCAACCTCTATATCAAGGGTAGCGACACGATGGGTGTCATGATGCGTATCCTACAGGTCATGAGCGACGAGTACCGCATCAATTTCACCGACCTGCATGTCACATCTGATGGCAACAACTTCACTTGCGATGTCGAAGCTTCGATGTTCGATATGGAGAAGCTCGGCAAGATGTGCATGAAGCTCCGTAAGATAGGCGGCATCAACACGGTCAATGTCACCAAGATCGACGGCGTAGAGATGCAGTGCGACTGCATCACACTAGCAAAATAAGCTATTAACAACTAACAGAATATAACGATGAAAAAATTTGCAACTATCATGGCTACTATGCTGATTACGGTAGCCGCTATGGGTCAAAACATCACTTTCGACAAGACCACCCATGACTTTGGCAAGATCAACGAGGTCGATGGACGTGTAACCACCATCTTTACATTCACCAACGATGGCGATGCGCCACTCGTATTGAGCAATGTGCGTGCTAGCTGTGGCTGCACCACTCCTAAATGGACTCGCGAACCTATCGAACCAGGGCAATCGGGCGAGATCACTGTCACGTACAACCCTGCTGGTCGTCCAGGTCGTTTCCAGAAAACCGTCACCGTCACTAGCAATACCGAGCAAGCTACCACCAAACTATATATCAAGGGCGAGGTTATCCCTAAGCCTGCTCAGCCTGCTCAGATCTATCCTGTCAAGATGGGCGAACTCAACCTCAAACGCCGCACGATCAGTTTCGGCAGCCTTGTGCAGGGTACCAACAAGACCCAAGAGGTCGAATACTCCAACCTTACCGACCACGACATCACCGTTGCAGTGCTTGTTAAAGACGACTATATCAAACCACATGTCACACTCACTACCGTAAAGCCTGGCGAGACAGGCAAGATCCAAATCACCTTGGCATCGGCTGAGTGCCCATTGTTGGGTCCTGTCAACACCAAGCTCTATGTGGTAGTCAATGGCAAACGTGAGATCAACGATACCTATGCGATCACCATCAGCAGCAATATCCGCGAGGACTTCTCTCACCTCACTGTTGAGGAGCGTCAGAAGGCGCCTATTGCTGAGATCGAGCGTGACATCCACCTCGGCACTATCAAGCAGGGCAAGCATGGTACCTTCAAGATGTTGCTTGGCAATGCGGGTGGAGGTAGTCCGCTCTATGTGCGCCGTATTGTCATGACCGACCCTATGGTCATCATCACGCCTCCTAAAACAGCCATCAAGAGCGGCCGCAAGGGCGAGATCAAGGTGGACATCAGCACCTTGTCATCTGCTGATAAGGCGGTAGAGCCTGCGCATTACTCACGCGTGGCGACCATCATCACCAACGACCCTAACACACCTATCATCAATGTCAAAATCAATTGGGTAGTAGAATAATGAAACATCCAGAAAACAGTGCCGAATACAAGGGACTAACCGTCAATGCGGGCGTAGAGAACTTGCCCAGCGTCAATCCGTATGCCACATTCCGTCGTCGCAAACCCACGCTGACGGCTGATGAGTATGTCGAGGGTATCTTGCGTGGTGACATGCGTTTGCTCAGTCAGGCTGTCACGCTCATCGAGAGCAACTTGCCTACCGACCAAGCTATTGCGCAGCAGGTCATTGAGCGTTGCTTACCTTATGCAGGCAATGCAGTACGATTGGGTATCACAGGTGTACCTGGTGCGGGCAAGTCCACTTTTATTGAGGCGCTCGGTACCATGCTCTGCCAGCAGGGCAAGCACTTAGCAGTTTTGGCTATTGACCCTTCTTCCGAGCGAAGCAAGGGCAGTATATTGGGCGACAAGACCCGTATGAACCACCTCTCGGTGCAGGCCAATGCCTTTATCCGTCCTAGTCCATCGGCGGGCAGTCTGGGCGGTGTAGCGCGCAAGACGCGTGAGACTATCGTGCTCTGTGAGGCAGCGGGCTTCGATACCATCATCGTCGAGACGGTGGGTGTAGGTCAATCGGAGACGGCTGCGCACTCTATGGTCGATTTCTTTCTCCTCTTGCAGGTCACAGGTACGGGCGACGAACTACAAGGCATCAAACGCGGTATCATGGAGATGGCTGACGGTATTGCTATCAACAAGTGCGATGGCAACAACGTCGAGCGTGCCGAGGCGGCGCGTGTCAGCTTCAAGAACGCACTCGCGCTCTTCCCTCCTACCGAATCTGGATGGAAACCTTATGCTGTCACCTGTTCGGCGGTTGAGGGCAATGGCATCCGCAATGTGTGGAAGATGGTAGAGGACTATATCAGTTTCGTGCGCGAGAACGGCTATCTCGACCACTTGCGTACCCAGCAGGCCAAGTATTGGATGTATGAGACCATCAACCAGAACCTCCTCGACAGCTTCTACAAGTCCGAGAGGATGGAGCAACTCATTGCGCTCACCGAGCAGCGCGTATTAAACAACGAAATCAGCAGTTTCACCGCTGCATACGAACTACTTAAGCAATATGGCAACAACCAGTAATACCAAACGCAAATCTACCCCAGCACCCAAGGTGGGTGCCAACGATATGGGCAAACTACCACCTCAAGCGCTCGAGCTTGAGGAGTCGGTCTTGGGTGCTTTGATGATCGAGAAGGATGCTTATGCTAGCATCGCCGACCTCTTGCGGCCCGAGTCTTTCTATGCGGACCGCAACGCACATATCTTCGACGCTATCCGCAGCTTGGCGGCCAAGGACGCACCTATTGACCTCCTATCGGTGGTTGAGCAGCTCAAATCCATGGGCACGCTCGAGAAGGCGGGAGGCGTGGTCTATCTCAGCGAACTTACTCGCCGCGTAGCGTCGGCGGCGCACTTGCGCTACCATGCGCAGATCGTGGCGCAGAAGGCCACGGCGCGCGACCTTATATCTGTGGCATGCCAGATCGAGGAGAAGGGCTACGACGAGACCCAAGATGTCGATGTGCTTCTCCACGAGGCGGAAGGCAGTATCTTCGAGATCTCGCAGCGTGCACAGAAGCGCGACGTCACCCAGATCGACCCTGTCATCGAGGAGGCTTTCGAGCGCATGCGCAAGGCAGCGAAGAACGAGGGTAACATCTCGGGTGTGCCTAGTGGTATCACAGCGTTGGACAAGATCACTTCGGGTTGGCAAAAATCCGACCTTATCATCATCGCGGCGCGTCCTGCGATGGGTAAGACCGCGTTTGTGTTGTCGATGGCTAAGAATATCGCCGTCAACTTCAAGCGTCCGGTGGCGATGTTCTCCTTGGAGATGTCCAATGTGCAGTTGGTCAACCGTCTCATCATGAATGTCTGCGAGATCGAGGGTGACAAGATCAAGAATGGCCGTCTGACCCAGCAGGAGTGGAACAAGATGGAGCATAAGATCAACGAACTCATGGGTGCACCTATCTATATCGACGACACGCCAGGTCTGAGTATCTTCGAGTTGCAGAGCAAGGCGCGCAAACTGGTGCGTGAGAAGGGCGTTGAACTGATCATCATCGACTACTTGCAGCTCATGAATGCCAACGGTGCCAATTTCGGTAGCCGTGAGCAGGAGGTCAGTATCATCTCTCGCCGTTTGAAGTGGATTGCCAAGGAGTTAGATATCCCTGTTATCGCACTTAGTCAGCTCAACCGTAATGTAGAGAAGCGTGACTCCAGCAATAGCAATGTCGAGGGCAAGAAGCCGCAGTTGTCCGACCTTCGTGAGTCGGGTGCTATCGAGCAGGATGCGGATATGGTATGTTTTATCCACCGTCCTGAGTACTACCGTATATACAACGATGACAAGACGGGCAAGGATCTCCGTGGCTTAGGCCAGATCATCGTGGCGAAGCACCGTAATGGTGCTACCGACGAGGTCTGGATGCGCTTTATTGGCAAGTATGCTAAGTTCCAAAACGAGAACGAGGATTTCGACCAGAGCCTCTACGACGTGCCTGCAGGTCCTGCTGCCGCCACCACTTTCCAGAGCCGCATGAACTCCCTCCCCGACTCCGACGGCGCACGCCTCGACGACGACATCACTCCGTTTTAACCCAACACACCAAACAAGTGACCTCTGCAACCACTTGTTTGGTAATTTAGCTTGTATACCCTTTGCATTTTTTGATTCTTCGTTTGTATACCCTTGCACTACCCTTGCCGAAGGGTATAGGAGAATAAAAAATCACACATTTACTATTTTAATCTACATCCATTATATTTCTTGGCGAGAAAAATGATGGAAAAACGCTATTTATTATGATCAAGAATCGATTTTCTTACCAGGCTAATGCTTTAGGCCTCGCGATGGTGTTAACGATGCTATGTACACTTATCACATCTCAAGTTCTTGGACAAACTACTTATCGGAAAGTTACATCTGCATTAGACGATTGGTCTGGCGAATATCTAATTGTATCTGAAGATGCTTCAGTTGCGTTCAATGGTAATTTAACTACATTAGATGCGGTCAATAACACTATTAGTGTCAAAATCAGTGATGGTATAATTACTGGTTCCATTGATATTGATAATGCTACATTTACTATAACAAAAAATAGTACATCCTATAGCATAAAATCAAAAAGCGGATATTATATTGGGCAAACAAGCAATGTTAATGGACTGAAATCAAATACAACTACCACCTATAACAACACAATTTCGTTAGATGATGACGGTAGTATAAATTTTGTTTCTGGTGGAGCATATTTACGCTATAATTCCAACTCTAATCAGAAACGATTCCGTTATTATAAATCAAGTACATACACAGAACAAAAAGCAGTAACCCTATACAAAAAAGAAATTGCAGAAACGAAAAAACTCACATCAATTACACTTTCGGAACCTAAAAAAGAATATTTTGTAGGAGATACATTTGTAAAGCCCATTGTAACTGCCACATATAGCGACGGAACAAATACGGATGTTACAGAGCATGTTATTTTCTCTGGATATGATTTATCTATTTTAGGAACACAAACTGTAACCGTTTCATATGCGGAAGGTGATATAACTCAAGAAACAACTTACAACATCACTATCCATCCTGCTGACACAGAAGATATTGACTGCTCTGAATATACATACGAACTAGTGACAGACGTATCTTCATTAGGAATAGGCAGTAAAATTGTAATCACAGCAGCAAGTGGTATACTAAAAGCTCTTAGTACAAATCAGAAAGAAAACAATCGTGCAGAAACAGATGTAGTTAAGTACTCTGATAACAAATATATCACAATTACAAGTGATGTTCAAATTTTAACTCTAGAATATGGCACAAAAAAAGGCACTTGGGCACTTTATACGGGAAATGGATATTTGTATGCAGCATCTTCAAGTAAGAATTATTTAAAAACCCAAAACTCTAATAATGATAATGGAAGTTGGAACATCACAATAGATACCAATAATTATGCTATTATTCAAGCCCAAGGCGCTAATAGTCATAATTATATACAGTACAATGCAGGAAGCGCATTATTCTCATGCTACGAAAGTGGTACAAGTCAACTACCTGTTGCTATCTATAAGAAGATGGCATGCTCAACAGAACCGACCGTTTTGACGACTCCAACTAACTTGCAAGTTGCAAATATTACGGCTACTTCTGCTACTCTCTCATGGACTGGTGATGAAAATGCAAGTAGCTACGTAGTATTTATTACTGATGGCACCAAAGAAATTTATAAGACGGATATAACTACTACATCTATAACTATCACTGAATTATCACCTGAAACAAACTACATCTGGGATGTAAAAGCAATTGGAGATGGAATAGATTATGCCGATAGTGAGCCATCATCTCAGGATGAAGAGGGAGCAGAGTTTACGACCTTAGAAAACATTATGACCTATTATACCATAACTTTCGTTGTAAATAGTCAAGAATATGTAAAACAAGAAAACAAATATTCCCACGGCGACGTATTAGAATTTCCAGAACAACCTTCAGCAGATGAATATGCTTGTAACGGATATAGCTTTGAAGGTTGGACTGCTAATGAAATGACTAAGGAAGACACAACAGAGCCTACTATTATATCTTCCTCTACAATAGTTACAACAGATATTACTTATTATGCAGTTTGGAAAAAAGAGAATGAAGAAGGCGAAAAAAAAGATATACTATATGCTTCGTTTGATGATAATGTTGGTACAGGAGGAAATGATGGTTTATGGTCAGATAATATAGCTTTAGCAGACATTATATTATATGAAGGATGGTCACACGTAAAAGGATTTGGAGCAAAACAATGTATTAAATTAGGTTCTGGCAGCGATAAAGGTTCTGTTACTACCCCACCTCTATCTTCGCTAAATGGTAAAGCAACTTTAACATTCAAAGCTGCAGCATGGAACAATGACAATGAACAAACAGAATTAATTTTATCCCTTAATGGGGGTGGCAATTTGAGTAACTCAAGTGTTACGATGGCTAAAGGAGCCTGGCAAACTTACGAGATTACAATTATTAATGGAACGCCAACTACACAACTTACATTTGCGGGTAAAAATAAATCTAATAGTCGTTTCTTCTTAGATGAAGTAAAAATCACCACAAATAGTACTTATATCTATACAACCTCTCCAACATGTGGTGAAATTATAACAGATAGTCAAGTATTCTTTACCTCAACTAAAGGTGAATGTATTAAAACCAATATACCTATTGAACTAAAGGAGTTTAATCGTAGTGTAACAATCATTGGTTCCTGTGATAACGCGAATAATCATTTCACTATTGAGCAATTGGATAATATTAACAATGGAATACATGTTCTAACTATTGCATACACCCCTACCGAATACAACATCACAGAAACTGCCACTGTTACCTTGACGGCTTCCAATGGTGCAACAGCCAGTTTCGAAATCATAGGCCATAGTCTTCCTGAACATTTCGCTATCGTAGTAGAAAAAGATGGCAAACACTTTGCACTGCCTGCTAACATGCCTAGTGCAGGTACATACGAAGGATATGAAGTTAAAGTAGAAGACAATACAGTAGCTGTTGTACCATCCACATACATATATTCTCTAAGCGCAGTTCATAGTTCTCGTTACGATGAATATGGTAGTGCTGTACGTTTTGTAGGTAATGATGATAAATGCCTTTGGGCGAGTGTTTCAAAGAGTTCTCCTACTAGCATTCGTAACTATGCAGAATTAGACAATGCAAAATCTAATCAATACGAATGGAATATCCACACTAATAATGGCAAAACATATACAATTGCATCAACTGCTACCGAGGGTGGACGTTCGCTACGTATGCGTGGTACGCACTTTGGTTTATATACCACGGGGATAGAAACATTCCAATTTTTACCTATACAATCCCAAACATATACTCCAAGGGCATTATCATCTAAATTCTCAGTAGCAGCTAACAAAAAGGTGCAGTTCTCTTCGGGTAACTTGCAATACCATACAGGGAATAGAACGTGGCGTTTTGCTGAACATCAATATGATTATATTGGAGAAGATAATATCAACGTCGGCGATACAGCCAAGAAAATCTGGATCGACATGTTCGGCTGGAGCACTGATAATTCAAATAACAACTACGGTGTCAACCCATCAAATGCAAATAAAGACTATGAAGGACTGTTTGTAGATTGGGGAACATTATTCTCAAACGAATGGTATACACTCTCTAAAGATGAATGGCAATACCTACTACATAATCGACAAAATGCCCCTTCACTTCAGCAGTTGGCTTCGATAGAAGAAACATTCGGAATATTGCTTTTTCCTGATGATTGGATAATGCCTAATGAGGTAAACATATCGGAACCAGATGAATATGGTAGACACCCTTATACTATCGAAGATTGGCGATTGCTGGAGGCTGCAGGTGCTGTATTTCTCCCAGCAGCAGGTCGTCGCACTGGTGGATGGGGAAATGTCATCAATAAAGACCAGATAAAAGAACAGGAGAAACTCGATGAAAAAGGTTTCTACAGAAATCAACATAATACCAATGAGTATTGCTACTATTGGACAAGTACCCCAAATAACACAAACAACACTGTTTACTATATCATCAATTGCAAATCATTAGGCAATGACCAATATGAATATGCTCTCCCACAGTTATGGTATGAGAAAGGTCGTTACGGTCAGAGTGTACGTCTAGTACGTGAATGCGTAAAGGCAGATGCTCCGAAAGCATTACCATCAACCTTCTCCGTTTCTGCAACAGAGAAAGTGCAGTTCTCCGCAGGAAACTTGCAATATCACACTAGCGAAGATATTTGGCGATTCGCCCCCGAGCAATACGACGTAATTGGACAACCTAATACGAATATCGGTAATCCTGATTTCAAAGATTGGATCGACATGTTCGGTTGGAGTACAGATAATTTAAATAACAACTACGGTGTCAACCCATCCAATGACCAAAAAGACTATAATGGCTCATTTGTTGATTGGGGCATATTATTCTCCAACGAATGGTACACTCTTTCCAAAGATGAATGGTATTACCTACTTCATCTGCGTCCTAATGCCTCATCGCTTCAACAATTAGCGAAAATAAACGAAGTCGTAGGTGTATTGCTATTCCCTGATGAATGGGTAATGCCAATAGGAATTGAGACAAACCCAATAGAAGAATTAGGAGTATTACTCTATCCATACACCCTTGATCAATGGAAAAAACTCGAAGCCGCTGGTGTTGTCTTCCTCCCTGCCGCAGGTCGCCGTACAGGTGGTTGGGGAAATAAAATAGTTTCACCACATATAGAGGATAAAACAAATCCTGATTATTTTGACTCAGAGGGCTATTACAGATGGCAAGATAATACCAATTACTATGGCTATTATTGGACTAGCACCAAGGAGGATGACAAGACATATTATTTGATCACTTGCGAAATGAGCAATGATGGAGAAACTGGTAAGTTAGCTCTTCCACAACTATGGAAAGAAGATGGTCGTTACGGCCAAAGTGTACGTCTTGTACGCAAATATGCCCCACTCCAAATCTTAGAGTGGAAAGAGAATAGCATAGTCATTATGTACAACGGAAATGCCACCCAAACAGCTACCATTACCATTGACAACATGCAAAAAGGAGAGACAAAACTCTCTAATGTACAAAAGGACATTGCCGTTTACGAACTCCCTGCGGAAGGGTTGGTTTCTTCTCCAAACCAACAATTGGAAATTGCTATTGGTACATCGAAAACCCTAATAACAATACCATATATCGCAGTTGGAGATGATGTTACTAGCGTACCTGATAACTCTGACCTTATTATTCTCAAAGGCGCGACCTTTACAGCAAATGGCAAACAACTCCGAAATGTGACTATTTATGGTGGCGGAAAACTCATAGTAGATAAGGATAATACTCTAACTACGAACACCCTCACCCTCCGTATCGGTGGTGTAATAGATGGCAATTACGACTTTGTATATCCAGAGTTCATACTCAATGGTACATGGGTTAATACAACAGATATTATCCACCTCGACTACCTCACTACAAAAGAGCAATATTACACCTTTGTAGCACCATTTGAGATTCATACTAAGGATATTCACTATCCTATTGATATCTATGGCAACAATGTAACAGCCGAGAATAGGGGTAGCTTCGAGTTTCAATACTACGACGGTGCAGCGCGTGCTACTGGCGCTACAGGTTGGAAAGTCGTAGAGGAAGATGCAACTAACGGTGCGACCCTCTGTGCAGGACAAGGCTATACCTTCCTCGGCATGCCCAAGAAAGTTAATGGTACTCGCCAGACATTCGGCATCCATCGTATTCCGATGAAAGTAAGCGCAGATGAAGCTATGAAACATGAATCAGAGCAACAATCAGTACCTCTATCAGTACATTTGACTGACAAGAATAACTATTCAGGTTGGAACCTCATCGGTAACCCATATATGGCTACTATCACAGGTTTGACCAACGAGGATATTCAAGTCGGAAAACTAGTGCATACCTACGATGCAAATGGTAATTGGACAGGTGGATGGCATTGGGACGAAGAAACCATACAAGAGAATCAACGTTTCCTTGTAATTCCAAGCAATGATGGACTATCATACGAAGCAGTACAAACGAGCAATGCCCAACTGCCTGCGTTTAAGAATTTCTTCGTGCAGATTAGCAATAAAGAAGCAAATGCCTTACTTATTCCCAATGAGACACGTATTAAACCATCCTTGGCACCTTCACGCCGTGAAAAAGAATTAACAAAAAGAGACATCGAAGTGGCCATCGTGTTGGAGCAAGATGCTGCCCATACCGACCAGCTAGACCTTTTGCTCAATAATGCATATACCACCGAGTTTGATAATAACGCAGACTTCACCAAGATGATGAATGCAACAAACCTCAACCTATACGGTGTACACACCTACGATAATCTCAGCTTCGTAGCATTGGATCGCCACTCTGCTCAACAATCGATCTCTATTGGATATCAGGTACCTGCGGAAGGAGAGTATCTACTCCGTATGTCGGGCAAACCCTATGTAATGTTGGATCGAATTGAGGCGATATATATTACTGACCACGAGATGTCGCCTAAGGTGACTGTTGATATTTTAGCCGAACCATATATCTTCCATATAAATCAAGCAGAAACCAATCATACACGCTTTACGATGTCTATTAAGCTTAAGGCTGATGATACTACAGATTACCAGAACATCACTATAGAGCATCAGAAACCATGTAAATTCATCTACCAAGGCCAACTATACATCATGCACGATCATTATATATTTAACGCTACAGGTCAATTGGTTAGTATTATGAAAGAATAATTTTAAACTAAATAGATTATGAAGACAATAAAATATATGCTATTTGTTTTAGCATTGAAAAGTTCTATATGTATGATGGCTATTGATTATCAACTCCATCAAACTTCATCTGGTAGTTTTAAATCCGTGTCGTCAACAGGTCTTAATAGTGTTAATGCTGAAATTAGCAACATACATAACACTTATAACTCTGTACATCCTACTAAATTTATTAACAACGATATTCCTGTTATCGAATTTCAATCCACTTCTACCATGCTTACATCTGGTTCCACCTTGCCTATTGCTGCTATCATAGGAACGACAACAACAACCAATACAGGAAATACACCAACAAAACCAAAACGAATTATTGGTGATGATGACGAGGACGACAAACCTGATAATTGGGAGGATCCCTTTGATAACCCTGTTGGAGAAATACCATTCGGATTCATAGGTATACTCTTACTACTATATCTCACACGCAAACAACATAATCTTTGCGGGAGAATATAATTTGCGCGATCTTTCTACTTTTTCTATAATTATTTGCTTATTTCAAAAAAATATACTACCTTTGCAGCCTGTCTCAAACTCTTCTAGTGTTTTTTTTTGACTAACATAGCCACAATGAATAGGGTTCGCATCATAATCATCTGTATAGGCGCATGGCTGATGGCTATCGGCTCCGCCTCCGCGCAACTCAATACCGATCGCATCACCGCCATCGGAAGAAACGCACTCTACTTCGACGACTATGTGCTCAGCATACAATACTTTAATCAGGTCATCAAACTCAAACCGTACCTCAGCGAACCATACCTGCTACGAGCTATCGCCAAAATACAACTAGGCGACTACACTGGCGCAGAGATGGACTGTAACGCCGCTATCAACAGAAACCCATTTCAACCCGGTGCGTACTATACACGCGGATATATCTACCGACAAACCAACCAACTCGAAAAAGCCAGACAAGACTTCAACGAAGCTCTGATATTCGCACCCGAAAACCGTACATACATCGCCATGCGAGCCGATGTACTCGCCGAACTAGAGGAATACGACCTCGCACTGCAAGACATCAACCACCTACTCCACCGAGACCCTCAATCCGCTGCACTCCACTTCGAAAAAGGTAAGATCTGTCTGCGCAGCAGCGACACCATCTGCGCCCTACAATCGTTCACCCATGCTACCGAATACGACTCGCAGAACCCCTCAAACTGGTCTGCCCTCGGACTCGTACAGCTCATGCAAGACAACCAAGACGATGCACTGGCCTCACTCAGCCGATCCATCGAACACGGCAGCAAATGGGCAGGCGACTATATCAACCGCGGTATCATCTACTATCGTAAGCATAACTACCGCGGAGCACTAGCCGACTACGACAAAGCCGTAGCCCTCTCACCACGCGATGCACAATGCTACTACAACCGCGGCGTACTGCGACAAGAACTGGGCGACTACAACCGCGCACTCGAGGACTTTGCACAAGCCATCAACTACGCACCTGACCGCATCGAGCTATATTACCAACGAGGCATGGTACAACTGCAACTGCGACAATGGCAAGAAGCACTCAACGACTTCAATACCATCATCGACCGATACCCATACTTCCTGCCCGCATACTACCTCGCAGCACAAGCCGAGACATCACTCGGACACGGCAAACAGGCATATCAATTACGACAACAAGCATACAACCTCGAGCAGAAAAAAGATAGCATACAATCCCTGCAGACACAAATGCAAGTAGCCGACTATCAACCACAACAACGCGACCGCAGAAAAGAATTCTCTGCACTCGCCGCACAAAACCAAGAAGCCAACGAGGAAGAAAACAAATACGACAGCGATACACGAGGCTCTGTGCAAAAACGCTATACCGATGTCGTGAACGAACCTAATATATTCCTATCCTACTACGCTACCAACACCAATAGCAACGCCCTGCGACAAACCAACTACTCGCACGCTACCGTGGATGCCTACAACCGCACCATGCGACTGCCTGCACCACTACGGTTCACAACACAGGAAGTCACACTCACTGCCGACATGGTCAATCAGCACTTTGCACAGATCACCAACCTATCACACCAGATTGACCTGCTCGAGCAAATGGCTATGCCACACTCGCAAAACAATGCTCAACTCTGCGCCGCATACATCGCACGAGCATTCGAGTTTGCACTGGTGCAAGACTACTCATCTGCCCTCGACGATGTCACACGAGCCATACTGATGGACGGAGAACTATACTTCGCATACTTCTGCCGAGCCAACTGGAGATACAAACTCCTCGAATACAAACGAGCCATGGGCGAGAAAACCGAAAAAGCCGACTTCGACATCATGATGCGCGACTACGACTATGTACTCAACCACATGCCCGACTTCTCCTTTGCATACTACAACAAAGCCAACATGCTCTGCATACAACAAGACTTTAAAGCCGCTATCGCCTACTATACACAAGCTATCAACAGCGACGAAGACTTCGCCGAAGCATACTTCAACCGCGGACTCACATATATCTATATCGGCGAAAACGACAAAGGAATTGCCGACCTGAGCAAAGCAGGAGAATTGGGGATCTATCAAGCGTATAATCTGATCTCGAGGTTTCAATAAATGGATATCGGATAATGGATAATGGATAATGGAATGAAAAAAATTTGGCTTGTAATAATCATATTAGCGTACTGGGTGCTGGGCAGTGACTGCGGTCACGCCCAAGTACTCTACCGCATCTCAGGCAATGCCGCAGCGGCACCATCCTACATCCTCGCGACCAACCGCAATGTAGACATGACATTTATCGACACCATACCCAATGCATTCAAATGCTTCGCACAATGCAACAAGGTCATCACCGAATTTGCGATGCAAGACTACGAGGCCATCGCCGCTCTAAGACAAGCTGCATTACTGCCCGATTCAGTACGCCTGCGTAATTTCTATAGCGAGGAGGAGTATCAGACCATAGACGACGCTCTTCGCATCAATCTGGGCATGGGACTCGACCAACTAGGACGCATGAAACCATCGTACCTAGCAGAGATGTTTCGCAACGAACTCATGAAACGATGGCTAAACTACGACGAAGATCGCACCATGGAAACATTCTTCGAGAAAGTGGCACTAGAAACCGATATACCTATAATCGGATTAGACGATATAGGCGAGACGATGTATATGCTATTCGACCGCGAACCATTTCACTGGCAATGCGACGAACTGCTGAAAGTGGTGGAATACCCCGAAAAAGAAGTTAGACTCGAACGACAACTCAAAGAGATGTACCAATATGGCCGACTGACCGATATGGCATACCTAGTCAAAGCCCCCGACAACCTGACATCACTGTCCTACTCCGACTACCAAATATATGCCAAACGCAATAAACAATGGACAAAACGATTAGCCCCTTACCTCAAAGAGGGCAATGCCTTTATCACACTCAACGCCATCTACCTCGGCGGAGAAGACGGACTGCTCGCACAACTAAAAGCCGCAGGATACCGCGTAAAAGCAGTGAATAAGTGAGATGTGAATAAGTGAGAAGTGAGAGGAATAAAAAATAGCAACGGACAATCCGTTGCTATTTTTTGGGATATTGGACGCCCCTTGCGGGGCTAATGGACGGCTTCGCCTATAGGTTATAGGTAAGAAGTGAGGATTAGCGAATGACCTTGCGGGCAAGACGCTTGCCGTTCTTCTCGTATTGCACGATATACAAACCACTACCCAATGTGCTCAGATCAGGAGCCATTACATTCGATTGACGCATAATCATCTGACCACTCAAGGTGTAAATCTGCACATTGTATGGAGGCATCAATTCAGACACTGATGGCACCTCTACATCCTCAACACCCGTCAAGAAACAGTAGAATGGTTGCAACTCAGGCAACTTAACCTGCTTGCCTGTGAAGATCATCACCTCGCCTGGAGCCAAAACAAGATCCTTGGTGGTTTGCTCCTTCTGCTCGAAATAGTTGTACCATGTGCCATCAGGCAATGTAGCCGATTGATTAGCCACTACATCGAAGTTACCTACTACATACACATCACTACCCCATTGGATGGTGCGGATCTTCTTACCGCCCGCTACACTCACAGCAGTAGGATTGCCTTCGAAGACCTCAGGCATGATGCGTGTACGGAGTTGGATCGTCTGCGCTACCTTGTGGAAAGCAGCAGTACGCCATGCTCCCTCGCCCAACCATGTCTCGATACGCTTCTTAGGTTGCATCTTAGCCTCGTAGCCCAAGACATCCTTGATACCATAAGGGTTAGTACCCCAAAGACCATTTTGGTTTTGCCACTTGGAATAGTCGAAACCAAACTCCGCAAAATGGTAGAACATCTGTGGACCATTGAGCATCGTGAGGAACGCCATATTAAGAGGCACACGCGCTACGCGCGCCTGTTCGTTGGTTTGCAAGTCGCCATTACCAAATTGCTTAGCCTTGAAGAACGCGCGCTCCTCGTCGTGGCTCTCGCAATAGGTGACATAGCCGTCACGGCTAGCATTGGTGAAGCTATCGCCGTCCTTGAGCCAACCCATAGCAGTTTGGTAGTACGCATTGGTGGTGTTGTCCCAGCAGAGCATACCCTTGTTGACGAGTTTAGGACGCTCGCTACCCATGTTAGGACCCCAGTGCTCAAGGATGAAGTATGCATCCTCGGCTACTGCCTTGACACCCTTCTCGTAGTAATCGGTGATATGATCCACAGCATCGTAGGTAGTACCGCACAAGCCGTGACTCAAGTCCATACGGAAACCATCGACCTTGTACTCGGTGAGCCAATAGTTGAGCGCACGAATCATCATCTTCTTAGCAGGCGCGAAATCGTGGTTCCAATCCTCATAGACATTATCTGGGTGAGGCGCTGTGACATTAAACCATGGGTTGTGCTTGAGGTCATCACCGTAAGGATAGAGCTTATTCATTGGGTTGAGACCCGTATTGTGGTTGAACACCATATCGAGGATCACAGCGATACCACGCTTGTGGCACTCATCAACGAAAGTCTTCATCTGCTCTGGTGTACCATAGGCCTTGTCAAGCGCGAAGTAGTGGTTAGGTGAGTAACCCCAGTTTTCGTTGCCGTCAAACTCGGTTACAGGCATGAGTTCGATAGCATTGACACCCATGTCCTCGAAATACTGCATACGCTCCATCAGACCAGCGATCGAACGGTGCTGAGTATGGTCGTAAACCCAGAGCTCATAGATGATGAGGTTATTTTTGTTAGGACGCTTAAAGTTGAGCGTAGCATCTGACCATTGGAACTCAGGTTTGGCTGTTTGGATCACAGTAGCATAGCCATCCGCCTCTTGTGGGTAAGGCATGAGTGTAGGATCAATAGACATAGGTTCCCATTGGTCGTCGCTATGCAATACCTTCTCGGAGAAGAGGTCAGAGATGCGCTTAACTACACCATCAGCACGGACTACCACATACTGCATCGCGTACTCCTTTTGAGGAGTGAGGCCTGTGAGTTCGATCCAAAAATAGTTGCCGTCTTGCTTGAGTTGGTACTCATCGGATACCTTCCAGTCATTGAAGTCGCCCACCACGAAGACATGCTTAGCAGCTTGTGTCTTGCTAGCAGCATAAGTACAGAGGGTAACCTTAGTAGGATCATTGTCGTCGTAGTAGATACCCATATCTACACCTGCAGGGCGTGCCTCTAGTTCTGGCACACTAGCCACGCAAGTAAAGGCCTCGGCCTTTGCCTCCTCGTCGCCCGCTGTAGCAATAAACTCGAAGTGGTAGTCGCCACCTTGGCTGAGTGTGTAGTTATGCTTGATCTTTGTGCCCTGACCCTCTTGCACGAGTTGGCCATTGACATAGAGCTTGAGCGCAGCCTCTTGGGTAGATTGACCGCAGATCTCGATAACATCACCCACCGAAGAGATCTCAGAGATAGTGTTGGTGAAGACAGCCGCTAGACCTGCCTCTGCAAGATCAACAAAAATATCGGCATTGCCATCGGCTTTACCCTCGAGCTGACCGTTAGGACCATCGTTGAATACGAAGCAGAGTTGGGTAACATCGGTAGTCTCTGCTACACCATAGTAAGCGTAGATGTTAGGGGTAATCTTGAGCTCCCAATTACCCTCAGCGTTTTTAGTCATTTTGTACTTGTCTTTACCATCGCGCCAGCTGCTGGTGTTTTGCCATGACTTGCCGTTGTAGGTAATACCAGTGTGCGCATAGCATTGGGTGGCATTCACCATGCCCTTGTTGCCCTGATTAGGGTTGAAAACGATCGTCACCTCGCCCTTATAGCCTTTTTGCACAATACTAGGGATAGTGGTCACCTGTGCAAACGCTATGCTAGCGAGAGAGATGAAAAGTAAAAGTGTAATTTTTCTCATGTTATATATTATTTTTTTGATAATTATCAAAATGGGCTGCAAAATTAGTACTTTTTTTGCACATATCAAAATTTTTGCGTACTTTTGCAGCAAAATCATGTGAATATGGCAAAACGCGTTTTGATTGGTATGTCGGGAGGCATTGATTCTACCGTGGCGGCAATCCTGCTACAGGAGCAGGGTTATGAGCTTGTAGGTGCGACTTTTCGTACCTTCGACACGGTGAAGGACTCGTGTCTGGCGAAAGAGAAAGGTTGCTGCTCAGTAGAGAGCATCCTGGAGGCACAGCGTATGGCGGCCACCCTAGGGATGGAGCACCATATACTGGACTTTCGAGATACCTTTCGCGAGCATGTGATTGCCAATTTTGTGAGCGAGTATGCCCATGGCCGCACACCGAATCCGTGTGTGCTATGCAACTCCCATATCAAATGGGGCAAACTGATGCAAGCAGCCGAGCAATATGGATGCGACTATATTGCCACAGGTCACTATGCCCAGATAGCCGAGCATAGGGGACATACCTATCTCAAAAATGCAGTGGATACGCATAAAGACCAGACCTATTTCCTGTGGATGCTGACCGAGGAAAACCTGCGGCACACGATCTTCCCGCTGGGCGGACTGACCAAGACAGAGGTGAGACAGATTGCGTTGAATCATGGGTTTGTGGCACTGAGCAAGAAAGCCGAGAGCCAAGAGATATGCTTTGTGCCCAACAATGACTATCGCACTTTTTTGGCGGAGCAGGGTGTGTCGGTAGCACAAGGCGAATACATTGATAATCATGGGAAAGTGCTGGGTATGCACCAGGGATTTTGCCACTATACGATCGGTCAGCGCAAGGGACTAGGCATCGCACTGGGCGCACCGAAATTTGTGACTAAAATTGATGCCGAGACCAACCGCGTGACCTTGGGCGATCGCGATGACCTGCTGACTACCCAAGCCCGAATTGCTGATGTACGTATTCGCGACTGGGAATGGCTGCAAGAGTCGCCTAGTATCCAAGCGCGTATCCGCTATAAATCGCCTGCGGTGGATGCCGTGCTAGACGCATCGTCGGATAGCCAAGTGACCTTCGCCTCGCCCGTGTGGGGCGTGACACCCGGACAATCGCTAGTGATGTACAAGGACAATTTAGTTATTGGAGGAGGGATTATTCAATAGGACGCCCCTGCGGGGCTAATGAACGGCTTCGCCTAGAGGTGAGAGGTGAGAGAAGAGGAAAAGAAAAAGCCACTCGATTGAGTGGCTTCTTTTTGGTTAGTCGGGATGGCGAGATTCGAACTCACGACCTCCTGCTCCCAAAGCAGGCATTCTAACCGGGCTGAACTACATCCCGCTGCTTTCTCTCTCGAAAGCGGGTGCAAAGGTACTGCTTTTTTTTGATATGACCAAATATTTTCGAAAAAAAATGCAAAAAAGGTGCATTTTTTTGAATATTTCAGTTTTTTTTAGTACCTTTGCACGATTTTTCGGGTATTTTGGACGATATTGTGTTGGCGTGTAGCATGCAGAAAGATATTGCCCTGCTCAAAGAAAATTTAGTATAATAATATATAAGGTATAGAATAATGGATAAAAACACGTGGATTGGCTTTGCCCTAATAGCCGCAATTATTGTAGGATTTTCGTTTTTGAATCGCCCTTCCGAGGAGGAATTGGCGGAGCGTAAGCGCGTACAAGACTCCATCGCGCTGGTACAAGCGCAAGAATTGGAGGCAAAACTTATCTCTGAACAAATCACCGCACAATTGGAAGCCGAGAAGGAGGCTACTACCTCATCGGAAGACTTGGCGCAGCAGTTGGCAGCCGTATATGGTCCGTTTGCCCCAGCGACTCAAGGTCAAGAGGGTACGATCACATTGGAGAACGAAAAAGTGCGTATTGGTGTAGCATACCGCGGTGGTCGTATCGCCAAAGCCGAATTGAAAGAATACAAAGCCTATGGCGATAGCGTAAACCCATTGTGCCTCTTCCAAGGTGATGAGAGCACGCTCAACTTTACACTGGTGACCAACACCAACCGTATCTTGGCGACACAGAACTTGTATTTCACCAATGCGGGTCAAACGACTGATGCAGAGGGCAACACTACCCTCACCATGCGCCTCAATACGAATATCGAGGATTGCTATTTGGATTTCGTATATACCTTGCCAGCAGACGATTATATGGTAGGTATGAGCATTGTGCCACACAATATGCAATTGGCCTTGGCGCAAAACATGTCGTCGATGGAGATGCAATGGAACCAAGAGATTCCACAACAAGAGAAAGGTCGCAAGTTTGAGGAGCGTTATGCACAGTTGCAATATATGTTTGTGGGTGGCGACATCGACAAGCTCTCGGAGCAAAAAGCCGATCGCGCTAACGAGTCGGCTCGCATCAAGTGGATTGCCTATAAAGATCAGTTCTTCTCGACCGTGATGATCGCGGAGGATGCGTTTGAGTCCACCACCATGGAGTCTGCGCCATTGAATGCGAATAGCCACTATATCAAGGCGTATAAGACCAACACGAGCCTGCCTTTTGACATCAATGGCAAGCAAACAACCAATATCCGCTATTATTTCGGTCCAAACCACTACAACACCCTGAAAGCATACGACAAGGATGTAGTGAGCGCAGAGAAATTGCACCTGAACGAGTTGGTGCCACTGGGTTGGAAACTCGTAGCTTGGATTAACAAGATTCTTGTCATCCCAATGTTTGATCTCTTCATGTCATGGGGCTTACATATTGGTATTGTGATTTTGCTGATGACTCTAGTTATCAAGCTCATCATCTTGCCATTTGTTTGGGCATCTAACAAGTCTAGCGCAAAGATGCGAGTATTGAAACCACAATTAGACGAGATCAACGCCAAATACCCACCAGAGAAAATGCAAGAACGTCAACAAGCAACCATGGAATTGTACCAAAAAGCAGGTGTAAGCCCTATGTCAGGCTGTTTGCCAATGCTATTCCAATTCCCTGTATTGATGGCTATGTTCTGGTTCTTGCCAACTGCTATTGAGCTTCGCGGTCAATCACTCTTCTGGGCAGACGACCTCTCTACCTACGATGCTATCCTCACATGGAATCGCTCTATTCCTATCTTTGGAACTCACTTGTCACTTTTCTGCTTGATCATGACGATTGTCAATATTGTATATACACATATCACCATGCAGTCGCAATCGCAAGGCCAAGAAATGAAGATGATGCGTTGGATGATGTACCTCATGCCACTCATGTTCCTCTTCTTCTTCAACGACTACGCAGCTGGTTTGAGCTACTACTACTTCGTTAGCCTCTTGATGACTATCATCCAAACGATGATCTTCCGTTGGACCACCGACGACAAGAAAGTGTTGGCAGAGATGGAGGCCAACGCCAAGAAGAAAGGTAGCCAAAAGAAATCAGGCTTCGCAGCCCGCTTGGAGGCTATGCAACGCGAGCAACAACGATTGGCACGCGAACAAGCTAAAGCTCAACAAAAGAAAATGAGATAATTTTTAGGTAAATATAGCCCTATAAGGGCATCCAATACCTGAATTCTATGAAACACACTATTTTAATACTGGTCCTATGCTCAGCAATGAGCATGGGACTTTTTGCTCAAAAGAGCACAGCCGATACCCAATATCCAATAACCAATAGCGAAGCGTCCAAAAAAAAATACACCTTTGGCGACTTTTTTGACGCTTTGGATTTGCCTACAGTTCTAGGTGTAGATATTACGCCTAATGGTGTTGAAGGAGCGACCTTCAATTCTGCAATGCGACTAGGTTGGCGTCATCATAAGAACTATGGTACCTTTGTCTATATCACTTACGACACCCATAGCAACAAGTATGAGGACCTTGACTTGCAGTTTGCGGGGTCGAACTTTCAGAGTGCGGAAGTGTGGTACAACGAGATTGGTATGAGTGTAGGCTACCGTTTTCCGTTGGTAAAGGACATCAAGGCGTTTTACGAGAAGCCCTATTTTCACCCTTGGGATGTGTATGTGAGTGTACAGCCAGGCGTGTCGATTGCGACGCTGAAGAATGCCGTCATGCGCGATGAGACAGAGGGTTCGATAGCTAATACCCTATCTTATGATATGGAAAGTTTGGATCATGCGGTCCCTACCCTACGCTTTTCGGCGGGTGTAGAATGGTTTATCATGTCGAACTTCGGTGTGTTTGCCGAGGCTGCCTATACGCAACACTTACAGCCAACTATCATCGAGCAAGCTGCTATCAATAAAGGCGAGATCAAGCACCCTTCTGGTCCAATCACCATATCAGTAGGTTTGTCGCTATTCTTCAACTAAGACAATCCTCAACTAAGGTATGAGATAAAAAAAACGATAGGCTTTCTATCGTTTTTTTATTGCGTCTGATAACAATCGATATATATCTCGTTGCTCCTCATTCAGCAGTTGCATATGATGATTCATCACATTCTCATCGCCACGGCGAGCGGGACCCGTTTGTGCATCGCGCGGAGCGAGCGTATGGATCTTGGCTGCCGTCTCATCAATCAGAGGTAAGAGTGCCGAGAAAGGAATATGCGTGTTCCTCAATAACTCCGCAGCCATGGTGTACATCAGGTTCGTAAAGTTGTTAGTAAACACACCCGCCACATGCAAGCGTTCGCGGTCTTGTTGCGTAGCCTCATAGACATGGCTGGTGATAGTCAATGCCAGCGAATAGACCGCACTGATGTCATCGATGCCACGCGCCTCGAAGAATACAGGCACTGTAGAGAAATCCTCTATCACACGCACTTTGCTGAAGGTCTGGAAAGGATAGAAAATGCCTGCATGGGGTTTGTCGTCGCCAAAAACCGTGATGGGCATTGTGCCCGAAGTGTGAAGGTGCAAGGATTTACCCACGCCGACTACTTGCGCCACCACATCGGGTAACGCCTCGTCACGGACTGCATAGATATATACATTCGCAGGAGGCAACTGATCCAGTCCCTCGCGGCTACTGACCATCTGACAAGCGACGCCGCGCTTGCGAAACGCGTAATCTAGATTGGTGGCAACATTGCCTTTGCCGATTATAACAATGTTCATTTTTTAGGTTAAAGGTTAAAGGTTAAAGGCAGGGTTTTATAAAACTCGGTGACAGCGACGATGCCGTTTTCCCAGACCTCGAGGTCCATGGACTCGTTGGGCGAGTGGATGGCGTTCTTCTCCAATCCAAAGCCCATGAGGATAGTCTTCACGCCAAGGATCTGCTCGAAGCTGCTGATGATAGGAATACTACCACCGCGGCGTGCAGCCAATGGCTTTTTGCCAAAGGCAACCTCGAAGCCATGTTCCGCAGCCTTGTAGGCAGGTATATCAATTGGGCAGACATAGCCCTGGCCACCGTGCATAGGTGTGATGTCCACGCGTACGCCCGCAGGCGCAATACCTTTGATATAATCGACAAACGCTTGGCTGATCTTCTCGTGGTCCTGGTTCGCCACTAGACGGCAACTGACCTTGGCATAGGCCTTGCTAGGGAGAACAGTCTTGCTACCCTCACCCGTATAGCCACCCCAGATACCGCAGATATCAAAAGATGGACGACAGGAGTTGCGCTCCAAGGTGGAATAGCCCTCCTCGCCAAAAGTGGCATCAACATCAATGGCTTGGCAATACGCCTGCTCGGAGAATGGAATCTTGGCAATCATCTCGCGCTCTGCCTGAGGGATAGGCAGTACATCGTCGTAGAAATGAGGGATTGTGATGCGTCCGTGCTCGTCCACGACCTTGGAGAGCATCTCGGTGAGGGCATTGATAGGGTTCTTGACCGCACCGCCGAAGTGTCCGCTATGCAGGTCACGGTTAGGGCCAGTGACCTCCATCTGCCAGTAGGCAAGTCCGCGCAAGCCCGTGGTGATAGAAGGGGTATCCTTGCCGATCATAGAAGTATCACTCACGAGGATGATATCGCAGGCAAGCAGATCGCGGTGCTCCTCGAGGAATGCCTCGAGGCTTGGGCTGCCGATCTCCTCTTCGCCCTCGAAGATGAACTTGACGCGGCAGTTCATCAGTCCTTCGCGCACAAGGTACTCAAAGGCCTTGACCTGAATCATGGCTTGTCCCTTGTCGTCGTCTGCGCCACGCGCATAAAGGCGACCATCGCGGATGGAAGGTTCCCATGGATTGGATTGCCACAGGTCGAGTGGTTCGACTGGCATCACGTCGTAGTGGGAATAGACGAGTACGGTAGGTACAGGATATTGGGTATTGGACGCTTCGCTATTGGATATTGGATTATACTCGGCATAGACGAAGGGATTACCCTTGGATGGCATGATCTCGGCATGCTGTGCACCTGCCTCAAGCAAGAGTTGGCACCAACGCTCGGCACAACGAAGCATGTCGTCGTGGTGAGATGGTTGGCAACTGACACTAGGAATACGAATCAAACTCGCCCACTCCTCGATGAATCGGTCACGGTGAGCATCAATGTACGAACGGATAGTCATGATATTATAAGATAAAATTTGCCGCAAAGGTAAGAAAAATTTGTGAGATACGCAAATTTTTTGTAACTTTGCAGGCAGATTAAAATTCATAGCCATGATGGACGAGGAATACAAAGACATGTTTAGTGCGGAATACGAGAAACGACGCGAGGAAAAAGAGAACGAGGACTTTCAAGAATATGCAAGCGATGGATGTATGAAAGTATTGTTCTGTATGCTACTGATACTGGGTATCAGCGCGGGAATGATCATGATCTATGTGAAAAATTATACCACACCCAAGCATAAGAAACCGCAGCCTAAGACAGTCGTCCAACAGCCAAGAGAAGATACAGTGAAAGTGACCGTGCGCGAGAGCGATTGGTTGGAAATGCTCAACACATTCCATACCTACAAGGCGGACTACGAAAAAGCACAAGAAAAAATCAAGGCACTCCAAGCCGAGGTGCGTACCCTCAACAACGAAGTGCAATCGCAAAAGCAACAACTGCGTAATCTACGCAACGAACTGAATGAGCTAAAGAAAGCTCCCAGGGCATCTACTCCACCCCAATCAAGAGCGGAGCCCTTGCGACCCATACCACAGACCAAGAATATAAACGGTTCGAAAGGTTTTCGCCCCGATGCGTTGGTTATGGCTGCATACCAACACGACTGTCTGACACCGACAGCCAGTTTCTCTGTGCGCAACACAACCGGCAAGACTGTGGTAGCCTTCAAAGTACGCATCATCTACTACGACATGAAGGGCGCGATGCTCGACTATCAAGACATCAGCAAAGAGATACAGATCGAACCAGATATGGTACGAATGGTGGAAATAGATGGATTTAAGTGGAAAGATAAGTATGTATATCATACCAGCCGCAACGCTGATTACGGACGGCCATATAAGGTGACGTTTGATCTGCTGTCGTACACACTGAAATAAAAAAAATTGCTGCATTGCTTTTACGCGAGAAAACTCCTAATAAACAGGATTTGAGGGGTACAGACCCTTTGTAATCTAACTACCTCATCGCTACAGCCGAAGCTGGTCACCGCGTAGAGTATTAGCACGCCATTAGAAAAGCACCTACCTCGTAAGAGAAAATTTGTTGAGTTTTCCGGTCTCTGAGCAATGCAACAATGTATGAAAGATCGCTTCGCTACGCTCGCTGATAGAGGTTAGATCGCTATGCTGTCAGACCGCTCGCAAGCTCGCTATCAGATTAATATCTATATTTATACTCCTACAATTTCTGTGCCAAAGTATATAGGTTAAAGGTTAGAGGCTGGTAATATGCAGCTTTGCTGCTGTTTTCGCCTATTGTCCCTCGCCATATCCCTAACATAAAGGGTTGGCAATATCCAGTAGTTGATTCAATCAACAAGTGATTTCTTTACTGGAAGAGACTGCATATATGTATATACATCTACACCATTATCGTATGCCATCTCTGCACGGCCGCTAAATCGCCACGCCAATGTGACAACTATGCGGTGGGTTTGTGTGTTCACATCAAAGGGACGTAATTGCCATTCCGAAGCATATTGATGAATGGTTTGCCAACGGTACTGATATGCCAATTGTGCTACTAGTTGAGCACCACGATAGCCAATACCAACGCTCGCATACTGAGAAGAAGATGTATAGCGATAGTCCATATCCGTGCGAACATCATTATAGCCTAAGAGCCATACAGGATTCTCCTTTGTGAAAGAAGACTCGTAGACATAGCCTGCGTTGAGGAATAATCCACGATAGGCTTGTGCTTCAGCACCGATGCGAAGGGTGTGGACGTCCTCCATCTGTGCGGCATGGGCATAGTCGTATTGGAGGGATAGCAGTCCCTCGTTGCCCAGTTGCCCCGCAATGCCGATACTGGTTCGCAAAGGAGAAGTCATATTCTCGGACATTACGCCGCTGGCAGGAGTGAGGACCTCGTATTTGTTGCCATTGACTGTGCTATAGATGTCACCCTCTGTTTGTACCGACAAGCTCATCGCCGTAGGCGTTTGGAAAGAAGCACCAATACGCAACGCTTGGATAGGACGATAGATAAGACCGATAGAACCTCCAATACCCACGCCTGAAAGGTGGTAAAGTGATTTAAGTTCGGCAGAATTAATGCGGTCAGTCTCTTGATGCGAAGTGCGTTTGGTATAGGACAAGGTAGGGATATTCAATCCCAAACCAATATACCATTGATTATTGATATTGCCAGCCCAAGAAAGCGTGTATTGATCGACGGAACCCGATTCTGAGATTGAGAGCGAACCATCAACGAAATTCACTGCTGGTACCCAACCATTTTCCTCTACAGGATTGATGAGGTATGCTTCATAGCCCAAGATACTGAGCCAACCTATCTCGTTGTCATTCCACGGTTGGTTTTGTAGGTATTGCTCCGCTACCCCACCCTTATCATTGGTGATATTGCAAATTGTTTCCACCAAACCCAGACCATCTCCATTGACCACAATATCGCGGTTGAAATTGGCGAGACGATTGGCAGATAGCATGAAATTGCTATAAATCATGCCGCGTTGGCGATAAGGATTGCCCAATGCCCATATAGCCGAGATATTGGGTGCAGCAAAGCGGGAGCGAGTGTGGCGGTTGTTTTGCGGTTGTGTAGAATTGTCTATTGTTTCATCCAACGTGAGCGATAGTTCGCTGCGGCGATAGAGACCTAAGCCTGCGGGGTTGTCCAAAGCAGCCGTAGGATCACCACCAATAGCGGTCATGGCTCCACCCATACCCACATAACGCGCCGTACCCATCAAATGGCGTTCGGAAAAACGCTGAACGTCCTGGCCATAAGCGAAAGGCGAGAGGCTAAAGATAAAGAGCAATATGTAGGCTATGCGTTGCATTATTTATAGAACGACAACATTAACAACTTGCGCGGCAATCAACTCCCTGCCGCGCTCAAAGAAATTCTCATTTTTCTACAATTCGCATGATGACGGTGTCAGAAGATTGAGTGGTATCCTCCAGAAAGATGAACTCGCGGATATTCTTGTCGTACACAGGCACGGATGGCACAATAGTATCCACCACTGGCCAATAATAGGAGTCGTCGGTATACAAGCCTACCCCACTCCTCCCATCAGGGAGGGAGTTAGGCGATGAGGCTAGAGGCGATAAAGCGACAAGACTAGGAATCAATAGCCCAACAAATGATATGATGACGATGCGTCTCATCTGGTTAAGGTCGTTTAGGACTTTAACAGGGTCTGTGCAAAAGTTGTGCCAAACGACTAGTTGCGGAAACCAATAATCTCGCGTACCTCGCGGATAGTCTTTTCAGCGCTAGCAGCAGCAGCCTCAGCACCTTCGCGTGCGACCTTGGCAAGGAGTTCCTCGTTGCTTTGGAAGTCCAAGATACGCTCACGGATTGGTGCACAGAACGCATTGATATCCGCAGCGAGCTGCTTCTTCATATCACCATAGCGGATAGCCATATTGTTGTACTGATCATTGAAGTAGTCATAGGTATCTGGAGTAGAAACGAGCTGCATGAGGGTAAAGAGGTTCTCAATAGGCTCTGGCTTCACCTGATTGAGCATAGTAGGCCCCGCATCGGTGACAGCACGCATGACTTTCTTCTTGATAGTAGCCTCGTCGTCGCAAAGATAAATAGCATTGCCCTCGCTCTTGCCCATCTTGCCACTACCATCCAAACCTGGCACTTTGACCGCCTTGGCGTTGAAATGGAAAGACTCTGGCTCCTTGAAATACTCGATATTATAGATACGGTTGAAACGGCGAGCGAAAAGACGCGCCATCTCCATATTTTGCTCTTGATCCTTGCCCACTGGTACTTTGTCTGCCTTATGCACGAGAATGTCAGCAGCCATAAGCGATGGATAAGTCAGCAAGCCCGCATTGACATTGTCTGGCTGCTTGCGCGCTTTCTCCTTGAACGATGTAACACGCTCAAGTTCACCAAGATAGGCGTTCATATTTAGGTATAAATAGAGCTCCAACACTTGCTTAACATCGCTCTGCACATAGATAGGAGCCTTCTGAGGATCAATACCGCAAGCCAAGTATTCCGCCAAGATAGTGCGAACAGAAGTACGTATGTTTTCTGGGGTTGGGTGCGTCGTGAGCGAGTGCCAATCAGCAATGAAGAACATACAGTTGTACTCCTCTTGCATCTTCACAAAACTCTTGACTGCACCAAAATAATTTCCCAGGTGCAAATTGCCCGTAGGGCGAATGCCACTAATTACTTTTTCCATATTCGATAGGTATTCTAATATAATTTGGTGCAAAAGTACAACTTTTTTTTGAGATATGCAAGTTTTTTTGTACTTTTGCAGTCAAATTGAAAAAATCGTTATGACTTTATCCGAATATATCGAGCAACATAGCTCTGCTGAGAGCGCAGTGCTGCAAAAAATCACCCGCAGTACCCACCTGGAAGTAATCAACCCTCGTATGCTGTCGGGGCATGTGCAAGGGCGCGTATTGAGCATGCTCAGCCAAATGATTCAGCCCAAGCGTATTTTGGAGTTGGGTACCTTTACGGGCTATTCCGCCCTCTGCTTGGCAGAAGGACTGACGGAAGACGGAAAACTCATCACCATCGAACATAATGATGAAATGGAAGAAGCAATCCGCAGGAATTTGGCATTATCGTCGCTGGGGGAAAAGATTGAGTTGGTGATTGGCGATGCGAAAGAGGAACTGAAGCGATTAGGCAATGAAGCAGAAGGCGAAAGGTTAGAGGCGAAAGGCGAGAGATTTGATCTTGTGTTTATTGATGCGGATAAGAAGGAGTATTGCGATTATCTGGATTTGGTGATGCCATTGATGCGCAAAGGCGGATGGATATTGGCCGACAACACATTGTGGGATGGACATATCATTGACCCTGCGTATGACAAAGACAAACAGACTGTTGCACTACGTGCATTCAACGACAAAGTAGCCCAAGATGAGCGCCTAGAAAAAGTCATCCTACCGCTGCGCGACGGATTAACAATTATTAGGGTTAAAGGTTAGAGGTTAGAGGAGAGGGCTTCGCCCACTACATAGTTGCTGCCTCCGATGAAGATAATATCTTCGTTGGAGGCCTCTTTTTGCACAGCAGCAAGAGCCTCTTTCACGGAGGGGAAAGCGGATATTGGATAATGGGTATTGGATAGTGGATGGATAGTTTTCCAACGTGAAAGGAGTTCTTCGGCGGGTAAAGCACGCGAAGTGGCAGGTTGGGTGAAATAATACACCGCATTCTCAGGCAATAGTCCCAAGACTGTATCAATATCTTTGTCACCAACCATTCCCAATACGATTCGTAAGGATGGTGCAGCGTTGTGTAGAGTGGTGTAGCATTGTGTAGAATGGTTGGCAAGGAGGTTGGATAATTGCTCTGCCACATAGCGAATACCATGGCCATTATGGCCTGTGTCACAGATGGTTAGCGGCGATTGCGAAAGTACCTCCCAACGACCGCGCAGACCCGTTAATGTAGATACATGGGCAAATCCCTCAGCAATAGCCTCTTTGGTGATTTCGATACCGCAGATATTACGCAAAACCTGCAATGCAACAAAAGAAGTCTGCTGGTTTTTGTCTTGATATGAGCCATGCAACTGACAATCGGGCACCTCCTTCAAACGACGCTTGCGCATATAACCACATTGATCAGCAAACCAAATACGGCAATTGGTAGTCTCTAGTCCCTCACCTAATATTCCGCATACGCGCGCACGGTTGAGAAATACAGCCGAAGTCTCGGAATGTGTTTCACCAATGACACAGGGTGTATCCTGCTTGATAATACCTGCCTTCTCGTTGGCAATCTGTGCAAGAGTATTGCCTAGAAAATCTGTATGATCAATGCCGATATTGGTAATGACAGAGAGGAGTGGTATGAGGATATTGGTGCTATCCAATCGACCACCCAACCCAACCTCTATAACTGCTATATCTACCTGCTGCTGAGAGAAATACCAAAAAGCCAATGCCATCGTAGTCTCGAAAAAAGAAGGGCGTAACTCATCTAAGAACGCACGATTATCTTCCACAAACTGCACCACTATATCCTTGGGAATCATCTCCCCTGACACGCGTATTCGTTCGCGAAAATCCACCAAGTGGGGCGACGTAAACAACCCAACACGATAGCCCTGTGCTTGTAATGCCGCAGCGATGAGATGAGAAGTAGATCCCTTGCCATTGGTACCAGCCACATGCACCGCACGCAGTTGAAGGTGCGGATTATCAAGGTGCTCCATAAGGCGATACGTATTATCTAACCCCGGTTTGTATGCAGATGCTCCCACTAAATGAAAAGCAGGCTGGGAAGCATAGAGATAGTCTATCGTTTGTTGATAAGTCATAGCCGTCATGTCAAAAATTCACGCAAAAGTATAAAAAATTTTGCATATACGCAAAAAAAGTTGTACCTTTGCGGGAAATTTTTACGATAATGCAGTATTCTGTAGTACATTTGACATACTCCTTTGCTGAGGAATGGGAGCAAGACTTGCTGGAGCAAGCCATGTGTGATATTGGTTTTGAGGTATTCGATGGAGCTGATGCGTATATACAAACAGCTATATTGGAAGAAAACAAGGAGAGTCTAGAAGCATTATTATCCGAGACCGAAGGGGTGGCATTACTTGGCATAGAACAATGCGAGGATATTAATTGGAATGCAGCATGGGAGGCAGAGCATGAGATAGAAGAACTCCCTCTTGGAGTACGTATTACTCCGCATTGCGCATTTGGTGCTGGGCATCATGAGACTACAAGCATGATGATAGAGGCACTATTGGAAGTACAAGCGCAAGGATATTTTGCGCAAGGGCGCAACGTTTTAGATATGGGTTGTGGTACAGGCGTGCTAGGCATCATGGCAAAAAAATGCGGTGCAGAGAGCGTAGTGGCCGTAGATATAGATGATAAGAGTGTAGCAAACAGCATCGAAAATGCAGAAGCGAATACAGTAGAGTTGGATGTGCGTCTAGGCAGTACCCCACCCGATGGTAATTATGATCTAATCCTTGCCAACATCCATCGCAACATTTTATTGGATCAAATGCCAGCATATGCAAAGAATTTAAAACAAGGAGGCGAAGTCTGGCTAAGCGGATTCTATGCAGAAGACATCCCTTATTTAACAAAAGCGGCAGAATCTGTGGGACTAGAACATACTGAGACACGAAGCAAAGACGAATGGCAGTGGATGAGATTGAAAAAATGAGTACAATTTGTGCCATATCAACCCCTTACGGTAGCGGAGGAATCGCCGTGGTGAGAGTGAGTGGAACAGCTGCAATTGAGATTGTAGATGGGTTGTTCTATGGGCGAAAGTCGCTGATAGATGCGAAAGCATATACCGTGCATTATGGGGAGATTGTTCGAGCAGCGAACAACGAGGAAGTATTGGATCAAGTACTAGTGAGTGTGTTCCGAGCACCCCATTCGTTTACGGGCGAGGATGTGGTGGAGATAGCGTGTCACGGCAGTATGTATATCCAGCAGACATTGCTACAGTGGTTGGTGGATGCAGGTTGTCAGTTGGCTAAGGCAGGCGAGTTTACCCAACGTGCCTTTCTCAACGGCAAAATGGACTTGACCGAGGCAGAAGCCGTAGCCGACCTGATTGCTGCACAAACCAAAGCGGAAAAGGACTTGGCATTGGCGCAGCTGCGCGGTGGTATATCCAACGAGTTGGCAGTACTGCGCGAGCGACTATTAACCTTCACCTCGTTGGTGGAATTAGAGTTGGACTTTGCCGACCACGAGGAATTGGAGTTCGCCGACCGTCAGCAGTTGTTTGACCTAGCACAAGAGATAGAAACCACCATCAGCGGATTAGTGGGTTCGTTTAAGACAGGAAACGCCATCAAGCAAGGAATACCCGTAGCAATTATTGGTGCACCTAATGTAGGTAAATCGACACTACTCAATGCGCTGCTGGGCGAAGAACGTGCGATCGTGAGCGATATCCAAGGTACTACCCGCGACACTGTAGAAGATACGCTGGTGCTAGGTGGTATGCTCTTTCGCTTCATAGATACCGCAGGCATGCGTCAGACAGATGACACCATCGAGAGTCTGGGTATTGAGCGCAGCAGACAAGCAGCACAACGGGCTGCGGTAATCATCCACCTGCAAGATGCCACGCAACCCGTGGATATATTGTCGCAAATAGAAGATATACAGGACAAGACCATTATACATATATATAATAAGGTGGATCTAGTGCCAGGATTTATGGCAAGAGAGAATAGCATTGGTATCTCTGCCAAGAACGGCGAAGTGGAAGCCATCAAGCAACAGTTGGTAGCATTGGCAGCCGAACAATATGATACACGCAATGCAGTAACCATCAGCAACACAAGGCACTATGAAGCATTGGTACGTGCATTGGAGGCCATCAAACGCGTGCAAGAGGGATTGCAGATGCAGATTAGTGGGGAGTTCTTGAGCATGGATCTGCAAGACTGTTTGGCAGCACTAGGAGAAATCACAGGACAAATCACCTCACAAGAAGTATTGAATACTATATTTGGTAAATTCTGTATCGGGAAATAGGTTAGAGGTTAGAGGTTAAAGGCTAGAATATGAGAACAAAAATAAATTTGATATTAGGTGCATTGATTGCCCTATTCAGTGGTTGTAAAACGCAACAAAAAGCTGTACAACAAGAGATTATGACGCTCTATGGAGTGCCATATGCAACATACGATGTGA
Source organism: Paludibacteraceae bacterium (assembly GCA_045124995.1). Classification (GTDB taxonomy): domain Bacteria; phylum Bacteroidota; class Bacteroidia; order Bacteroidales; family Paludibacteraceae; genus Colicola. Next base: position 4,072 of record JBGVMY010000021.1, on the reverse strand, counting down.
GTGGTAAGGTTATCAATGAAGACAAACAACCACTCGCAGGTCTGCAAGTACAAGTGAAAGGATATGATAATCACCCTATCCATCAATCAGTAATGACCGATGAGAAAGGACAATTTCATATTGTGCAATCGGATTTTCCTGTAGACACTATCAATATAGTAGTTTCTGACCCTAAGCAAGCGTATGCATCGGACTCTGTACAACATGTAGTTGAATTAAAAAAGAAAGAGAAAAAAACAGGATTCTATTGCGGAGATTGCGAAGTAAATACCAAAATTGTACTTAAGAAGAAATAAATTACATTATATGATCTATTCTATGACGGGCTATGGCAAAGCGGAACGCCAAGTAGCCGACAATAAAAAACTGGTAGTGGAGATTCGTAGTTTGAACTCTAAATCGTTGGATTTAAACGTGCGTATTGCTGCACCATTGCGCAGTAAAGAGTTAGAGATTCGTACATTGATAGCACAACGCCTTGAGCGCGGTAAGATTGACTTGAGCATTTACTACCAAGATGCTGCGCAAGACACCACCGCAGCCACCTTCACGCCTATTAACCGCGATGCCTTCGCGTATTATTATAAGGAGTTGATGAGTCTGCAAAGTGAATTAGGATGGGCAAACAACCAAGATATAGTGGCAGCTGTGATGCGTATGCCTGATGTCACAAAGGTGCAAGATGCTGGCGAAATCAGCGATGAAGAATGGGCTGTGGTGCTACAAACTATTGAGGAGGCAATCAAACAATTCAATGCTTTTCGTGAGCAGGAGGGTGCCTCGTTATATGCCATGTTCTGCGAGAAGTTGGATGCTATTGCTAGGCTATTGGCGGAGGTAGAACCATACGAGCAAAGTCGTGTGGAAAAAATCAAAGCACGCATCGAAGCCAACTTGGAGCAACTGAGTGCTGCCACTCAGCAGGCCATTGACCGCAACCGCTTGGAGCAAGAGATGATATATTATATCGAAAAATTGGATATCAACGAAGAGAAAGTACGACTAACCAATCACCTGAAATATTTCCGCGAAACTATGGAAGGTGAAGGTACTGGCGTTGGTAAGAAACTCGGATTTATTGCCCAAGAAATGGGACGCGAAATCAACACCCTCGGTAGTAAGAGCAACCAAAGCGAGATGCAGATCATCGTGGTGAAGATGAAGGACATCCTCGAGCAAATCAAAGAGCAAGTGCTGAACGTATTGTAAATAAATTTACAATTTACTGATTTACTATGTACAATTGATGTACAATTTTCGTATTTACTATCGCCGTTTATGTTTTCGAGCATAGACGGCGATTTTTTGTTGGGTGGACAGATGGACGGACGGACAGTTGTTTTTATATGTATATAGGAAATTAAGAAGGTATAATATATACAATATTAGAAAATAGCTGTCCAGTTGTCCACGTGTCCATATGTGCTAAACGCCTCATAAATGAACAAGCAGGAGGAAAGTAGCCTGAAAGTGGAAGTGGTAACCGAGTGGTATGCGAACTAACGGGACAGAGACTAATAGTAGCTTTAACGCTAAAATATAGATTTTAAATAGCTTATAAAGCCCCAAAAATAATTTTTCTACAAAAATCTTGCATATACAGAAAAAAAAGTGTACCTTTGCAGTCGCAAAGCAGATGAAAGGTGTATTTGACACATAACTGCTAGGCAGACATATTAAAAAGCGTTTATTAGCGCTTGTTTTGGTTTCCTGAAATCTGGTAAATTTCTAACTAAACCCAAAGCAAGAAGGCAGTAAACGCCCTTTGGGATATGTTATATCCCGCCGCAGAGCGTCCCGTAGTGGACTGCTCTGTTTGGTGGCATTTCATATTCGGCGTGGGCGTTGCTTGCTGTTCTCGTTTAGTGGGTTTACCAGAGCCTCAGGAAAGGGAATAACAAGAAATGATTCCACGCTTTTTTTGTGTCCATACAATAACAATATTTTAGTTTATGGATAACAAAAAGAATTTACTATCTTGGATATTAGGTACCTTTGTGCTTTTGTGCATTGCAGTCTATCCAAATATTGTTTATGCTATTATTAACATAAGCGGTATTAGTTATGTGATAACAAGCATTATTTTTGCTTGTCCTTTGGTTGGCATAGTTGCTATATTACCACGCAAATGGATGTACTGCGTAGCTACCATTTTATTAACAATTATGTCTATTATTGATCTTTCGATGATTGATTTATACAAGGATTATCTATTACCAGGAGGTATATTATCAACCATAAAAACAAATCCACAGGAAGCTGCAGAATTTTACAATACCAACTTAAAGGAAGTGTTCAGATGGATTCCTTTGATTATTTGCTGCGTTGTAGGATGTTGTGTATATCAAACAAGAAGTAAACTTATATCCAATATAGTTATTGTACTTGGAACACTCATAGTACCAACTATCTTTGTTTGTGGAAAAGTGATGGGAAGTTATGATTCAAAAATTACATTTCGATATTATATTGACCATAGGATATGGAATAGAACTCCATACAATGTTGTTTTCCAATCTATAAATACAATAAAGGAATTAAACAAAAGAAAATACATCGAACATACTTCTCAAATTTCTTTCGGAGCTCAGCAAAAAACTACAATTTCCCAAAAGGAAGTGTACATCTTCGCTATTGGCGAATCTCTGCGTTATGACAATATATCTCTTAATGGCAAATATCCTCGCAGCACAACGCCGTTATTGGAGCAAAAAAGTAATTTGATATTGTTTCATAACTATTATTCTCAAGCTTGTCTGACGATGTACTCCGTACCGCAGTTAGTTACTCGCGCAACGCCAGATAATTATGACTTAAATTTTAAGGAAAGATCAATCGTAGAGCCTTTTAAGGAATGTGGTTTTAAGACTTATACAATAGTAAGTGAAACTAATTTATTGTCTTACGAGAAATATCTTTCCAATGGCGTAGACTCGTTGATAATCGTACCTAATATTGTACAAGATGGCGAGATCGTCATGGGAGATAAAACGATGGTTCATATCGTAGATTCGCTTATGCAACTGCATGATAAACTATTTATAATGATGCAATTCCTTGGCAATCATAGTTTCTTTACTAATTATGAAAAAGAATTTGACATCTATAGACCGAATGCATATTCTTGTACAGATGAAGAAAGAATGACTTCCGATAGTTTGTTAATAAATGCATATGATAATAGTATTTTGTACACGGATTGGGTATTAAGCTCGATAATAGATGTTATTGACCAACCCAATGTTGTGTCTTCATTTGTTTTTGTGTCTGATCATGGGGAGCATATCAGTAAAGATGGAGCAGGGCACGGAGGTAATTGTAGTCCTCTAAAAGAAGAATACCATGTACCATTTATCTTTTGGTGGTCAGACGAGTACGAAGTTCTGCATCCAGAGAAAACTCATTATGCCCAATTACATACGCATAGCAAAATAAATGGCGACTGTATTTTCTATAGTTTATGTGATATGGCTGACATTCAGTTAGATTCTGTATATTCCGTACCATCTTGGAGTGTGTTTTCATCTTCGTTTGAAGAACATCCGAGATTGATATTATTACCAGATGGAATAAATACAATAGCAGTTGATTGATATATTTATTGATCTCACTAAACTTCTGCGGACGCGGGGAATAAAGTCAAAAAAGTCCGTGGAATGAGGCAATGAAGCTATAAGACAGCAAGAAGAATTTGCATAATCAAATGAAATAGAATTGGTTATGATTATTCGCCATTCCTAAAGAAAGAAAAATACAAAAAGAGTATTTAGGGTTTTTAGGGGAAATACAGTCATCAAAATACCCTAAATGCCCAAAATACCCACGCTAAAATAAGGGATGTCGCACAAAAGCCACCGAAAACCCATAGTTGTCCCATAGATCTCCCATAGATCTCTTATAGTGCTCCCGAAACGGAGGGCTTATCTTCGGCTTGATTAAAACTGAAAGAGGTTTACACTATTCCTAGAAAGGTTTCTTAAGAATCGAAACTTTTTGATATGTTTCCTAAAAAGGTTGTTAAGTATCCTTGATAGGTTGTTGTTTGTCAATTCTGATGCAAAGGTAATACATT
>JBGVMY010000020.1:0-34767 GCA_045124995.1 Paludibacteraceae bacterium | reverse complement strand
AATGGATTGCTTTTCTGACAAAGAATAACTCTTGCGTTGAAGAGTTGTGGGGAATTTTTCCTGTTTACACATAATACTTAATCTTAATTTTTGACACATTTTTATTGTTGTATGTGTAAACCTTTTTCAGGACGGGACAGCGTTCGCTAAACACTAAACTAGGCCTGCGGCCAAATTACTTGATAATCACAAGGGTAGCGCCTTCTTCGAAGCGCGAGAAATCGGCGTCGTGTACCTCGATATGAGGACCGAAATCACGCTTCAGGATCTGACGCACCTCGTTGCGCAACACACCATTGCCCTTGCCGTGAATAATCACCACCCGTCGTCCGCGTTGGCGGAGATGTTGCTGCATCTGCATGCGGAAGAAACGCAGCTGGTACTGATGCTTCTCCACATCCGTCATGCCGCTGCCACTAGTGGGCAGAGCCTCTAAGTGCAGGTCGATGATGTGCTCATCGCGTTGGCGCTTGGGCCGCTTGGCAGGGGCAGCATGCGGGTGTACAGGCGCAGGAGCAACCGATTCGTGCTGCTTGTGCGTACCGATACAACCCTTGCGTTGGTAGCTAGTGGCAGGTGTGGCCAATACACATTTAGCGGCAGGTATAGGGCCGACATCAAAACCGTCGTCGGTCTCAACCCACACCAACTGACGCTGCGCGTCATACTGCACCACCGTGCCGCCGCCAACAGCATCTAAGAATCGTATTTGGTCGCCTTTTTGCATCAATAAAAATGCTTTATGCACATTCGATGCTGCAAAATTACAATTTTTTTTTGATATAAACAAGAAAATGGTGAGTTTTCGTCATTTTCGTTTTAGTGTGTATAGGCGATGGACTTATAAAACAACAACTTTCGTTAGAAAACAAGGTCGTAATGAATTTTGAATGGAACGACAACGCAGACAACTTCTGCGCGCGCCAACATTGCGCTTGCCAAAGGGAGAATGTAAAAATCAACAACTTTGTGATAAAAGACAATTGGAGTCAATGAGGTGTCTATTTGTGTCAATTGGATTTTACAAATAGATTAAAAATCTATTATTTCCGATAAATAATGCTCGTTTGCTTGCGTATGTGTATTTTTTTTAGTAATTTTGCACCGCTAAACGCTACGAGCGTTGCAGGGACCGAAAAAAGAGAAAATAACAATAACAGTACAAAATAGATTATGACAAGAGATTTAGAGATTTTTGACATCATTCGCCAAGAGCGCGAGCGTCAAACCAAAGGCATCGAGTTGATCGCCAGCGAGAACTTCGTCAGCGACCAAGTGATGGAAGCTATGGGCAGCGTACTCACCAATAAGTACGCTGAAGGTTATCCAGGCAAACGCTACTACGGCGGTTGCGAAGTAGTGGACAAAAGCGAGAACATCGCTCGTCAACGTCTGTGCCAACTCTTTGACGCAGAATATGCGAACGTACAACCCCACTCTGGCGCTCAAGCCAACATGGCCGTATTCATGGCATGTCTCCAAGCAGGCGATACCTTCCTGGGACTGAACTTGAGCCACGGCGGTCACTTGAGCCACGGTTCGCCAGTGAACTTCTCAGGACTGATGTTCAATGCACTAGAATACAACGTGAAAGAAGATACCGGTCGCGTGGACTATGACCAACTGGAGCAAGTAGCACGCGAGAAGAAACCAAAACTGATCATCGCTGGCGCTAGCGCATATAGCCGCGAGTGGGATTATGCACGCATCCGCAAAGTGGCAGACGAGATCGGTGCGATCTTCATGGTGGATATGGCTCACCCAGCAGGCCTCATCGCAGCAGGACTTTTGGAAAACCCTGTGAAACATGCACATATCGTGACATCTACCACCCACAAGACTTTGCGCGGCCCACGTGGCGGTATCATCCTGATGGGCAAAGACTTTGCTAACCCATGGGGCAAGACTACACCAAAAGGCGAGGTGAAGATGATGTCCGCATTGCTAGACTCAGCCGTATTCCCAGGTACACAAGGTGGACCATTGGAGCACGTGATTGCAGCGAAAGCAGTAGCCTTCGGCGAAGCTTTGACACCTGAGTTCCGCGAGTACCAAAAGCAAGTACAAAAGAATGCTGCAGCCATGGCTAAGGCATTGATGGACAAAGGATATAAGATCATCTCAGACGGTACGGACAACCACTCGATGCTCGTTGACCTGCGCACCAAATACCCAGAGTTGACCGGTAAAGTGGCAGAGAAAGCCCTCGTGGCAGCCGACATCACCACCAACAAGAATATGGTGCCATTTGACTCGCGCAGTGCCTTCCAAACCAGCGGTTTGCGCTTCGGTACACCTGCTATCACCACACGCGGCTTGAAAGAAGACAAGATGGCGTGGATAGTAGAACTGATTGACCGTGTGCTGCAAAACCCAGAGTCGGAGGAGAACATCGCAGCCGTTCGCGCAGAAGTGAACGCAGAGATGGTGAAATATCCACTCTTTGCGTGGTAATTGCGTTTAGTGTTTAGTGGACGCTTCGCTACTATTGAGAGGTATGGAGGTATTACTAGGCAAGACATTAGCAGAATTACAAGCGGTAGCTCAAGAAGTTGGGCTACCGCGTTTTGCAGGTAAGCAATTAGCAGAATGGCTATATGTTCGTCGTGCTACATCGTTCGACGAGATGACCAATATATCGCTAAAAGGGCGCGAAGCACTCAAAAACCGCTACACTATTGGACGCCATATCCCCGTGGCCGAAGCAACCTCTAGAGATGGCACCAAAAAGTACTTATTTTCCATTGAAAACCAACATATTGAATCCGTCTATATCCCTGACAATGATCGTGCAACATTATGCGTTAGTACACAGGCTGGTTGCAAAATGGGCTGTAAGTTTTGTATGACGGGCACATTAGGTTTTCATGGTCATCTCACAGCAGCAGATATACTGAATCAAATATTCTCTATCCCTGATGCCGATAAGCTGACCAATATCGTGTATATGGGAGAAGGCGAACCTATGGACAATCTCGATAATGTTCTTCGTTCGTTGGAAGTAATGACAAGTGCATGGGGATGTGCATGGTCGCCCAAACGCATTACGGTGTCATCTGTGGGAATCAACAAAGGGTTGAAGCGCTTTATTGAGGAGAGTGATTGCCATCTGGCAATTTCGTTGCATAATCCATTTGGCATTGAGCGTCAAGAGATTATGCCTATTGAGAGGGTTAATCATCTGAATGATGTCATTGAATTGCTAAAGCAATATGATTGGTCACACCAACGTAGAGTGAGTTTTGAATATATCTGTTGGGGTGGTGTGAACGACACTCCAAAACATGCCAACGAACTACTACGTTTACTCAAAGGATTAGATTGTCGTATTAATCTGATTCGTTTCCATGCAGGCGTAGACAAAACCTTCACTAATAGTGATGAGAAACAGATGGAGTGGTTGCGCGACTATCTAACCGAGCGTGGTATTACTACCACCATTCGTCGCAGCCGTGGAGAAGATATCCTTGCTGCCTGCGGTATGTTGGTAAATGCATTGAAAAACTAAATAGATTACTATGGATATACTGATTGGCACTATCATTGGAATTATAATAGGTTGTTTGATTGCTACTATTGGGGCCTTCATTATCATTCGTCGCGAAAGACATCAACAAGCGGAACTCGAACATGAGATTGACCACCTTAGAAGTGAAAAAGATACACTTACCCGTCAGGAAGCTAGCACTGCGGCACAACTGATGGCTACACAACAAACCTTGGCATTAACTAAAGAGCAAGCGAACAAAGATGCCGAGGCACAACAAAAGGTATTTCAAACCGAATTACACCTCGCGCGGGAGAGTATGCGCGCGCAATTCGAAAAGGAGATGCTAGAACGTACTGAGCAACTCAAGAAAGCCAATACCGAAAATATGCAACAAGTGGTGACACCACTCAAACGTGAACTAGATCTCTTGCGCGAATTGGTGGCACAAAGCAAAGAGAGTAGCGATAAAAATACTGCTTCGCTCGCACAAAGCATCAAAACGATTATTGAGCATGATCAAGAGCGCGACAAAACAACGCAAACACTTGCCAACGCACTCAAAAATAGAGGTAAAGTACAAGGAGACTGGGGGGAACAAGTATTGACCAATATATTGCAAGATAGCGGACTACGCGAAGGAGAAGAATATTTTGTACAAGATAATGTAAAAGATGAAGAGGGTAAAAATCTTCGTCCAGATGTGATTGTAAAAGGAGCAGATGGCACACGCATCATCATTGACAGCAAAGTATCCCTAACCGCCTATTCGGATTATGTTGGAGCTGAAGATGATGACCAACGCAAAACTGCTATCAAAGCCAATCACGAGTCCATCTGGAAACATGTAGAGGAGCTATCCAGGAAGAACTATGCTAAACTGGTAGATAATGCAGTACCAATCGTGTTGATGTTTGTGCCTAATGAGGGTAGTTATATCCTCGCCATGAACCATGATGCACATCTCGGGACCAAAGCATATCAAAAAGGCGTGCTGATTATCAACCCTACTAACTTGATGGTTGTACTGCGGTTGATCTTCTTAACATGGCAGAATACCCGTCAGGAAAAGCATTATGAGGCCATTCGCAAAGCCGCAGCGGGAATATATGAGAAATATGCTACATTCGCAGAGAGTTACGTAACACTTGGCAATCAGATCAATACACTGCGTAACACCTATGAAAAAGGTGTAGGACAACTGCGAGAAGGCAGGGGCAACCTATCTAGTCGCTTAGAATCATTGTTGCAATACGGAGTGACAACCACCAAACGTCTGCCTACAGAGATGACACCTGTACTAGGAAATGATGAAGAACATGATGAATCTCGCCCTTAAGATTTCGAATGCAAAATTAGTCATCTTTGATTTGGATGGCACATTATATGACAAACGCCACCTGTCGTTTCGTATGGTGTGTCATGCACTTGGTGATATCCGAAAGATGCAAGCAGAACGCAAAACACGAGCGGGTATGAAAGGCATGTGGTTGGAAGATGAGCAGACGTTTTACCACACCTTTTTTCAACAACTGGCAAAGCAATTACACAGTTCACCAGACATGGCAAAACAATGGTACGAGAAACGCTATATGCCATTGATGGTCAAAACGATAGGAAAATACCAGCACCTAAGCAAATGGGTGCTACCATTTATACATGATTGCCAACAAAAGGGGATCAAGATGGTGGTGCTATCAGACTATGGACATGCTACAGAGAAACTAGAAGCTCTGGGGCTCTCTCCTACTCTGTTTGATTGGGTTGTATCAGCACCAGAATTGGGCGGACTAAAACCAGCCCCTCAACTTATGCAGATTGTCACAAAGCAAATGGGTGTAACAGCAGAGGAATGCCTCGTAATTGGCGACCGCGAGGACACCGACGGCGAAATGGCCCGCAAAGCGGGAGCGGAGTTCGTGCAGGTTTGATGGACGACTACATCAACAGCCAAACCAACAACATTCCGCTCGCCAACATTGCTCGCGGCAAGGGAGAAAAACTGACATTTTGGCAGAGAGATAGACATCAGACGCCTATGGCATGAAGTTTGTAACGATGTCATCAGTAAATTGAAACTATCAAATAAGCAAAACATATGAGCAAGATTCAACCATTAGCAGACCGCGTGCTTATCAAGCCAATGGCTGCGGAAGAGAAGACTATCGGCGGCATTATCATCCCTGATAGCGCAAAAGAGAAGCCACTTCGTGGCGAAGTAATCGCTGTAGGCGAGGGCACAAAAGATGAAAAAATGCTACTCGCAGAGGGCGACACCGTATTGTACGGCAAGTATGCAGGTACTGAATTGGAGTATGAGGGAGAGAAATACCTTATCATGCGCCAAAGCGATGTACTCGCAATACTAAAATGAGAACAACAGCCGTAGGGTAAAGATAAAAACAACAACTTAAACAACTTGTTTCAACAACTTCCGCTCGAATCAACTCCCTCGAGCGGCAAGGTAATGTGAAACGATCTAAATAAAAAGAAAATATGGCAAAGAATATCAGTTATAATGTAGAGGCTCGTGATGCCCTCAAACGTGGCGTGGACCAATTGGCTAACGCCGTGAAAGTAACCCTCGGCCCTAAAGGTCGTAATGTAATTATTGACAAGAAGTTTGGTGCGCCACACATCACCAAAGATGGTGTGTCGGTAGCGAAAGAGATAGAGTTAGCAGATGCTGCAGAGAACCTAGGTGCACAACTCGTGAAAGAGGTGGCTAGCAAAACTGGCGACCAAGCAGGTGACGGTACTACAACCGCTACCGTATTGACCCAAGCTATTGTTTCTGTGGGACTTAAGAACGTGACCGCAGGTGCTAACCCAATGGATCTCAAGCGCGGTATGGATAAAGCTGTGAGCGCGATTGTTAAGAATATCAAGGCACAAAGCGAGGAGGTCGGAAACGACTTCGACAAAATCGAGCAAGTGGCTACCGTATCTGCTAATAACGACGCAGAGATTGGCAAACTTATCGCTGACGCGATGCGCAAGGTCAGCAAGGACGGTGTGATTACCATTGGCGAAGCCAAGGGTATGGACACCACCATCGATGTGGTACAAGGTATGCAATTCGACCGCGGCTATATCAGCCCATACTTCGTAACCAATACTGAGACCATGGAGGTAGAGATGGATCGCCCATATATCCTACTCTATGACAAGAAAATCAGTAACTTGAAGGAGTTGCTGCCTGTATTGGAGCCTGCAGTACAAAGCGGTCGTCCATTGCTCGTGATTGCAGAGGATGTAGATAGTGAGGCATTGACCACCTTAGTTGTTAACCGCCTCCGTGCGCAGTTGAAGATATGTGCTGTGAAGGCTCCTGGCTTTGGCGATCGCCGCAAAGAGATGTTGGAGGATATTGCTATCCTCACAGGAGGTACCGTGATTAGCGAAGAGAAGGGTATCAAGTTAGAGGCTGCTACCATCGATATGCTCGGTACTGCAGAGAGCGTGACTGTGAACAAGGATAACACCACTATCGTGAATGGGGCAGGCGACAAAGAAGCTATCGCTGCTCGTGTGGGACAAATCAAAGCACAAATAGCAGCTACCAAATCTACTTACGACAAAGAGAAATTGCAAGAACGTTTGGCGAAACTCGCAGGCGGTGTAGCACAACTCAACGTAGGTGCTGCTTCTGAGGTAGAGATGAAGGAGAAGAAAGACCGTGTAGATGATGCCCTCAGCGCAACCCGTGCAGCGATCGAAGAAGGTATCGTAGCTGGTGGTGGCGTGGCATATATCCGTGCACAAGCTGCTTTGGAAGGTCTGAAAGGCGAAAACGATGATGAGCAAACAGGTATTGAGATTATCCGTCGCGCTATCGAGGAGCCACTTCGCCAAATCGTTGCCAATGCAGGCAAAGAGGGTGCTGTGGTAGTAGATAAAGTACGCGCAGGCGAAGCTGATTTCGGTTACAACGCACGCAAGGATGTGTACGAGAACTTGAAAGCTGCGGGCGTGGTAGATCCAGCTAAGGTAACCCGCGTAGCGTTAGAGAATGCGGCAAGTATCGCAGGTATGTTCCTCACTACCGAGTGCGTGATCACCGATATTAAGGAGGAGACTCCTGCGCCTGCTATGCCTGCAGGCGGCATGGGAATGATGTAATTTTGAAATTTTTATAACGAATAAGGTATACTCCACAAAAAAATCGCATGTAATATGCGATTTTTTTGTTATTTTAATATGTTTACTTGTTCAATTCAAAAAAATGTAGTAATTTTGTAGCGTGAACCTGCGCCGAGGGATATCTGACATTATCGGCGGAGGGAAGCAGACATAATAAAGGCGTCATTAGCGCTTTGTTCTTGGCTATTCGGAACCTGGAAAATTCTAAATCACCCAAGACATTGCAGCATTTTGATGTCCTCGGGGTATGTATATCTATATCCGTACACATCGTAAATAGGTGTGTATGTATGCGTACATATCGGCGTGGGCTTCGGTGTTGCTTGTTCAGGTGAAAAGGCAATTCCAGGGCCTCGAATAGCGGAACAGCAATAGTGCAGTCCCGCTTTTTTTGTGTCTATATCTAGTATAGATAGCAAAATAAAACGCATTTATGAATAAAATTCTCATCTCCGTTGTAATCCCTTCTTACAATCGTGCAAGCACGGTAGGTCAAACAATAGAATCAATTGTCAATCAACAAGTTGACGCTGATATAGAAATCATTATTGGCGACGATTGCTCTACAGACAATGCACGAGAAGTATTGCTGGAATACAAAGAGAAATACCCTAATATTATCCATATTTTCTTCTGGGAAGAAAATATGGGATTAGGGGCGAACTGGGCTTCATGCGTAAAAGAGTGTCAAGGAAAGTATATCTGCAATTGCGACAATGATGATTATTGGCATAATCCCAATAAACTGCAATTGCAATTGGATTATATGGAGACACATCCAATGTCTAACATCCTAATTACTAACCACAGAACGCACAATCGAACAACAGGAGAACTTCTTGAGCACAAAGCAAAAATAGATCATTCTGATATTCAACAAAGCATGTGGGGAAATTGCTCCTTCTGTAATGCAACAATCATGTACCGTGCGGATTTCATGAAGGCTCATCTCGATTTAGACGAGTTTATAAGACGTCGTCTTTCGTTGCAAGATTGGCCTGCATGGGTAATACTGACCGCCTACACCGATATTGATGAGTTACCCGTATCCACTGCCACTTTTGGAATAGAAACTATATCCATTACTCGACCTGATTCTGTGGAGCGTTTAGCCAAACGATACCAAGGCGATAAAGAAGTATGCCGATATTTAGGAGAGTTGTTTCCTGATAAATTTCCATTCTCTGATAGAGAATGGGATTTATATGCCAATGGTCGCTTGATGTCCAAAGCATTTGATCTTAAACAATTTGAGTTAGCTAAACAATATGGGAAAGAATGTGTTGGCGTGAGTAAAATAAAGCGCTTATGTTCACAAAACAAACTACTATTCTACCTATTTATCGCAATGAAACACCTCAGACGTAGCCTTTAGAGTAATTTCCACAGACAAAGGAGAAAATGTCCGCAGAAGAAGGGTAAAGAAGATACAACTAAAAAACAAATCCACATAATTGGCTCAATACGAACCAATTATGCGGATTTTATTTCATCAACATATAACTTGCGTAAAGTGGCGGAAATGTCAGAAGTGGCGGTTTGTTTCCGCCACATTATGACATTTGTGAAAACTCTATAAAACTAGATATAATAGATAGGTACTACAGGGGCTCAGTATGTGCCATGAATCACATAGTAATCACATACTAATCACATAGTAATATCATAGTACCTGCGGCTAATTTACTTTACAGGATTGTCCTGCAAGCCCCAGCCAGTGAGAGTAGCCACGTATGGGATATACGCATACGAGAATTTCTGATGACCAATATAATTAGGGTGCATGCTTGCGCCAAGATCCTCATCGGTAGAAAGATGCAAGGTTGGGCAGCACGCCATGAAATGTACATTAGGCATTGGGCAGAACTTCACCATATCACGCATGTAGTCCAACAAAGTGCTATGCGCCTTAGATGACACGCAAAGCACTGGGTGGTCCTCGCCGTAATTGTCTTTGATATAACGAATTAGGCGATAATAGCCATCGCGGAACTTCTCATAAGATGGTTGCAACGACACCGAGAAATCGTTACCACCCAAGTAGATAAGGGTTAATGCTGGTTTGATATCTGATTCAGCCGCATTCCAACGAGTAGCTTGCGCAGAATCCATATCAAAGGTTTGGAGGTAGCGATCAGGCATGTGATAGCCATCGAACTTGGAGTTGTAGTTGCGTGCAGCCCCCATACCAGAGTGCGCAACTACCACATAATCAGCATCAAAATAGCGTGAGATAATCGCACAGAACGAACGAGAAGCATTCTCGGTCTCAGGCGTGAACTTCGCTAAACGGCTTGGGTCATCTACACCATAACCGCAATCATAACTTGCGCCAATAAACTCCAATTGGCGTTGGCGAATTGGCTCTGCTTGGTAGAAGACACCCTTTGCATCAGTAGCAAACTCGTGGACGGTAGTCTTGCCTTGCTCGCCCTCGGTACGCTTTTGTACGATAACAGTATGTACTTTCTGCTTAGATGCTTTGAGATAAGCAGGGTCAATCAACTCAATAACTGTGTCATTACTAGCCACTTCGATAATACGGTGCGGTTCATCGCTCATTGGCGCGTCAATCCATACGTTGAAATAGTTGTGGCGAGTGGCAGCCATCTCTGGAGTAGCATCCCACTTGGTATCTGACACACGCATCGTCAATGCCTTACCCGAAAAAGAAAGGCGGAAATAGGTTGCAGTCCAGTCGAAAGACACGTCATTGCCTTCAACGAGCGTACGACCCACATAGGTCACACGCGAATCACTAGCAGGCATTACTTCAGCAAAAGCTGTGATTGTCAGCAGCATAGCAGCTGCAAGGAAAAATATCTTTTTCATCTCTCTAAACTTACTTTACAGGCATATCTTGCAATCCCCAGCCCGTAATTGTAGCAATATAAGGGATGATGGAATATGCCAATTTTTGTTGACCATTGTAGTTAGGGTGCCATCCTGCTCCAAGATCCTCGTCGGTGCTGAGGTGCTGAGATGGACAGTAGCCCAACCACTCTACATTCTTCAAACCGCAGTTGCGTACCACATCACGCACATAACGGAATTGATAATCATTCACCTTAGAAGCTACACACAGTACAGGATGATCCTCACCATAGTTCTCTTTGACATAACTCAAGAGACGCATATAGCCCTTGCGGAACTTGTTGTAGTCAGGCATCATATTGGATGAGAAGTCGTTGGTTCCCAAATAGATAACAGTGATATCAGGACGGAACTCCGATTGCTCAACAGACCAACGTGTGGTAGAGTCGCGGTCAATAGCATATTGATAGATATCGGTCATTACCTCCCAAGGAATATTCGATCCTGCATTGCGGCAGATACCACGACCCGAGTGGGCAATAGCCATATAATCGGCATCGAAATAGCGCGACACAATACTAGCATAGGTGCGCGAAGCATTCTCCGTCTCGTCGGTAAAAGGATCCTTGCGGCTGGGAGCATCTACACCATAACCACATGTGTAGCTATCGCCAATAAACTCGATTTGACGCTCTTTGAATGGAGCAGCTTGAAGGAACTTGCCATCGGTGATGAAAGCATGCACCGTAGTTTTGCCACAGCCAGCTTCGGTGCGTTTTTGAATCACCACTTGATGCTCTTTGATCTTCGATTTCTTTACATCCTCAGGCAAAATCAGTTGGATAATCGTATCATTTCCCTTGACCTCGACGATACGTGTAGGTTCGGCACTGGTAGGAGAGTCGATCCATACGGCAAAGAAATCGCGTTTGCTATCCGATACGCGCATAGAAAGGGACTTGCCCGTGAAAGCCACACGGAAATAGGTGGCAGGGAAATCAAAAGTGAGCGCACCATCGCTCCTGAGAGCACGACCTACGAAAGTGAGACGGCTATCCGTAGCAGGGATTGTCTCTGCCATAAGGCGAAGAGGCAATAAGGCAATAAGGCTAAGAGCCAAGAAAATAATCTTTTTCATTTAGGTGAGAGGTTAAAGGTTAGAGGTTAGAGACGGGAAATATGCGGCATAGCCGCCATGCCTATAACCTGTAAACCATAAACTTTATACTTTTACTTCACTGGCATATCTTGCAAGCCCCAACCAGTGATAGTAGCGATGTAAGGGATGATCGAATATGATTTCTTTTGTTGACCATTGTAGTTAGGATGCACATCAGCACCAAGGTCCTCATCGGTATGTAGGTGTTGCGCTGGGCAGTAGCCGAGATAATGCACATTCTCCATGTCGCAGTTGTTCACCAAGTCACGAACGTAGTTGAAGAGGTATTCGTGGGTCTTGGTAGCCACACACAAGATAGGATGATCCTCGCCATAGTTGGCTTTAATATACTTGAAAAGGCGATAATAGTGCTTGCGGAAATCCTCGTACTTAGGAGCCAAAGCAGTTGAGAAGTCGTTTGCGCCCAAATACACCACAGTCATAGCGGGGTGGAAATCAGACTTGGTAGCATCCCAACGATTTACTTGAGTAGAATCCTCATCGAAAGTTTGAAGGTAACGATCTGGCATCCACCAACCTTTGAACTTGCTGTTGTAGTTGCGAGCGATACCCATACCAGAGTGCGCAATTGCCACATAATCAGCCCCAAAGTAGCGAGAAACGATACCCGCATACGAGCGAGAAGCATTCTCTGTCTCAGGAGTAAAACGCTCCTTGCGACTCTTGGCATCAATACCATAACCGCAAGTGTAGCTGTCACCGATAAACTCCAATTGGCGCACCTTTAATGGCTCAGCTTGGAAGAACTTGCCATCGGTAGCAAACTCATGAACGGTGGTCTTACCTTGCTCGCCCTCGGTACGTTTTTGCACGATTACCTCGTGTACAGCACGGCGTGACTTCTTCAGATATGCAGGATCCACCAATTCGATAACAGTATCATTACCAGCCACTTCGATGATGCGATGAGGCTCTGCGCTGGTTGGAGAATCAATCCATACGTTGTAGTAGTTGTGGCGTGTAGCAGCCTTGTCAGCATCTGCATCCCATTTGGTTTCAGACGCTTTCATAGTCAAAGACTTGCCCGAAAATGCGATACGGAAATAAGTTGCTGTCCAGTCGAAAGACACATCTGTACCATCGACCATCGTACGACCTACATAGGTCACACGCGAATCATTTGCTGGAATTACTTCTGCAAAAGCAGTGATTGTCAGCAGCATAGCAGCTGCAAAGAAAAGGATTTTTTTCATGATATAAAATTTGTTTGTTGTTTTTATCGTTTCAAAAAAAGCGAGAGGCGCAGGGCATATTCTGCCTCAACGCCTCTGCAATGATTATTCGAATGCACCCATTTGCAACATCGCCACCTCTTTTGGAGTCAAGAAGCGATATTTGCCTCGTGCTACATTCTTCTTGGTCAATCCCGCAAAAGATACGCGGTCGAGTTTGGTCACTTTGTACCCTACTCGCTCGAACATACGTCGCACCACGCGGTTTTGACCTGAGTGAATCTCAATGCCGATATGCTTGCGGTCTTCTTGTGGGAACTCCAATGCATCAGGAGAAATTTTCTCATCATCGATCATCACACCTGTACGCAAAGTTGCCTCATCAATCTCGTCCAAATCGCGATCGAGAGTTACGGCATAGATTTTCTTCTTGCCAAACTTAGGGTGTGTGAGTTTCGCTGCTAGGTCACCATCGTTGGTAAGCAGAAGTACACCCGTGGTATTACGGTCAAGACGACCAACAGGATAGATACGCTCCGCGCACGCGTTGCGCACGATATCTAATACGGTGTGGCGTTCCTGTGGATCATCGGTGGTAGTCACGGTGTTCTTTGGCTTGTTGAGCAAGATATATACCTTGCGCTCACGGCGAACAGGTTGGTTGTGGAACATCACCTTGTCGGTTGGCAATACTTTTGCGCCGAGATTGTCCACCACTTCTCCATTCACGGTGATGACACCAGCAAGGATAAAATCATCCGCTTCGCGGCGTGAGCAAATACCTGCATTAGCCAAGTATTTGTTCAAGCGAATTGGCTTGGTAGGATCTTCGTAGTTCTTAGAATACTCTTGGCGTTTGCGTTGTGAATATACGCCAGGATTGTGTTTTGGTCTTGGTCTAAACTGACGTTCGCTTGTTTGTTCGCCTTCAGGACGGAACGAAGGACGGCGTTGATCGACTTTCTCTACGCGCACAGCACCTGCAGTGCGGGTGAAACGTTGACGTTGGCGTCCACCTTCGCGATTGGAACGATCAGTAGGGGCATTAAAACGAGGACGGATAGAGGCTCCATCTGCCGAAAAATGTGCGCCATTATGCTCACGCGGATTCGCATCTTGCGAGTAGCCACCCTGACGACGTGGGGTGCGGTTGTTTGAATCAAACATAATAATAAATTCTAAAGGTTTTAAAAGTATTAAAGGTTTCAAAAGTGAAGGTCTTGGTTGATTTCAAAACATAGGCTCCGAGTATTGCTCAGAGCCTATATTTGTTGGGATCAATTGTGGCATGCGCGTCTCTCGACGTATCACGCCGAATCGTCACACTTAGGCTTCTGCAGCTTGCTCTACAGCCAATTTACCACGATAGTATCCGCAAGTTGGGCAGATAGTGTGGTAGATGTAGTGAGCGCCACAGTTAGGGCAAAGTGCCAATGCAGGCATTTTTGCTTTGTCGTGGGTACGACGTTTCGCTTGTCTGGTGTGCGATTGTCTTCTTTTTGGATGTGCCATAGTTGTTTATTGTTTTATTAGTTTTTTTTAGTTGCTGTATTAGGGTTTCCATTCTATCTCTCAGCCACGCAGAACGACTGATTGCTATCCTTTTCGCCCTCGTTATATCATTCTTCCTCATCCAACGCGGTGCAGAGGTGGTCTTGGAGAAGTGCATCCATCTCAGGATTGCAACCACCATCTTGGTGACTATGCACCAGCGGGAGATTCACTATGATCAATTCGTATGCCAACCACGCCAAGTCAAGCTGCTTGGTGTCCTCTTCTAACTCCATCTCCTCCTCATAGATATCTACGTCCACGTCCATAGCATCTAGACAACGGTCGCAGGTTACTTGCACCTGACCCATGATATCCATATCCACCGCAAAATCATCCTCACGAAGAAACAGGCGTACCTTTACGTCTACCGTTCCGCCTAACAATTCTGAATTTTCAAGAGTTGAAAAGTATGAGTTATCCAATTGAAAATCAAATAGATGCTCACCTAGTTCCAACTTATCAAGCAGTACGATATGCGCAGTTTTCTCACTCATTTCTCCACAATTTTCCAAAATTGGCGTGCAAAGGTACTACATTTTTCTGAAATACGCAAATCTTTAAGCTATTTTTTGAAAATTATTTCTCGTTTGCCAAATAAGGTTGGAAAATCTCGTAATAATTTTTCATCCAACCATCTGCCACTTGGTCGTATGCTTTCCAAAAAACTTTATCAGAAATCTTACCAGCAGTCCATTGGTGATAGAGCGGTAGAAAATCAGACAAAATCTTTGTCTCTACATCATTGGTACATGTCATAAGCGCGGGCTTGTTCGCATCACCCACGAGAATCGTCTGAAGGGCCACATAACGCTTGCCATTGCTAATATGCATAGGGAATGCCCATTGGTCTTTGATTGCCAACGACGCGTCGCACATCTCCGAATGTAGTCCCTCGCCTTCAGTAGCATGAGCATCGCGCGCCAACATATACGCAGGTAGATGCTGCTTATCCATCAACAACGGCACTGCCACCGCACAAGCGGGATACCCCAAAGCGGTCCACATCACGCCATGCAATGGGTTATCACCTGCTTTCACACCCTCAAAGCACACCACCGCCGAGGTAATACGACGAGGGATAAAATCTTGATCTACAATATATTGAGGTGCATTTGCCTGGTGGTAATTCACTCCTAATACCTCATGACGATACTTGCGAGAGAAGAGGTTGATAGCATCTGTTGCTGTCATTTCTTTGTCACGTGAAAAGCTTTCTTTCATAATGGCAGAAGCCGTTTGGTAGCGCTCCCAACCCTCGTAATCTTCGTATCGACCCGCAAAACTAAAGTTGGTTACAACACGATACCCATCTGTCTCTGCATTCACATCGTATTTAATCCAGCGATGATTGTTCATCTCGTAGTAGGCTGCCCCACCCTGCGCATCAATAATACCAAAGTTGGCTTCTACGCCCCATGGCTGGGGATAAGTCTCTAACCATGCCTCAAAATCAGCAAGTGTAGCACAATTGGCAAGCGCATGATACATCAATTCGCCCTCACGATCCATTTGACACTTTAAGGAATCCTCACGCAAATTGTAGGAAGCAGTATTCATAATGCAAAAGCCTGCTTCATTCATACCCGACCACACTTCGCCATCCAACATAGGCGAGTTCATCAAACCGATAAAAGCATACTTCTCACCTTGGAAATAGGCAATACGATTGTTGAGTTCGCCCGTGTCGCGATGTTTGAACATCATAGGGCGACCTGAAGGAGTGGCCTTTCCACTGATAATGAATGAGGTACATGCCCACGCAGAGGACAAGTAGATAAACGCAAGTAATAAAAATACAATTCGTTTCATGGCTATATTAGTTAATAAGTAGTGATAAACAAAAGAGTGGTATCGGAGTGGTACGGAACCGACGGCTAAATGCGCTCTAAATAAGAGAGCGGCATCCATCCGATATTATTTCCCACCTGAATGCAACACCAAGATCCAATCACCTCCGTAATCTCCACCTTGGTTCCTTCATGCACCGTAAATAAGTCATTACCCGAGCGATCAGGTGAAGATTTTGCATTCACAACACCTTGTGTGATAATCGCTTCTGCACGTTGCGTATCACGACTATGCAAACTGCCTGCATTGATACAAGCCACAACGGAAATAACCAAAGCTATTACACTCAAATAAAAAGCTGTTTTTCGCACCCACAATGTTTGACTGAAAGCAAAAAATAAAAATCCTAGCAACATCAATATGAATAGCGTGATCGATAACACGATCCAAGTATGCTGACCGAGCGCATTACGCACTGCTTTTAACCAAGCAGATAGGAAGAATGATTGCGTATCCTCAATATTATCTACAATACGCGATTGAGCAAACTGCAGATTATGTTTAGCATCCTTATAAGAAGGTTTTAGACGCAGCGCACGCTCATATGCCAAGATAGATTGCGCTAACTCACCTTGTTTAAAATAGGCGTTTCCTAAATTATAATATACTTCCGCAGAAGGTTGCTCCGCCAAAATCTGCTCGTACTGAACAGCTGCTTCTACATAGTTACCCTCTGCATATTGCGCATTAGCTTGCGCAAAAAGAGTGGTTAAAAATATCACAAGTAGTTTCATAGTTTCTCACTTTCTAATTGGTTGATAATCTTGATTGTATCCTCATAGACCTCCTGCATAGCATGATCGGAAGTAGGTGCATATCGAGCAAATTCAGCAGTAGATAAGACATGCATCATCTCCTGGATAATCATATCTGATACCCCTTTATTGGAAAGGATTTGTGCAATATTCTCCTTATTGAGTTGTGCCGTAGGAATAGAGAGTCGATCGCTGAGATAAGTCCATGCCGCACGTTCAATCTCCTCAAAAAAGGCATCTTTCTTATTTTGCTTGAGCAATTGTTCTGCTACCTTAAGACGGCGTTGTGCAACCTTATTGGCTTTCTTGTATCGCACACGGGTCATATCAGCATTCTCCTTGATTTTCTTGCGGAAAATGACAAAGAGTAGAGCCGCAAGGAGCGATGGTATTGCATAACATAGCCAGAATAGCAATGACCCAAACCTGATAGCACGAGATGAAGCGTCAGCAACAGGCATAAGTTCTGCTGTATGGATATATCGAATATCCGTACCTAACTGTTGGATATTTTCCTTTTGTACAAAATTATTCACAACCATTGCGGTAGCATCTTCATTCGCTGCTCGCTCAATATTGAGTGTATATTCTGGAGTTGTAATAGTACGATAATCCTGTTCTTGCGTATCATAATATGCGAATCGCACTGGCGGGATAGTGTATGTACCTCCTGCACGTGGAATAGCCAAATACTCAATTGTCTTGGTACCACTCACACCAGCAGTGGTATTCTTGAAATTATTCGTCACTTTAGGATCATACACCTCAAATCCTTCTGGCCAATCTACCATTGGTGTTTTGAGCAATTTCATATTACCAGCACCTTGAATTGTCAATGTCAGCGTCACTGCCTCATTGGCATTTAACTCAGTGCCAGAAATTTTGCTCGTAAGATTAAACTGTCCTACGCCTCCGCTAAATCCAGCAGGTTTATTGGCAGGCAGGTCTAACACATGAACCGTAACTCCTGGAGCTGTAATAGGCTTGTTTACAGCCGTATAGCTACCAAAGAAGTCGTCAAAGATGCTCCGCACTTGTGCACGATTCTGCACACGTAACACCGCTTCAAATTGCGCAGGCTCAATAGTAATATCTCCACTACGTTGTGGGAAAAGCAGAGTGCGATAGAGAACAGCAGTTTGGTAGTTGCGACCATTATAGTGCTCCAACTCGGTCTGTATCTCACCTGATTCAATCTCTTGTTTTAAGAAGCCCTTGAACTCAGGAATACGTGTATTATTGGTGAATTGCGCGACATCTACTCCCGCAAAATATAACTTATAACTCAGCAAGATAGCTTCTTGCTCACGCACACGAGTTTTGCTAACAAGTGTACGCACAAAGATATTTGCTTCGCTCACATTATCATTCTGCGAGGAAGTAGGACGTTGCGAAGTTTGTCCCACAGTGTTCGTATTACCAGCTGATACGTTATTAGGTTGATCGGCAGGCAATACAATAATACGTACACCATTGGAGGTATATTGTTCGCCATCCACCTTGATTGTTGCAGGAGAGATGGTAAAGGTACCCTCCTTATTCGCTATCAGCGTATAAGTGTAAGTTAGATTAAATGATGAGGTGCGTTTGCCATTAACAAAGGACGTCGATGATGATTGCGAGGTATAAGGGCCTGCAATATAATCGAAGTCTGTAAATTCTGGTGCACGCAAATCTTTGGCACGTTGATTTACCGAATAAGTGAGTTGAAAGGGACGCCCCATAATCACCTGCGCAGGTGCAGAGGCCTTAAACTCCACATCTTGCGCCATAGCTACGAGCGCCATGCTACAAATAAATAGTATAGATAGTATTCGTTTCATAATCTTACCATTCTTTTTCTACGCGACGTTTCTTACCTTGTTGTCGCTGAAGTTTCTCCTGTGTTTCTTGTTCGTCTTGTTCGAGTGCCTGCAAGATTTGCTCCGCAGTCTCCTTATCCATTTTATCTTGGTTGTTTTGCTCGCGTTGATCTTGTTGTGGCGGTTGCTGTTCTTGTTGTTGAGGTTGATTTTGTTGGGTAGAATCGTTTTGTTGTTGCTGTTGTTGGTCCTGTTGTTGATTTTGATCTTGATTCTGTTGTTGCTGCTGCAACTGTTGCATAGCCTTTACCAAGTTATATCGCGTGTCATTATCTTTAGGATTAAGACGTAACGATTGTTGATATGCAGCAACTGCTTTGTCATACTGTTGTTGCGCATACAAAGCATTTCCCATATTGTGATATGTAGCCGCTAAACGACTATTTATCTGCTCCTTACGCGTCTTATCATCCGTCTTTAATAATTTTTCTGCTTCGGCATACTGCTCCAACGCCTCAGGATATTTCTCCTGGCGAAACAATGCGTCACCTAGATTGAAATGACCTTCAAATGATTGATCATTCTTATCTAATCCACGACGATAGTTAACCTCTGCCTCGGTGTAATTAGAGTCATTATACTGCTTATTTCCACGACGCAAATCGGGTCCTTCTTGCTGTGCAAATAGCAATGAAATAGTGCATAATAATATAGTAGTGAATAAGATACGCATATATTTATTTTTTATTATTTTCTTTAAACAAATCCATCCTAGCTAAACGATGATTCTTACGCGAGAGTACAAAGAACTCAATCATTAACAGCAACAATGCTATCAGTACGAAAGATTGATATTGTTCGTTGTAATCGGCATAAATCGTCGTTTCTAACTCCGTAGTTGCCACACGATCCAACTCTTGTTGTAGTGCACGCATAGCTGTATTAGTATTATCGCAACGCACATAGATACCATTCCCCGCCAAAGCGATTTGCTTACACATATCCTCGTTTAATCGACTCACAACCACTTGCCCTGCACGATCTTTGAAATAATCATTGGTACCAGGCTTTGGTATAGGTGCTCCCTCTGGTTTTCCAATACCAATCACAAAGACTTGTATACCCAGCTCATTTGCTTTTTCCGCAGCAGCAATTGCATCATCCTCGTGGTTCTCGCCATCGGTGATAAGAATGATCGCACGTCCAGCGTCACTCTCTTGAGGGCCAAACGAAGTTATGGCTGTCTGCAAGGCAGCACCAATGGCAGTACCTTGTGTGGGGATTAAGTTCGGTGTAATAGTATTAAGAAACATTTTGGCCGATACATAGTCACATGTGATTGGCAATTGTGTAAAGGCATCGCCTGCAAAGACTACCAATCCCACCTTGTCATCTACCATATTATCGATCATCTTGCTGAGTATCTGTTTAGCACGATCCAAGCGATTAGGTGCCACATCTTCTGCAAGCATCGAATTGGACACATCCAATGCCACCATCACCTCAATCCCTTGACGTTTTATGGTTTTCTCTTGTTGTCCATATTGAGGACGTGCAACAGCGATAATTAGCAATATCAATGCAACAATCAGAAGACTAAACTTCCAAATAGGACGACTTTTTGAAGCATCAGGCATAAGTTGTGCCATTAGCTCTGGGTCTCCAAATGCGGTCAACTGACGTTGTTTGCGCTTGGTGCAAATAACATATGCCACCACAAACACTGGTATTGTGATGAGCCACCATAGCATTTCTATATTTGCAAATCTAAACATAATCTCTGAACACTAAACTATAAACTATTCCGTAATGGTGCGAAGCACAAAAAAACGAATCAGCACTTCTAATACCATACACATTAATGCTGCCATCAAGAATGGTGCAAAATGCTCTGTACGCTTGGAATATTCACGAACACGAATCTTGGTCTTTTCAAGCTGATCAATTTGTTGATAGATTGCACGCAGACTATTATTATCAGTAGCACGAAAGTACTCACCGCCCGTCAATTGAGCAATATTACGAAGAGTTGTCTCATCAAACTCCGAACTCATCGTACCATATTGTATGCCATATGGGGTATGCATTGGCACACGTACTTGATCGCTATAACTACCGACTCCAATCGCGTACACGCGAATATTAAAAGTTTTAGCGATTTCGGCCGCTGTCTGTGGATCAATGTCACCACGGTTGTTGCTACCATCGGTCAGCAAAATTACCACTTTGGACTTAGTAGGAGAATCTTTCATTCGATTCACAGCATTGGCCAAGCCTAAACCAATGGCAGTACCATCTTCTATCATGCCAAACTTGACCGAATGGAATAGATTCACCAACACAGCATGATCAGTGGTCAATGGACATTGGGTAAAACTCTCACCTGCAAATACGACCAGACCTATTTGATCATTCGGACGTGAAAGAACAAACTCTGTCGCAACTGCTTTTGCAGCCTCCAATCGATTGGGTTTAAGATCTTCACCAAGCATAGTTCCTGATATATCTAATGCCATCATAATATCAATGCCTTCGGTGGATTCCGATTGCCAACGATTGCTGATTTGCGGACGAGCCAACGCCAATGATATCAATGTAATAGCCGCCACACGAAGTACAAACGGCATATGTATCATCCAGACACGAACACTCTTGGGCTGACGCAACAACGTAGCTGTAGACGACAACTGCACCGTAGCACGTGTGTGACGGAGTTTCCATATATACCACCCTACTACTGGAATGAGCAGTAGCAGTAAAAACAAATATCCTGGATTAGCAAATGTCATGGCTCTAAACTTTAAACTGTAGGTGCTTCTGAAGCACCATGCTCTAAACTTTGAATTGTAGTTTCTTTTACAAACGTATATGCACTGCGAAGACTTTGCTCGTTTTCATCAGGTGTAGCTGTCCATTTAGCAAACTTCACCAAATCAGCCAATGATAGCATCTTACGCAGTTGCTCATACAAATCCCTTTGTTCATTAAGTAGAGGACGCAAAGCTCGTAATGTCTCATCCGAAGTCTGCTCTGTGCTGCTCACTTCAAAACGACGCGCTATATATTCACGTACTACATCCGTGAGTTGTGTATGATATTCTTTTACCTGTCCTGTCTGCCATATTTTCTGCTCACGAATAACGTCCAATTTCTCCAACGCAACCTCATCTGCAGGACGCAATGGTTCTATAGGTAAGTTATCTTCATCTCGCTTCGCCAAATAACTTTGCAGATAGGAAAGCAAGTAATATCCACCCACACCAACACCAGCAATAGCTAATGCCAACAATACCCAACGTAAGACACCCCACCACCAGATAGGTGCCTTGTAGATACCTTTAATGTCAGTAATCGCCATGTCGGTACTATCCATCTCAAAGGGTTGTACCACGTTGAGCATCAGTGATTCACTCCAAATAGTATCCTCACCACTTACAAAAGGTAGAGGCGAGATATAAAATAGCGAATCTTCAAACGAAGTCAATGTCAAATATTGATTATACTGCACACGTCCATCGTTCAACAAGGTAGTATCTACAATCGTTTGATCTACTATTTCAATACCAGGAATCAACTGCTTATCAAGCACAGGCATTGTCACTTGCTCGCCCATCTCGCATGTAGCGCGCAAATGCAAATCGGTTTGATCTCCGATAAAGAGGGTGGTACTATCTATTGCGGCACTAACCACCAGTGCCAGAATCGTTGTTAGCATCTGAATAAATGCATTAAAGCTTTTACATAATCTTCGTCCGTACGAATGCTAATATGATTAATACCCGTACGAGTAAATAATTGCTGCATTTCGTCTTGATTATCACGCCATGCCTGTGCATAATTATTGCGCAAAGAAGCAATCGCAGTATCCACCCAAAGGTCACCACCCGTTTCCGCATCATGAAACTTCACCAAACCTACATTTGGCAATTCTGCCTCACGACGGTCATAGATTTGTATCGCATTTACCTCATGACGATTAGACGCAATCAGCAAGGGTTTATACATCGCTCCTGCACCAATAAAATCCGAGATCAAGAAGGCAGTACAATGGCGTTTTTGAGCGTTCGAAAAGTATTGCAATGCCTGTGCAATGTCAGTACCTGTAGAAGTGGGCTCAAAACTCAATAGTTCTCGAATGATATGCAACACATGCGTTTTTCCCTTTTTGGCAGGAATAAACTTCTCTATTTTATCCGAGAAAAATATCACACCCACTTTATCATTATTAGCAATGGTAGAAAATGCCAAGGTTGCTGCCACCTCAGCCATCATATCGCGTTTCATCTGGCTGAGTGTACCAAAATTACGGCTACCTGACACATCCACCAAGAGCATCACGGTCAGTTCGCGTTCCTCTTCAAACACCTTGATGTAGGGTTTGTTTAGACGTGCAGTCACATTCCAATCAATGGAGCGCACATCATCACCAGGCTGATATTCACGCACTTCCGAGAACGCCATACCGCGTCCCTTGAACTGCGAGTGATATTCGCCTGCGAAGATATTTCGACTAAGTTTGCGTGTCTTAATCTCAATCTTCCGAACCCGTTTTAGTAATTCTTCCGAAGTCATAATCAGTCCTATAACCTATAGCGGCGTAGCCGCATCCTATAGCCCAAAGGGCGTCCTATAACCTAAAATTATGGTACTTGTACTGCATTGAGTACCTCGGTAATCACATCTTCAGTAGTTATGTTGTTCGCCTCTGCTTCATAGGTCAATCCAATGCGGTGACGAAGAACATCGTAACATACGGCACGTACATCCTCTGGAATCACGTAACCACGACGATGGATAAAGGCATATGCACGTGCTGCCAAAGCCAAGTTTATACTAGCACGAGGCGAACCACCAAACTGAATCATCGGTTTCAGATTATCCAAACCATACGCCTCAGGTTGACGCGTAGCAAACACAATATCCACAATATATTTCTCTATCTTTTCATCCAAATACACGCTGCGTACTATCTCACGCGCTTTGACGATTTCCTCTGTGCTGAGGATTGGTGTTACTTGCAGCTTTTTGCCAGTGATATTTTGGCGAATAATCTGCATCTCCTCTTCTTTTTTAGGATAGCCAATCACCACTTTGAGCATAAAACGGTCAGTTTGCGCTTCAGGAAGAGGATAAGTTCCCTCTTGCTCAATAGGGTTTTGAGTTGCCAACACGAGGAATGGCTCATCCAACTTAAATGTTTGCTCACCAATCGTAATTTGACGCTCTTGCATAGCCTCCAAGAGGGCTGATTGCACTTTGGCTGGTGCACGGTTAATCTCATCTGCCAACACGAAATTGGCAAAGATTGGACCTTGTTTCACCTTGAACTCTTCTGATTTTTGCGAATAAATTTGTGTACCTAACAGGTCTGCAGGCAACAAATCAGGAGTAAACTGAATACGACTGAAATCAGCTTTCACCAATTTCGATAATGTATTAATAGCCAATGTCTTTGCCAAGCCAGGCACACCTTCCAGCAAGATATGTCCATCTGCCAACAAACCTATCAAGAGGCTTTCCACAAGATGTTTCTGACCTACAATCACTTGGTTCATGCCCATTGTCAGGGCATCTACAAACGAACTCTCGCGCTCAATGCGCTCTTGCAGTTCGCGAATATCTACAGTAGTTTGCATATGATAATTGTTTATTATTATTCGCGGTAAAACACGCATAAATAATGCGCGCTGCCTATTACGCACAAAAACCGTGCCAAACAAGCAAGAAAGCATCAGGATTCAACCCTGACGCTTTCTTCATGTAATGCTTCCATTACTTCGCGGATAAGTGTTTCGCTCAAACCATATCGCTTGCCATACTCCAAACAGTGATCAAGTACCTGCTGATAGCGTTTTGGCTGCATAACAGGTTCACCATGCGCACGTTTCCACTCACCAATCTCGCGAGCCACATCCACACGCTTACCGATTATCTCCCACAACTGCTCATCCAGTTGGTCAATCTCTACGCGAAGTGAATTTATATCTTTCATATTATCTATAACAAGCGCGCCAGAGTATTGATTGGCGCGCAAGTTGTTGATGTTGTTTTTTTTAATAAACTCAACGCAGCGCAGCAATCGCCTCTTTCAAGGTAGCAATACGCTTCTCGGCATCGGCTTTCTTCTTGCGTTCGAGCTCAACGATTTCAGGTTTAGCGTTTGCCACGAAACGTTCGTTGTTGAGTTTGCCCATCACGCCGCGGAGGAAGCCTTCTTGGTGTGCCAACTCGGCTTCGAGTTTCTTCAATTCCTCATCCACATTGATGAATTTCTCCAATGGTACGCTATACTCGGTAGTACCTACGATAAATGATGCGCTACCAGCACTCTTCTCCGCACCGATTGCCAACTCCACGTTTGCCAACTTAGTCACCACAGCAGGCAATTCAGTTGGAGTAACAAGGGTCAACACCTCTTTTGGAGAAATATTCTTTTGTGCACGGATATTGCGGATAGCAGAAATCACATCGAAACATTGCGCGGCCTCTTCAACTTTAGAGCTTTGGAACTCGTTTACTCCTTCCAATGGACTCACCATCAAACTCTCGCCCTCTTTGCGCTCAACGAGTGCTTGCCACAACTCCTCGGTAATGAATGGCATGAATGGATGGAGCAACTTCAACATTGCATCCAAGAACTGAACGGTTTGCTCATAGGTAGCACGATCGATTGGCTGACCATATGCAGGCTTGATAATCTCCAAGTACCAGCCAGAAAAATCGTCGCAATACAGCTTGTAGATAGCCATCAACGCCTCGCTTAAGCGGTATTTGCTAAAGAGGTCTGCCACCTCATCTTGTGCCTTAGCCAATACTGATTTGAACCAATCAGCACCCCATTGGTTAGTAGCAGGCATCTCATTATCAGCCACTTCCCAACCCTTGATAAGGCGGAAGCAGTTCCATATCTTGTTGCAGAAGTTACGGCCTTGCTCGCACAAACTATCATCAAACAAGATATCATTGCCCGCAGGCGCGCAAAGCATCATACCCATACGTACGCCGTCGGCACCAAAGCGCTCGATCAAATCCAACGGATCAGGACTATTACCTAGCGACTTAGACATCTTGCGGCCCAACTTATCGCGCACAATACCAGTAAAGTACACATGCTTAAATGGCATCTTGCCGATATATTCATATCCCGCCATGATCATACGAGCCACCCAGAAGAAGATAATATCTGGACCTGTTACGAGGTCGGCTGTAGGATAATAGTAGTTAATCTCCTCATTGCCTGGGTTATCAATACCATCAAACAAACTGATAGGCCACAACCATGATGAGAACCAAGTATCCAAGGCACCCTCGTCTTGCACCAAAGCATCCGCACTCAAGCCCGATTTCTCAACAGCTGCCTCAATATTTGGAGCTACGATAATCTTATCCTCTGGATAGTTCTCAGCGCCCGTCTCAGCTAGCAACGCTTTCTCATAATACGCAGGGATGCGGTGTCCCCACCATAATTGACGTGAGATACACCAGTCTTTGATGTTCTCTAGCCAGTTGCGATAAGTGTTTTTATATTTGGTTGGATAGAACACGATATCGTCGTTCATTACTGGTGGCAAAGCGATGTCTGCAAAGTGCTGCATACGGATGAACCATTGCAAGCTGAGGCGTGGCTCGATAGGCACATTGGTACGCTCCGAGTAACCCACTTTGTTGGTATAGTCTTCGGTTTTCTCTAATAGGCTCTCTGCCTCCAAATCTACTACAATCTGCTTGCGGCATACAAAACGATCCATACCTTGATAAGCGGCTACGTTTGGATAGATATCAGCCTCCAAGCCCTCCACGTTCACGTGCGCGTCCGCGGTAAATATATCATAGGTGGTGAGGTCGTATTTTTGGCCCAACGCATAGTCGTTCACGTCGTGTGCAGGTGTCACTTTCAAGCAACCAGTACCAAACTCGATCTCCACATATCGGTCCTCAATCACAGGAATCACACGACCTACCTTTGGTACAATCACGTGCTTGCCCTTCAGCCATTGGTTCTTTGGATCTTTAGGGTTGATACACATAGCCACGTCGCCCATGATAGTCTCTGGACGGGTAGTAGCTACTACGGCGTAATAGCCCTTCTCATCTTTGTGAACCACATTGCCCTCTGCGTTAGCCTCATCGCCTACAGGCTCTACCACGTAGTACTTCAGGTAGTAGAGTTTAGAGTGCTCCTCTTGATAGATCACCTCTTCGTCGCTCAAAGCAGTTTGACGCTCTGGATCCCAGTTCACCATGCGTAAGCCACGGTAAATCAATCCTTTGTTGTACAAGTCGCAGAATACATCTATCACAGCTTTTGAGCGTGTCTCGTCCATGGTGAAAGCAGTGCGATCCCAATCGCATGAGCAACCCAAGGTACGCAATTGCTTGAGGATAATACCTCCGTGCTCTTCGGTCCAAGCCCAAGCATGCTTCAAGAACTCTTCGCGGGTCAAATCGCTCTTGTTGATACCTTGCTCTTTGAGGCGTTTGATCACCTTGGCTTCTGTAGCGATACTAGCGTGGTCTGTACCTGGGGCCCAGCATGCGTTCTTGCCCTCGAGGCGAGCGCGGCGAACAAGAATATCTTGAATCGTATTATTGAGTACGTGTCCCATATGCAATACACCCGTCACGTTTGGTGGTGGGATAACTACGGTGTATGCGTCGCGACCGTCTGGTTTGCTGTGAAACAGTTTTTGATCAAGCCAATATTGATACCATTTGGCTTCGATGTTCGTTGGATTGTATTTTGCGTCCATATATCTTATATGTGTTAAAAAATTTCAACTAGTTTTCAGGCTTTACTATCGTAATGCAAAAAAATCGCGCAAAGGTACTACTTTTTTTGCAAATACGCAAATTTTTTCGATTTTCATTTGCTCAATTCAAAAAATTGTCGTACCTTTGCAGCCGATTTTCGACTATAGTCTCTGGCGATCAGCATAGAGCACGTTTTTTGCGGCTTGAACAGTAGCGTATACTATAGCCTTTTAACCCATTAAAAAACAAACGAAATGGATTTAATGAAAATTGCCGAAGAGGCATTCGCTGGCGAGAAGAAAGAGTTTCCAGCATTCGCTGCAGGTGATCAAGTGACTGTAGCTTATCGTATTAAAGAGGGTAACAAGGAGCGTATTCAAGAGTTCCGCGGTGATGTTATTTGCATCCACGGTAGCGGTGACAAGAAGCGTTTCACTGTTCGCAAGATGTCTGGCAACGTAGGTGTAGAGCGTATCTTCCCTATGGATAGCCCATTCATCGAGAAAATTACTGTTAACAAATACGGTAAAGTTCGTCGTTCTAAATTGTACTACTTGCGCAATCTTACTGGTAAGAAGGCTCGTATTCCAGAGCGCCGCGTGAAGTAAAAACGCCTCGGTTGTCGTTATTCGGGTATCCGATAACCGATAACCGACCTTGCCAAATGGTGTAACGGTAGCACTACAGATTCTGGTTCTGTCTGTCTGGGTTCGAATCCTAGTTTGGCAACAAAACAAAAGACTTCCCTTGTGGGAGGTCTTTTGTTTTTCTGCTGAGTTCATGGATTCGAACCCGTCAAAAACCCGTCAAGAACCCGTAACTGTCCGCTATTATGCTTTGCGGTGCACAATCGTGCCACTAGCTTGATGTGTTGCCAACACCAACACCTCTGCTATCTGCACATGCGCTGGGGCGCTCGCCGCGTAGTACACCACATCGGCGATATCGTCACCTGTCAAAGGTTTGATACCTTTATATACATTATCTGCACGCTCTTGATCGCCATGAAAACGCGTCACACTAAAGTTCGTTTCCACCAACCCTGGCTTCACATTCGTCACGCGTAACGGCGTATCTACCAAGTCCATACGCAGTCCATCGCTCAACACTTTCACTGCCGCTTTGGTCGCGCAATACACACTACCGCCTGGGTATGCAGCATCGCCGGCCACCGAACCAATATTGATGATATGACCTTTGCCACGCGCCACCATTCCGGGCACCACCATACGAGTAATCATCAGCAAGGCGGTGATATTGGTATCGATCATGGTGTCATAATCTTCCCCCAAGCCTGCATATTCTTTGTCTAGTCCCAAGGCCAAGCCTGCGTTATTCACCAACACATCAATAGCTTGATATTGCTCAGGCAACGACTGAATAGCTGCCGCAGCAGCCTTGCGGTCACGTACATCAAACGCCAGCAACTGCACGTCTGTGCCATAAGCCGTTTCCAACTCCGTTTTCAATGCTTGCAATTTGTCCACGCTACGTGCGTTTAATAATAAGGTATAACCACCTTGAGCAAACTTGCGTGCACAAGCGGCACCAATGCCAGAACTGGCTCCTGTAATAAATGCTATTTTTGACATAGTTTTTATATTTATATATTAATTCATTGCCTCAAAAAGGCGTTTACAAATTTCTCGCAACACTTCTTTGTCGTTAATGATTGCTCGTAGCGCATTCAATCCCTCTACATTTCGCTTTGAGTTGAGCCACAATCGCATATAGCCACCTTCTGCATATTTCTCCAGCATATGCTCGTATGCTCGCTCGAAGTGCCATTCAAAGTCAGCATCAGAATTTTGCTTCATACCAAACTGCAATGTACGGCGCAATATCGTTTCTGGATCGATATGCCTATCGGCTTCAGCCACGATGGCGCCATAGATAGTTCGTGGTGCATTCTTGCTACTTGCACGATGATCCTCCACGGCATCGCGCATCACTAGAAGTTGTTCTTTGCTAAAGAATTGTGGTAGAACGGAATCTGCCATCAGTATCTCACCCGAGTATAAATGATGCAGTTCCCTACCCTTCTCTAGTCCCAAGTCATGAAAAGCGGCTATGACATAGGCCATCTCTTGGTCCGCACCATGTTCTTGGGCGAGCACCAGGCTTTCTTGTATCACGCTCTCTGCATGATCTCGTTGGTGCCCTTTATCAAAGTCGGCATAGCGTGGCAATATCTCGTTTTCTATATATTCGTGCAGAGTCATCTCGTTGGTCATGTCTGTTTTTTTTGCGAATTTTCCGCGAAGGTACTACTTTTTTTCTGTTTACACAAATCTTTCTGCAAAAATTCTTGCATCACCTCCTAATACTTTCTCGCCTTTCAGCCGCCAATCTTAGGTGATTTATAGGTTATTCTTAGGTGATTAAGCCTGGTTCAGCATAACTACTTAAGCAAACATCAAACAACTTAAAAGTCAAGTATCTGCTCAAAAAGCGCATACATTTCGAGTAAATTTAGTTTTTTTTACGATTTTAATTTGTGCTATTCAAAAAAAAGTCGTACCTTTGTGGGCTCATTACGTAATCACCTCGCGCGCACTTGTACGTACGCGGCGCATTATAGGAAAGACAACACAGTATTTATAATACCAATTAATTAACTTTATTTATTAACCAAAAAACAATCATTATGAAGAAATTATCTTTCTTTTTGATGGCAATGCTTGTTTCATTGACAAGCTTTGCAGCGGCTTTGGGAGATGGCTATTCCAAAGTCACGGACATTACCACTTTGTCCGCTGGTGATAAGGTTGTCGTTTATTGCGACGCCTCTAGCATTGGTGTTACAGGATGGAATGGTAGTAAAGATGCTAAAGTAGCTGCTACTGGCTGGGTTGAATACCTAGTTGAGACTGCTACTAATGGCGTTTATCTGAAAGACGAGGGAGCTAATAATTACATCGCTTCCCCAGGTTCATCTAACCAATTTAAGTATGGTACAAAAGCCGTATGTACTGTTGACGCTAATGGCGTTTTGAAGTGCAACAATCGCTTCTTGTGCCACAACGGCCAAAATGGCAATTACTATCGTATGTACACCAGCATTGGCTCTTACAAGCCATTCTACGTGTACAAGGTTCTTGCTGAGGGCGAACTCAAAGCTCCTGTTATCAATGGTGAAGTTGAGTTTGAGACCTCAACAACTGTTACTATTGAAGTTAGCGAAGGTTTGAAAGCTTACTACACTTTGGATGGTACAGAGCCTACAACAGCTAGCACTGAGTACACTGCTCCTTTCGAAGTAACCGAAACAACTACTGTTACTGCTGTTGCTTATGATGAGGCAGCTGACAAATTGAGCGAGGTTTCTGCTGTTACCTTCAAGAAATTACAAGTTCTCACTTGCGCTGAGGCTGCTGCACTTTGCAAATCGACTGCATCTGCTGATAAATACATCATCAAAGGTTATGTAACATCTATTGCTGCTGCATATGATGCTTCTTATAATAACGTATCTTTCTGGATGGCAGACACCGAGGATGGCGGCAAGGTTATTGAGCCATACCGCGCAATCCCTACTACTGAGGCTGATAAAGCGGTAAAAGTTGGTGATTATGTTGTTGTTGTTGGTAACTTGGTTCTCTATAGTGGTACCCCTGAGGTTAACTCTGGTTGCAAATTCACTATCACCGAGGCTCCTGCGACTATCTATAACGTTACTGTAACTGCTGAGAATGGTACCGTAGAAGGTGCTGGCGAGTACATCGAAAATGCAGAGGTTACTCTTACCGCTACTCCTGCAGAGGGTTATGAGTTCGTTAACTGGACCGTAGCTGACTCTATCGTTTCTACCGAGAACCCTTATACATTCGTTGTAGCTGCTGACGTAGCTCTCGTAGCTAACTTCAAGCAAGCTGCTCCTGCTGAGGAGACCGTTTACTTCATCAATAGCAAGAAGTGGTCTAAAGTAAATGTTTACGCATGGACTACAGATCCTAACGCTTCATGGCCAGGCGCTGCTGCTACCAAAGAGGCTGAGCAAATCGCTGGTTACGATGTATATTCATTCACCGCTAAAGCAGGTGCATACAAGAACGTAATCTTCAACAACGGTTCAGCTCAAACTGCTGACCTCGTTTGGACCGCTGGCAAGTACTATGTGATTGACTTGGGTTGGTTGACCAAAGAAGAGGCTGAGGCTAAATTGGCTGCTCCACTTCCTGAGGTTTGGACTGTTGTAGGTGCTAAGGGCCTCATGGGTACCGATTGGAACCTCAACGACGCTAGCAACAATATGACCTTGCAAGCAGATGGTACTTATCTCCTCGAGAAGAAGGACATCACCCTCAGCGCAGGTACCAAATACGAGTACAAGGCTGCTAAGGATCACGCTTGGACTACTTCTATTCCACAATCTGGCAACCAATCGTTGACTGTATCTACTAGCGGTATCTACGATGTTACCTTCGTATTGAACGTTTCTACCAAGAAATTGACTGCTACTGCTACCCTCAAGCAAGAGGAAGTAATCATCCCTACTATCCAAGTAGCAGGTGATATGACTAGCTGGGGCGATGCACCTGTTACCTTGGTAATGGCTGCTGACTCATTGACCGCTACCGCTACTATCAAACTCGATGCTAAAACCTATGAGTTTAAGATGATCGTTGGTGGCAACTGGCAAAGTGATGCTAAGACTGTTAACCGCGATAACAACTCTACTGTATTTACTGGCGCTAACAGCGATACCAACACCAAATTGGTGGCTGATCAAGCTGGCGACTACATCTTCACTTGGACATACGAGACCAAGACTCTCACTGTTACCTACCCAGAGAAGATTGAGTGGCTTGAGATGCCTCTCGAGATCACCAACCTCACTACTGAGGTAATGGAGGTTGAGGGCGCTAAGTACTTGCTCTTGCAAGGTCGCGACGACATGAACGACGCTGACGTAATGCTCTTCCTCAACAACTATGCTGATGTGGATGATGACTACGAGGTAAACGCTGAGAACTCATACATGACCTTCGGTGGTCTTGAGTTGACCGTTCTTGAGGGTGTTATGACTCAAACTTCTGAGACTGACAAGGGCACCATCTATTCTGGTATCGTACGCACATTCGTAGCTGAGGACAGCTTGTATGTTGCATTCGACCTCACTATGTACGCGGCTCCTGCTACCGAGCTCGTTATCACCGACGCTACTGTAGAGGTGAACGAGGATTTGGGTACACTTACCTTCAAGACAGCTGAGTATTTTGTTGAGCTCTCTGGCTATACCGCTCCTGGTGTACACGAAGGTCCACAAATCTGCTTGCTCGAGACTCCAGATGCTGTAGCGTTTGCTAACCGTGCTGAGACTGCTGTTGCTGACGGCGTAATCACTTTGACTGGTGAGTTCACCAGCTTCATGGGTGCTAAGTTCGCTCTCACCGTTTCTGGTAAATTGCCAGTTGTTGAGGAGCCTAAAGTAGAGCCTACTTACGAGGAGAACACCCTCAACCCATACGCATTCGGTCTTGAGTCAGAGCTTACTGAGGAGGCTCTCACCATTACCTATCGTTTGAACAACTCTAACGCTACTTCTGTTAACGTACTCGTTTACAAGGGTGAGAACGTTGTTGCTACCGTTCCTGGTACTACTACTATTGGTGTTAACACTGTAGTTATCCCTGCTGCTAACCTTCCTAAGGGTCGTATGTTGACATGGTCTGTTGAGGTTAACGGTGCTTCTGTAGAGGTTCCTACCCAAGAGACTAAGATGTACAACATGTACTGCCCTCACGGTTTGGCTATCGATACAAACCCAGAGTCTGAGTACTTCGGTCGTATCCTCGTAGCTGACGCTATGAACCTCGTTAAGGATAAATCTGGTTACCTCGGTTCTGGTATCGGTGCTGGTCTCCACGTATTCAACCCATCATTCACCACCGACTCTACTGTTTACACAGGTGGTCTTGACTTCAATCGTATCTTGGCTTCTAACGGTTACCAACCATGGCGCGTTAAGATCTCTGAGGACGGACGTATCTTCGTTTCTTCTCTCGACTTGAACGGCGTAGCTGTTTGGGAGGTATCTAAGGATCTCCAAACTTGGACTCCAGTTATCGCTGGTACCAACGATGCTACTGACTACTTCATCTATGATGCTGATAGCAACTTCGTAGCTGGTCCTAACTGCTCTATGGACGTTATTGGTAGCGGTGAGGATCTCAAGCTCTTGCTCTATTCTACTAACAACAAGGGTATCGCATTCAACCAATCTGGCTATCGTCTCGACGAGTACGCTCTTGGTACCGCTACTACATGGACAGGTACTCCTAAGAACATCATCAACGGTGGTGCTTACGGTCTCGTTCACACCAACGTAG
The DNA here is from genome assembly GCA_045124995.1 of Paludibacteraceae bacterium. Lineage (GTDB taxonomy): Bacteria > Bacteroidota > Bacteroidia > Bacteroidales > Paludibacteraceae > Colicola. The sequence continues at coordinate 929 of JBGVMY010000020.1, read as the reverse complement.
AGTGGATCTACGACGGTGAGGGTGGTTACTGGTTCGGTGCTAGCCGTGCAGGTAATGCTGGCCAACCTAACTTGGTACACATCAATGCCGCTGGTGAGCAAGATTATTATACTGAGGACGCTGGTCTCTATGGTGGTGACGGTGTACTCGTTCACAACGGTATGCTCTTCAAGGGTAAAGCTCGTACAAGCGGTACTGTAGGTAACTTCGGCGTTTGGACTATCGGTAAAGATGCGGATGGTAAGGTTACTTTGACCGAGAAATGGTCAGTTGTAGCTGACGGTATCGGCCGTAACCTCAACGAGTTTGCTGTTGACTATGCTGAGAACCTCTATGTAGTAGGTAACTCTGGTGAGAAGATCATCGCTTATGCATTGCCATACTCTGGTCAAGTAGTTACTCCAGCTGCTGCTAAGTATGCATTCCATATCGGTGAGTTGTTGCCAGATCCTGCAGTTGTAACTGAGATGGTAGGTACTGTTAAACGTGCTATCCAAAATGGTCAATCTGCTATCGTTCTTACCCACGAGGCTGACGGTACTCCTCACATCTACGAGGTAACTGACGGTACTATCCTTGAGCTCCTCCAAAACGGTGTTATCGCTCGCGATCCTGAGAACGCAGGTGACCTCCTCGCAATCTCTGATATCGCTCTCACCGAGGACGGCAAGCTCGTTGCTAACAACTATATGATCACACAATCTGGTGATGATCAAGTTGCAGCTGGTGACAAGCGTGGTGAGACTCGTATCTATATCTGGAACGATCTCTACGATGCTCCATCTGTATTGTTCACATCTAAGATGTCTTCTAACTGGTTCCAATCTAAGCAAGGTTTGACCATGGCTGTTAAGGGTACTTCTGACAACATGGAGATCCTCATGACTGGTATCCACAAGTCTAAAGCTTGGGCTCGCGTATCTTCTTAC
>JBGVMY010000019.1:0-73877 GCA_045124995.1 Paludibacteraceae bacterium | reverse complement strand
TCTACCCATAAGGAGTTGGCACCAGTAGTAGATGAAAAGGCGGAAGAAACAGCCCCTGCGCTATTAACGAACTTATCCTATCTACCCAACCCAGTAGAAACAGACTTGCAAGTGCGCTATACTTTGGTACAAGATGCTACGGTATATATGCATATGCACAATGCATCAGGCATGCCGATGTACTCAGCTCCCGCACATGCAGAAGCTGCAGGAGAACACATGGTACAGATTAACATGGGCGGATGGATGCAAGGGGAATACACCTTGTATATCCACGCCGATGACCAATTGGTACAGCAAGTAGTGATAAAGATGTAAAGAAGGGAAAAACATACACACATAAGTCTTTGGATAAATCAAAAATATTATACTACATCCCCCTCGCCCAGTTCCTTGTGAATTGGGCGAGTTTTTTTATGCTCTATTTCGTTCTTCATGCCCCATTTTCGGGTTGCATTTCTTGACAAATTGGCAATGGTTGTGTGGTTGAAAAGTGGTACTTTTGTATAGTGTTAAACTAATAAAAACCTACATTATGCAAACCACAAATCAACTACGCGAGAACATCGCTAAGTGCTTAAACAACAAGCACATGACACAAAGTCAATTGTCCGCCCTATCGGGTGTGCACGAGTCCACAATCAGCCGAATCCTATCTGGAAAACGCGAAATCCTGTACGCACACCTCTGCGCGCTGTCAAGAGGTTTTGGGTTCGAATCGCCAGCCTCGCTGATTCATTATCCTGAACAAGTAGCCATCGTCACCAAACTACTTTGATTATGGTTACTAGTTACGAAGAAATCCTCGCCCGACGTATCACTCCCGATACGACGGTTCCCCAACACGATTTCCTCTTCCGTTGGGGAGATCGCCCATGTTTTGCCCGTGGCGAACTAGTCGCCCTCACAGGTAAAGCCAAATCAGGCAAGACATTCGTCTGTTCGATCCTTATGTCGCTGGCAGTGCGTCCGCAACTCATGGGGCTCTCGCGCCTGCACGACGAGCCGCTGCGTGTCGTCTGGATCGACACTGAGCAGAGCGCAGACTCGACCCACGAGATCCTATGCCATCGTATCGGTTCGCTCATCGGCGGAGTGATACCCGACGACCAATATTATGTCTATAACCTCCGCCGCGACAACTGGCAGGATCGCCTACATTGGGCACAGCTATGTATCGCGCAAGCCAAGCCAGACTTGGTGATCCTTGATGGTATTCGCGACGTCGTGGGCGATATCAACAACTACACCGAAGCGCAAACGGTATTGGACACGCTGCTGTCCATCGCCTCGTGGTCGCAGGCGTGTATCGTGTGCGTGTTGCACCAGAACAAGGCGCTCGAGGACAAGACCCTACGCGGTGCGTTGGGTACAGAGTTGCAGAACAAGAGCTACGAGACCTACGAGTGTCAGAAAGACCCCGACACGCGATTGTTTACGCTCCGTCAGACCGCTACGCGGAAGTATGACATTACGCATAAACTGGAGTTCTCCGTCAATGCGGAGGGGTTGCCAGAGATTGCGGATAACGGATATCGGATAGCGGATAGCGGCAATAGGGGATATACTAAATACGAGCAACAGATTAATGCACAAGCGATTGTACCGAAGTTATTTGGCAATTTAACCACGATGCGTGCTTATGACTTCAAGCAAAAAGCCATGCGATGTTTTCCCGAAGTAAACTGCGATAGTGCATATAGGATATTGCTCAGTCAGGCATATCAAATGCAGTTAATCACCAAGCGCAAAATCAATGACACCGAAACCTATTACGACCTATGTCCACCCCAGAAAAAGGAGATGGTGCAGGAGGAGATACCTAGTCTGTTTTAAGCAGGAACCGTAACCCCCTTAGTATAATTTCCCCCCTAATAGGGGAAATAATACATACTAAGAGGGTATGCACACGGCTCCGCTCAACGGCGAAAATTCACAATTTCTCACAAACTGACCGCAGGCTTCGCGACCACTTCGCGACCACTGTAGCACATCGGTGGCATTGATGTACCACATCTCTATCATGCATTAAACCCTCTCAGGCATAGAGGATATACGAGCACCTATAGCTTGCATAGCAAGCGTCCGATAGCCCTTTAGGGCGTCCTATAGGCGGAACGCCGTCCAATAGCACAGCGTCCGGCACCTAATGGTGCGTGTTCGATTGCCGAACACATCATGCAAGTTTCCTTTCTTCCCCCAGTAGCGGGGTTCATTGGCAAATTGGAGTGCAATGGCAAGTTCTATATCCGTAAGATCCACGGTAAGTATGTCTTGCAACGCTGCCCCAACCGCAAGAACCATATCCCTACACCCCGCGAACGCGCCAATCAACAACGATTTATTCAACAGTATCGCAAAACCAAACCTCAAAATTCATAATTCTTAATTCAAAATTCAAAATTACTCATGAAGTCCCGAACCAAGATCGAACTTGCCCGTGCAGCGGGCGTCAGCCCAGAGACTTTCCGCCGTTGGCTGAAGACCGACCGCGCTTTTTTGGAGGCGAACGGCATCCGCCCTACCACTAAACTCTTTCCACCCAAAGTGGTCAAATACTTGTGTGACAAATACGCCATCGACCTCTAAACACTCATCACTAAACTCTAAATAGTAGCGGCTTTGCTGCGTCCACTCAACAGAAAAATGCACTTTTCCGCAAAAAAATGCATTTTTTCTAAGATTTCTTCTATAAATTTCTTTATAATGATTTTGAGATTTTTATTGAGTAGTTTGCTTTGCGGAAGGCGGGAGCAATGCGGGCATTGTGACCAACTAACAATAAGCAAGATGCCAATAAAAAGCCAAAAGCATATAAAAATATTCCTTTTCTATACTTTTTATGTATAAAATGTGAAATTTATAGAAGAAATCTTTACATACTGACAAGTTTTAGCAGTTTGTCATAGTACCTTTGCAGCGTTTTTCAAAAAAATCAACTAACTATTAACCCTTCTGTTTGCATATTTACAAAAAAAGTAGTACTTTTGCAGACGGAAATAAAAAGCACAGAATTATGGCACAAAAAAATCAATCAAAAAGACTTACCACTCAACACAAACAATCTCATGGAGTTGTTGGTATCTTTGGAGATGAAGCAAAACAACATGACATTGCTATAGGAGAAATTTCACACAAAGTTATGGAAATTCTCACGTCTGAATTTCCTCAACTTACATTTAGATATAGAGATAACATCACGAAACGAGAAATAAACGAAGCACTGCAAAAGATTGATTCGGAATTAGGACAAACACTTTTTGTATCAAACTCTAGCATTATTCCAGATGGAGGGATTATTGAGGTTCTAGACGATAATGGTAATTGGAGAATTATTTTGGTATCAGAAGCTAAACACCAAGGAAAGGATATTGAAAACATCAAAAATGGTATATTAGTCGGTAAACATAATGATCAAGACATTATGGCTGCTGGAAATGCTATTGAAAGATCGCATAAAAACATCTCGGAAATAGCAAATTTTATGTTAAGTGAATCACACTTCCCTTATGTGTTATTTCTTGAGGGTTCTAATTTCCTAACAGAGACCATTGTTGTCACACGACCAGATGGTAGAGAAGTAACACTGGAATACCATTCGGGCATGTTGAATCGATTAGACCGTTTGACCGCAGCGAATTATGGTATGCCTATTAATACTAACCTTTGCGAAAATAAATTCGTGGCACATAGAGACAAACATATTATGTTGCAAGCTACATCTATTTTTACACAAGGAGATGGAGAACGGTGGAATCCAGAAGATATCCTACAAATAATGCTTGATATTGCTAAGACATCACTCAAAGTATTGGGTAGCGATTTGTTCAACCAATTAACACACAGTAAATAATCATGGCAAGAAACGCATCAAATACACTATTACAACAGGCTAAAAAACTCAAAAGCGATGAGTTTTATACCCTATTGCCAGATATAGAAAGTGAACTGCAGCACTATACCAAGCATTTCAAGGGTAAAGTAGTCTATTGTAATTGTGATAATCCGCAAACAAGTAACTTCTATCGATACTTTGCGGAAAACTTCCAGCGTTTAGGATTGAAGAAATTGATTGCTGCATGCTATCAGGAATCGCGTCGTGATTTGTTTGAAATAGAGAATAATACTTCTGGTTTTTATTACATATATACTGGAAACAAACAAGAAAATCTTATTCCTATAGATACTGACATTATTCATTTTCAGGGAGATGGAGATTTTAGGAGTAAAGAGAGTATTGATTTGCTCCAGCAGGCAGACATCGTTGTCACTAATCCGCCATTTTCATTGTTTCGGGATTATGTTGCACAATTGATTAAATACAAAAAATCATTCCTAATCATTGGAAACATCAACGCCATTACATATAAAGAAATATTTCATTTGATCAAGGAAAACCAAGTTTGGTTAGGAATTAATCTTGGTAGAGGTATTTCGGGATTTATAGTGCCTAATCACTATGAACTATATGGTACAGAAGCAAGAGTTGACAACAATGGAAATAGAATTATCTCACCAAATAATTGTCTTTGGCTCACTAATATGGATAATGCCAAACGCAATGAGAAAATCGTACTCACCAAAAGATATGTGGGGAATGAGTCTGCATATCAACGCTATGACAATTATGACGGAATAAATGTGAATAAGACACAAGATATTCCTATGGATTATACAGGATATATGGGAGTCCCCATTACATTCCTGCATAAGTTCAATCCTAATCAATTTGAAATAGTCAAATTCAGGAAGGGAGATGACGACAAAGATCTTTCCATTAATGGTAAATGCCCGTACTTTAGGATATTGATTAGAAACTTACAAACAGTAATCTAATCCCCTCCGAAACCACTTTATTCTACTTTATTATACCGCAAACCCACACAAGCCCACAACGCTGTGTGGGTTTGTTGTATCTTTGCACCCGATTTCAATGCGCAACGAAATTAACCCCAGTTATTAACCATTAAACCTAAATTTTAACTATGGCAATTATCAAGAATTCTACGCCCTTCGATTCGATTTCGAAGAAGTTCTCTGGTTCGGATGAGATTCATTTCCGCAACCGCAAGAAAGACAATGCTACTATTGGTGTGCGTGTAAAACACCCATACAACGGTGGCAACTCAGAGGCTCAGCAAGCTGTGCGTGATGCTTTCAAAGCAGCACAAACGCAAGCGACAACTATCCTTGCAGATCCAGAGCAACGAGCTACCTACGAGGCAAAATTCAAAGCGCAAAAGAAGTACCTCACGCTACGTGGGTATGTGGTAGCGCAAGTCTTCAAACAAAACTAAAAACCTAAAAAACTATGGCAGGAAGTGTATTTTATTTAGCGCCCGTGGATAATGCTTCGGGCAAGATTTTCGGATTGAAACAAAAGTGGATGGCTGTACGTCGCTTGACTGGTAAACGCCAACGTGGCTGCGCCGTTACAGGCGAGCGCACCACCCCATACTCGCAAGACGAGTTGGCGCATCAAGAGAAGTTCAAAGCGGTACGTGCAGCGACTCGCGCCCGTATGAAAGACCCTACCAAGGTCATGCAAGACCAAGCAGCGTTCAAGGAGCAAACGAAGTACAAGACCTTCTACCGCTTTGTGTGGAACCTCGAGTGGGAGAGCTACGAGGGCTAACCTCGTAGCAGTTTAGAGAACGGGCTAAGACACCCCAAAAATCAGCAGATTTTCCGGGGACCCCGTACGCCCTACAGTTTAGAGTTTAGAGGCGATGAATATGCGCCTACGGCGCCCTTGCCTCTAACCTCTAGCCTCTCACCTTTAACCTCAATTTTTCGATTTTATGAGAAAAATTCAATTGACAACGGCAATTGCCCTATGTGTATTCGGATGCACGATGCTGGTGGCGGGGTTTGTGGTTCCGCCTGTGGGCGAGATACATCACTCGATATTGATAGCATTTGGAGAGATACTGACATTCTCGGGATCGCTGATAGGCATTGATTACAAGTATCGCTATAAAGAGTGATGTCGCCATTGGCGAGGTGATGTCCCTGCGGGAGGTGGTGTCGCGCAAGCGCGAGGTTTCGTCGCCGTTGGCGAAGTAAAGCAAGCTGAGCGTAGGTGATGGCTACTACGCAGCGGTAACCTCGGCAAAGCCGACACAACCCGCCAAAGGCGTACAACCTCGCGAAGCGACATAACCTGCGCAAAGCGCACACAACTAAAAAGAGTAAAATTATGTATATACGATTGATACGAAATGAAGCAAAAGGTAATGCGATCACAGGGCGGCTAGTGATTGATGGCAGGTGGTTCTGCAATACGCTTGAGCGGAAAGGCGTAGAGATACTGCCGCTGTGCTACCACGTGGCAGTGACCATGTCGCCGAAGTTTAAGCGACTGCTGCCGTTGGTCACTGGCGTTCCCCGGACGCCGCAAAGCGGCTATGGGACGGCTACGCCTATAGGACGCGCCAATGGCGCTATGGGATATAGGCAAGGGATACGCATACATAGGGGAAGCAAGCCTGAGCACTCCAGCGGGTGCGTGCTGGTGCCTGCGGATGTGGAGAAAGAACTAACTAACAAACTATTAAAAGCACAACAAGAACATGAAGAGATTATCCTTGAAGTGGAAGACTTTCGTCCTGGCACTGAGCTTGGGTATAATACCCCTTGCCCTCGCGAGTTGCAAGAGCCTTAGCGGTGCTTCAGCAGTAGTTCAGAGTGGTTCAGAATGGTTTAATATTGTTCAGCGTAGTGACACCGTGGTGGTGCGTGATAGCATTTTCGTGAGTGAGCGGCAACGAGGCGATACGGTATATCTCACGCGGGTGGAATGGCGGGACAGATGGCGCACACGCGTGGTACATGACACAGTGGTGCAGAGAGATAGCATCGTACAAGTCATTGAGCACCCACCAGAGCGGTATGTGCCAAAGTTCTACAAACGATGCACCTGGGCATTGTGGATAAGCATTGCAGCGATTGTGGGATGGGTTTTTATACGTTGGAAAATATGTCGTTTCTGACCATGACAGCCACCCCCAAAAGTGGCTGTCATTGACTTTGGCACGGTATTTGTAAGTAATGGAAATGAATCGTTTTTTTTCATGCAGATATGACAAAAACAACATATATATTACTTTTAGAAGACGACATCAATCTTTGCACCGTATTAGCCGACTATTTGCGTAGCAAAGGATATGCCGTAGATGCCGCGTATGACGGACAAGAAGGTTGGGAAATGCTCAGCCATAAGCATTATGATATGCTCCTGACAGATATCATGATGCCACGCATGAACGGATGGCAACTACTGAAGAACCTGCGCGAAAGCAACAATCCAATACCCGTGATTGTTGTGAGTGCAAAAAATGACCGCGAAGATATTATCAAAGGTTATAACCTCGGTTGCGATGATTATGTGACCAAGCCATACTCGATGGATATACTCATCTGCAAGATCGAGGCCGTACTTCGTCGCTATCACGCCAGTGACAACGTCAACGAGATGGAATTTGACCTCAATGGTTTGCATTTTGATGCCGTACGTCAGACATTGGGCGAAGTACGACTCAGTTCGCGCGAGAACGAATTGCTGTTGACCCTGTGTCAGAACATGGGCAAGATGGTGGAACGTAGTCGTATCCTCACTAGTCTGTGGGGAGAAGATACATATTTCAACTCTCGTTCGCTCAGCGTATATATCAACCACCTGCGTAATTATATCGGAAAAGATAGCTCAGTGAAAATATTGAGCGTACACGGAAAAGGTTATAAACTGGTGATAATGAACGAAAAAACAAATACAACCGAAGAATAATTCAATCGAAAAAATGAGTTTGGCACGGTATTTGTAAAGATATAGACAAACAGACAATGTTTTTCATCATAAGCAACGCAAAGCGCAAGTAATTGTGTTATTTAATAAATAGTGTTTTTCATAATGAGAAAAGAGTTCGATGAGAGATCGCGCTCTTTTTTTTTTGCTAGCACTTGGTCATTTCGAAAAAAAATCGTACCTTTGCACCCAGAAACATAAAAACACAAAATCAACATGCGACATATCTCTCCTTCTCTTTTGGCAGCCGACTTTGGCAACCTGCAACGCGAATGCGAAATGATTAACCGTAGTAGCGCAGAATATCTGCATATCGACGTGATGGACGGCGTTTTTGTGCCCAATATCTCATTTGGTTTCCCTGTGATGAAAGCAGTAGCTAAACATTGCACCAAGCCATTGGACGTGCACCTGATGATCACCGAGCCAGAGAAGTATGTGGAGCGTTTTTGCAAAGCAGGCGCATGGAGCGTAGGCTTCCACGTGGAGGCGACCGACGATCCGATGAAAGCTATCCGTATCATCCGTGAGCAAGGTGTAAAGAGCTGTATCACCATCAACCCCAAGACCGATATTCACGCGCTCGACCCATACTTGGGCGAAGTGGATATGGTGCTGCTGATGTCGGTAGAGGCGGGCTACGGCGGTCAGTCGTTTATCCCTGAGTCGGTGGATCGTTTGCGCTATCTGCGCGAGGCAATCGATAGTCGCGGACTGAGCACATGGATTGAGGTGGATGGCGGCATCAACACCAAGAATGCCCCACTGCTATGGGAGGCAGGTGCCGATATATTGGTGGCTGGTAGCGCGGTATTCCAAGCACCAGATCCTATTGCTACGATTGACCAACTGAAGCAATGAGATGGTTGGCAGCACATACCTGGCTGCTCGCACTCATCCCGCTGATAGCAGGCATATTGCTATGCTACTACACAAATTTTCCAACAAATCTATTGGCTGATACCGAAGTCGATTATCTCGACTGCGATACTATATTATGCCTACACCTCGTGAGCGAAGGGCAGGCGCGTAGCAAGACGATTCGCTATACTGCCACAGCTACAGACGGCAGCCAACTGCTGCTATATCTGCAGCGCGACAGCCTGCCCATGCCTGAGATAGGCGATGTATTGCTGGTACAAACAAGGGTGGAAAGAGGCGATACATTGGGCACCTTCGACTATGGTCACTACCTGCGCATGCAGGGCATTGTAGGCAGCGCTTGGGCTCATCGAAGAAACTGGCAAGTGATTGGGCATCAGCCCATTGGCGGATTGCGCGCCATCGCCGAGCGATGCCAACGAAGGTTGCATCAGCGGTATATAGCGATGGGGATCCATGAGCCCGAGTTGGGGATATTGTCTGCCCTCACCTTGGGTTATCGCGAGGAGCTGGACAAGGGTGTACAGCAGAGTTTCTCTGCCTCTGGCGCGATGCATATCCTCGCGGTGAGCGGACTGCATACGGGCATCGTATGGGGTATGATCGTTTGGCTATTGACGTTGGGCGGATTGGCCAAGCCGCTATACGACCAGCGCGTATGGCAATGCGTATTGAGTATATTGACCCTGTTGGCATTGTGGGTGTATGCCTTTGTCACAGGACTAAGTCCATCGGTGATGCGTAGCGTACTGATGGTGACGGTGGTAGAGATAGGATGGATATTTCGGCGTGACACCGTCAGTATCAACACCTTGGCAGCAGCGGCAGTGATCATATTGATTATCGACCCACTGGCATTGTGGAGCGTGAGTTTTCAGCTGAGTTTCGCTGCGGTAGCAGCATTATTGGTGGTCGGAAAATGGTTGGAGCAACATATCGTCATCTACGGAAAGGTATGGCGATACATCGGAGGACTGCTGCTAGTAGCCCTGGCAGCGCAGATTGGCACCCTGCCCCTGACACTGCATTACTTTGGACAAACAAGCAACTACTTCGCGCTGACCAACCTCGTAGTCATCCCCGCAGCATTTATACTGCTTGTGTTGGGCATTGGGACTTTGGCCATGTCGTGGTGCGTGGTAGGCGAATGGTTGGGCGAAGCGACACAATGGTGCACCTATGGTTTGCGCATGTTTGTAGAAAAGATAGAGGGACTGCCCTACTCTACGACACATATCGAGTTGAGTACACTATCTATGGGGTTCTGCTATGCAGCCATCATCTGTGCGCTAATGATGATGCGCAGCGAGAAAGTGAGATGGTGGTGGCTGGTGGGTGTAGTGGGCTGCCTCGCAGCGGCAGTTGTGGGGAATGGATAATGGGTAATGGGTAATGGATAATGGGTAATGGGTAATGGATAATGGGTAATGGGAATAATGAAACAATATAGTTTATACGAATTGTGCGAGCGTATTGATGAGGCGTTGAGTGTGGAACTAGATGCCTCCTATTGGGTACGCGCAGAAATCGCTTCGCTCACCGAGCGAGGTCACTGCTACATGGAACTTGTAGAGAAAGCCAAGAACAACAGCATCGCTGCCAAAGTGCGAGCTACCTGTTGGAGCCATGTCTATCACCTATTGGCCGCCTATTTCGCCAACGAGACAGGACAAGTGCTATCGGTGGGTATGCAAGTGCTGTTGCAGGTAGAGGTGAGTTTTCATGCGGTGTACGGGCTCAGTGTGAACATCATCGGTATCGACCCTACCTTTACACTCGGTGATCTGGCTCGCCAACGCCAACAGACAATCCAACGTCTGCAAGACGATGGTGTCATGGAGCTACAGCGGTTGCTGCCTATGCCTAGATTGCCTCGCCGCATAGCCGTGATCTCCGCCGCAGATGCCGCAGGGTACGGAGACTTCTGCCATCAGTTGGAGAGCAATAGCGGTGGTTTTCGTTTCCACACACAGCTCTTTCCCGCTACCATGCAAGGTGAGCAGTCGCCTGCATCCATCATCAGCGCATTAGAGGCGATTGCTGCTACAGCAGAGGATTACGACGTGGTGGTCATCGTACGCGGTGGTGGTGCAAGTACTGATCTCAGGAACTTTGATGACTATTCATTGGCTTTCCATTGTGCAAACTTCCCACTGCCGATCATTGCAGGTGTAGGGCACACACGCGACGTGAGTGTGGTGGATATGGTAGTGCACACCAGTGTAAAAACCCCGACTGCCGCAGCCGAATGGCTCATCAATACCATGCAGGCACAGGCCGACCAATTGGATGCCCTCTATATGCGACTGCAACGCGTAGCACAGCACGCCATCAATCGCCAGCAAAATCGTTTGGACAACCTATGGCAGTCGCTGCGTTTTGCTACGCAACAACGGCTGCACAAACAGCGCAACCAACTGGAAATCTGGGAGAAAACCATCGCCCTTCATTCGCCTGAACGCATCTACCGCATGGGATATAGTTTGACCACCAAGAACGGCAAAGTAGTACGCAGTGTGCATGATGTCGAAGCAGGCGAACAACTGCTCACCCATATGGCGGATGGCGTGATACGGTCGGAGGTGTTTAGTGTTTAGTGTTTAGTGAACGCCCCTTTGGGGCTACTGTTTAGTGTTTAGAGGTGATGAAGAAGGAAAAGAAAATACGTTTTCTACTTACTGGCGAACAATGGTTAGGAGTGGGTATATTGGCCGTCCTGGCGGGGGCTACCCTATTTCTGGTGCATCGTTTTCAGCCAGCAGAGCCAGAGGTGGTGGAAGTAGTGAATGACTCTGTTCTTACTCAGTTTGCGACTTATCAAGCCGAGCAAGACAGTATTCGCAAGGCCACATGGGAAAAGAAATATCCTCGTGACACCATTGCAATACGGATGCAAGCATTCGATCCTAACACCGCGGATAGCAGCACATTAGTACACCTAGGACTGAAGAAGTGGCAGGCAAGTAATATGCTGAAATACCGAGCTAAAGGCGGTCGCTACCGTCAAGCAGAGGACATGAAGAAGTTGTACGGCATGACTGATAGCATGTATCAAGCACTCTTGCCCTATATCCAAATCGACACAATGGCAGTCAAACAGTATCGCGATAGTGTGCGCAAGAGCCGTATTGACACCACACAATCCGACTCTGTACCACGCTATATCAGCCCCAAACGCGACACCGTGCTGAACCTACGAACAGCCGACACCACCGAACTCAAATGGATTCGGGGCATCGGCAGTTATCGTGCCAAGCAGATTGTACGCTACCGCCAGCAACTAGGCGGCTTTACCCATGTGGAGCAACTGCGTGAGATCAAAGCACTACAGCCATTGCTGATCGATACACTGTCCGCAGACTCACTGCTGGCGCATTTCTGGCTGGATAGTATCATCGTAGAACCCTTGTCCGTGAATAGCATCGGTGTGGAGCGTTTGCAACGCCATCCCTACCTATCCTTTGAGCAAGCCAAAGCCATCTACGAACTGCGCCGACGGAAGGTGAGACTGAACTCTATAGAGGCCCTTGAGCAACTCGACTGCTTCACACCAGAGGAGTTGCTGCGCGTGGCACCCTATTTGAGTTTCAAGCCCAACCAACACTAACGGATACGAATCTCCTCAATAGGCTGGCGTTTGTCTAAATCCAGCGAAGCAAATTGGAATTTCACACGTTGAAAATTGATACTCTTTAGGTCGATACAGCGTATCGAACTGTCGTACATCGTGCGGTAGTACAATCGCTGATTACGCAGGTCTGATGCAATCGTGATCTGAGTCGCACTTGGCATGTTGGGCACTTCGCGCGGATCAGCAAACTGTATGCCCACTGGGATGTCAAAATTGTTGAGCAGATGGAATGCCTGCATCACCGTAGCATCCTCGTCTGCCAATCGCGGAGCAGTGCTCTGGAAAAAGGCAGCACGGATGAAGCGCGAAGGAGGTGTCATGTCACCTGGCAAACCATGTAGACCGCTGCCTCCGCCAAACGCATTGAGATCCAATCGACCTACCTGACGATGGTTAATAGAACCAGCTGAGAGGTTGACATAGTTGTTGAGGTTCGTTAGATGCCACTGAAAACCAGGCGAATTGGTCAGCACACCCAAGGGATTTTCGTAGAAGTGCACTTGTTGATTCACAATCTCCAGTACCACCTGCCTACCAGTAGCTTCTGTGATGCGCCAATGCACCGTGCTAGCCCGAGGATCGATGGCTATCACGCGGATTTGCGGCATAGCTGCTTGCAACTCATTGATCGAGGCAAAACTGCTGAGGATCCATGCAGCCAACTGCATATCGCTCACACTCTGATCTTTCTTTTGTGGATCGTAGGGCATATATTCGCCATACTGCGGAAAGTAGAAGAGACCCACTCCTAATCCTGCCTCGTTGATGCCTTCCATGACAAACGCATCATTCTCGACAGAAATCCCCACATAGCCGTATTTGGCGGTAAACATCTTGCCACCAAGTGTACCATCAGGCACAAAAGAGCGTTGCTGTTGCCCCCGTGGTACCACCACATACATCGCATTGAGCGGCGTGGCTGCCCACTCGATGGTGCGAGCTGTCACTGGATAGTTGTTTACAGTACGCAGCGTGATGCCCGTACAAGCTAGTGCCCGCTGGGCGAAAAAGGTGCCTGCTATCATGCAAGCCAAAACAATCATTCGTTTCATAGTTGTAGTTTTTAGGTTAGAGGTTAAAGGTTAGAGGTTAAAGGTTAGAGGCAGGGAGTACTTTTTTTACTATGCCTATTTTTCTACTATCAAAACTCGTGCCAAAACAAAAAAGAGTAGAAAAAAACTCTATTATTTGCATATATGCAAAATATTTCGTAATTTTGCAGGCAAATTGGATAAATGTGAAACAATGAAAAAGAAAATAGCCATCATAGCAGGAGGAGATAGTTCGGAATATGGTGTATCGCTCCGTAGTGCCGCTGGTATCTACTCCTTTCTCAATCACGACATCTATGATGTCACCATTGTATGTCTTCGCGGCAACGAATGGAAAGCCCAAGTGGCGGAAGACACATGGGTAGATATAGACAAGAACGATTTCTCCTTTACCTACCACGGAGAGAAGACCACCTTCAACTTTGCATACGTCACTATCCACGGCACCCCAGGCGAAAATGGTGTGCTGCAAGGGTATCTGGATATGATAGGATTGCCTTACTCCTGTTGCGGTGTGTTGGCAGCAGCCATGACATTCAACAAATACACCTGCAACCACTACCTCAAGGGTTTTGGTGTTCGTGTGGCAGAGAGTATATTGCTGAGGCGAGAAGCGAGAGGCGAGAGGCTACAGGCAAGTGAGATTGTGGAGAAAGTGGGATTGCCATGTTTTATCAAGACAAATGTGGGCGGTTCGTCGTTTGGTGTGACCAAGGTCAAGACAATCGAACAGGTGGAGCCCGCTATTGAAAAGGCATTTGCAGAGGGCGACGAAGTGATTTGCGAAGCGTTTATGCAGGGCGTGGAGATTACTTGTGGCGCGTACAAGACAAAGACCAAGACTGTAGCATTCCCTATCACCGAGGTGGTGACCAGCAACGAGTTTTTTGACTATGACGCCAAATACAATGGTCAGGTGGATGAGATCACCCCTGCGCGTATCCCTGATGAGGTGCGCGATGCAGTACAAGCACTCACGTTGAAGATTTACGACATCTTGGGTTGCAAAGGTATTATCCGTATCGACTATATCCTGACAGAGGCGAAAGGCGATGAGGCGAAAGGCAAAAGACTCGAGATCAACCTGCTGGAAGTGAATACTACACCAGGTATGACCGCTACGTCGTTTATCCCACAGCAAGTACGCGCAGCAGGACTAGACATCGCTGAGGTTCTGCGCGACATTATCGAAGATAAATAACATACAAGGACTATGGATATCAACCAAGAAGTACTGCAACTGGATTGGCATCGTGAGCCATACGGCTTGTACGAACCAATCGAATACACTTTGGCCGCAGGAGGCAAACGTATCCGACCTCAACTGGCCATGATAGCCAGCCAACTGTTTGGCGGTAAGGATGAAGATGTGTTGCCTGCCGCATTGGCATTGGAGGTGTTTCACAACTTCACCCTGCTCCACGACGACGTCATGGATCATGCCGACGTGCGTCGTGGCAGACCTACCGTACACGTGAAATGGAATGCTAACACAGCCATCCTATCGGGCGACCAGATGCTCATCGAAGCATACAAGCTGCTGGCAGGTGTACCCAAGGAGAAACTGAGCCAATGTCTGGATATGTTCAACAAGATGGCCACAGAGATATGCGAAGGTCAGCAATATGATGTGGATTTTGAGGCGAAAGAGATGGTCAGCGAAACGGAATACCTGATGATGATCGGTAAGAAAACGGCTGTACTGCTGGCTACCGCCTTGCAAATGGGCGCCTACATAGCAGGAGCATCGCAAGATGAACAAGAGACACTCGCCCTATTCGGTACTAGCATCGGACTCGCCTTCCAGATACAAGACGACATACTCGATGTATGGGGCAACCCCGCCACCTTCGGCAAAGCCATCGGCGGCGATATAAGTTGCAACAAAAAGACCTACGTGACTATCTTCGCAGAGAAAATAGCCGACGAAGAGAGTCGCAAGGAGTTGCAGCATTGGTATAGTCAGACATTGAGCGATAATACCGAGAAGATAGCGCGTGTGAAAGCTATCTATGAGCGATTGGGCGTACGCGAGCTTTGCGAGCGGAGCGTGCGTGTACGTACGCAGGCAGCCCACATTAGTCTGGACTCATTGCCCCAAAACGCCGCTACCCAACAACTGCGCCAATTGGCAGACAAACTACATTCAAGAGAAGTTTAAACCTGAAAAACAATCAATACACATATGCCATACCGTCGATTACCCAAAACAGACCAAGCACGCCTCCATGCACTGAAAAAAGCCGTGCACCGTGCTGGCGAAGTGGAGTTTAACCAACAAGCTATCAACTATAAGACGCTCATCGAAGCGCAACGACTGCTCATGCAGTTTGAGAACCAAGTGGCACAATACCATGCCAACGTTGACACCAAAGTGTCCGACAACAAGCAGTATCGCCACAAGGTGCGTAATGCCCGCATGTATATCTCCCACTTTATCCAAGTACTCAATTTGGCCGCTATACGAGGTGAGATCAAGAAGGCACAAAAAGAGCTCTATCATCTCGATCCAAACAATCATACCCTACCAGACCTCAGCACCGAAGAGAACCTTATCACATGGGGAAAAAACATCATCGAGGGAGAGCATGCACGCACTAGTCAGGGCGGATTTCCTATTTACAACCCTGCCATCAACAAGGTGCAAGTACACTATGATATATTCCGCGAACACTACAACACCCATATCGTGCACAAGAAGACACATGACCGCGTATATGAATCTACCGAGTCTATGCGCCGTCAGATCGACATACTCATCCTCGACATCTGGGATCAAGTAGAGAACTTCTACAAAGACGAACTACCATACGCCAAACTGACCAAATGTCAGGCATATGGTATGATCTACTACTATCGTACAGGAGAGCCACGTCTCACGCCTGCTACCGACCAACAAATACTCGCGGAGCAAGCACAACAGACTAAACTAGAATGGTCTGAGATGGAATAATAACACGGTGCACCTTCTGATCGTGCTTCTCAGCAGGCACCTTGTCCACCAACTGGAAATCGTATCCCACGCCTACCAACGTAGCGTGGGATTGTTTTTTTAGGAACTTATCATAATATCCACCACCACGGCCTAAGCGCAGACCTGTCTTGTCAAATGCCACAGCAGGCACGATGATCAGATCAATCTTGCCTGTATAAGCAGGCGTAGTGGGCTCTGGGATATGGAATTTACCACGATGCATCTTCTCGTTACCCTCGTATGGACTTACCGTCATGTCATGGCGGTGTGATACTGGGAATAGCAGCATTTTCTCCTTCTTATACTTTTTCACCAAGGGCAATACATCCACTTCGTTGTTGACTGGATAATACAGCAATACCGTCTTCGCTTCGCGAAAACACTGCATCTGCTCCAACTGCTCCAATATGGCAGCAGACTGCGATGCACGCTCCTCAGCCGACAAGATTCGGCGTTTTTGAACAAGCAACTCGCGCATCAATTGTTTCTCACGACGCAAGCGATAACTAGGCAAATACTTCAACAACTCTCGGATATTCGATTCAAAAAGCATAGTGTATGTGTTTTAGGCTGCAAAGGTAGTGCTTTTTTCTCAAATACACAAGAATGAAGATAATTTTTTATTTTTAAGGGCGATATTTTGCGTATGTCAGAAAAAAGCAGTATCTTTGTGGCGTATTTTATGATGTTTTAACATTTTTTAGAAAATGAAACGATTTTTATACATATTCTCACTCATAACCATTCTCTTTATCGCTTGTGATAACGGAGAAGAAGAGGTCAATCTATCAACCGAAACAAGGGTCAATACCTTCACTTTTTACGAAGACACACTCAATCCTGGTCTAACAGAAGCAGTATTTAAGATTGAGCATAAATCATGGCCCGACACAGGTTTGATCTACTGTGTAGATTCATTGCGCTACGGCACATGTTTGGATAGCGTAGTACCATATGTAACCTACGTGATAACGCCATCAACTGCCGTGTTTGTGACACCTGACACCACATTAGTCAGCACAGGAGCAGACACATTGAACATGAATCAAAAGCCAATCTACTTGTATGTGCAAGCAGCAGACACTGCCTACAAGCGTTGTTACCGCATCGAGGTCAATGTGCACCAAGCCGACCCAGAATTGTATGTATGGAAGAAGTTGAGTGACGGTATTTTTGCTCCACAAAACTGCGACATGAAGGCATTCTTTAGCAATGATCTCATCTCGCTGTATGTGAACAATGGTTTTAGCACAACGATCTATCAATCGTCTAACGGTTCGTTGTGGAAGACCACCGATGCACCTACTGGTTTGCCTACTCCATGCCATGTGCGTGATATCTTGCAACATGGAGACACCCTGTACTATATCGCCAACGACAAGCTATACACCTCTACCAATCTGCTGCAATGGTCCGAAATCAACTTCGCTGACCGCGACTTTGCGCCAGTAAATATGCTCGTGACATTCGACGGTAAGGCATGGTGTGTCGTACAAGATCGTGCAACACAAGAGTTGATGCTGGCGAGCGTAAAGGACACCGATATTCAAGTGGAGACAATCTGCGGTTTGGCGGACAACAAATTACCTAAGAACTTCCCTGTCAGCGACTTTGCTGCCTTGTCATTCAAGAGCAGCAGTGAGCGTCCTCGCGCAATGGTAGTAGGTGGACGCACCATCGATGGCACCGCTGTCAACACACGCTGGAACCTCGAATATGAAGCATCAGCAGGCTACCGCATGGTGGATTTCTCGATTGAGCAACCATCATTCAACTCGCTCACTGGTGCATCTATTATCCAATACGACAACCGCTTGATCATGTTTGGTGGCGTCGACAACGATTTGGCATGGCGTAGCGATATTCTCTACTCTGATGATGAGGGCATGAACTGGTATGTGCCTGATACAGCACAAAACAAATTGCCTGACAGTTACACTTCTCGCCAAAACCAAGCCGTGGTATTGGACAACCAACAGAATATCTTTATCATTGGCGGACAATCGTTCGCTAGTTCCTATAGCGATGTCTATCGCGGTTACTTAAACGAACTCAAATGGGCGATCATCAATGAATAATCCTCAAGACATACGCAAAGTAATATTGACGGATTTTCGTCGCTACGAAGAGGCATTTGCCTCTGCCCTAGAGAGCGATGATACGTTGCTATCACAAGTATTAGACTATATCCACTCGAAACGCGGCAAACAGTTGCGTCCGATCTTGGTACTACTATCCGCCTCTCTGTGCCGTGGAGTAACTGAGAAGACTGTACAGACAGCCGTAGCATTGGAGCTGATGCATACCGCCTCGCTGGTGCATGATGATGTGGTAGACGATTCGCCTATGCGTCGCGGCAGCGAGGCCGTACATACCCTTTGGACCAATAAGATTGCTGTGCTGGTAGGCGACTACCTCCTCACCCGTGTGATGCATATCTTGGCAGAGTTGCGCAACGTAACAATTCTCAATATCGTATCAGATATGGGTGCTGCACTCACCGCAGGTGAGTTGCTACAATTGCACTCAGGTCAGTCGATGTGGATAAGCGAAGAGCAATACAACAAAGTGATCGAACAAAAGACCGCTTGCCTATTTGCTGCATGCAGCGAAGCAGGTGCAGCTAGTACGGGTGCTACACAACGACAAATGACCGCTATGAAACAGTTTGGTTTGCACCTCGGTATGTGCTTCCAATTGAAAGATGATGTGCTTGACTTCTCAGACATCGAGGACATCGGCAAACCTACCATGAACGATATTCGTGACGGAAAGGCAACCTTGCCCCTACTGATTTCGCTGAAACGCGCTGCAAAAGAGGAGGCTGACCATATATGTGACATAGCGGAAGCATTGGCGAATAAATCACCACATATCGACCCATTTGAGGTGGAACAAGAGATAAAATCGTTTATTCTGCGCTATGACGGTATTCGCTATGCACACCAAGAGATGGAGAAACACCGCAAGAAGGCGATTGCAGCATTGTCCATTTTCCCAGATAACAAGTACAAGGAGAGTTTGATTACCCTATTGGATTACGCTATTAGCCGCGTGAAGTAACGGGCATGTTCCGCTAATGTCATAGTCAGATTCCGATCAGGTTCCGATGAGGTTCCGATGAGATTCCGATGAAAACAGGTGGCAGATAGGTGGCAAACTATAGGATATTATTGATTTTTTCCACAAGTTTTTCTTGCAGTTCGGTGTCGGAGAGCGTTTTCAGCACTTCGTCAAAGAATGCACATAGGAGCAGTTTGGCTGCGGTGTCGCGGTCAATGCAACGTTGCTGCATATAGAAGAGCGCAGATTCGTCCAATTGTCCCGTAGTAGCACCATGGCTGGCCTTGACATCGTCAGCATAAATCTCGAGTTGTGGCTCGGTCAGCATCTCTGCTTGACGCGAAAGCAGGATATTGCGGTTGGTTTGGTAGGCCTCGGTCTGCTGTGCATCAGGCAAGATCTTCAGTTCGCCACGGAAAGAGCCTCTAGATTGCTCATCCAACACAAACTTAAAGAGTTGGGATGAATATCCCCCTCCGATATTGTGCAAGACATTCGTATGGATATGCGCCTGCTGCGTACCATGTAATAAGCCCATACCATAGAGCTCCGTGCGGCAGTTGGTAGCATTCTGCTCCACAGTAATAGAAGCCTGCCATTGTTCATCGGAAGAAGTAGCATCCGATAAGCAAAGGATATGCAAACGCAAGGTGGAGCCTTCCTCCTGAATAAAATGGTATTGCGCGTTGAGTTCGTTGAGGAGAACCAGTTCGCGCGTTTCACCCGCAGGGATAATATGTGGTGTAGGGTTGTGTAGCATTGTGTAGGGTTGTGTAGGGAGGGTGGTTATTCGTTGAGGAAAGCATAGCCGTTTGCTTCGAGTTCGAGAGCAAGCTCTTTGCCACCCGTGCGCACAATCTTGCCATCAGCCAACACATGCACAAAATCTGGCACGATATAATCCAACAGGCGTTGATAGTGGGTAATGACAATAGAAGCAGTCTGAGGCGTCTTGAGTTTGTTTACCCCCTCAGCCACAATGCGGAGTGCATCGATATCCAAACCTGAGTCTGTCTCATCAAGGATAGAGAGACATGGTTCGAGCATTGCCATCTGGAAAATCTCGTTGCGTTTCTTCTCTCCACCTGAGAAACCTTCGTTTACCGAACGATTGGTAAGCTTGTTGTCCATACCAACTAATGCCTTTTTCTCGCGCATCAGTTTAAGAAACTCAGCAGCCTTGAGCGGTTGCTTACCCTCGTGCTGGCGTTTCTCGTTGACCGCAGTACGCATGAAGTTCACCACCGATACGCCAGGAATCTCTACAGGGTATTGAAACGAAAGGAAAATACCTTCTCGTGCGCGCACTTCAGGTGCCATCTCCAAGAGATTCTTTCCTCGGAAAATCACTTCACCTTCGGTAACAGTATAGGCAGGATGACCAGTGAGCACATTCGACAATGTGGATTTACCTGCACCATTAGGACCCATGATAGCATGCACCTCGCCCTCATGAATAGTGAGGTTGAGTCCCTTGAGTATTTCCTTGCCTGCAATAGAGGCATGTAAATTCTTTATCTCGAGCATATTGTAGTGATAACAGTCTCTCCGACTGCTTGCAATGTTTGTTTGTTAATATTTCGCATATCGTCTTGCTGCGTATGCCACCACTCTGCAAAACCTGTGCCGTTATTCGATTTATAGTCAATGATATCCACGCAAGGAATCCCAGCAATAGTGTTCACGTAATAGTGATCATCAGTGATAGGGTATGCCGTTTGGTTTACAAAATAGCGGCTATAACCCAGTTTGGCAGCAGTGCGCCATACTTGCTCCACGTAGGTGGCAGCATAACTCACCGAGAAATACTCGCGTGGAAAAGTAGCGGAAGGATCACCCACCATGTCGAGCAGAATACCATATTGGTACTTCGTACGCTGATTGAGTGGTGTTTGCTGGTATTGCAAAGCCCATAGTTGGCTACCAAGGCACCATGTATCTTCGCGTTGCGGACCAGTATAGTGATTAGGAGTACCCATATCCTCACCATCAAATAGGATGATGTCCACCGTAGGTAATTGCGCAGCCCTGTCAGTACCGCGGATCACCTGCAACTGACGAGCAATCTCGAGCAGTATGCCTACTCCACTAGCTCCGTCGTTGGCTCCAAGTACTGGCGTAAAACGGTCATCATACTCTGCTTCCTCATCACTCCAAGGACGTGTATCCCAATGAGCACACAACATGACTGTAGTAGGTGCGGAACCAGGGATATGAGCAATAATATTGCGTAAAGGTTGCGCATGAGATGCGTAATTCGGCATTGTGCCTTGCTGCTCTGTGACCTCAGCACCATGTCGCTGCAACTCACTCACAAGCCAATCCCCACACGCTTTGTGTGCCTCTGTGTCTGGCACACGCGCACCAAAAGCCACCTGATGAGCAATATAACTATATGCTGAGTCCGCTGAAAAAGACCAGCGGACATCAGTAATAGTCTTGGGTTTGGATTGACAAGCCATCAACCCCAGCACACAGACAATATATAATAATCGTCTATAAATCAAGTTAATGAATATTCAACTCACTTACCGAACGATGGTTTTGAATCGCCAAGATAGTTTGTGCGATAGGCTTAGCCATAGACACCACATTAACCTTTGCGCAACGCTCCTTGTTGAATGGGATGGAATCGGTAAATACCAACTCCTCCAACGCTGAATCTGCTACGCGATCGCAAGCAGGACCAGACATCAGACCGTGACTTACCAATGCGCGAACCGACTTAGCACCAGCTGCCTTCATCACCTCAGCCGCCTTGCACAAGGTACCAGCAGTATCTGCGATATCATCAATAATGACCACATTCTTATCTTTCACATCACCCAAGACGCGCATGTCACCAATTTGGTTGGCATTAGGACGATGCTTATAGCAAATCACCATAGGTACATCTTGCTTGGTAAGAGCAGTTAGTTTCTTCGCAAACACAGACGCACGTTTGGTACCACCTACGTCAGGAGAAGCTACAATCAAGTTGTCTAGGTTGAGACTTTGTACATAATCAGCCAACACGTTTGCACCATACAAGTGATCTACTGGAATATCGAAGAAACCTTGGATTTGATCAGCATGCAAATCTACTGTGATCACGCGATCAACGCCTACACCTTGCAGCAGATTAGCACACACCTTCGCACCAATTGATACGCGAGGCTTATCCTTACGATCTTGACGAGCCCAACCAAAATAAGGAATTACAGCGATTACCTTGTATGCACTAGCACGCTTTGCAGCGTCGATAGCAAGCAGCAGCTCCATAATATTGTCGCTGCTTGGGCAAGTCGATTGCACGATGTACACAGACTGACCACGAACAGACTCTTCAAAACTTACGGCAAACTCACCGTCAGAAAAACGAGCTACTTGGATATTGCCCAACGAACATCCTAAATACTCACACAAACGCTTAGCGAGCTCACCTCCTTGAGAAAGAGCAAAAACCTTGTACGGACTAGTTTCAACTATCATGACAAATAGATTTTATGAATTATTTTTGAATTAGACTGCAAAAGTACTACTTTTTTTTCAAATTTGCAAGTATTGTTTGCATATTTCAACAAAAAATCGTAACTTTGCACAGAATTTGTAGATTGCAGTATTATGACAAATAAAGAACGATATTCCTATTTCTGTGCTCAAACGCCTGATTTACCCATCTTTATGCAGGATTGGTGGATGGATGCAGTGTGCGCAGGCAAGCAATGGGACGTACTACTATACGACAACGCCGAAGAGCAAATTTGCGCTGTTATGCCTTACCTACTACGCCATCGAGCATGGATGCACTATATACTCATGCCTCAGATGACACAAATTGGAGGCATTTGGATGAACGAGGATGTGAAAAACGACCCTAAAAAAGTGGCTGAGATTTGCGAGTATTTCGCTCGCCAGATAGACGAAATGAATCTGAGTTACTATTATCAGCACTACCCTATTGCAACCTCAACACATACTATCGACAATATGGTAGCGTTGGGATTCAAGGTAAAAAAACGCATCACCTATCGTATCGAAGATCTCAGTAATCTAGATGCAGTGATTGCTAAATTCTCGAAGAACAAAAAGCGCCAATTGCAAAAGGCATTGTCGCTACACGCAGACCATCAATTACACATCGAGGACTTCTACCGTTTTCATACACAATGTCTGCAAGAGCGAGGCAAACAGATTGCCTATACACGCGAATTCCTGCTCGTACTAGATCGCAAAACAACACGTCTACAACAGCGCCAGATTATTGCCATACGCAATGCTGACAACGAACTTTTGGCCGCTGCATTCCTCGTATGGGACAAGCATTCTATGTATTACTTAATCCCTTGTTATAGAGAGCAATACAAAGACTCTGGAGCTAGCGCATTGCTCGTGCTTGAAGCAATCAAATTGGCACGTGAGAAGGGAGTGGCATTTGACTTTGAAGGCAGCATGATTCGAGGGATTGCGCAACATTACAAGCAATTTGGCAGCATAGCCACTACCTATTATAGCGTGGAGCGATACTACCGCTGGTATTTCCGTATTGCCATGCTATGGAATCGAATCCAAGAACGAAAAATGTGATGAAAGTTCTCTACCTCAGTGCATGGTACCCTACCCCGCGCGACGCTATGGCGGGATTATTTGTGCAAAAGCACGCACAAGCTGTCGAACAACAGGGGGCGGATGTCAGAGTAATCTACTCTGAGGCACGAGGTTTGCATTGGTGGAAAGACATACTTCTCCAATGGAAAGCACTCCGTCATGAGTGGGGTATGCCCGATGTCGTACAGATGAATGTACTTGACAAGAACGGCATTTTGGCACAGTGGCTCTATCATCGCTACCATATACCTTATATAATAGTAGAGCATTGGTCGGGTTATCTACCTGCCAACTTCTCGTTTCGTGGAGGGTGGCACGGATACATCATGCGCCATATCGCAAAGCAAGCTGCATGCATATTGCCTGTCAGCCAGATGCTTGAGGACGCTATGAAAAAATGCGGCATCCAAAATAATTGCTGGCAACGCATTCATAATGTCGTTGATGACTTTTTCTATGTAGCAAAAGAAGATAGACAAAAAGCCAAAGGAGAGAAGATACGATTCTTGCATGTGAGTTGCTTTGATGAGAAGGCCAAGAACATACAAGGCATGCTACGAGCAGTACGACAACTGGCCACACAACGACAAGATTTCGAATTAGTCATCGTAGGAACTGGTTTTGATTATCAACTAGATACATCTTATGCGCACTCACTCAATTTCCCTGAAGGTATCTTACATTTCACAGGAGAGCAAACTCCTCAAGAGGTGGCTGAATGGATGCAACAGAGTGATTGTTTTCTATTTTTCTCCCGTTACGAAAATGCCCCTGTCGTACTCTCCGAATGTCTAGCAATCGGATTGCCTATCATCAGCAGCAACGCAGGCGGTATACCCGAAATGGTGAATAATGCGTGTGGCATACTGGTGCCATCAGAAGACGAAAACGCATTAACACAAGCCATGATACATATGATGGATCACTTGACCGACTACCCTGCATCCATCATTCGTCCTTACGGACAAAAATACACCTACGATAACGTAGGTGCACAACTCCATCAATTATACTCTAGCCTTTAAATGTTAAACGTTAGCCTCCAAGCTCCTATCGTACTTGCTCGATAGGGTCATCAGCCATACCAACTGGGCAGCCACTGCCACTGCGGTACCTATGGCATACGCAGCAATTGCCCATAGGAAACTATCCAGCCATATACCAAGCAGCAATCCTGCCACGCGACATACTGCCAATAATATCTCAAACCATAAGCCGATTTTCTGCTGCATAAACACATCCGACAAGAAGCAAATACTACCTGTCAACAGGGACAACCATAGCCAAGGCAACATCCATCGCACATACTCGCCCGAGACATACCATGCATCGCCCAAGAGCCAACTAGTCAGTTCGGGCAATACATACCCTAGTATCGCAAACACAGGTACTACTACCAAGCTACTCCACCATACGAATCGCTTCAGCATGTTTCCAATCGGTTTGCTAATGTGTACACACTCGGTCACATGCTGATAGAGTACCTGGTAGATGGCCTTGGTGAGCATATTGATTGGCACAAACCCTAATAGCAATGCCATACCCCAAAGGCCCACTTGCTCCGTGCCAAAAATAGGCACTAGCAACAACACGGGCAACTGTCCTGCCAACACATTTACCAAACTACGAGGCATGGTATATAATGGGAAATTGCGGTATTCCGTAGCCGCCTTGCGCATTGCACACACATCCACATGCAGTAGCACACGTACACATCGCTTAAAGGCCAACACGATGCTCGTCAATAGCGATAATGCAGGTGCCAATACCATCGAGTAGATCAATCCCCCTTGCAACATCCCTGCGTAACCAAAGCCCATTTTCATACCCGCCGATAGCACACTTTGGGACATTTGATAGCCGCTGATACGTGTATACATTTTATTGCGGATATACCAGTAGTTCAGTACATTCCAGCCGCCCAATAGCAGTACCATTAGCGGCATCCACGCATACACATCAGCCAACTGTGGTGTGTTAAACACATCTGCTATCCACCCCGCAAAGGGAAGAGTCAAAAGTAGAAGAAAAGTGGTCAACAGCAGCACACATAGACTCACATGTACCACTCCTCGAGCATCCGTATCATCCTTGGGCAATACAATCGCGTAATAATACTCAGCAGTCGCCAAAATCACCAACACACTGCCAATACTCACAAATAGGTTCATCAGACCAAAATCCTCTGGAGTGTACATGCGCGTTAGAATAGGATAGACCAGTAGCCCTATCACTTGAGCCACCACATTCGCACTTAGCAATTTCGCCACATTACGAACATGCACAGAGGATATTATTGATCGTATTTGATGCATTTCGGGCACAAAAGTACTACAAATATCCCAAAATAACAACTATTTTGTGAAAAAATTGTAAAAAACGCGGGATATATTTGCACAATTCAGAAAAAAGCTGTAAATTTGCAGTCCGAAATGGTAGTGCTACGAAAAAGCACGTTGGAAACGTAAACATAAAAAACACAAAACGATATGCAACTGAAAAAAAATCCCCAAGCAAGCTTGGAAGACAAAAAACTAACCTATGTACTCATAGGCTTGGTATTTGTATTGAGTATTTGCTACGTCGCTTTCGAATGGACTGAAAAAGAAGTGACAAAGTATGAAGTCGTTGACACCGAGTTCCTCTTTGAGGATGAAATCGACATCCAGCAAACTAGCCAAGAGACACCTCCACCACCTCCACCACCAGCAGTACAAGAGGTAGAGGTATTGAACGTTGTAGAAGATGACGTTGAGGTAGAAGAGATTCAAATCCAAACTGAGGATGACAAGGACGTAGAAGTAGTTATTGCTCCTCCAGTAGAGGCTCCTGTAGAGGAGGAGGAAGAGGAAGTAATCTTCGTGGTAGTAGAGTCTATGCCTGAGTTCCCTGGTGGTCAACAAGCTATGATGCGCTATATCGCTGAGAACATCAAGTATCCTGTGATTGCACAAGAGAACGGTATCCAAGGTCGTGTAATCTGCCAATTCGTGGTAGAGAAAGACGGTAAGGTATCTGACATTCAAGTAGTTCGTTCTTCTGGTGAGGCATCACTTGATAAAGAGGCTCAACGCGTGATTGGTAGCATGCCTAAGTGGAAACCAGGTAAGCAACGTGGTAAACCTGTACGCGTAAAATATACCTTGCCTGTAAACTTCCGTTTGCAATAATATAGTCTTATCGTAGAGATGGATTTATCCATCCGCAATATTGAATACTGTAAGGGTGTCGGCACTAAGCGTGCCGACATTCTTCGTAAAGAGCTGGGGGTAAAGTCGGCGCTGGATATGCTATACCAGTTTCCGTACAAATATATTGACCGCAGCCGCTTCTACTATATCCATGAGATTGAAGACGACGATACCTATGTGCAGATTATCGGTCACGTTACCGAATGGCACACGATTGGTATTGGCAGTGCGCAACGCCTATCTGCCACCTTCACCGATGGACGACATACCATAGAGCTTGTTTGGTTTAAGGGCGTAAAGTATGTAAAGCTAGAGCGCAATGTACAATACTTGCTTTTTGGCAAACCTTCGCGGTTTAATCATCAATACAACTTCGTACACCCTGAGCTCACCCCCTTGAGCAAAGTGCAACCTGAGATGACACAGGGATTAGAGCCTCATTACAACACCACTGAAGGCATGAAGCGCGCGGGTATAAACTCCAAAACCATCCGCACTATCATTGCCCAACTCATTCCCGAACTACAGCAACAAGGCATGGTAGATACCATCGGCATGGATATTGTGCAGCGCTACCATCTGATGCGGCTGAGCGAAGCATTGGTCAATATCCATTTCCCAAAAGACACACACACCATGCAAAAGGCGCGTGAGCGACTCAAGTTTGAGGAACTGTTCTATATCCAGATGCAGATTCTCAGGCAGATGAAACGTCGCGAGCAAAACATCGGGTTTACGATGCCTATTGTAGGTAAGACTTTTCATTCCTTCTATCAGCACGCCTTGCCTTTCCCGCTCACCAATGCACAAAAACGCGTAGTTCGTGAGATACAGACCGACATCAAATCGGGCCGACAAATGAATCGCCTTCTACAAGGTGATGTAGGTAGTGGCAAGACGATTGTTGCTCTGCTCACGGCTCTGCTGGCTGTTGATAATGGCTATCAGGCATGCATCATGGCACCAACGGAGATTCTTGCTAATCAGCACTATGAGACCATTAGCCAACTGCTAGCACCTCTTGCCTCGTTGCTTCTCGCCTCATCACCTAAGATTGCCCTCCTCACGGGTTCCACGACAGCCAAACAACGTCAGCCTATTCACGAGCAACTGCGTTCAGGCGAGATCAACATCCTGATTGGAACACATGCCCTTATAGAGGATGATGTGCAGTTTTCCAACTTAGGTTTGTGCATCATTGATGAGCAACACCGTTTTGGTGTGGCACAACGCGCCAAGCTATGGAACAAGAATAGCCAGCCACCCCATGTACTTGTCATGACAGCCACACCTATCCCCCGTACGTTGGCTATGACGGTGTATGGCGATTTGCAGGTGAGTGTGATTGACGAGTTGCCCCCAGGACGCAAACCTGTACAGACACTACACTACTCTATTCAACGCCGTGCGTCTATCAATCAGTTTATTGCACAACAGATTGACCTGGGCAGACAAGTATATGTCGTGTATCCATTGATCAACGAAAACGAGAAACTCGACCTGCAAGATCTGAGCAATGGCTATAATCAGTTGTGCGAAACATTCCCTAACTATCGTATATCGATGGTGCATGGTCAGATGAAGGCCAAGGACAAAGACGAGCAGATGCAACGATTCGTGAGTGGCGAGACGCAGATCCTAGTAGCCACCACTGTTATCGAGGTAGGTGTGAATGTGCCGAACGCAAGTGTGATGATTATTGAGAATGCCGAGCGCTTTGGTCTAAGCCAACTGCATCAGCTGCGCGGACGTGTAGGACGCGGTGCCGAGCAGAGCTATTGTATTCTACTGACCAAGGTGGAGATGAGCAAAGACACCCGCAAGCGTATGGATATCATGGTGGCAACGAATGACGGATTCCGTATTGCAGAAGCCGACTTGCAGTTACGCGGACCAGGTGATTTAGAAGGTACACAACAATCGGGCTTGCCATTTGAACTACATATCGCTAGCCTTAGCTCCGACGGACAGTTGCTCGAAGTAGCTCGTCAAGCGGCTTTAGATATTCTAGACGCCGACCCATTGCTGGAGCAGACCCACAACCGTATATACAAACAGCGACTCGACTATCTGCGAATCGCTGCTGGTAATTGGGGAGAAATTTCTTGACTCTTACGGGTTCTTGACGGGTTCATAACGGGTTCATAGTTACCTATCGGTATCCCATCCGTAACCTATATGTATCCTACCTTGGAGGCATTGGTGGAGGGGTACCGCCACTTGGAGGAGGTGGAGGAGTTCCACCACCAGGCATACCGCCACTTTCGATCATGTCTTGCATAAAGCCTGCCGCACCTTTAGCTTTCAGACTACCCATGCGATTAAACTTATAGGTAAAGGTCAGCATCGCGTAGGTAGGCAAGGTATTAAACTTCTGGTAGCTCACATAATCTTCGCCTACGTTTTGGATAATATTCTTCTTATCATGCAATAGATCATAGACCTTTAGTGTGAGTGTGGCATTATTCCATGTCTTGTCGATGGACGCGTTCCATACTACCTCATTAGGGTCTGCGACGCCCGTATAACCATAGCGACCTGTAAAACCAATATCTGTAGCGATATTCCAGTTCTTAGGCAGGTGGAAGGTCACATCTCCTGTAATGATCCAGTCACCAATATGGCTCTTGCTCTGATCATTGAGTGAGTTGCGTGTCAAGGAATAGATATTCGTGTTTTTGATACCGATATCTACAATTTTATGGGTAAAGCGTAGGGCTATATCACTACTTACGCGTAGATTTCCCGTGTGCGATGCCTCGCCCAGAGGCATCGTGCCTGCATCAATCATCTGCTCTATTTCCGCAGCATTCTGTTCGCGCAGTACATATGCTACGCGCTCGTTGTAATTAACTGCTGTACGCGTATGCAGTTGCAACATCTTATTGGCAAATGGCGTATTGGACATCATATCCCATCCGATATCCCATGGAATAACATCCGCATTCACTGTCTGCATGTAGCGTTTGCCTGTCTGGTCATAGATCGTATTGTTGGTCAGCGCATCCTCGGTCACGGTAGCACGCAAACCGGTCATAAAGCTCGAGAACTTATCTTGATTGAAACTAGAGTACATCATAAAGATATTGTGTCGATACGCAGGTTGCAATCCCAAATTTCCTACGGTCTCGTTCAGTGCATCCGAGTTGTTGCGTACGGGTTCCATCTGCGTGATACTAGGTTGTTGTGAGGTACCACGATAGATGACGCGAGCAAACTTTTTTCTCTCGAATCGGTAGCGGAAGTTCATATTTGGTGAGAAGTTCCACTTATTATATAAGGTATCGCGCGCGAGGACATTGCCATAATAGGTCTTAGATTGCGTTTGCTGCGCGATGGCTCGAGCACCCACCATCAGGTCAAACTTCTGCTCCACCCAACGGTAGTTCAACTCCAATTGCTCGCTATACATACTATTCTGCAAGTTGTTGCTATACACGCTATCATATACCGTATAATCGCCCGTCACGACATCTTTGGTGTACTGATTCTTCTCCGATACGCGGTTGTTGCCCGACAACGACAAGACCATCTCTAGCAAGTGGTTGTTTTTATACAACGGCTCCACATACGAGGTGCGCAGCGAGTAGCTATACGCATTATTGCCCGAGTATGTGCGTTGATCCACCGTGGCCACTCCGCGCAACTGGTCATACGAGTATGTCTGTGTGGTACCATCAGTGTTGCTAAAGTTCATATTCGCTTGCATAGTCAGAGCACGACCAGGACGCATAAACTTGCGGTTGTAGATAGCACGCAACCCTGCTGAAATCTTCTCTGATTGACTATATTGGTTTTGATAACCATCATTGATGCGCACCACTTGCTGTAGTGTATCTACCACTGTGTCACGATCAAAAGTATAAGCATTATAGGACGTCTGTTCGTTATTGGTATAACTGATGGTTGGACGCAGGATTAGTTTGTTGAGTGTATCAATTTGATACTCTAGTTCCAAACGCATTTGCGCATCCCACGAATGCGATAGTTTGTTGGTAGAGTCATTGTTGATATAGGTAAACTCATCGGTATAACTCTCTTTGTTCGACTGTGTTCGTGTATCGTTTTTCGAGTGATTGAAGGTAGCGTCACCGCCCAGCAATAGCGAAGTAGTATGGTCTTTGGCAGTAACCTTGCTTGTGAGATCCACATTGGTATTCACTCCTATATTTTCTGCCCATGTGATACCTGCATTTTGTCCTCCCCAATTGCCGCGACCACGTCCCGAACGTATCTCATTATTGTTGCCTGCACTACCGATGATGGTAGTTTGACTTTCGCCTAACATGATATTGGTAAAAAGACTTGCATTGTAACGAAAGTCATTCTGCATAAACTGGTTATCATAGCCGAACCACTGACCATTATCGGCCACCAAGTCGGCTCCTAAGCCACCCGAATAGTTGCCAAAAACACCCTTCTTACGATTTTTCTTTAGACTAAGATTGATGATGCGCTCTGTGTCATCATCCTCAAAACCAGTTAATTTGGCCATTTCACTCTTCTCGTCAATCACCTGGATCTTATCAATCATTTCCGCAGGGATGTTCTTGGTAGCCGTCTGTACGTCATTACCAAAGAATTTTTTTCCATCTACGCGCACACCTTTTATCTCTTCACCATTGATGGTCACTTTACCCTCTTTGTCAACTTCCACACCGTTCATTTTCTTGAGTAGTTCCTCTACGGTAGCATTCTCTGCGACCTGATAGGCGGCAGTATTATACTCAATCGTATCACCCTTGACAGTCATCTCGGCGGCTTTACCCTGAACGCTTACCTCGGCTAGGTGTTGCACTTGCTCTATCAAGCGAATAGTAGGCATATCCAAATGTTGATTAGGCATCTTGACCTCACGTACTGCTTCTCCATATCCTACCGAAGATATGTACAGTTTGTATGCTCCAGGGCGAATATTGTTGAGCACAAACAAACCGTCGTATGTTGTCTGTGCTCCCTGTACAAGAATAGAATCGGGCATCTCCACAGGTGGTACAGGCATACCCTCGGGCGGTGTAGGCATTCCTGCTGGTGGTGCAGGCATATTGGACTTGGGGTACATAAATAGCCGTACTGTAGCCATCTCTATAGGAGTATTATCTATTTTCGACACCACCGTTCCCGACAGGGTATTTTGTGCCCATGCGGATAAACTGTAGCATAATAATATGTACACTATAAACCGTCTCATAACATTGTCATCTTTCTAATTTTACTATTCTAATCAAACGCGCCTATGCGTTTAATATAGGGATTTCCACAAAAATTATGCCAAATTACACCGTATTTTGCATATTAATTTGCACATTCAAAAAAAAAACAGTACCTTTGTCTGCCATTTTGGCAGACTGACAATCAGCAATGCCAGACGGCATATGTTTTGCAGACCATTAAACAACAACATACAACTATGGAACGACAAGATTTACAAACCATTAAGCAGCGATTTGGCATTATTGGCAATAGCCCATTGCTCAATCGCGGTATTGAGGTGGCAGTGCAAGTCGCACCCACCGATCTTAGTGTGCTTATTACAGGAGAAAGCGGTGTAGGAAAAGAGAACTTTCCAAAGATCATTCATGCCTATTCCCTTCGTCGTCATAAAAAAGACTCCTATTTCGCCGTCAACTGTGGTGCAATCCCCAAGGGCACACTTGAAAGCGAACTGTTTGGTCACGAAAAAGGTGCTTTTACAGATGCTCGCGCTGAGCGCAAGGGATATTTTGAGATAGCTGATGGTGGTACGTTATTCCTTGACGAGGTAGGCGAGTTGCCATTGGAAACACAGGCGCAATTATTGCGCGTATTGGAGTCAGGCGAGTTTATGCGTGTCGGTTCGAGCCAAGTACGTAAGACCGATGTGCGGGTAGTAGCTGCCACCAATCTGGATATGAAACGCGCTATCTCCGAAGGACGATTCCGCGAGGATCTATACTACCGTCTCAACACGGTAGAAATAAAAGTGCCTGCCTTGCGTGAGCGAATAGAGGATATCCCATTGCTTTTCCGCAAGTTTGTAGTGGATTTTTGCCAACGCTACAATATGCCCCCTATCCAACTCACGGATGATGCCACACAAGCCCTCAAGGCTTACTACTGGCAGGGAAACGTCCGCCAACTCAAGCATACTGCCGAGCAGATCTGTGCCGTAGAGACCAACCGAACCATCACAGCGCAGATCCTACGTAAGTACCTACCTGAGCATGAGATGCAGCGCGGCATCGCCTTGCTCGGAGCGCACGCACAGACCAATCATGAAAACTTCATGAACGAACGCGAACTGCTTTATAAGGTGCTCTTTGATATGAAGCGCGAGATGACCGAGATGCGCCAGCAGCTCAACGGCTTGCTCACTTCGCCTGCCACTCCACAACACCGCAATACAGAGATTGTAGTTAACCACAACGAGTACGAACAGGTGGAGGATATACAAGATGCCACCACTGAACTCATTGATACTCCTGACACCATCGAGCCGCTTATTGAAGAACTGCCTGTAGAAGACACGCCAGTCAACACTATGGAGGATATCGAACGTGAAAGTATCCGCCGTGCATTGCAACGCAACAAAGGTAGCCGAAAGATGGCAGCGGCAGAGTTGCATATCTCAGAGAGAACATTGTATCGTAAAATCAAAGAATACGGCCTATGAAACCCCTCCAAATACTGATATCCGTTATCTTATGTCCGTTCCTAGCAGCCATGCTGCTATTGACGTCCTGTACCATCAGTTATAAATTCAATGGTGCTAGTATTGATTATTCGAAGGTCAAAACAATTTCGGTGGCGGACTTCACCAATAATGCCGCGTTGGTATATGCTCCATTGGCGACCAACCTCACCGATGGTATCAAGGATCTCTATCAGCGTCAAACGCGTCTAGAGCAAGTACGCCGTGGTGGCAACCTCGAGCTTGAAGGCGAGATCATAGGCTACAACCTCACACCGATGGCAGTATCAGCGGATAGTTATGCCGCTGAAACCAAACTGACGATCACCGTCAAAGTACGATTTACCAATAATATAGCACCTGAAGAGAGTTTCGAAAAAACCTATACAGCTTACCAGACCTTTGACGCTTCGCAGATGCTCAACGATGTGCAAGATGAGCTCTGTACCACGATGATTGCCGAGATTGTTGACCAAATATACAACGATACGGTTGCAAAATGGTAAAAAATTTGGTCAATTCAAAAAAAAGTTGTACCTTTGCACCCCGATATCCGTTTCCCGATATCTTATAACTGAAAAATAAACTTTTTAAATATTTAAAAATTATGTACGTACTATTAACTATTTTGATTGTAATTGCAGCAGTATTGCTCGTACTTTTGGTGTTGGTTCAAAACAGCAAAGGAGGTGGTTTAGCTGCAGGTTTCTCAAGCGGAAACCAAGTGATGGGTGCTCCTAAGACTGCTGATTTCTTGGAGAAAGCAAGCTGGACTTTGGCTGCTATCATCATCGCATTGAGTATTCTTGCTGTTGGTTTCAACAAGAGTACAAATGCTCATGTAGAGGAAGGTAGTGCTATCACTGAGCAAGTGCAAGAGGCTTTTGAGGCTGAGCAAGCTGCTCAAGCAGTACCTGAGTTCGAGGCAGAGCAAGTAGCTGAGTAATCACCACTTACGACGAAAGATACCTCCTACGACACTGATTATCACATAGAAAGGATAGAGTATCTCAAGTAACAAAGCAGTAAAGAGAGAGACGGACGCGTCTCTCTCTTTTATTAAACGGTATTCGATTGGGAACTTTATCAACAACACCAACGGACATACCAACTGCAACAGATTAGCCCCTAATACAATCACTCCGCAGCGTAAAATATCTTTATCGGTGTATTTTGGTGCTTTTCCCGCCCAGCGCATGCGTTGTTTCCAAAACGCGTGCCACTCGATATGTGGTCGCACAATGGCTTCGTAGCGGGGCTCATCCAGCACGGCAATCTTTAATTTGCGGCGTTTGAATGATTCTAGCAGAAACATATCATCGCCGCTAGGTATCTCGGGATGTAAGTCCTTATACGACTCCAACCACCGCTCACGCTTTACTACCAAGTTAGCTCCACTACACATCACCGCTTTGCCACGTTGTGCAGATTCAATAGTCAACTGCTGTATCGCAGCATATTCGGCTATCTGCAACCGCTCTAACAGCGATGGTTTCTCATTCTCCGATTCCATCCGAAGTGGTAGGATAATCAAATCTTCGCCTCTAACCTCTAAACTGTAACCCTTTAGGGCGTCCTCTAAACTATGCAAGATGATGTCATCATCTTGCATCCACACATATTCTGTTTGCGCTTCTGATATAAGGCGATACAGAGCATGTTTCTTGCCCTTGCCTTCATCGTTGATCCCTTTTCGTGGAACTACTATAGTAATATATTCTTCCTTACGATACACCCTATTTTATTTCACTAAGACTAGTGTCGCACCTTCCTCATAACGTGAGAAGTCCGCATCATGTACTTCGATTTTACTTCCGAAATCACGTTTGAGTATCTGTCGTATCTCGTTGCGTAGCACACCATTGCCTTTACCATGTATGATTACCACTCGTCGTCCGCGGTAGCGTGTATGTTGCTGCATCTGCATGCGGAAGAATCGCAATTGGTATTGGTGTTTCTCCACATCATTCATGCCATTGCAACTGGTAGGCAATGCTTCTAGGTGCAGGTCTATCACATACTCATCGCGTTGCCGTTGTGTTCGTTTGGCAGGTGCGACATGGGTATGTTTGGGTGTGAATGCTGGTGACTCTTGTTGTTTGTGCGTACCGATGTAACCTTTGCGTTGGTAGCTGGTAGCAGGTGTATCCAGTACGCATTTGGCAGCGAGTATGGGGCCTACGTCGAAGCCGTCATCGGTTTCTACCCAAACTAACTGTTGCTGTGCGTCATACTGTACGATAGTTCCTCCGCCCACCGCATCCAAAAATCGTATTTTATCGCCCTTCCGCATTTACAGATACCGCTTGATTTGTGCCAAATGGTGTGACAATTTGCCATTGGCGAGGCGGATGCCCATATCGTCTATCTTAGCCACATGCACCCATCCTGCGCAATGGATTACTTCGGTTGGACTAATCAGCATGCCCACATGCGTTATTCTCGTAGCATTCGGATCACGATCGGCATGATCGAAAAACACCAAGTCGCCTGGTTGTGCCTCTGCCAAGGATTTCACCACTTGTCCTTGTGTGACCTGCTCGCGGGCGTTGCGCAATATGTCGATGCCGAATACGCTATACACTGTTTGTGTGAATCCTGAGCAGTCGTAGCCCATCATGTTTTTTCCGCCCCATAGGTACGATACGTTCAGCAGCAGTTTTGCCACGCGCACCACGTCTTCACCGGTTACCTCCTTGCCATTCACCAATACTTTTTGGTCTTTAAACGTCAACGTATAAACCGCCTTCGGATCTATCTTATATTGCTTGCCCAGCACTTCGAACGTGCCTTTGCGGTAGTTAGGCAATCGTGTACCAATGGTCAGCATAAGTTTCTCGCCAGTTTCTGTGTCGGTGACCACGGTCATTGGTGTAGCCACTACGCCTTCACCGTTTGCTTTTCGATTCTCGTCTAATAGTCGAACGTCCTCTTCGCTAACGGGTGTTGTCATCTTACGGCTCACCCATCCTACTTGTCCGTCGACGGTGCAGCGTATCTTGACCCAACTCGATTTGCGTTCCACCACTTCGCATACTTGTCCGAAAAGCAGTTGTGTTGCTTGTTCGGCGGCCTCGGATGGTTCTTCGCGCACGAGTGTCACAGGACAATTATTTACGACAAACTCTGCGCCTCGAACGAGGCTTGTTGTTGTCACGAGGGCGAATACGAATGCTAAAATCTTTTTCATGGCTGTATTGTTTGTCCTTATGGTTTGACTAAGTTTTTCGCTTCACACTGCAAAGGTAGTTATTTTTTCTGACATATACAACCCTTCTACCGTTTTTTCTTGTGATAGTGTGATTGTAGTGATATTTAACGTGTGCTATTTTGGGGTCAGATAGGAAGGATAGGGATTATACTATTTTTATAACATGGGTATAAACCCGCTATACATACCGACCTGGGCCATTCTATGTATTACACTTTATCATTAGAATGGGGACTATTTAGGCATAATACTCGAAATACCATTCAAGGAATTCACGGTGATCTCTCGATAGATATAGCCAGAGGCACAATGAATATGACCATTACTTCACCTGTAATTGGCGAAAGTGGTCAAGGAAGTGAGGATATGATTTGCTGATACAGTTGATGTCATCCACCTCGTAGCCAGCGACCAATAACGCCATTGCCATACGGTGGTCAGAGTCCGTACGGTGCTCCGCTACCGCACGCAAACGATCGGATTCTTTCAATGGCAATGACTCTACACCTGTGGCGTGCAATTCAATCCCCAAACGCTCACAGGTCAACGCGACAGCGGGATAGAGGTCGGGGCAGGTTGCAAAATCTTGTTCAAAGATTTTGCAACTGGACGCCGCTGGTGCGGCTATAGGACGCCCACTATGTGGGCTATTGGACGCTTCGCTATTGGTTATCGATTCCCAATATCCGTTACCCGATATCCGCACACCCTCAGGTGTGTAGATGGTGCAGACGCCGAGGTGGGCGAAGATGTCGGCGACGACCTTGTCGCCTTGCAGAGAGTCGCGAGAGAGACCTGGGAGCGTGATCTCACCACCATGGATAGCGACATACTCGTACCAAAAGGCGGCAGACGACCAATCACATTCGAGATTATCTAAATCAACAACACCAACAACATTATTTTCAACAACACTCCGCTCGCAATCAACTCTCTGCGAGCGACTAGGATATTGATACTTTTTGATTATCTCGCGGGTGAGGGATATATAAGGAGAGGTGCTGCCGGTTTGGACATTGGCACCAATGAGCAGCAATGCCGAAACAAATTGCGTAGATTGCGGGTGATTGAGCGTGATAGGTTGTTTTTTGTCAAGTGACTTGCCTGTGATGCGCAAAGGAGGAAAACCCTCTTTGCCCAAGTACTCAATGTCCGCACCGATGCTGCGGAGAGCGTCCACTAACTGACCTATAGGACGATGGTGCATGCGTTCGACGCCGTCTAAAACAATCGTTTGTCCTTCTAACTGCGCGCAATAGGCGGTGAGGAAGCGCATGGCAGTGCCGCAATTGCCGAGGGACACCTCGGCAATTCGGTTATTGGACGCCGCTTGTGCGGCTATTGGACGCCCACTATGTGTGCTATAGGACGCTTCGCTATCGGTTGATTTCTGATATCCACTACCCGTTACCCGATATCCGTTTTTAAGGGTAGTTAAGGCGCGGTGGAGGAGCTGCACATCGTCAGGCATATCGGAGGGGACAACCATTAGGTCGTCCCCGTGTATAGCTTGCAAAATCAATAGGCGATTCGCAATGGATTTCGAAATTGGCAGTTCAATGAGCATTGATTTTAAAAAACAAAAATACGCTCCGCTACAAAAATCAAGAATATTTTTAACGACAATTCAAGCCAATTCAAAGAGTCAATTAGCGTCAATTAAAGGGATATTTTCGTTTGGCTCAAAAGAATGCAACTTGCATTAGTGAGCCAAAACGAAATAATATTCTGCGCCTATAACCTAAATCAATTCACATCTGGCAAGAAGGAATAGTCGCGGGAGTAGCGGAGGTGCTGCTCAATGTAACCCTCGGTATAGTCGAGAGTGACGTCCGTGATATTGCCTTCTGCATCGTAATGCGCGGTATAAACAGGGTTGACAAAACCCTTGTATGGAGCCAAGTTGAGGTGCTCGTAACGATCCAAGATCTCCTTGTGCAAGTCCTGATCTACCTTCACAGCATAGGTCTCTACCATCTCTACTGCAGCAGGATAATCGCCTTCAGAGGTAATACGTTGGATCTCGCGGAGTAACTCACCATAGAGGCGGCGAATGCCTTCATAATCATTGATTTGCAAATAGTGCTTGCCATCGCGCTCAATCATCTCCACCTCGTTGTTTTGTGCGTTTTCAAACACCCACTTAGCAATGAGTTGGCGGTTGCGCATGTGCGATTCCTCAATGTCCTTGCCTGGCTCGATACGCACGAGTTGGGTCATGAGACCATTCATCATCTGTTGGTAGTAGAAGCCCTTGTATGCCTCCTCGTCTTCCAAGAGACCGAGCTCAACCAACTTAGGGTCAGCCATATAATAGAGACCCAGCAAGTCTGCACGTGCCTCTTCAATGGTAGAAGCATGCTCCTTGAGAGCATCTTTGCTCACACCTGGCATGAGTTTGCCAGAACCGTGACCCACGCACTCGTGGAGGTCGGTATGCAAGTCGCCACAAGCGCCCGCTTTCTCATACATGGCAATGATCTCTGAACTAATCATAAACTCCTCGTTGAAGCCGTTGCCCTTGGCTGCCTCGTTGTAGGCATGGGTGATATTGTCGATAGTCACAGACTTAGAACCATAGTCTTTGCGAATCCAGTTGGCGTTAGGCAAGTTGATGCCGATAGGAGTTGCAGGGTAGCAGTCGCCTGCGAGGATAGCAGCGGTGATCACCTTGGCGCTCACGCCCTTGACTTCTGCTTTCTTGTATTTCTTGTCGGTTGGGGAGTTATCCTCGAACCATTGTGCGTTGTCAGAGATGGTTTGGCAACGGTGGGTAGCACGCATATCTTTGAAGTTCACGAGTGACTCCCAAGTACCTGTAATCCCCAGAGGATCAGCGTATGTCTCTGTAAAGCCGTTCACGAAGTCCACACGGCTGTCCAAATCTTTTACCCAAGCGATGCAGTACTCGTTGAAAGCTTTGAGGTCGCCAGTTTTGTTGAACTCAATCATCTTTTCGATGACAAGGCGTTGTTGCTCGTTCTCAGCAAATGGTAATGCTTTTTCAAGGTGCTCAACCACATGACTGAGGGCTTCGCCGTACATACCACCTACTTTATATACGCGCTCAACGACTTTGCCGTTTTCTTTGACAAGTTTGCTATTGAGACCAATCCAAAGAGGCTCAGCAGAAGTGTCTTTGTGCTTAGCGTAATATGCCTCTGCCTCGGCTTGGGTAACGCCCTCATAGTAGTTGTTGGCAGAAGCAAGGATAAGATCTTCGCCTGCGAGGCTAAGGCTCTTTGGCATGACAGCTGGGTCAAAGATGACAGGCAAGATTGCCTCATCGTAGGTAACACCTGCTTCCGCACATGCGTTCACAAACCAGTCTTGAGAGAACTCTGGTTGGAACTTGTCGGATGCATAGTGGTGGTGAATACCGTTGGCAAACCATACGCGCTTGAGGTACTTCTCGAAGTTGAGGAACTCCTCGCTCGTCTTGTCGCCTTGGTATTGGGTGTAGAGTGCCTCCAAGGCGCGACGGATGCGCAGGTTGTAGCGACCATTTTGATCATAAAGGATATCACGACCGTGCAAGGCAGCTTCGGTGAGGTGATAAACGAGGGTCTTCTGTTGAAGAGTGAGGGAATCGAACTCTGGCACTTGGTAGCGCAGAATCTCGAGGTCATAGAATTTGTCC
Organism: Paludibacteraceae bacterium; assembly: GCA_045124995.1. GTDB lineage: Bacteria > Bacteroidota > Bacteroidia > Bacteroidales > Paludibacteraceae > Colicola. The sequence continues at coordinate 33,172 of JBGVMY010000019.1, read as the reverse complement.
ACAGTGTAGTTGAATGGTTGTTCTTGTTTGCAGCATGCGCTGAGTGCTACGAGCGCAAGGCTGAGGATTACTATTTTTTTCATTGTTTGGTGTTTAAGGATCTTAAGGGCATTAAGATCGTTATTATATTCTTTCTAATACAGTTTGTACCAATTGTTTGATGCGAGGTTTGTAGTCGGTGTTGGCTGCTTCAACCTTGCGTTGTGCGATGACGCAGCAGACGGTCATGGCCTTGTGTCCCATCAGCAGGCTGAGACCTGCGATGACACTACCTTCCATCTCGTAGTTGGTGATGCGTTGTCCCTCGTAGCGGAAGTCGGTGATGCGGTCGTTAATGTCCTTGACTGCGATGTCACAGCGGAGTACGCGACCTTGAGGGCCATAGAAGCCGTTGGCAGCGATGGTGCAGCCACGCATCATGTCGTCGCATGCGATGCGGTTGACCAGTTCCGGGTTAGCAGCGACTACGTATGGGCGTGCCGCTTTGGCTGGGTAGTGGATGAAATCCACGAGTGCGTCCTCAAAGCCGAGGTCAGCAATCTCGTCACGGCCTTCATAGAAAGCCAAGACGCCGTCCCAACCGATGGATTTTTCGCTCACGAGGAAAGTGCCGAGTGGGATATCCTCTTGCATACCGCCGCAAGTGCCGATACGCACGATCTCAAGGGTACGATGCTCATCCTTCTCCGTACGGGTGGCGAAGTCAATGTTAGCCAGAGCGTCAAGTTCGTTGAGCACGATATCGCAGTTGTCGGTACCAATGCCGGTAGAGATACATGAGATGCGCTTGCCGTGGTACTTGCCTGTGATGGTGTGGAACTCGCGGCTCTGGATGTCACATTCGATAGAGCCCTCGTCGAAGAACGATGCCACTAAATCCACGCGACCTTGGTCGCCTACGAGTATCACCGTGTCTGCCAGATGCTCTGGGCGAATGTGCAAGTGAAATACGCTACCATCCTCATTGATAATGAGTTGGCTAGCAGGAAAAGTCTTTTTCATGCGTTTAGGAGTTTTTAGACCGCTCACTGTTAGAAGTTAGACCTCTGCGTTGTTAGATCGCTTCGCTGTTAGATTATAGAGATCTCTCAGCACGAAGTGCGGTCTAACAGTAACACGATCTAATATCTCTCAGCCGTAGGCGGTCGGGTTAATATTAGGCTTGACCGCCGCCGAAGGACATTGGTATAGTACTTCCTGGGGCTGGGGTACCGTTGAGTTTGATTGTACCAAATTGCTTCTCGTATTTTGCGACATTCTCTTGCAAAGCAAAGAGCAGTTTCTTGGTATTCTCTGGGGTCATAATGACGCGTGACTTGACGTTAGCGCCTTTCTGACCAGGCATCATGCATGCAAAATCCACAACGAACTCTGAAGCAGAGTGCGCTACGATAGCGAGGTTGGAGTAAGTGCCTTCTGCCACTTCAGGCGAGAGGTTGATGTTGAGTTTTTGTTCTTCCATAATTGTATAGTTTTTTTAGAAGTTAGAGCATTTTATTGTTAGAAGTTAGACCGCTACGCTGTTAGAACACAGGTTACCAATACATTCTATGTTTGTGGAAGCGTTGTGTCCAAAGTATCCACAGCGAAATCAAAGGCAATACAATATCATATGCCACAATCTCTATGCCAAACAATCGACTACCCAAGCGATGTGCAGCAGTATTGATTACACAAAGCTGAATAATCAAACGCAACCACCATAATCCATATGCGATGCACATGGCCAAACCACTACCAAAGAGACATATGGCAATGAGCAACACATAGAGCAGTCCACGTGTCATAGGTTCTAAGCCCAAGCGGAGTTTGCTAGCAATCTTGTAATGATGCGAGACAGATAGATGACGGCGTTTTTGATGAAGCCAGTCATGCCAAGAGGTCTTAGGCGGCGACCAAGTGATGCTGTTGGGCGAGCAGACAATAGCCGTATTGTGGCGATTGGTAACCTTGTTGACAAAGAGATCATCGTCGCCAGAACGCTCGTTGAGCAATCCACGAAAGCCATCGTGGCGGAAAAACGTATCCTTCTTGTACGCCAAGTTGCGTCCAACACCCATGTATGGATGTTTGCTCGCCGCAAAGCCAAGGTATTGAAGTCCGATAAAGAGCGTATCGTAGTTGATAAGGTTTCCGAGCAAGGTAGGACGTTCGAAATATGCACCATAGCCCAACACCACCTCAGTCTGTTCGCCACCACGTACGAAACCACTCATCATCTCGCGAATCCAGTGTTGTGACTCTGGACGACAGTCCGCATCAGTAAGCAGCAAATGGTCGTAGTGAGATGCCTTGATACCGATAGTGAGTGCCAATTTCTTGCTACTGATCACGCGTGCTTCACGCGGAACAAAGGTGATATAGAGATTCTTGGCTTGCAATGCATACTGCTCCAATAGTTCTTGTGTACCATCCTCGGAGCCATCGTTGATGACAATGACCTCGTAGCATGGATAGTCTTGATTGAGTAGCGTATGCAGGTAATCACGGAGGTTCTCCTGCTCGTTGCGTGCGCAGACAATGACGCTAACCTTCGGCAAAAGGCTATCCTCGATAGGCGATAGAGTGGCCTGACGGCGTTGCCAACGGTTAACAGCCGTAAGATAACGTAAGTAGAAATAACATTGGTAGAAAAAGACTACCAAGAGAAGCACCAGAAGGAGGATATCAATATGCGAAAGTAAATGCGACATAGCAAGCTATTTATCTTCGTCGTAAACAAGGCAGACATTGTCCACCCAAAGGGTATTGCCCTCGTGTCCCTCAAAAGCCTCCATCTTGCCAGAGGTAATCACAATAACCATATGGGTAGGTTCGAGAGTCGCATCCCAACCTTCCTCCTGAATAAGAGTGACTTTGCCGCGGGAGTTGGTAGCACGTTCTATATTCTTGAAGCCCATGTAGTCGCGATACCAAGGTTCGCCCGTAATGTCGCCATAGTGGATAGGTACACGGTGACCGTTGACCCATGTGTCTTGCGATTTTGAGAAACGCTCGTACCCCGTTCCCACGCGAATAGAGTGGATCTTGCCCTTATCATCCTCCCAGCGATGTTGGAGATAGATATAGGCCTCTGCCTCATCAATCTCACCGTTCTCATACTCGCGTTTTTTAGGTTTAGAACCACCTTTGGCGTGCCAATACCAATTTTCTTGCTCTACCACACACTTGTAATCGAACATCAACGCCGAAGGACGAGAGGTGAAGGGTACTCCAAAGTCAATATTTTGGTAAGGGTCAGCTGCGGTAGTGATGGGCTCTAGATTGCGCCCCGTAAAAAGCGTACCCGATACAAGCACCTGAACATCAATCATTCCCATCACACGAACGCCCAGCATATCCACATCGAGTCGGCAGCAAGTTCCGCCGTCCTCACGGCGCTCAGGAGTCATAGTGCCAGCCGCTTTTTCGATACCAACAACATTAGCATAGGCATTGCTAGTGGCCCAAGGATTACCATCTTGGCCATAGATATAAGGAGCGTTCTCGCGGATAGTATCCGTGGGCGCAAGGCAATAGAGTGTCTTGGTTTGTCCCCCGAGGAGTTTGGATTCTGTGATATAGCGCACTGTCCATTGTTCCATATCGCCAAATGGAAGAGGCTCAATGCGCTCGGCACAAGCAAAGATAGAGAGCATCAAAAGCGGTAAGAAAGTGATTTTTTTCATTATACTCGTGGATGTTGATTTATATTTTACTACGATTATTAAATATTTGCACTAAAATCATAACAAATTGCAATAATTTGCATCAAAGCGCATAAAAAGCGTGCAAAGGTAGTGATTTTTTTGCAAAAATGCAAACTTTTTTGTACCTTTGCAGTCGTTTTATGAACACTTTAGGCAAATATTTGCGTTTTACCTCCTTTGGAGAGTCACACGGTCGTGCTATCGGCGGTGTGCTGGATGGTGTGCGTGCGGGGGTGAAGATTAACTTGGATATGATCAAGCAAGAGCTCAACCGCAGAGCAGGGCGCGAAGAGGTGAAAGGTGAAAAGTCAAAGGTGAAAGGTGGAGTTTCACCTCGGGCTGTGAGAGAGGCGGATGAGGTGGAATGGTTGAGTGGCGTATTGGATGGCGTGACTTTGGGCACTCCGATAGCATTTATCATCCGTAACAAAGATGCACGGAGCGAAGATTACGCGTGGCTGAAAGAGCATTGTCGCATAGGTCATGCAGATTGGGTGTATGAGCAGAAATATGGGATACGCGACCATCGCGGAGGCGGTCGCGCTTCGGCCAGAGAGACGGCTTCGCGAGTGGTGGCAGGTGCTGTGGCCAAGCAGCTGTTGGCCGAGAAAGGAATAGCAGTAAGAGCCGAATTAATTCAAGTGGGTGATAGGACCAATCCTGCTGATTTTGAGCGGTATATACAACAAATCCGTCAAGCGGGAGACAGCATCGGAGGCATCGTGGAAGGTAGAGTAACAGGCATGCCTGTAGGTGTGGGTGAACCTATCTTTGATAAGCTGCAGAGCCATCTAGCCTTTGCGCTGATGAGCATCAACGCATGCAAGGGTTTTGAGTATGGTTCGGGCTTCCAACACGTAGAAAAGACCGGCAGCGAGATGTATCTGTCGGGCAACTCGGAGCTAGTATCAGGCGGCATCGCAGGGGGGATTAGCAACGGGGAGGAGATTGTGTTTCGCTGCGTATTCAAACCGACTGCTACTAACCGAAAAACACTGGAGGCAATAGGCAACGAAGCAATGAAGATAGGTAGGCATGATGCGTGTGTGGCAGTACGCGCTGTGGCTGTGGTAGAGGCAATGGCAGCATTGGTGATCGCAGATATGCTAGAGGAGGCCCAAGAAGCTTAATTTAGCAGCGATAGGCATATTTTCGGATAAGAAAGATGCCCAATATATACCCTTTTTCACCCAAAAATGCATTTTTTCCTAAAAAAATTTGCACATGTGCATTTTTTATAGTACCTTTGCACGCTTTTTCGCGTAAAATATTAACCAAGCCCACGAGATGGGGCATAAAAAGAAATAAAAACAATGAAACGTACATTCCAACCTAGCCAACGCCGTCGTCGTAACAAACACGGATTCCGCGCTCGTATGGCAACCGCAAATGGTCGCCGCGTATTGGCAGCTCGCCGCGCACACGGTCGCAAGAAATTGACTGTAGCTGACGAAGGTCGCCACAAACGCTAATTTGCGATTAGACACCTTAGGGCTTTTTCCTAAGGCACAAGCATAGGGAAAAGAGTATATTCTTTTCCCTTATTGCGTTAAATAGTTTAATGTTTAATGTTTAGAGTTTAGAGATTCGATTATGGAATCAACAAGACAACAGAAAATTGAACGCTTGATCCAAAAGGATTTGAGCGATATTTTATTAAGGTACGCGCGCGCGATGCGCGGCACACTCATCTCAGTAAGCGAAGTTCGTATATCGCCAGACCTGAGTGTGGCACATGTGTATCTAAGTATCTTCCCACAAGATAAAGTGGCAAGCACCATTGCACAAGTACAAGAAGATACCGCGAAAATCCGCGGCGAAATGGGACATATGCAACGCCATCAGTTGCGTCTAATCCCAGAACTGCATTTTCACCTCGATGAGACCATCGACAAGATGGCACGCATCGATGAACTGCTGAAGCAATAAACAAAACGTATCTCTTCGGCAAGAGTTCGGTATCCCTTCGGAGTGATAACGGAGTGGTAACTGCAACGACTGCTTGTTCACCGCTTATCCACCGCTTATCCACCCGATACATATCGTAACAAGATTGGTGAAAACAGAACTCAAAATAGCATGGCGGTATTTGTTTGCTAAGAAGCAATACAATGCTATCCACGTGATCAGCGGCATCAGTGCCGCTGCTATTGGCGTGGTGACAGCCGCTATGGTGTGCGTACTGAGCGTGATGAACGGCTTTGGCGTGATGGTGGAACAGCTGTTTTCACAGTTTGATCCCGACATCCGTATCGAATCCGTGAGCGGAAAAACGTTTCGCGACACAGGTGCACAATGGAACGCCCTGCGCGCGTTGCCTGATGTGGCAATGGTGAGCGAGAGCATCGAAGAGACTGCGTTGTTGCAGTTTGAGAGCAAACAAATGCCCGTGAGGTTGTATGGTGTGGACTCGATTTTCGGAAGTTTGACCCATATCGAAGAAATCATTACCGACGGACATTACGAGGTGCACGACGGTGCATTTGATCGCGCAGTACTGGGTCAAGGACTAGCGTGGCAGATGGGTATAGGAGCACGATTTATCAATCCACTACAGCTATATGCCCCTAAACGCACAGCCAAAGTGAATATGTTGCGCCCTGATCAAGCATTTAATGATGAGGTGTGTTTCATAGCAGGCACCTTCGCCGTACAACAAACCAAATATGACGAAGAAGTGATGCTGGTGGATATTGATCTGACTCGTAGACTATTGGAGTATGATGAGGATGAGGTGAGTGCCTTGCTAGTAAAAGTGGTGGATGGCGCATCAGTACGGCAAGTAAAAAAAGCCATTCAAGAGCTATTGGGAGAAGAGTTTATGGTACTGGATCGATACGAACAGCAAGCCGACTTTTTCCGAATATTACGTGTCGAGAAGCTGCTGACAACCTTGCTGTTGGTGTTTATCCTGCTGATAGCGTCGTTTAACATCATCGGTTCGCTATCAATGCTGATTATAGACAAAAGAGCCGACATTCAGACCTTGAGCCATATGGGTGCTAGCCAACAAATGATCCGCAAGATATTCCTGTTGGAGGGCTGGCTAATCTCTGCCTTGGGTGCAATGATTGGTTTGGTAGTAGGATTGGCGATATGTCTGGTGCAAGAGCATTTTGGCTTGTTGAAGCTGGGTGGTGGCACGGAATATATCATCTCGGCCTACCCCGTAGCCGTACAAGCAGCCGACATCGTGCTGGTGGCCATCGTGGTGTTGGCACTGGGATTTGCTGCCGCATGGATACCCGTACGGAGAATCAAGACAACGATATGAAACACGGATATATAATATTACTATTGCTGGTGGTGCTGGGCGCATGTAACCCACACAACACAGGCAACGTGCCAGACAAAGCACTAACTGACTATGATAGTGTGTACGTGATTGCCGACATCCAATGGCACAAACAATACTACCCATTGCTGGACAAACAAGTGTTCTCGATAGACTTGCTGAGCGATGGCTTGGCCTTCGACTCGGCACACCATATCGTGGGTACGGGTGTAAACTTGTACTTCTCGGATATCTTTGTTCCTCTGACCGATAGTGTGCTGACAGATGGTACCTACCGAATGGACTCAGTGGCAGGCGATTATCGATTCTTGCCATACATGTCATTTGAAGGAAATGTGACAGGATGCTATATACTTGATATTCAAGAAAGTAAAATAAATCGCATCACTGGATTTACGGCTGGCGAACTGACGATACGTACCGAGGGCGAAGATATGCATATGGATATATTACTGTATCTCGCCGACTCGACCCACTATCGTGCGAGCTACGATGGTCCCGCAATGTACAGATAATGTACTTACCTATCCGAGAGAATGATTGCAAAGGAATACCATACCTACCTGAAACTAGAACGCGGATTGAGCGATAATTCGGTAACAGCGTATGAATTGGATTTCAAACGTCTGAAAACCTATATGGACGAACACCATATAGATGTGGTACGTGCGACATTCGATGATCTACAAGCATTTGTTTTTGAGAACTTTAAACGCATTAAAAGTGCAAAGACGCAAGCCAGATTGCTATCAAGTATTCACTCTTTTTACCGCTTTTTACTCTATCATCACTATATCGAGCAAGATCCTTCGGAATTACTGGAAATGCCCCGCGTGGAAAAACACCTACCAGAGGTGCTGAGCATCGAGGAGATTGATGCGATGATTGCACAAATTGATATGTCGAAACCCGAAGGACATCGCAATCGTGCCATCATCGAAATGCTATACGGTAGTGGATTGCGTGTAAGCGAACTAACGGAACTGAAGTTGAGCAATATCTATCGAAAAGAAGGATACATGCGTATCTTGGGTAAAGGAAGCAAACAACGATTGGTGCCTATCTCGCCCGTAGCAGATGAACAATTTGGATATTGGTTGGTCGATCGTAGCCAACTAGATATCAAACCTGAAGCGACAGATATTGCCTTTCTGAATCATTATGGCCGACAACTGACACGCGCTATGATCTTTACAATTGTAAAACGCTTGGCCACAGCCGCAGGTATACGCAAGACTATCTCGCCGCATACCCTACGCCATTCGTTTGCTACACATCTGCTACAAAATGGTGCTGACCTGCGTATTATTCAGCAACTGTTGGGACATGAATCGATTGTGACCACTGAGATATATACTCATGTGAATATACAAGATCTGCGTGAGGCAGTATTGAAATACCACCCAGAAAATCAATGAAACGACTGATATACATACTGTTTGGGCTTCTGATAATGGGTCACGGATTATGGGCACAAAGCATGCCTATGACGCGAGAGACTATCGTGGTAGGCGATGTGTATGATACCTATACAGGTGAGTCGCTGGCAAATGTGAATATCTATTTCCAAGGCACAAATATCGGCACAATGAGCAATGCTGAAGGCATGTTTATGCTGCGTGGACAATTGGAAAAAGAGCGAACAATGGTCGTTTCGGCAGTGGGCTACCACACCGAACGCTTTCGCATCGAAGCAGGGCAACAAATGGGTGCTCAAATAGGATTGAGAGAAAAAATCGGCAACCTAGGAGAAGTATTTGTCACCCCTGGAGAGAACCCTGCTCTACCTTTGATGGATGAAGTGCGTAGGCATCGTGCAGAAAATGCCAATATGGTGGATATGAACCAAGTGAAAGCACATACAGCGCTATATGTGTCGGATATTCAATCGAAACACTTGCAACGCAGTTTGTGGAAGAGTATGCAAGCAGGTATGTTGCAAACGGAAGACTCGAGCTATCTAATTCCACTGTATTGGCGCAAGCAAGATGCTGAGCAAGTAGAAGAAAAGGCTACACTACTGACAGTGACCGATTATCAAATGTTGTTGGGGCAATTGCAAAATACCTGCAATTTTTATGAGAACCATATCAATGTGCTGTCCACATCACTGCTGAGTCCCTTGGCAGCATCAGGAAATAGCTACTACAACTACTATCTAGCAGACAGCATACAGGTTGAAAAGGAAAAACATTATGTAGTACATTTCCGCACAAAGAACGCCTTCTATGCAACGTTTAATGGCGAACTGCATATCGACTCTGCAAGCTATGCACTGCGCTATGTAGAAGCCTCTGTTCCTGCACAAACAAGCATCAATTATCTTCGCCAACTGACTATTCAGCAAGATTTTACTCCCGATAATCGTTTGGAGCAAGAAGATTTTGCCCTCCTGCTGGACTTTGCTATCAAAGCTGATAGCAGCCACATATTCCCTACCCTGTTCTTAACACGAAATACTGAAGTTAATGAGGCAAGCCCCATCACAGGCGAGGAGGCAATAAGGATAAAAACGGAAGAGGCAAGAAGAGTAGAAAGCGAGAAGGAAATTGTGGCTGCAATGGATAGTGTGGGCAATACACCACTATTTAAAACTGCAAAATTCTTGGCATATGTATTGCAAACAGGATGTATCCCTACCAGCAAATATGTGGAGGTGGGAAAGATACATCATGTATTTAAAATAAATTATGCCGAAGGTGTACGTATTGGTATTCCATTACAGACAACAGAAGCATTGTGGAAAAATGTATCGCTAGAGACCTTTGTGGCTTATAGTACAGGCGATAGGGCATGGAAAGGTATGGGACAGGTGAGCGTGCAATTACCATCTGATCGCCGACATATCCTAAGAATGCGCTATAGCGATGAGTATAGTTTGTCGGACGTATCAGACTTTCAGTTGTATCTACGCGAAAACAAGATTCTCAGTCAACAAATCAATATCGTCACCCGTTTGATGCAAGGTGTACCCTATAACAAACCTTACTACTACAATACAATGGTTCGCCGTCGCGAAGGTAGAGTACATTTTGAGAATGATTGTAATAAGTATTTAGAAACACAATCTTATATCAAAGTAGGTCGTATGGGTTATGGTTTGCCAACAACAGACTATGATGCACAACCATCGTTTGCCTACTCTACCTTGGGTGCCTCCGCTCGCATTGGTTTTGGCGAACGCAAAGTGGATTCGTACTTCCATCGCAGGCATATCTACAACCACTTACCCGTAATCTATCTTGGAGCGGAACTAGGTAGTTATCAGACTATGGATATGGCATCGTATCGAATGTATGGAAATCTGCAACTGATGGTGCGTCAGAATATCAATCTAGGTATGGGTGGTAATTTGGAGTACCTATTGCAAGCAGGAATGATTTTTGGCAAAGTGCCTTATCCACTACTGCATATCTTCGCAAGCAACCAGACATATGCCTTTGATACCCAACGCTTCACCCTAATGAATACCTATCAATATGCCGCAGACCGCTATGTGTCGGTACAAGCATTGTGGGATGGCAAAGGCGTGCTGTTCAACATGATCCCAGGTATACGCTATTTACGTTTGCGCGAGTTGGTAGAGTTGAAAGTAGCATATGGTAATCTAAGAAATGACCACCAATCCGTGGTAGCATTCCCTACCCTCAATTCTTTGCAGACGTCCAATGGCGAAGTCCCCTATACATTACTAAAGGCACCAACTATCCCATATGTGGAATTAGGAGTAGGTATAGGCAATATACTCCGCATAGGCGAAGTATATGGCATATTCCGTCTGACTAATATCCATGACCCCTATAGCCCATGGTGGGCAGTGCGTTTCCGCTTGAGTCTGGGTATGTAAAAAAGATTAACTGAAAACCTTATTCGTTGCGATACGCCTTTGGCGTAATTCCCACGTGACTCTTGAAAAAGCGATTGAAAAATGCTACATTCTCAAATCCTAAGGTATTAGCGATTTCCTTGATTGGTAATGTGGTGATCTTCAATTGTGCTTTTGCATCCATCAAAATAGCATCCACGATGATATCACCCGCAGTACGACCACTAGCCTGCTTGATGGTAGAACATAGGTGAGGAACCGTGATACACAAGGCCTCTGCATACGCAGCAACATGATGCCACTCGTGGTAATGACGCAATACCAGGTCGTTGTACTCTTGATAAATCTCAGTCTTACGATCTTGTAAATGGGATTGCTTGTTGTCCGCAGATATGAAAAGCTCAGCATATGTCTGCTGAATAAGGTTGAAGACATAGACCATCCGCTCAGAAGAAAGCATCGATGGAGTGCAATTGATGGCCTTATCCAACAGCCCCGAGAACATCGTGATAACACCAGCCTGCTCCTCATTCATATGCACAATTGGGTTGAAAGCCTGCGAAGGCAAAGACATTCGACGCATGCCATAAGCATTTTTCTCCACGAAAGAAGAAGAGAAAACGATATACATTAAGCGCGCATCCTCACTAAAATTGTGCACCAAAAAGAAACTACCTGGATGAAGATAGATTAGATCGTTTTTGTGGAAATCGTACTGGGTGATATTGAGCGTAGCCGTCGCACTTCCCTGCAACATGAACGCGTAAACCGCACACTGAATCTTACATGGGAAACGTCCATACTCATTCAAGATTTTACCACTAGCCTCTCCAAAGATATAATCAATGGGGCAGTCAATCAATGGGATTTTTTCGTCTTTCATAATAAACAAGCTAATTTCTTTGCAAAAGTACTACTTTTTTTTTGGAATAACAAAATATTTGTAAGTTTTTTGTTATTTTTTTCTATATAAAATATATTTATTGACTGAGTACTATATTCCCACTATCAGTTATCGATATGATAGCAATATCATACGATGAACCCGTTATGAACCCGTCAAGAACCCGTAATTGGCAGTTAATCGAGGACACAAAAACATTAGACAAATCATCACAGATAATCGGTCTATACTAGACAAACAAAAGACAAACAAAAGTGCCCAGCCATTTGGTTGGGCACTTTTGGAATATACTTTGCAGAGGATAAAACCTCTTTGCGTCAGGATTAGAACTCCTCTTGTTGACGAAGTTGAGCCTCAGCAGCAGCTGCGCGTGCTGCTTGGATAGCAGCATACTCCTCAGCATTGTGCACTACAACGTGTTGGAACTCGCGAAGACCCGTACCCGCAGGAATCAAGTTACCACAGATAACGTTCTCCTTCATACCATCGAGGTAATCCACCTTGCCTTGGATAGCAGCCTCGTTGAGCACCTTGGTTGTCTCTTGGAAGGAAGCCGCAGACATGAATGACTTGGTACCCAAAGCAGCGCGTGTGATACCTTGCAAGATTTGGCTTGCAGTAGCACATGTAGCCTCACGCGCTTGTACAAGCTTCTTATCCTTACGACGGAGAGTAGAGTTCTCATCGTGGAGACGGCGTGCTGTAACGATTTGACCAGGTTTCAAGGTCTCGCTGTCACCAGCATCAGTAACCACCTTCTTGCCCCAGATACGGTCGTTCTCCTCAAGGAAGTCACGTTTGTCCACGATTTGCTTCTCGAGGTAACGTGTATCACCTGCGTCTTGGATTTCAACCTTACGCATCATTTGGCGAACGATAATCTCAAAGTGCTTGTCGTTGATCTCCACACCTTGCATACGGTAAACAGATTGTGCCTCGTTGACAATGTAGTCTTGCACAGCAGTAGGACCTTGGATAGCAAGGATGTCGTTAGGAGTGATAGCACCATCAGAAAGCGCAACACCTGCACGTACATAGTCACCCTCTTGCACGAGGATTTGCTTGCCGAGAGGAATGAGGTATGATTTCACCTCGCCCAACTTGCTGGTGATAGACAACTCGCGGTTACCACGTTTGATGCGTCCGAAGCTAACCTCACCATCAATCTCAGCCACAATAGCTGGGTTGGATGGGTTGCGCGCCTCAAAGAGCTCGGTTACACGTGGAAGACCACCAGTAATATCGCCTGCAGTACCGAAGGAACGAGTTTGAGTAAAGAGAGAATCACCCACCTTCACCTCGGTGCCATCAGCGTGTACGAGCAACGCCTTAACAGGGAGGTTGTAGGTACGCAAGATGTTACCCTCAGCATCTACGATGTGAGCAGATGGCATCTTGGTCTTGTCCTTGGTCTCAATGATAGACACCTCTTTCTTACCTGTTTGATCATCGACCTCAGTCTTAGCAGTAACACCCTCAACCACGTCTTGGTATTGGAGGCGACCAGCTTGCTCAATGATCAAAGTAGCCTTATAAGGATCCCACTCGCAGACTTGAGTACCCTTATCATAGGTCTCGCCAGGAGTGATGAAGAGCTTAGAAGCATAAGGGATATTGAAGGTGGTGAGTACCACACCAGTCTTCACATCTACAAGGCGCATCTCGTTCAGACGGCTCACTACGATCACCTCACCAGCATCGGTGGTGATAGTACGAAGTTCGTCAATCTCGATACGACCAGGTTGTGTGAGAGCATAGGTATTTTGTGTAGCAGCGTTACCAGCGACACCACCAGAGTGGAAGGTACGAAGTGTAAGCTGTGTACCAGGCTCACCAATAGCTTGTGCTGCGATTACGCCGACAGCCTCACCCTTTTGAACCATCTTACGGGTAGCGAGGTTGCGTCCGTAACACTTAGCGCAGGCACCTTGTTTAGCCTCGCAAGTGAGCACAGAACGAATCTCAACAGCCTCAATACCTGCATCCTCGATAGCTGCACATGCAGCCTCGCGAATCTCTTCACCCGCAGCTACGATGAGGTTACCATCGAGATCATAGATATCGTGTACGCTAACACGACCCAAGATACGTTGGGTAAGTGTAGCCACTACGTTGTCATTTTGCTTGATAGCACGAGCAGTTAGACCACGCAAAGTTCCACAGTCGGTCTCGGTAATGATAACGTCGTGAGAAACGTCCACAAGACGGCGAGTGAGGTAACCTGCATCGGCAGTCTTCAACGCGGTATCGGCAAGACCCTTACGCGCACCGTGGGTAGAGACAAAGTACTCAAGCACGCTCAGACCCTCCTTAAAGTTAGAGAGAATAGGGTTCTCAATAGTTTGACGGCTATCTGCAACACCTGCCTTTTGAGGTTTAGCCATCAGACCACGCATACCAGCGAGCTGCTTGATCTGTTGCTTAGAACCACGGGCACCAGAATCCATCATCATGAAGACAGAGTTGAAACCTTGGTCAGCCTCTTTCATGTGCTTCATGAGGACGTTGGTAACTTGGGCATCGACCTCACCCCATGCAGCAACGACCTTGTTGTAACGCTCGTTGTCAGTCATAAGACCTTCCATATAGAGCTCGGTAACCTCTTCAACGATTTGGTTACCCTTAGCAACGAACTCGTTTTTCTCCTCTGGGATAAGAATATCGTTCAGGTTGAAACTCAAGCCACCCTTGAACGCCATCTTATAACCCAGGTCCTTGATCTCGTCCAAGAAGAGAGCAGTACGAGCCACACCGCAAGTCTTGATCACATCGGTGATGACCTCTTTGATTGCTTTCTTGCCGAGTGTAAGGTTTCGATAGCCTACCTCGTTAGGGATATAGTGATTAGCCAAGACACGACCTGGAGTAGTCTCTACAAGAGAAGTTTCACCAGTGCGTTGGTCAAGGATACGCACCTTAACGATAGCGTGCATATCAACCTTGCCCTCGTTGAGCGCGATCTCGCACTCCTCTGGAGAATAGAATACAAGTCCCTCACCCTTAGCACCTTTGCGCTCTTTGGTGATATAGTAAAGACCAAGAATCATATCCTGTGAAGGCACAGTGATAGGATTACCGTTAGCAGGGTCAAGGATGTTGTGCGAACCGAGCATAAGAAGCTGCGCCTCCAAGATAGCCTCGTGAGAGAGTGGCAAGTGTACCGCCATTTGGTCACCATCGAAGTCGGCGTTGAAGCCGGCACAAGCAAGTGGGTGCAACTGGATAGCCTTACCCTCGATCATGCGAGGTTGGAACGCCAAGATACCGTGACGGTGCAAGGTAGGAGCACGGTTGAGGAGCACTGGGTGACCCTTCATTACATGCTCAAGGATGTCAAAGATCACAGGTTCTTTACGATCAATGATCTTCTTTGCAGACTTAACAGTCTTCACGATACCGCGCTCGATAAGCTTACGGATAATAAATGGTTTGTAGAGTTCAGCAGCCATATCTTTTGGCAAACCGCACTCATGCATCTTCAACTCAGGACCTACGACGATAACCGAACGTGCAGAATAGTCAACACGTTTACCGAGCAAGTTTTGACGGAAACGACCTTGTTTACCCTTGAGCGAGTCAGAGAGTGATTTCAAAGGACGGTTAGCGTCAGACTTGATAGCGGTAGTCTTCTTGCTATTGTCGAAGAGTGAATCCACAGCCTCTTGGAGCATACGCTTCTCGTTGCGGAGAATCACATCTGGAGCCTTGATCTCTACGAGTCGTTTAAGACGGTTGTTACGAATGATTACGCGACGATAGAGATCGTTGAGGTCAGAGGTTGCGAAACGTCCACCATCTAGTGGAACGAGAGGACGAAGCTCTGGAGGAGTAACTGGTACTACGTGAAGGATCATCCACTCAGGACGGTTTTTGCCCTTGCTAGCGCGGAAGTTCTCAACTACTTGCAGGCGCTTGAGTGCCTCAGCTTTGCGTTGCATAGAAGTATCGCTGTTGGCGCGATCGCGAAGCTCGTAGCTGAGCGCATCCAGGTCAAGACCCATGAGCAATTCCTCGATAGCCTCTGCACCCATCTTCGCTACAAACTTGTCTGGGTCGTTGTCATCAAGCAATTGATTGTCTGGGTAGTCCTTTGCCAAGCGTGCCATCAACTCGATATGTTGATCCTCATCGAGGAGCATCTTATCTTGTATGATTTCATCGTCGATCTCTTGACCTGCGAGTACACCCGCACGAAGTACGATATACTTCTCATAATATACTACAGAATCCAACTTCTTGGTAGGTACACCAAGGAGGGCAGCCATCTTAGAAGGCAATGAGCGGAGATACCAGATATGGGTTACAGGAACTACCAATCGGATATGTCCCATACGCTCGCGGCGCACTTTCTTCTCAGTAACCTCTACACCACAACGCTCACAGACGATGCCTTTGTAGCGGATACGTTTGTACTTACCGCAATGGCACTCGTAGTCTTTGGTAGGACCAAAAATGCGTTCGCAGAATAGGCCATCACGCTCAGGTTTGTAGGTACGATAGTTGATAGTCTCAGGTTTGAGTACCTCGCCCGAACTGATACGCATAATCTCATCTGGCGATGCTAAGCCGATGGAGATACGGGAGAACCCGTTTTTCTTATTATCTTGTTTGAAAGCCATAATTCTTGAATTTTATTCCATTGTGATTGAAAGACCAAGACCTTGCAACTCGTGCAACAATACGTTGAGTGACTCTGGGAGTCCTGGTGTAGGCATTGGCTCACCCTTAACGATAGCCTCGTAGGTACGTGCACGACCGGTTACGTCATCTGACTTAACGGTGAGAATCTCTTGCAAGATATGTGCTGCACCGTGTGCCTCGAGTGCCCAAACCTCCATCTCACCGAAACGTTGACCACCAAATTGTGCTTTACCACCGAGTGGTTGTTGAGTAATCAAACTGTAAGGACCGATTGAACGTGCGTGCATCTTATCGTCAACCATGTGACCAAGCTTCATGAAGTAGGTAACACCTACGGTTGCCTTTTGGTCGAATGGTTCACCGGTACCACCATCAAACAGCTGAGTCTTACCAGCACGTGGGAGACCTGCCTTGTCGGTCCACTCGTTGAGTGAATCCAAAGTACAGCCGTCGAAGATAGGAGTAGCGAACTTAACGCCCAACTCCTTACCTGCCCAACCAAGGACAGCCTCGAAGATCTGACCGATGTTCATACGAGAAGGCACACCCAGCGGGTTCAATACGATATCTACTGGTGTACCGTCAGCCAAGAATGGCATATCCTCTACGCGAACAATCTTAGAAACGATACCTTTGTTACCGTGGCGACCTGCCATCTTATCACCTACGCGGATTTTACGACGCTTCGCGATATAAACTTTTGCCATTTGAACGATACCATTGGGCAACTCGTCACCGATAGTCAGGTTGAATTTCTCGCGCTTGAGGCTGGCATCCAGCTCTTTGTACTTAGCAATGTAGTTCATGATACAACGACATACCAAATCATTGATATGAGCATCAGAGGTCCAATTAGCCAACATCAGAGAAATGTAATCCAAATCCTTCAAGCAAGATGCAGTAAACGATACACCCTTAGGGATAACAATAGTGTTCACGCAATCCTTAACACCCAAAGATACATGATCAGAGAGCAACGTGGTAAGTTTGCTTACGAGCAAAGACTTGAGCTCAGCAGCTTTGACTGCAAACTCAGCATCGAGTTTAGCCAAAATCTCCTTATCCTCCAACTTTTGCTTGCGATCCTTGATAGCCTTCTTGTAGAGATTCTTATCAATAACTACACCGCTCAACGATGGACTAGCCTTCAAGGAAGCATCCTTAACATCACCAGCCTTATCACCGAAGATCGCCTTGAGAAGTTTCTCTTCAGGAGATGGATCGGACTCACCCTTAGGAGTAATCTTACCGATGATGATATCACCGGGCTCGATATGAGCACCGATACGAATAATACCATGCTCATCCAAATCCTTGGTAGCCTCCTCACTCACGTTAGGTATATCTGCTGTGAACTCCTCCATACCACGTTTGGTCTCGCGCACCTCTAAGAGTTGCTCAACCACGTGAACAGAAGTAAACATATCCTCGCGAACGATACGCTCGCTAAGAACGATTGCATCCTCGTAGTTGTAACCCTTCCAAGGAATATAAGCTACCTGCAAATTCTTACCTAATGCCAACTCACCATTCTCAGTAGCATAACCCTCGGACAGGATTTGACCCTCGGTCACCTTATCACCCTTGCGAACGATAGGACGGAGGTCGATGGTGGTATTTTGGTTGGTACGTTGGAACTTAGGCAGTTTGTATTCTTTCTCCGAAGACTCGAATGAGATGAAATCCTCATCTTGGCTTCGGTCATATTTCACACGAATCTTATCTGCATCTACATAGGTCACTACACCGTCACCCTCGGCCATGATTTGGGTACGAGAGTCGTGGATCAACTGACCTTCGATACCAGTACCGACGATAGGAGCTTCGCTACGCAACAATGGAACACCCTGGCGCATCATGTTAGAACCCATCAACGCACGGTTAGCATCATCATGCTCCAAGAATGGAATCAACGCAGCCGCAATAGACGCAATCTGAGATGGAGAAACGTCCATCAAATCTACCTCAGATGGTAAAACTACTGGAAAATCAGCCTCGTAACGCGCTTTAACCTTATTGCGGATAAACTTACCATTCGCATCCAATGGGGCGTTACCTTGTGCTACCGTTGACTTCTCCTCATCCTCAGCTGTCATGTAGATTACGTGATCGTTGTCCAAATCGACTACACCATTATCTGCTTTACGATATGGAGTCTCAATGAAACCGAGGTTATTGATCTTAGCATAGATACACAGAGAAGATATCAAACCGATGTTCGGACCTTCAGGAGTCTCAATTGGACACAAACGACCATAGTGAGTATAGTGAACGTCACGTACCTCGAAACCTGCACGGTCACGGCTCAAACCACCAGGACCGAGGGCCGACATACGACGCTTGTGAGTGATCTCAGCCAATGGGTTCTGTTGATCCATGAACTGAGACAACGCGTTTGTGCCAAAGTAGGAATTGATAACGCTAGAGATTGCCTTCGCGTTGATCAAATCTGTAGGAGTAAAGACCTCCGTGTCACGCACGTTCATACGCTCACGAATGGTACGAGCCATACGAGCCAAACCAATACCAAATTGGTTGTACAATTGCTCACCTACAGTACGTACACGACGATTTGACAAGTGGTCAATATCGTCAACCTCCGCATTCGAGTTGATGAGCTGTACCAAGTATTTGATAATCTCTATAATGTCCTCCTTGGTTAATGTACGAGTCTCCATAGGAATATCCATATTCAACTTGCGGTTGATACGATAACGACCTACCTCACCCAAATCATAACGCTTGTCGGAGAAGAACAAACTTTGAATAACCTCACGAGCCGTCGCATCATCGGCTGGCTCAGAGTTACGCAATTGACGATAGATATAGAGAACTGCCTCCTTCTCGGAGTGAGAAGGGTCCTTTTGCAAGGTGTTGAAAATGATTGAGTAATCCGACTCGTTATTCTCAGCTTTGTGAAGAAGAATCGTTTTAACACCTGAATCTAAGATAGTCTCGCAGAGTTCCTCGGTCAATACAGTCTCGCGCTCGATAATCACCTCGTTACGCTCGATAGTAACAACCTCACCAGTATCCTCATCTACGAAGTCCTCAGTCCATGCCTTCAATACGTTACCAGCCAAGGTACGACCTACTGCAGCCTCCAAGTTCTCGTGGTTGCACTTGATCTCCTCTGCCAAACCGAAGCAGTCCAAAATCTCCTTATCGCTCTCGAAACCGATAGCACGCAACAAGGTGGTAACAGGTAATTTCTTCTTACGGTCGATGTAAGCATACATTACGCGGTTGATATCTGTCGCAAACTCAATCCATGAACCACGGAATGGGATGATACGAGCAGAATACAACTTAGTACCATTTGAGTGCATCGAAGTGCCAAAGAACACGCCTGGAGAACGGTGCAATTGGCTTACAATTACACGCTCAGCACCATTGATTACGAAAGTACCCTTTGGAGTCATGTATGGGATTGTTCCCAAGAACACATCTTGAGCCATTGGTGCGAAGTCCTCATGATCTGGATCAGTACATGAGAGATAGAGCTTCGCCTTCAAAGGCACACTATAAGTCAGTCCTCGGAGCAAGCACTCCTCGATAGAATAGCGAGGGTGATCAATGTGATAATCCAAGAACTCAAGCACAAAGTTGTTTCGGGTGTCCGCAATAGGGAAACTCTCCGAAAAAACCTTAAACAAACCTTCTTTGTGACGTACTTCCGGTGTCGAATCGATTTGGAAGAAATCATGGAAGGATTTCAATTGAATCTCCAGAAAATCAGGATAAGGCATCTGCTGTTGCATTGCCGAGAAATTGATTCGCTGGGTTTTGTTTTGTTTTGCCATTTATTTTATAGGTTTTATTTGTTTCAAACATTGAAAAATGCCTGATAATGAATTATTTAGAGCTAAATAGTTGGTTCTATGTGTTTACAATTATTAATCAGAACCGCATTATAATTATCAGATTTTAACATTTTTTCAATATTGCCCTCTATTCAGAGAAAAAGGTTTAGACCCCTTTTCAGGGTCTAAACCTATCGTTATTAGGTCAGTGAGTATTACTTCAACTCTACCTCAGCACCTACCTCCTCAAGAGCTTTCTTGAGAGCCTCAGCGGTAGCCTTGTCTACACCTTCCTTAACAGTTGCAGGAGCAGCATCTACGATGTCCTTAGCCTCTTTCAAACCGAGACCAGTTTGCTCTTTAACTGCCTTAACTACTTGCAACTTTTGTGCACCAGCTGATTTCAAAACAACATCAAAAGATGTTTTCTCCTCAGCTGCAGGAGCGTCACCACCTGCTGCAGGTGCTGCTACTGCTACTGCAGCAGCTGCTGGTTCGATACCATACTCCTCTTTCAAAATTTGAGCGAGTTCGTTTACTTCCTTAACTGTAAGGTTTACTAATTGTTCAGCAAAAGCTTTCAAATCTGCCATTGTTGTATAATTTTAAAGTGTTAATTTTTAAAGTTAATTTATGCTGCCTTATTCGGTAAGCCATTGGCATTCCTTCGGGCGGCGGTTGTTAGTTTTTGCTGATTACTCAGCGCGTTCACCCAGCGTTTGCAAAACACCGTGGATGGTAGTAGCTCCTGATTGGAGTGCAGAAACGACGTTCTTTGCAGGAGATTGGAGCAAAGCAACCAAATCTGCAATGAGTTCGTTCTTGGACTTGATAGTAGCCAAGAAATCCAAGTTTTGAGCGCCAACGTAAATAGTTTCCTCTACGTAAGCAGCCTTCAACTGTGGCTTAGCCTCTTCTTTATTTTTCTCTTTCTTAGTAAACTCCTTGATGAGCTTAGCAGGTGCATTACCTGTGTTAGAAAGCATCAAAGCAGTATTACCCTTGAGAGCAGCGAAAATCTGAGCATCGATGCCCTTTGCCTCAAGTGCCTTTTGCAGCAAGGTGTTCTTAGCTACAAGCAATTTTACATCTTGCTTGAAGCAAGCACGGCGCAACTCACTAGTCTTCTCTGCGTTCAAGCCCTCGATATTGGTGAGGTAGAAGTGTGAGTATTGACCCAACTGCTCTTGCAATGAAGCAATAATGGCGTTTTTATCTTCCTTCTTCATACTTGTCTTCGATTAAATAAATTACTCAATAGATTTTGGGTCAATCTTAATGCCCTGACTCATTGTACTGGAAAGATAAATGCTCTTGATATAGGTACCCTTGCTTACTGCAGGTTTCAACTTGATAAGGGTTTGTACGAACTCGATAGCGTTCTCTGCGATTGCCTCTGGTGCGAAAGACACCTTACCAATTGAAGTGTGAACGATACCAAATTTGTCTACCTTAAAGTCGATCTTACCTTGCTTAACCTCTTTAACAGCCTTAGCAACGTCCATAGTTACTGTACCTGATTTTGGGTTAGGCATCAAACCGCGAGGACCCAAAACGCGACCGAGAGCACCAATCTTACCCATGATTTGAGGTTGAGTGATGATCACGTCGATGTCTGTCCAACCGCCCTTGATCTTCTCGATATACTCATCCAGACCTACATAATCAGCACCTGCCTCTTTAGCAGTAGCCTCTTGGTCTGCAGTACACAATGCGAGTACGCGAACTTGTTTACCTGTACCGTGAGGGAGACTTACCACGCCACGAACCATTTGGTTTGCTTTACGTGGGTCAACGCCCAAACGTACGTCTACATCTACACTAGCGTCAAACTTAGTTGTAGTGATCTCTTTCACCAACGCAGCAGCCTCTGCTACGGTGTAGAGCTTACCTGCTTCAATCTTCTCAGCAGCAAGCTTTTGATTCTTTGTCAATTTTGCCATAATAGTGATTGAAGTTTTAATTATTTAACGGTAATACCCATACTACGAGCGGTACCCTTAACCATGCTGATAGCGCTCTCTACGGTGAAGCAGTTCAAATCCACCATTTTATCGGTAGCGATTGCCACTACTTGCTCCTCAGTGATGGTAGCTACTTTGTTACGGTTTGGTTGGTTAGAACCAGACTTAATCTTAGCAGCCTCCTTCAATTGAACAGCAACTGGTGGAGTCTTAACGATAAAATCGAATGATTTGTCAGTGTAAACAGTGATTACTACAGGCAAAATCTTACCTGCCTTCTCCTGCGTTCTGGCATTGAATTGTTTACAAAACTCCATGATGTTCACACCCTTAGAACCAAGTGCAGGTCCTACTGGAGGAGATGGGTTAGCAGCGCCACCCTTAATCTGGAGCTTGATAAATCCAGCAATTTCTTTAGCCATAATTAAAATGTTGTTTTACTTTGTTAATAGTTTTGTTATTAAATAAACTACCGAGTAGTCAACGGCCCGTAACAAATGCCTCCTACTCCTTTTCTACTTGATCGAAGCCCAACTCCAATGGTGTTTGACGATCGAAGATAGTCACCACCACTTTGAGTTTGCGTTTGTCTTGTGCTACCTCATCGATAACACCTTCGAATCCATTGAATGCGCCACTGATTACCTTTACGCGCTCGCCCACATAGAATGACTCGTCAATCATAGACTCGACAGCTGCCTCATCTACTGTACCAATCATCTTGTTGATCTCTGCTTGTGACACAGGGGCTGCCTTGTTAGAAGATTTATTCTCCAGCAAGAAGCCAAGCACGTTAGGAATGTTACGCAATAGTGGATAGCACTCATCGGTCAAGTTGCACTCTACGAGCACATAACCTGGAAGCTTGTTGCGCTCTTTGATCACGCGTTTGCCGTTGCGAACTGCTACCACTTTTTCGGTTGGAATCAAGACTTGAGACACATACTCCTTAAACAGCGTAGAGGTGACCAAGGCGCCTTCGATATACTCTTTCACCTTGTTCTCCTTACCACTGATTGCGCGGAGCACATACCACTTGTAGTTGTTTTCAGCCATATCCAAACACCTTTAATGATTAGAACAAGCCATAAACAAAAGTCATGATAGACTCGAAACTAAAATCCATCAGCCATACAATGAGTGCCAGTATTATGGAAGCAATCAACACCAACACTGCGCTTTTGGACAATTCTTTACGAGTTGGCCAACTTACTTTGTGAACCAACTCATTGTAGGATTCTTTAAGATTCTCAACGAACTTCATATCTGTAGTTTTTTTTATATTCCTTATTTGCGCCAAACATCTGGCCTCAGCAGCAGCCGAAGTCAGACGGAAGCTATTTTAATGTAACAGCACGGAAGGCAGGAATCGAACCCACATTGACGGTTTTGGAGACCGCTTTCTTACCATTAGAAGACTTCCGTAAGTGATTGCCGAAGCCGAAACTTCGGCAATCTTTGGATTTTATTGCTGACCGAAGTCAGACTTTTTATTAGTCAAGCAAACCAGTGATTTGACCTGAACCTACGGTACGACCACCTTCGCGGATAGCGAAACGGAGACCCTCAGAGCAAGCTACTGGGTAGATCAACTTAACCTTGATCTCCAAGTTGTCACCTGGCATAACCATCTCTGTACCCTCTGGCAATGTGATCTCACCAGTTACGTCCATTGTACGGATGTAGAATTGTGGACGATAGTGGTTGTGGAATGGAGTGTGACGGCCACCTTCCTCTTTCTTCAAGATATAAACAGAAGCCTTGAACTCCTCGTGAGGTTTAACAACACCTGGGTGGGTGATTACCATACCACGGCGAACCTCGTCTTTGTCGATACCACGGAGCAACAAACCTACGTTATCACCAGCCTCACCTTGGTCGAGCAACTTACGGAACATCTCAACACCAGTTACAACTGACTTCTTGCCCTCAGCACCAAGACCGATCAATTGGATCTCATCACCAACTTTGATGATACCAGTCTCGATACGACCTGTAGCAACAGTACCACGACCTGTAATTGAGAATACGTCCTCAACAGGCATCAAGAATGGTTTGTCTACAGCACGTGGAGGAAGTTGGATCCAGTTGTCGCAAGCATCCATCAACTCCATAACTTTGTCTTCCCACTCTGGAACTGCGTTCAAAGCACCAAGTGCAGAACCGCGGATTACAGGAGTGTTATCGCCATCGAACTCATAGAATGAGAGAAGCTCACGCATCTCCATCTCAACGAGGTCAAGCATCTCAGCGTCATCAACGAGGTCGCACTTGTTCATAAATACAACCAAGCGAGGAACATTCACCTGACGAGCCAAAAGGATGTGCTCACGTGTTTGAGGCATAGGACCATCAGTAGCAGCTACTACGATGATAGCACCGTCCATTTGAGCAGCACCAGTTACCATGTTCTTCACGTAGTCAGCGTGACCAGGGCAGTCAACGTGTGCGTAGTGACGAGAAGCGGTTTGATACTCTACGTGAGCGGTGTTGATAGTAATACCACGCTCTTTCTCCTCTGGAGCGTTATCGATAGAATCGAATGAACGCAACTCAGAAAGACCCTTGTGTGCCAATACAGTTGTAATAGCAGCGGTCAAAGTAGTTTTACCGTGATCAACGTGACCAATTGTACCAATGTTCACGTGTGGTTTCGAACGGTCAAATTTTTCTTTTGCCATAATTCTAGAATAATTTAGTTATTAACGTTAATACTATAAGTTTTACCAAATTTTGTTTTCCGTTTTACACAACGCAATACTCCCTAGAGAGTATCACACGCATTGTCAAAACCTTTGAGCTAATGGCGGGAGTTGAACCCGCGACCTCATCCTTACCAAGGATGCGCTCTACCACTGAGCTACATCAGCAACACGGACTAATCCGCGACTACTCGAAAAATACGAGTGTATAAATAAAAATCGAGCGGAAAACGGGGCTCAAACCCGCGACCCCCAGCTTGGAAGGCTAGTGCTCTATCGACTGAGCTATTTCCGCGAATTAACCACGACTTCCGCGACGGTTAGTATTGTGGGAGCAGATGGATTCGAACCACCGAAGGTGAAAACCAGCAGATTTACAGTCTGCCCCATTTGGCCGCTCTGGAATACTCCCAATATTTATTTCAATGTTCGTCTTTTGGAGCCTCTTGTCGGATTCGAACCAACGACCCCGAGATTACAAATCACGTGCTCTGGCCAACTGAGCTAAAGAGGCGGGTCACTTTTCGGCTATTTAGCCATGCCTCCTAACACGTCGGCGGAAAAGCGGTGCAAAGGTACTACATTTTTTTGAACTGACCAAATGTTTTGCAAAAAAAATGCTATTTTTCTGCATTTTTTCACAAAAAGAGGGGCAAAACCGCCCCTCCGATATACAAATCATGGATTTTTTACTTATTTATCTTTGCGTTTTTCGAGTTGTTTCTCTACTGCATCCAAGCAGTCGTCAATACCCTCTTCAAATGTGTCACACACTTTTTGAGCAAACAATTCCGCGCCAAATCCTACTACTCGCACGTGCGTTTCCTTGTTGAGATTGGTTTCGGGTTTTACGACCGTCAACTGGATCTCCATCTCTGCGGACTCTGGAAGCAACTTCTCATAGCGTTTTGTCTTTTTCGCAATGTGTTTCTCGAGGCGTTCAGCAATCTCGAAGTTCACGGCTTTCACGTTCAGTTTCATAAGTCCTCCTTTTTTATATGGTTAAGTGATTATATATATTGCCAAGCAGCGCTTGGTCTTCTTTTCTCTAATCTCTAAACTCTACTCCCCTTACTTCTTACTCCGCGGATGTGCCGCGTGGTAAGCATCTTTCATCTGTTCGAAGGTCGCGTGCGTATATATCTGCGTGGCAGCTAAACTCGCATGCCCCAGCAAACTCTGTATAGTGCGTATGTCCGCTCCGTTATTCAGCATGGTGGTAGCAAACGTATGCCGCAGCACGTGTGGTGAATGTTTCTTGAGCGTACTCACCTCGCCCATGCGCGCACGAACTATATTATATAGCGTGTGAGCGTCCATTGCCTGCCAACTGCCGTTTCGATTTTTACGCACAAGAAATGTGCCAATCGCCTCGTGCTCGCCCAATATTTCGCGTTTTTTTGTGCGATATTCTTCTATCAACTCGCACAACGCCTCGCCCATGGGCACTATTCGCTCTTTTGCGCGCTTACCAAACACCCTGACTTGGCGTTGCTGTGTGTCCACATCTACATCTTTCAGTCCCACCAACTCGGCTCGACGCATGCCCGTCTGGTATAATAGTTCCACCATCAGATAGTCGCGCAGGTGCACTAGTTGCTCTTCTTCGCTCATATCCTCGCTCCAGTCGCGCGCTTGATTCACCTTCACCGCCTCCATGTCGCCTTCGCGGAAATACAGCGGTAGCGGTTTGTCGGTCTTGGGTGCTACGATGGCACGCGTGATGTCCACCTTCACTAGCCCCACCCGCAGCAGAAACTTATAGAGGCTCTTCACGGCTGACAGGCGGCGTTTTACGCTACGAGGCGACTGTCCTCGGTCCAACATATCAATCATCCACAGCTTCACATCCTCTGCGCCCACCTTCGAGGGGTCAAATTCTGCCACCTCCCAGCCCAGGAACGCGCACCAAGCTTTCAGGTCATCCCCATATTCCCCCACGGTACGAGCCGAGTACCGTTTCTCAATAGCAATATAGTCTAAAAACTTTTGTATCACTTGATTTCTTTGCCGTGCTCTTCGGTGCCCTCAAATGGGAACAGACCAAAGAGTTCCGCATCAATGCGGTCGGTCACATAGCGGAAGTCTTCTGGCCTATCGCCAAACTTGATGGTATCGCCATCGATGATCAGCAGTTTGCCTTTGTAGTCTGCGATCCAGTTCTCATACAACTCGTTCAGGCCTTGCAGGTAGTCGATACGCATGCTTGACTCGTAGGCACGACCACGTTTCTGAATCTGCGCCACCAAGTTAGGAATGGTACTGCGGATATAGATCATCAGGTCGGGCATCTTCACCAGTGACATCATCAGGTCGAACAAGTCGCGGTAGTTATCAAAGTCGCGATCTGACATATATCCTTGGCGGTGCAAGTTGGGTGCGAAGATACGCGCATCCTCGTAGATGGTACGATCCTGAATGATAAACTCATCGGAGTTGGAGATATCCACCACGTCCTTGAAGCGTTTGTTCAAGAAGTACACTTGCAAGTTAAACGACCAGCGGCTCATGTCCGCATAGAAATCTTCCAAGTACGGATTAAACTCCACACTCTCAAATCGTGGTTGCCAGCCATAGTGCTTGGCCAACATGTTGGTCAGCGTCGTCTTGCCGCAACCAATATTTCCTGCTACTGCTATATGCATAATTTTAAATTTTAGACCATTTTACTGTTGGATGTTAGAAGTTCTCTGCCGAGAACAGTCCGAACAACTCTGCATCTATCTTATTGATTACTTTGCGGAAGTCTTCGGGATTGCTTTCAAAGTCCAGGTCATCGCTTTCGATCACCAGCACCCTACCCTCGTATTGCTTAAAGATAAACTCTTCGTATCGTTCGTTCAAGTCGCGCAGGTAGTCCAGTTGCATGGTTTTCTCGTAGTCGCGACCGCGTTTTTGTATCTGTGCGATGAGCGATGGCACCGACTTACGCAGGTAGATCATCAGGTCGGGCAGTTTCATCAGTCGCTTCATATGCTCAAAGAGCTCCATGTAGGTCTGGTAGTCGCGCTCCGACAGGTCGCCACGCAGATAGTTGTTGGTCACAAATACATATACGCCCTCAAAGATACTTCTGTCTTGCACAATGGTGTGCTCCACCTCTTTGATACGAAGCATATCTTTGAAGCGCTCTTTGAGGAAGTAGGTCTCTAGGCAGAACGACCAGCGTTTGATGTCGGTGTAATAGTCTTCCAAATAGGGGTTGAAGTTCACCGATTCAAAACGTGGTTCCCAACCATAGTAGCGAGCCAACATCTTTGTCAATGTTGTCTTACCTGCTCCAATATTTCCTGCTATGGCTATATACATCTCCTCGCCTTTAACCTATAAACCCTCTATGGTCTTACCAACTCTTTGATTGCGCTACGCAACTTGTACATGCTACCTTTGTCGTATGGGTGTACGCGGTGTGCCAATAGTACCACAGCGCGGTTGTACTCTGGCCAAACGACCACGTTTGTGCCTGTGTAACCGGTGTGACGGCTCTCCACGGTAGTCTGCAACGTATCCGCAGCCAACTGCACGTCCTCTGTCCACAATCCGGCATTGCATCCCTTCTCGCGAACATCTTCTGGCTGGCTCATATACCATATTGCCCATTTGCCGATCTCCTCGGCGGTCGCGAACACACCTGCATTGCCTGAGATGCCGCACATCATCACACGTGCCACAGGGTCGTGTACATCGCCACGCAACTGCACATCGTCGTGCCACTCTGTAGGAGCGATACGTTCGATATTTGCTTTGTCAGGCAGCCAGCCCATAGTCTCCCAACCTTGTGGATCATAGAGCTTTGCTTGCAAATAGGTATTCACATCTGTACCCACGATTGCCTCCACCACGCGTTGCAGCGAGATGAAGTTGAGGCATGAGTAACGATATTTCTCATCTACTGCAGTAGGACGTTTGCAACGTGCAATCGAGTCGATTGTAAAATCGCGACGTGCTTGCTCAGTGTCAGTATTTTCGCCCAAACGCTCCAAATACACTTTCTCCATGGGCGCAGCGGTGAAGTACGCTGGCAAGCCCGAGTAGTGGGTCATCAGGTGACGCACGGTCACATCGGGGTGGTAGTTAGGGATATACTTGCACACGAGGTCGTCTGCTGATAGTTTGCCTTCTTTGATTAGGATCAATGCAGCCGTACCAGCGCCTGTAGGCTTACTGACAGAGGCGAGGTCAAAGATGGTGTTGGTAGTCATCTC
Organism: Paludibacteraceae bacterium; assembly: GCA_045124995.1. Taxonomy (GTDB): domain Bacteria; phylum Bacteroidota; class Bacteroidia; order Bacteroidales; family Paludibacteraceae; genus Colicola. Next base: position 4,143 of record JBGVMY010000019.1, on the reverse strand, counting down.
CTCGTGCTCTGGCACGATGGCGCGATAGCCATATGCCTCTAGGTGCACCACTTTGCCCTCGTCCACCACGCAGAGTACAGCGCCAGGGATGAGTGAGTCTGCGATAGCTTGCTCAATGAGCACACGCGCGCTATCTGCATCAAAATGCAAGGACGAACCACCATGCTTTCCGCAACTCGAAAGCAGCATACCTAATCCTAGGAGGGAAATCAATAGAATACGTTTCATAATATTAGAGTTTCTTTCTAAATCGTCTGCAGTTTGTATATTTTGACTGCAAAGGTACTATTTTTTTCGGACATATGCAACATTTCGCTGCATTTTTTTCGAATACGCGAGGATTGTTAGTGTTTTCAATGCAGGATACTTTACCAAATCTCATGCACATTTGGTAAATTCCCCGTACCTTTACAAGCAATTACTTGCATTTATCGGGAGGATAAGCGGTGGATAAGCGGTGGATAGCATCTGATTGCTGAAGCAGGCTTCGCACCTTTGTATGTAGTGCAACTGACTCCTAAAAACGACAGGGTGCACAGCACTGCACAGCTATTTTCTAATTCTCGTCCGCGCATGTGTGCGGACGTAGCATAGGATTTTGCTGTGCAGTGCTGTGCACAATCTATCTTTTAACAGACGTTTCAAGCTGTATATCCATTCCATATCTCACTGATATACAATCTAAAACCATAAAATCCCCTGCTAGATCTATGCTGTGCCAGATTTCAACTTGCTGTGCACAGCATCGGGTACTCAGTGTGAACACGTGAACACGTAAACCCACATACAAACCCCTCGCCCAATTCACAAGGAACAAGGCGAGGGGGATACATTTATCACAATGGTAAATGAGGATTAGAGACTAATCAGCACACTACCTGAATCCAAAATTTGATTATTTCGCAGCAATACTAATTGATACCAATCATTAGGTAAACCAGATATCTCCAGTTCAACATGATTGCCTGTCGTACTCATAATGCGTACACGGCCATACGATTGATGCCATAGTTCAACAGTGTATAGCGCTATAGCATCATCATATCGCATTATATCAATAGGCAAGATTGACGTAGTAACAGGGTTTGGATATGACATTGGTCCTGCGTTTACAACCGAATAAGTATATGTCGCCTCATTGCTTGCTTCGCAGCCACAATCATTCACAATACGTACCGTCATTTCTCCTACCTCTGTAGGTCTCAGAGTCACATTATGTCCCGTATATACGTATTCCGATATAGAGTTCGGATATTGCACATACCATTTAATATGCTCTGGCTCTATGTTCACGCACGATGTGTCAGATAGTGTGCGCTCGGTGTTAATTGGCCAAAGGGTATAACTAGGCGCTAAGGATGGCGTCACATATTCAGGCAGCACAATGTCTTTTTCCAACTGATACGTTCCATTTCCACCTTCGATAGTTGCATATAATGTTACAGTACCTACATAAGGATCAAACGGCAATTGAACCTCTGGGAACCGATCTACTATATTATTATTTAGGCCATAGGTGCCCATTGTTATTGTAGTATCTTTGGGTTCTATTGGTATTATGGGGATATTAAAAGCATATCCTCGTTCAATAGCAACACATCCGCCTTCCGTTCCGTCTAAGAATCGCAACGCTGGGTATTGAGAAGTTTCTGCAATATCTGTGGAGTAACTCCATTCCACAGTATCAGCATATGGTAGTTCACTCACTACGCAATAATCTTGGGTGCTGCATAACTGTGAAGAACCAATGATTCTTGGATTAACAGTAAAGGATAATCTACCGTTATCTAATTGTTTGATAAAGCAAATATCCACACCTGTTACGCTGTCATTCCATGCTTTGGTACTAGGTGTGGTCGTACTTGTAAACATGGTTTTGTCTTGATTACTGCCAGGATATGCTCGTTGAGAATTAGACACTCCATACAATCCTCCATTATTGATAGAAGGGTCTGCATTAAGTAAGTAAAATTTCATCGGTTGTTCAGCATTAATACTGTCGTGATCTTCTATGCATGTTTCCAAATCCGCGTGGGCATGATATATTAATAATCCACCATTGGGTATATCACTATTAAAACCTTCTCTGGTGCGATTTTCTAGTAGGAAATATTCTCCTGTAGTTTTAGTGTTGATACGATAAACATGTCCTTTGTTTTTTGTGGAAGAAGAAAGTAGGTATGTGCGATGATAAGGATGAATTAGTGTAGGTGTATCCCATTTGAATATATAACATTTAGTATATGGATTATGATGTGCGGGACAATACCCAGGTTCCTGATCAACACCACCATAAATATTTTTTCCATTCTCATGTCCCTCATCCATAACATCATATTTTCCCATAGGATGTAGAAGGTGCTTGCTGTCATAAAAATCTGGGGCTCCTAATATATGTCCTAATTCGTGACATATAGTACCCATAGGAGCTATAGCGCCATTCCTGTTTAATTCTGGAGTGATAATATAATCTCTTGCAGATGTTCTATCAAAGCTAACCTCCCCTTTGTGTGGCCAGATAAAAATATCGGTAGAGGAGTTCATATATCGTGATCCTGCATACACGATATGAACACAATCAACATGTCCATCATTATCGCCATCCAATGTAGAAAAATCCACCATATCTTTTGCCTGATTAATCGCTTGACGCACTAATCTCCTAACTTTGGTTACTTTTTCTCCTGCTTTTCGTTGGTATTTGGTGTAGCTGTCTTTAACTTCAATTGGTCCAATCACTATTGATTCAATAGTTAGTTGTCCATATGAATTTTCTTGATAATATTGTCTTACACTTCCATAATTGAGACCTACCACATCGCTTCGCTGGTTCATTAGACTATCAAACTCAGCCTTTTCTAAACTAAAAGGGCGATCCTCAAATTCCACTAAGATGGTTAATACTTTTCTTGTGCCAATAACTGGCTGTTGTTGAATATTGCTCGCTGCATACTGAGCATGAGGTATCTGCGTAGTATCCGATTGTTCTATCATGTGAGTTTTTTGTATTTCAGAGTGTATAAATTCTTTTATGTTCTCACTATGTAGATTAAGATATGCTCGCTCCAATGGAGTGCGATCCTCTACATTGTGAGCAATTATTGTTGAAGGCTGCAATATCGTATCACCCGCAATTTGTGCATAGTAGAAGCAATGATTAGAATCGCGCATTATCACATGCCCGTCCACTGTTGAACGCCAATGGTAAAACTCATCACCTTGCAAGCGGCTCCACAGGGTATCTCCACTCGGCTGTACAATGCAGATAGAATCTAAATATAATGGATCGGCCTTTAAAATCAAAAGGTTAGTAACGACCAACCACAATACGAATAAACACTTTTTCATAAATCGTTTTATTTAATTTACATACTGTGTAATCCAATTATAATCTCTACCACTACAGGGTGAAAATCTATATATTCCCGCTCATGTAGCATCTCGTTCCAGGGTATTTTTTTCTCAATGAAATTACCCTCACAATCATACAACCAGCCTGGTCCCACTCCACCAATATATTGTATAAAAAAATCATTACTATCCTTATCAATAAAATGACAGAATACAAGTTCTGTTGGGGGATATATATCTGCCCTCGCGGTATCAATACAAGTATTAATACGGTTTTGCATCCAAGGTGAGTTAATTAGAAAACTATCCATCTCACAAGCCCTGAGAGTGGAATCAATAAAAACGTGACGTCCAGGTCCGTAAAGAGGCCTCCTCTTATCACAACCCATCCATCCTAATGCGATGAATACGCAAATAAATATAAATAGAATCTTTTTCATAAATAGTTTGTTTAAATAGTTAATATTTCATATTTTACAATTTTATTACTACTTGCTGTACCAATTGCTCATCAGCGTGAATATATAAAGTGTATTCTCCTTGCATCCATCCGCCCATGTTAATCTGCACCATGTGTTCGCCAACGGATTCTGCATGTGCAGGAATAGTGTACATAGGCTGTCCAAGTGGGTTGTGAAGATGCATATATATCGTAGCATCTTGTACCAAAGTATAGCGCACTTGCAAGTCTGTTTCTACTGGGTTGGGTAGATAGGATAAGTTCGTTAATAGCGCAGGGGCTGTTTCTTCCGCCTTTTCATCTACTACTGGTGCCAACTCCTTATGGGTAGA
>JBGVMY010000018.1:0-28087 GCA_045124995.1 Paludibacteraceae bacterium | reverse complement strand
AATGGATTGCTTTTCTGACAAAGAATAACTCTTGCGTTGAAGAGTTGTGGGGAATTTTTCCTGTTTACACATAATACTTAATCTTAATTTTTGACACATTTTTATTGTTGTATGTGTAAACCTTTTTCAGGACGGGACAGCTTATCTTCGGCTAGTGGTAACGGAGTGATAACAGGAAAATCAAGATAGCCTATGAACCCGTTATGAACCCGTAAAAGGTCGCTTCCTTCTCTTACCTCTAAGCAAAAGTCAACTTTCTTGCTCATGCTCTTGCGTATGTGCATTTTTTTTTGTAATTTTGCAGCCGAAATAGTAAATACAAATAGTACAACCGATATCCGTTATTCGAAAACAACATCCCTATGATTATCATCCTTTGTGCGCCCAGCGGTTCGGGCAAATCAACAATGGTCAAGCACCTGCTCGAGACCTTTCCAGGCAAGTATGAGCTATCCATCTCTGCCACAACGCGTGCTCCACGTGGGCAAGAACAACACGGCAAAGAATACTACTTCATCAGCCGCGAGGAGTTTGAGCAACATATCCAAAACAACGATTTCATCGAATACGAACAAGTGTATGAGGGACTATACTACGGCACCCTGAAATCGGAGATCGAGCGCATCCAAAATGCAGGACGTACCATCGTCTTTGACATCGATGTGAAAGGTGGATTGAACCTCAAACGTATCTTTGGCGAAGATGCGAAGGCGATTTTCATTGCGCCACCATCCGTTGAAGAGCTCTCGCGCCGCCTACACGGCCGCGGCGACACCAGCGAAGAGATGATACAAAAACGCCTCGCTAAAGCAGAAATAGAGATGGCTGACGCACCTTACTTTGACCATATCGTGGTGAATGATGATTTGGCGAAAGCCAAGAAGGAACTGGAAAAACTCATCTAATGAAGGTTGGTATTTACGGGGGATCATTTAATCCGATACACTTTGGCCATATCGGATTGGCAAAATGGGTGCTAGAAAACACCGATTTGGACGAGCTATGGTTGATGGTGTCACCCAATAACCCGTTGAAAGACAAAAACATCTTGGCAGATGAACATGAGCGTTTAGTAGCTGCCAAAGAGGCTATAAAAGATATACCTGGTTTGGTAGCCTCGGATTTTGAATTTGCCTTGCCACGACCTAACTATACCGCTAATACCCTGCGTGCGCTCGCGCAGGCGTACCCAAAGCATGAGTTCACCCTTATCATAGGCGAAGACAACCTCTCCATCTTCGATAAATGGCGCGAACATCAGTATATATTGGATAACTACCGCGTTTTTGTCTATCCTAGACATGGCAACAGCACATACACCCTGCCACACGCCAAGGACTTGCGCGTATTGACCGATGCCCCATATTTTGATATTTCCTCCACCGAGTTACGGCAAAAATTAAAATAAATCTACATTTTTTTACCTCTACTCTTGCATATATGCATTTTATTTCGTACCTTTGCAGTCGAAATAAGTTATCAACGCATAACATTACATGCTAAAATATTAATTATTAACTATAAATTAATTAGTTACTATGATTCGCACAACATTTAACCAATTGAGAGAAGTGAAGGATAGCCTTCCAAAAGGTAGTTCGGCTGTAATCGCCGAAGAGTTAGGAATTGCAGCCGATGATGTAAGAGCATTCTTCAATGGCACCGCTACAAATGGCTATCATATTGAGCCAGGACCAGACGGAGGTATTGTAGTGCTAGACGATACAAAAATCCTCGAAGTTGCATTGCGTGTGGCTTGGGCTAGCAAGCATGCGCTCTAAGAAATTAGCGATTTCAACAAGAAATGAATAAAAAACTATTTATTTTAGCACTAGCGCTGGTAGGCGTTAGTGCTTTTTCGTTCCAAACGAAAGCAGAAGAAAGTGCGAAAGGCATTTCATTGGAAGTAGGAGCTGACATTGTGAGTAGCTATCTTTGGCGTGGTATGAACCTTGGCGGATTGTCCGTTCAGCCCTCGGTGACATTAGACTGGAGTGGATTGTATGTCTGCGGTTGGGCTAACATCGGTGCTGACAGTTGGCTGTACGAGGAGTTTAATCCAGAACTTGATGTGACCATCGGATATGATAATTATGGTTTTATGGTAGATTTGACCCACCTCTATTATTTCGGAGGTGAGACGTATTTTAAGGGCATGGTTAATCCCGTCAATCAATTAAGCAGTAGTACTATGGAAGTACATGCTGGTATTAATATTGGAGAATGGTGTCCGATAATTCCGTTAACTATCGATTGGTACACCACGGTATTGGGATACGATCCAATACAGGATGCGAATGGGAATATCAAACGTGCATACTCAACCTATATTCAATTAGGATATGACATCAATCTGCCACTAGGTATAGTGCTGGGGCTTAAAATGGGTATCACACCATGGAAGGGTATGTACAGCAATTACGAAGAAGTATGGACAAGCGGACATACCGTAGGTATTAACAATATACAACTGCGTGCAGAACGTGAGTTTGAGTTGAAGAATCTATATATCAGCGTATGGGGAGAAGCCATGTTTAACTGCTACGGCGTTAGCAAAGAAAACATAGTAAATACCATTGGAGAAAATGCCGATCAACGATTAAATGGCTGCATCGGTTGTGGAATTTATTTTGGAAACGAATGGTAAGATGGTTTAAAGTTTAGTGAACGCTGCGCTACTGTTTAGCGTTTAGAGAATGATAGAGATGAGAAATAAAAAATGGATCGCATTGGGATTCGCAGTGATAGCAGCAATCTTGCTGCTATTATTGCCTAATACCCCTAGACAACAATACTATCACCACCAAGGAAATATCTTTGGCACATACTACAACATACGCTATGAAGGGACAGAAGATTTGCATGATGATATTCGACAACGATTGCAAGAATTTGACCAATCATTGAGTATGTTTAATCCAAACTCTGTGATTAGCAAAATCAACCGCAATGAAAATTATACAACTGATTCGTTATTTGAAAAAATGTACCAAGAAGCCTCTCGTATCAGCCAATTATCAAATGGTGCATTCGACATTACTGTAGCGCCATTAGTCAACGCGTGGGGATTTGGCACAAAAGGAAAAACATTCACATATAGCGAACAGGTGAACATCGATAGTATTCAAACATTTGTTGGATATCATAAAACACATTTAACCGCGCATCAACTGCAAAAAGATGACGAGCGTATCACGCTGGATGCCAGTGCGATAGCCAAGGGATATGCTTGTGACGTAGTGGCTGATTTATTGCGAGAAAAAGGTTGCAGCAACCTGTTGGTAGATATTGGTGGCGAAGTCGTGCTGCAAGGCGTAAACGACAAAGGTAAGGCGTGGCGCGTTGGTATTACTCGCCCAACCATTGATGCTACGGGTGCAGAAAAAGAGTTGCAAGAAGTCATCGAGAGCAACAATTTATGCATGGCTACATCGGGCAACTATTTGCAATACTATTTCGTAGATGGTCAACGCCGTAGCCACACTATAGACCCTCGGACAGGATATCCTGTAGAACATTCATTGTTGAGCGCCACTGTAACAGCAAGCAGTGGTATGCGTGCAGATGCATTAGCAACAGCATGTATGGTATTGGGAGAGAAAGAGGCACTAAAAATCATTGAACAGACTGAAGATGCTGCTTGCTATCTGATCGTAGCAGACAATGATACATTGCGTATAACTAAATCCAAACGATGGGAGTTGAAATAGCATTCTGCCACTCCTTCGTTTGAAAAATGACACAAAAAGTAAACTTTTTGCGAATTTTCTTGCGTATATGCTTTTTTTGTAGTACCTTTGCAGGCTGAATTTTGTATTATGACGAAGAAGGGACTTTTAATAGTATGTATGGTGCTTGGACTCACTGCGTGCAGTGAGTATCAGCAATTATTGAAATCGAATGACCCTGATTTGAAATACCAAAAAGCATTGGCGTATTTCAATGATGAGCAGTACGTGAAAGCACAGACACTTTTGGACGAAGTGACGACATATTATCGTGGCACAGAACGTTCACAAGATGTATTGGCATACTTGGCACGATGCTATATGGGTCAAAAAGACTATCAATCTGCATCGGAATATTATCAAGCGTATATCCGCAATTACCCTAAAGGAAATTATATCATCGAGGCACGTTTCCAAGTAGGACATTGCTATTATCTAGACGCCCCTGATGCACGCTTGGATCAAGCTGTAACTAAAAAAGGAATAGAATTCTTTACTCAATTCGTAGAATTGTACCCTGAGAGTCCATATGCAGAACAAGCATACAAGGAAATGGGTGAATTGTACGACAAATTGGCAGAAAAAGAATACTATAGTGCGAAGTTATACTATAACCTAGGTACTTACTTAGGAAACAACTACTTAAGCGCTGAAATCGTAGCTAAAAACGCACTTAAAAATTACCCTACCAACAAATACTTGGAAGAGTTGAATTGGATTATTCTTCAATCCAAATATCAACAAACACTCAACTCGCTCGAAGAAAAAAAATTAGAGCGTGCACGAGAAACCGAGGATGAGTATTATAGCTTTATTGCTGAGTACCCAGATTCAAAACATCGCAATACTGCGGAGCGTATTGGCAAGGAAATCAAGGCAATGCTGGAATAAGGTCATAGGCTATCGGGTATAGAAGAAATAGAAAACTAAATTAAAATAAAAGATATGATTGATTACAAACAAACTAAAGCCCCAAAAACAACGATCACAAGGGACATCAACGAGTTGACAGAGAAAGTGGGAAATGTGTATGAGACCGTGGCTATCATCGGCAAACGCAGCAACCAAATTAGCACAGCTCTTAAGAAAGAGTTGGACGCTAAGTTGCAAGATTTCTCTATTCCACAAGACTCTATCGAAGAAACATTCGAAAACAAAGAGCAAATTGAGATTTCTCGTAACTACGAGCAACTACCAAAGCCAACTTTGATTGCTACTCAAGAATTTATTGATAACGAATTGATTTATCGTAGCGGTAACCGCGACGAAGCGTTGAAATAATTGAGCTTAGCTGGCAAACATATTCTAGTAGGAATTAGCGGTGGTATTGCCGCGTATAAAATTCCTGAACTCATACGCTTACTCAAGAAAGCAGGCGCAGATGTGCAAGTGACAACTACCAAGCATGCCTTGGAGTTTGTCACTTCTCTTACTCTGCAAACAGTAAGCGGACACAAAGTGTACTCGGATGTGTTTGCAGCCATCAATGAGCATAGCACCGAACATATCTCCCTACCCGATTGGGCAGACTTAATGCTGATTGCCCCTGCTACGGCAAATGTGCTCTGCAAGATGGCCAATGGAATTGCAGACGATGCATTGACAACCACATTTGCAGCCATGCGCAAACCCGTGGTAATCGCTCCTGCAATGAACACAAATATGTATGAATCGCCTGCTACCCAAAAAGCAATCAGCGAGTTAGCCACATGGGAGAACGTTACCATGCTGGATTGTGCAAGCGGAGAACTAGCATGTGGCACAACAGGCAAAGGTCGCATGCAAGAGATTGATGTATTGGTGGCAGCAGCAGAATATGCTTTGACACCAAAGACTCTCCAGAATAAACATGTGCTAATTACCGCCGGACCAACACAAGAAGCAATAGATCCCGTGCGCTATATCACCAACGCATCGACCGGCAAAATGGGTTACGCACTCGTGCGCGCATGCTTAAACAGAGGTGCAGAAGTAACCTTAGTAAGCGGCCCAACACAATTATCACTAAAAGCATGGCAAGCCTTCTGTCCACTAAACGTGATGGATGTAGTATCCAGCGCGGAAATGTGCGACGCAACCGTAAAAGCATTTGAACAAGCAGATATAGCTATTCTGTGTGCGGCAGTAGCAGACTTTACGCCATGCAACACCGCCGATAAGAAAATCAAAAAACAACCAGGGCAGACAGATATGACCATCGAACTAAAAACAACCACCGACATCGCTGCAACATTAGGCAAGATGAAAGGTAATGCAAAAAAATTGGTGGGATTCGCTCTGGAAACACATGACGAACAGGCAAATGCTGAACGTAAGTTGCAAAGCAAAAACCTCGACATGATTGTGCTAAATTCACTACAAGACAAAGGAGCAGGCTTTGGTGTAGACACTAACAAAGTTACAATCCTCTACGCCAACGGCACAAAAAAAGACCTCCCACTTCTGATGAAGCAGGAGGTAGCTGATGCTATCATTGATAGTTTAGTCTAAAATCTAAAGACTAGATTAATTCTTCAATCTATTTAAGATACTTCCTAAGATAGACTTATCTTCAGCCTTCTCTTCAGCCTTCTCTTCTATAGTATTTTGAACAGGCGCCTCCTCTACTTCAGGAGTCCACTCCTTGCGCTCTTCAATCTCCCCTAACTGGCTTTGCACAAATGAGATAACATCATTGAGCCCCTCGGTAAAGTGTGCAAAATCCTCTTTGTACAGGAAAACTTTGTGTTTCTCAAATTGTGGTGATTCAGCCTCCCCCATTTGCTTGCGTTTGCTCTCTGTAATACAAAGATACAAGTCCTCATTTCGAGCCTTCTTAACATCCAAATAGTAGATGCGCTTGCCAGCTTTGACAGAACGTGAATACACGATCTCAGGCTCATTCTTTCCTTCAAATCTACGATTTTCCATCTCTTAAATCATTCAAATTGGTTAATTTTCGGCAAAGGTACGAAAAATAAATGAAACGTGCAAGTAGAATGCAATAAAAAATACAATACAACAGCACAGCGATCGCGAAAAAATAGCATAAACAGGGGCAAAAAGACACACAAAAGTGGTGTAAAAGTGGCATAAAAGCAGCATAAAAGTGGCTGAATCACTAACTAATCACTAACTAATAACTAACTAATCACTAACTAATCACTAACTAAAGTCAAGATATTGGTGGCTAATTTGCAGATTTTTTCAAATAATTTTTCTCTTGATTTCTTGCATATATCGGAAAATTTCAGTACCTTTGCAGCCTGAAAGTAATCGATATTTAACATCGAAGGAAAGGCGATATTTGAGATCGCAAAACAACGATATTTGACATAAGGAATATGATAAATCGTACATTAGTAAGAACCAAAGTGATTCAAACGCTATTTGCGTTTTACAAAGACGGCGAAAAGTCGTCGCTGACCGCTCGTAAAGAGTTGTTGAAGAGTTTCTCGGACACGTACAGTCTGTACATGTTGATGTTGGCATTTTCTGATGAATTGGTGCGCTGCGCAGAAGAGCATATCGAAGAAAATAAAACACGCGCTGCTATCACCCACCAAGCCTACACCCCAAATCGCAAGTTTGTAAATAGTACTGTTGCACAACAATTGTTTAATAACGCTCGTTTGCGCAATTACTTGAACGAGCAACACCTGTATTGGGATGCTGCGCATGGTAGTATTCAAGCCATCTACAAGCAACTATTGGAGGCTCCTTACTATGCAGAATACATGGCACTAGAGGATCCAACATACGAAGATGACAAGCAATTGTGGCGTAAGATATATGGTAGCTTACTACTGAATAACAGCGAGTTAGCTAGTGCATTAGAAGAATTAGAGGTCGTATTAGACTACCAAAACTGGACAACAGATGTGGACTTGGTATTGACCTATGTGGTGAAGACAATCAAACGCTTCAAAAAAGATAATGGCGACACCCAAGAGTTGCTGGAAATGTTTGACAGCGAAGCTGAATTGCTATTTGCCAAAGACTTGCTCCGTCTGGCAATTGAGCATGCAGACGAATACAAAGAGATGATTGTGGCAGCCGCACAAAACTGGGAAGCAGAACGTATTGCCTATATGGACACCATCATTTTGCTGACAGCTATCACCGAAATTATTCACTTTAACGAGATCGCACTGGAAATTTCGATGAACGAATATATCGAACTGTCAAAAGAATACTCAAGCGAAAAAAGCTATACTTTTATCAATGGTATTCTCAACAAAGTGGTGAAAGACCTACGACAAGAGGGTAAACTATTTAAGGTTGTAAGATAATTAAGAATTAAATACTTATAGAACTATGTTGAATTTCATTTTTATGCAAGCAGCAACTGCTGCTAACGGAACCGCTCAACAAGGTGGCGGTTGGTCATTCTGGTTAATGATGATCGCGATTTTTGTAGTAATGTACTTCTTCATGATCCGCCCACAACAAAAGAAACAAAAAGAATTGCAAAAACAACGCGAGGCGTTGAAGAAAGGTGATAAAGTGATTACCGCAGGCGGCATCTATGGCATCATCAAAGAGGTACAAGAGACTACATTCTTGATCGAAGTGTCTAAAGATGTGACACTTAAGGTAGATAAGGGTAGTGTTTACGTATCTGCAGAAGATACTCAAGCAAACCAAACTAAAGCATAATCGTTTGGCAATAAATGGGAGAGAAGTTCGCCATATTGAAACGACTAATACGACAAGCGTGGGTATGGATGCTCAGAAATGATGTGTTCATATTCCTCGTTTTTGTCGGAATAGCTACGTTGTTTTGGTGGGGACGCGCGATGTCTTCATCCCGCGACGTGAACGTCTCTTTCCCCATTATCTACACCGATGTTCCTTCGGAAGTAGTGTTCGAGCAGGAACTCCCAAACCATCTGAATATTACCTTGCGCGACAATGGCAAGCTGCTGCGTCAAGTGGCTCACACATCACCAGTTATCAGTATTAGTTTGTCCGACCGTTTGCCCGACGGAGACGGAAAACTCGTACTGTCAGCAGATGTGTTGCGCCCTCGAATACAAGATATTCTCCCTGGTTCGACCACAATCCAACAAATTCGCCCCGAGGTAATCGAATCGAATTATCATCGCCAAGCGAAGAAATGTGTACCTGTCGAGCTGAAAGCGTCATGGACAATGACCAAGCAATATCAACTGGCCAAGGCACCAATCATCACTCCATCGGAAATCGAGATATTTGGCAAAAAGCAATTGTTGGATAATATTGAGAAAATCACAACAGATAGCTTGTATATCAACGACTTGCACGATACAATTCACACGATAGTATCATTGATTATTCCCGAAGGCATTCGCAGTGTTGCAAAAGAGGCAAAAGTCACTTTTGTAGCAGAACAGTTTACAGATAAGACCTTTACCTTACCTATTCAGGTGAACAACCTGCCCGCTCAAGAAACAATCCATCTCTTCCCTCAAGAAGTGGTTGTGACTGTTCGTGTGGGCATCTCGCACTTTGCGCAAATCAATGAAGCAGACCTTCTGGCAGTATGTCCCTATCCCACAAAAGGTGCAGCGACACTGCCAATCGAAATAATTCATACCAACCCAAACATCACACAGATACGAACCAATATCCGTGAGGTGGAATATATCATCGAACGATAGATGAAAAAGATTCAAATGGTCGATCTGCAAACGCAGTATCAACATATCAAAGCCGACGTTGATCGAGCAATTCAGGCAGTGATTGACTCTGCCTCCTTCATCAAGGGTCCCGCAGTAACCGCCTTTCAAGAGCACCTTGAGACTTATACTGGTGCCAAACACGTGATTCCTGTCGGCAATGGTACGGACGCACTGCAAATAGCCCTGATGGCCTTGGGATTGAAACCCGGTGATGAAGTCATTACCCCTACATTCACATTTATTGCTACTGCAGAAGTAGTGGCATTGCTAGGATTAACACCCGTTGTGGTGGATGTAGATTGGGATACAATGAACATCTCGGTTGAGTCAATCCGCAAAGCTATCACGCCACGAACAAAAGCAATTGTACCCGTACATCTATTCGGTCAATGCGCTGATATGGAGGCTATTATGTCTATCGCTCAAGAGCATGGATTGTATGTAGTGGAAGATGCATGTCAAGCGATCGGTGCAAAATACACCTTCTCAGACGGAAACATTCGTCAAGCAGCAACGATTGGACATATTGGATGCACCAGTTTCTTCCCATCAAAAAACTTGGGCTGTTATGGCGATGGTGGTGCTATATTCACCAACAATGATGAGTTGGCAAGTAAAATGCGTGCGATAGCGAACCATGGTATGGTCGTGCGTTATCACCATGACCAAGTGGGTGTAAACTCACGTCTGGATAGTATCCAAGCTGCAATATTGGATATAAAATTACCCCATCTAGATGAATATATCGAAGCCCGCCAACGTGCAGCAGCATATTATGATAAAGCATTTTCGAACAACTCGCATTTGCTCATTCCTGCACGGACAGACAACTCCACACACGTATTTCATCAATATACACTCCGATTGGTGGATGTGGATCGTGATGCACTACGCAATGCGTTGGCAGAGAAAGGTATTCCTGCCATGATATACTACCCTATCCCTCTGCATTTACAAAAGGCATACCAAGATTCCCGCTATAAAGCAGGCGATTTCCCAGTAGCAGAGAAATTGGCAGCATGCGTATTGTCGCTGCCAATGCATACTGAATTAGACGAAGAACAATTGATATATATCACAGAAACAGTATTAGATATTGTCAATCAATAATATTTTATTATGGCCACTTCACTCACATTAACACAACAACAGAAACTGCAAGTAAAATTGTCACCTGCTCAAATACAGGTGATGCGTATGTTGGAGCTACCTGCATGTGAGTTACAGGCTCGTATCAATGAGGAACTGCAAGAAAATCCTGCATTGGAAGAAGGCCGTGAGCAAGTGAATGATACTGAATATCAAGATACTGAAATCGTTGATGACGAGTATCAAAACCCTCTACAAAATGATGATTTCAACTACGATGATTATGTGCAAGATGACGACATGAGCGAACGCACATTATCATCGAATCGCAGCAGCGAAAGTATGCGCGAAGAAATACCATTCTCTGTCGGTATCAGTTTTGGCGAATACCTTAAATCACAAATCTACCTAACCAAAATGGACAAACCCGATCGACATATCGCAAAGTTCGTGGTAGGTAATATTGATGGAGATGGCTATCTGCGTCGCACCGTAGAAGAATTAGTTGACGATCTGAGTTTTCAAGAAGGAATCCAGGTAAGCGACGATAAAATGAAAGATATCGTGGAGCAAATTCGTATGTTTGACCCACCTGGCGTAGCTGCTTTCGACTTGCAAGACTGTCTGCTACTACAGCTCAAACAAAAAGAGCAAACTCCATCTGTCATTCTTGCAACAAACATTCTATCACGTATGTTTGAAGTATTTAGTCGCAAACAGTATGGCAAAATTATCCAACGATTAGAGATTACTGAGGATGAATTGCGGACCGCAATCTCCGAAATAACACGACTCAACCCTCGCCCTAGCAACGATTGGGCAGGTACAGTATATGATCGTAATCAAACAACAGTAAATCCTGACTTTATCATTGAGCAAGAAGATGATGAGTTGATTGTGTCGTTGAATCAGGGGGATATTCCACCATTGCACGTATCCAAAGACTATAGCCAGATGTTGGATGCCTATAGTTCGGAGAATGAAAGCAAGATGTCATCAACCAATCGAGAGGCAGTAAAATTCATCAAGAATAAAATTGATTCTGCTCAATGGTTCATTGATGCGATACGTCAACGAAATGAGACGTTGATGCAAACAATGACGGCCATCGTATCCTATCAACGAGAGTTTTTCTTACAAGGCGATAGTAGTTACCTTAAGCCAATGGTGCTAAAAGATATTGCAGATATAATCAAGATGGATGTATCTACTGTATCACGTGTTTGTAGCAACAAATACGTACAAACACAATTTGGCATCTATCCATTAAAATACTTTTTCTCCGAAGCAATTGCGAAACAAGATGGTGGAGAAATATCTACGCGAGAGATTAAAGAAGAAGTGCGTGAGATTATTGCGAATGAAGATAAATCACACCCTATAACAGATGACGAATTGGTGGAGATTTTGCACGAACACGGCTACAATATTGCGCGACGTACGGTAGCTAAATATCGCGAGCAATTGGGTATTCCAGTAGCACGATTACGTCATCAGATATAATCCATGCAAAGAGTACTCCACATATTATCTCAAATAGTAAGTTGCCTACTCCACCCCCTGTTCATTCCTACTTATGGAATGATTTTGTATATGCTGCTCATGCACAACCGAACACCAGAGTTGCCTGCAATATACATGTGGCTGAATGTGGTTGGTACCTTTTCACTAACGGCACTTATTCCTCTTATATTAATCATTTTACTATGGAAACGTAAGGTAATCTCTTCGCTCAGCATCACAGATTCCAAGGAACGTACTACACCATATGTGTATAGTACTATCTGTTTTGGATTTTGGAGTTACTTTGTGTATGGCACTATGCATTTGCCCCAAATATGGCTTTTTATTGCAATCGGGGCAACAGTAACATTGCTGGCAGTAACAATTATCAATCACTGGTGGAAAATCTCAGCACATCTTACAGGACTAGGAGGATTGTTAGGGGGTATATGTAGTATTTCATTATATTATAGCATTATTCCTACATCATTGATTATCACTATACTTATACTATCACTCTTAGTAATGTATGCTCGTTTGTATCTCAACGAACATACACCTATGCAGGTAATTGCAGGATATTTTTTAGGATTAATTTGTACATTCACACCAAACTTTATCATCTACCATGCGTAAGATTTTCCTATCCATCATATTAATATTAAGTGCTTGTCTTGCATATGGACAAATACTTAGTGATAGTGCCAAGATATACATAGTCACCTGCACTCCAGGAACTGAAGTCTGGTCAAAATATGGACACACGGGCATTCGTGTAGAAGATCCAACGCAAAAACTTGATATTGCATTCAATTATGGGGTATTCTTTATGGGCGAAGGATTTTATGGAAAATTCATCAAAGGAGACACCTATTACCAGTTAGGAATTGAACCATATAGTTATTTTCTCAAGTCTAATCAACGCATTAGTCGCATCACCTATTGGCAAGAGTTGAATTTGACCAAAGATCAAAAAGAAAAAATATTTGAAGCACTGCTAATCAACTATCGTCCAGAGAATCGTTTTTACCACTACAACTTTGTTTTCGACAATTGCGCTACGCGTCCATACCATTTGATAAGAAACGCATTACAAGACACCATTATATCTTCATACAAAGGCTACGAAGGTACTACTTTTCGCAAAGCAATATCCCATTATACAGGGAAACACTCATGGGTTGACTTTGGCATCAATCTCGTGTTTGGTGCGAAAGCAAATCAACCAATGAATAGCGAACAGCGATTATTCTTGCCAGAGGAACTCATGTTTTATCTCTCCGAAGCACATCTTTCAGATGGCACTCCACTAGTAGTTAACGAAGATATTGTTTCTTTCGAAATAGCTCCGATAGCATGGTATGCTGATTGCCGATTTGGCATTGTCATCTTTGCAATATTGATGATATGTATCAGTTTGTGGGACAGGAAGCGTAACAAGCTATCCTGGTGGTGGGACGTTTTGTTTGGAATAGTCTATCTTCTTTTGCTGATTCTTGTCATCTTTTTAACATTTTTCTCTTCACATCCGTTGGTTGGTTTCAACTGGCGACTTGTACTTTTACCCGTTATTCATCTATGCGCACGACTCATTTATCTACTACGCTGATTGCTTTATTCATTAGCCTTTGTACATCGTTATCTATCGCAGCCAATCCCCGTTTGACGGTAGTTGTTGTGGTAGATGGTATGACTCAAGAAAATCTTGACAACCTACGTTCCTATTGGTCTGTGGGAGGATTGCGCAGTCTAAGTGAAGAAGCCTTTCAAACGACAATTCATTTTCCACATATGGTCAATGGTGAGGCAGAAACAACCGCTACACTCATGACGGGTACAACCCCCTCGCACCATGGAATCATGGCAAACCATTATTTCTCACGATTTGACAGAAGCGCACACGAAACATTGTATGATGATGCTGTTTCGGGCATTGGAACGAGCTTAAAGCTATCTCCAAGAGCAATTCTATCGACCACGCTCACTGATGAATGGCGCATACGCTATGGCGAACAAGCGATGATCTATGCTATTGGTCTTCAGCCACAATCCACTATTATCATGGCAGGACATGCCGCTAATGCATGTTGCTGGTTAGATTGTCACACCCTCAAATGGGTTACTACTTCATTCTATGCAGAAGGACTACCTACTGCAGCAGATGCAATGAATATGAATGGACGTATCTCTCAACTCATCGAACGTGCATGGACACCTAGAATGGACATTTCAATGTACACATCACCAACAAAAAGCGAGCGCAAAAAATCATTTAGCTACCTACCAAAAGATTATTCACACAACACCCCTGTTGCTAACACATTGGTCATTGAAATGGCATTGGCTATGCAGCAATCCAAGAAATTAGGAGAAGATATTACCCCAGACATACTGCTGTTGCAACTCACAACTCTCTCACCAAAGGCCACATCTGACATGATTGCATCGGCAGAGCAGGAAGATATGTATCTATCTTTAAATCAAGACATTGGATATTTAATGGAGCAACTAAATAAACGCATTGGGAAGACCAACTATCAATTGCTATTAGTAGGACGCCCCATCAAGGGATACGCAACGAGCAAAATTGAGCAAGCAGGTATGTCTATCCAACATTTCAATGTAGATCGCGCCGCTGCCCTTACCAGTACCTATCTTATGGCCATCTACGGACATGAAAGATGGGTAGATGGCGGATATGGACCATTTATTTACCTCAATCGCACATTGATTGAACAGAAACGTCTATCATTGGAAACCATTCAGCGACAAGTAGCTAATCTATTGATGGATTTTGAGGGAGTACATGTAGCATATCCAATCCATGAGGCAATTACTTCAGATAGTCGCCATTCTATTTATAGAAAACATGCTGGTGATGTGTATTTTCAGTTGCAAGAGAATTGGATTTTGGATTCTAACGAGCACACCACATATGACCATGTCATCCAAAACAAACCAATCGTTCCACTCATGCTTTGGTCTGGCTCTATGCGAACTTTCCCAGAGAAAGAGTTACAAGCAACCGACATCAAATCGCTGATTATCAATTACTAAATATCTAACTTTTAAAAATATATCACATGATTTTCTACGAAATTAAAATCAGTTATACTCGCCAAACAGGCGAAGACAATCCTGCAGGTGTAAAAGAGACCTATATGGTTGAGGGACTCACTTGTGCCGATGTTGAGAACCACCTCATAGAAGAGATCAAACCATTTATCTCGGGCGAATGGGAAGTTAAAAGTTGCAAACAAGTGCAATTCTACGACCTTATCACCAATCCAGAGGGCGATCGTTGGTACAAGGCTCGCGTGGAGATGATCACTGTGGAGGACAACGGCAAGGAGAAGCGCAAAGCTGTATCCATCTATGTACAAGCTAGCAATATCACCGATGCAAACAAGCTCCTGCAAAAAGAGCTCACCAACCTCGACTGCGAGGTCATCAGCATCACCCGCTCAGCTATCCTCGAGGTTTATCGCGGCACCTATGCGGCCGACAACCAATAATCGGTGTCCGCTATTCGCCAACATATAGCCGCTATCCGCCAGCACATCCCTCAGGGTGTGACCATGATCTGCGTCAGCAAGTTCCACTCCCAGGAGGCCATTATCGAGGCCTACGAGGCGGGTGAACGCGATTTTGGTGAGAGCCGCGTGCAAGAGTTATTGCCTAAGTACGAAGCCCTGCCAAAGGATATCCGTTGGCATTTCATTGGCCATCTGCAGACCAATAAGGTCAAGATGATTGTGCCTTTTGTCCACCTCATCCATTCGGTAGATAGCCTCCGCCTATTGGAGACCATCAACCGCGAGGCGGAGAAGATCGGGCGCAAAGTACGCGTGTTGCTAGAGGTGCATGTGGCCAAAGAGGAGACCAAGTCCGGCTTCACACCCGAGGAGCTATTGTCTTTGGACCTTCCACTTTCCACTCTCAACCATGTTGAGATTTGCGGTGTCATGGGCATGGCTACCAATACCGACGATCAGCAGGAGATACGCCGCTGTTTCAAGGCTATTCGGCACTTAGCAGATACCTGTCTTAGCCGTTACCACTCCGATACCACTTCGGATGGATACATAGAAGATACCGAACGGATCATCAGCATGGGTATGTCCGACGACTATCAGTTGGCTATCCAAGAAGGCAGTACCATGGTACGCATCGGCTCAAGCATCTTCGGCGAAAGACACTATTAAACACTAAACAGTAGCCCGCAGGGCGTTCACTAAACACTAAACACTAAACACTAAACACCAATGACAATCATTCTAGATATGGGTGGTGTGCTAATGCAGCACAACATGCCCGAATGTATCAGACGTTTTCAAGAAATGCTTGGTAACCGCGTGATGCAGAACGTGTTAGGATTAGCCTCTAATGGCGAAGGCATCGAAGACACTTTGATGGAACAATACGAAAAAGGTGAGATATCTACTGATTATTTTATCAACACTATCCTACAATATGCTGCACAAGACACTACGCGCGAAGATGTTATTGCTGCATGGAATACGATGCACGGAGGTATACCCGCCGAAAGATTACAAATGGTAAAACACTGGAAAGAAGCTGGACATCGTATTTTCCTGCTCAGCAACAACAATGATTTGCATTGGCAAGATATTCATCAAGTGTATGACATGTCAGTTTTTGAGCATTGTTTTGCCTCTCACCTCATGCACATGAGCAAACCTGCATTAAATATCTATGAGACTGTCGATGCTCATCTCAAATCTATCGGTTGTGAACAACCATTCCATTTTGTGGACGATATCGCGATCAATCGCCATGTGGCTGAGATTCTAAATTGGATCACGTACCCAGACCTCGAATCCCTAGATGCTACGATTTAACCAAAAAGATATGTTCTTCAAACATAAAAATAGCAACCTCGGCGAGGTTGCTATTTTATTATTTTTGGTATTTGCCTATCAACTTTATTGCAAAGAACAAAAGCCAATCAGGAGTATGCTTAAGCAATGGTGTACAGAGGTAGTTAATCACACCAGGCATATCAGCCTTCTTGCCACGAAACATTTTCTTGAGTGCACGCTTCACCAGTTTCTCTGGTGGAATAGCCACGGTCAAGTTCACTGCCAAACGGCGTAGATTAGGCGCCAAACCAAAGAGCTCTGTATCTACTGCTCCAGGTGTCATCACGGTGATATTCACGCCCTTAGGCTTGAGTTCATACCACAAGGATTTGGAGAAATTGTAGATAAACGCTTTGGTGGCATTGTAGGTTTGAATACCTGGCATTGCCATCCACGCTGACATTGAGGACATATTGAGGATATAACCCTTTTGGCGTGGTTTTCCACAGAGTTTTTGTGCTTTCTCCTCCTCAGTGAGTTGGCGGTTGACCATATCCTCGCCAAAGAGACGGGTGAGTTTGGCTACCGTGATCATATGCAGGTTGAGCATGAGCTCAATGCGCTTCATCGATGTCTCGCAATAGGGATTGAAGAAGAACACACCTGCGTTATTCACGAGGATGTCCACCACGAGATTGTTGTCAAGGCAGTATTGGTGGAGCTGCTCCGCTGCGTCTTGCTTGGAGAGATCAGCATAGAGGGGGGTAGTCTTTACGCCAAATTGTGCTGCTAAGTCAGCAGCCACTTTCTTTTGTTCCTCCTCTTGGTTGCTAACCAACAGAAGATCAGTATGATAATCGCGCGCTAATTGCTTGGCATATTCCAAACCAATACCCGATGATGCGCCAGTAACAAGTGCAAGCATTCCTAGTCTAATGTTTAGAGTTATTGTTTAGCGGAGGGGTACCACATTTGTTCGTATTTCTTTGCTTCTTTCTCGAGAGATTTTGGCAAGTTCTCTACGCACTCGTGGCACTTCATATCCAAAGTGTACATACGTGCTACGCAGTAGTTCGAGCGTTTGCACTCTGAGTGGTATTGTTCTTCGCGCATCTTGTTGACGAAGTCGGTATCGCGTACCAGTGCGTGACCTATCTGTACAAAGTCGAAGCCCTCAGCCAAGGCGGTCTCGGCGTTCTCGCGGCCCATGATGCCACCTACATAGATCAATGGCATCTTCAGTGCTTTGCGGAACTGCTTAGCGGTGTCTAAGAAGAATAGCTCTTTGAATGGCACGGTAGGTATCATCAGGTGTCCTACGAAGCGCAGTGCTAGGCGCAGCCACCAGAAGCTCCATGGGTTCATATAGTGTGCCAAGGTCTTGATTGGCATAGCGCCACCCATCACGGTGAATGGTGCTTTGCTCACGAAGCCGGCTGTTAGTACCAGCGCGTGCACGCCATGTTTCTCTATCTCTTGTGCGATGCGGATGCACTCTTCTACCTTCAGTCCTGACTTGAAGCCGTCGTACATATTGGTCTTCACCACTACGGCCATGTCGTCGCCTGCGTGCTCCATCACCTCGGCCATCACCTCGTTCATAAAGCGCATACGGTTCTCTAGACTACCTCCGTACTCATCGCGACGGTGGTTGGTGTATGGCGATAGGAATTGCGAAATCAGGTAGCCGTGACCTGCGTGTATCTCCACGCAGTCAAATCCGCACTCGCGGCAGAAGTCCACGGCATGACCAAAGGCCTTAACGATCTCCTTGATCTCGTCTTTCTTCAGTGCACGGTGCAGAGTTGGTGAGTACAGGTTAAAACCGGTGCTAGCACCTACTGGCAGGCATTTGCAGGTATAGAAGTGGGTCATGTTTCCGCAGTGGCCCAATTGGATGCTGGCTTTCGCACCTTCGGCGTGAATGCCGTCGGTCAGACGCTTCAGGTCGTCTTTTATCTCGTCGTGGATGTACAATTGTCCATCAAAAGACACGCCCGAACGTGTCACCGAGCAGTAGGCTACGGTGGTCATTGCGGCACCGCCGCGTGCTACGGCTGTATGGTAGTTATAGAGGTCTTCACTAGGTTTGTTGCCATAGGCCATGTTCTCGAATGCGGCACTACGGATGGCGCGGTTGCGCAAAGTAATAGGACCGAGCTTGTGCTCAGTAAATAGTAGATTACTCATAGTCTCATTTTAGTAAATAAACGGAATGATTCGTTTCAGCTTCTTCTCGTCGAACTCATCGGCGAACTCCACGCGATAGCGGTTGTAGATACTGTTGGCGCGTGGCACCAGGTTGCAGCAGCTAAACCAGAAGAAGCTCAATCCAGCCCATGACCATGTCAGGATGGCAAAGCCCAACCATTCGGTAATCTCACCTAGGTAGTTAGCACTGGTCACAAAGCGGTACATACCTTTCTTTGGCAGATAGTGGTTGGTATCGCCTGGTTTGCGCAAGTGACGAATCACGTGGTCAGAGTGCATATTGATGATCCAACCAGCCGCAAAGATGAGTACACCTATGATAAATCGTGGATCGGTCAACCATGCGCCGGTGTATAAGTTAGGTGCGTACACAGGAGCCAAGTGGAAGAGCCAATAGCCTTGTATATAGCCATTCAATAGGTTCCACACCACAGACAAGCCCATGATAGCCAATGGCATCTTGCTATTGCCTTTTAATAGGAAGGGGAATACGAACGAGCGTTGGAAATAGTGGAACTGGAAGATGAGGAAGAAAACCAAGTATGGCAACTCAAACTTTACGTCCGACAATGCCCACAGGTATAGCATCACAACAAACACGGGCATTTCCATGAGGCACCATCCCACCTTGTTGTTGATGGCTGGTCCCCATTTCTCGGTACGCATCTTGCCGTATCCTGCATCCACAAAGTACAACGACACGAATACTACTAAGCCAATCAAGGCTAGTATAAACAAAAAGTTATAAAACGAATCTAGTGTAGATATTTCCATACGCAATTTGTATTTTCTATTTATATAGTGTTTTTTAAAAAACTTCCTCTCGCCTTTCGCCTTTAAACTTTAAACCTTAGGCCAAAAAGACTAGAGCCTACAAAATTACTACTTTTTTTCGAAACTGCCAAAAATATATTAATTTTTGCTACCTTTTTCTTGCTTTTGACTAATAAATAGGCCAATTATTATGATTATTATGCCGATTATTTTCCATATTGGCAATATTTCTCCGAAGATCATCCACATCAGAATGGCGGTGAATACGGGTCGCACATTGTTGAAGACGTTGGCGCGTGTCACGCCTATTTTCCGCACGGTGTAGCAGAATAGTATGAATGCGGTCACCGACGCCAGTACGGCCAGGTATCCTACGGATAAGAGCGACTTCACCCATTGTCCATCACCTAATAACCTTATTCCCATCGGGGTCCCCGAAATAGCGGCAGATATTTGGGGTGCACTATCACCTAACAACCCATTGCCTCTGTCCATCACTGCCCACAGCACATAGAACAGTACCAAGGCGAACGACTGCACATAAAACACGATGCTCAGTGGTGTGTACTGCGTGGGAATGCGTCGGAGCACCACGCTATAGCTCACCGACATACTCACGGTCAGCACGGCCAGCAGCACACCTTTGCCGATGGCGCCATCGCCCATAGCCAATGGTCCGCCGCCCATCATCAGTAGCATCATCACGCCCAGGGTGGATAGCAGGATACCCAGTATGTTATTGCGTGTCACGCGTTCGCGCAGCAGCACCCATGCGAATAGAGGGGCCATCACGGGTTGGGTACTCAGCAGGGCTTCGGCCACAGTGGGCGAACTGAAGCTCTGGTAGGTGTATGTCTCAAAGATAAAGTACAGAAAGGGCTGAAACAGTCCGCCTAGCAGAAACAGGGGGATATGTTTTTTCTCCACGCGTTGTAGTCCGACGATGCTGTTGTGTCGAAACAGGAGTCCGATGCTGAGCATCAGCAGTACGGCCAGCGTAAATCGCATGACGATGAGTGTCAAGGGGCTAAAGATGACCAATGCCTCTTTGACAGCGACACCCGCCCCTGCCCATATGAGCATAGCTGCCACAATGGCAATATACGGTGTTATTTTCGTTATATTCTTCATATCCTTTCTGTTTCGACCGCCTTCGGCTGTTAGATCGCTACGCTTTTAGATCTTAGATAGTCTTCAGGCGCTTGTGCCGATCTCTAAACACTAAACAGTAGCGGCTTTGCCGCGTTCACTAAACACCTTCAACTCACAAAAACCTCTTTATCTTCGCCAGGTGGTGCGACAGTTTGCCGTTGGCGAGGCGGATACCCATATCCTCTATTTTTGCCACGTGTACGCGTCCGGCGCAGTGGATCACTTCGGTTTGGCTGATGAGCATGCCCACGTGGGTGATTCGTGTGGAGTTTGGGTTGCGGTCGGCGTGGTCAAAGAACACGAGGTCGCCGGGTTGTGCTTCGGCCAGCGATTTGATCTCGGTGCCTTGTGTCGCTTGTTCGCGGGCGTTGCGCAGGATGTCGAAGCCAAAGACGCTATAAACTGTTTGTGTAAAGCCTGAGCAGTCGTAGCCCATCATGTTCTTTCCGCCCCATAGGTATGACACATTCAGCAGCTGTTTGGCCACGCGCACCATGTCTTCGCCGGTTGCTTCTTTACCATTCACCAGTACTTTTTCGTCTTTATACGTCAGTGTATAAACGGCCTTAGGGTCGATCTTATACTGTTTTCCCAGCACTTCGAAGCTACCTTTTTTATAGTTTGGCAATCGTGTGCCGATGGTCAGCATTAGTTTCTCGCCGGTCTTTTTTTCGGTAGCCACGGTCATCGGTATGGCCACTACGCCTTCGCCGTTGGCTTTGCGGTTTTCTTCTAGTTGTCGCACGTCCTCTTCGCTGACGGCAGTCATCATCGAGGTGGTCACCCATCCCACTTGTCCATCTTTGGTCGCGCGTATCTTGGTCCAGCCCGATTTGCGTTCTACTATCTCACACAGATCGCCGAAGAGCAGTTGTGTAGCTTGTTCAGCGGCTTGTGATGGTTCTTCGCGCACGGGTGTCACGGGTGTATTGCTAATGACATACTCTGCGCCATTAGCCAGGCATGTGGCCGCCACGAGGGCGAATGCTAATGTCCAAATCTTTTTCATGGTAGTAGTGTTTATTGGTTGTATTGAATGTTTTTGAACTGGTAACAAAGTTGTTACCGGTTGAGATAGTTTAGAAGTTCAAGGCAACACCTATGCCATTTTGAGAAGCATTGATGCTCCAATATGCTTGTGAATTTACGATACAAGATGTATTATAAATCTCAGCACTTCTGTGCATTTGTGTATAGCCGACAATCAAAGTAGGAATACATGCAATCTCACAAGCCAAAGCCACATAGCCACTATATGGCACCCACCATGCTAAACCAAGGTCCAATCCCACACCTACACCTAACAATATCCAACCAGCAGTAGAAACACCTTTACCATGTTGGTATAGTCTGTATGCATCTGCACAGTTATTTTTCAAGAAGTTAGCATATACTGCTCCTCTCATCTCCTCGCCATTGTAATAATAGCGGTTTCCAGCTCGTAGGATATATGAGTTGGATAGGGTGGTAGATGTTGAAGCAGGGATTTCCGTATTGGATACTCTTACTGGTTCTGGAGTCTCATTTTTGGCGAAGGTCTTTATATCACCATTAGCCAAAGTGATGGACGCTACTTCGTCTGCATTAAACACATATACGGGTCCATCTTGGTAATTAAAATCGACGTACTTGACTTGAGTGCTTGATATCTCTAGAATCTTAGCTTTAATCTCTTGTGAATCAATTGTTGTGATGATATCTTGAGCAGACGCGATACTGGCCATACCCATGACAATAACGAATAGTGATAAAATCTTTTTCATAACGATAAATTATTGAAAGCGTTTAAATATTTTGGTTATTTCCATAAAATCTGTCTGATTTTCGAGTGTCTTTTCTAGTTCAGTTTTATCTACCGAACTACCCTCTTCTATCAAGGAGACCATAAAGTCACTTAATTGATCTACATATGCCCAATCTTCGTGATAGGTGGATAGCATCAGTTTTTTCACGACTGTCAAA
Source organism: Paludibacteraceae bacterium (assembly GCA_045124995.1). Lineage (GTDB taxonomy): Bacteria > Bacteroidota > Bacteroidia > Bacteroidales > Paludibacteraceae > Colicola. The sequence goes on along the minus strand of JBGVMY010000018.1, from coordinate 5,203 downwards.
TACGCCTGGTTGATAGTCGATTTCATAAGCATATGCTCGCGATAAAGTTTCTGCACCTCCGCCATTTCCATTGTAACTTGCAGTTTGTAATCCCCCTCAACAGGAGTTAAATCCAATGAATATAACATGGTTGTTTCTGCTAATTTAGGTTGAATTAGTGGTTCTTGTTCTGATACTTGCTCCTCTATGATAGAATCGTCGATATAAGTAGTCTGTTGAATCCATCTTTGTTTGACATTAGTTCCCCAATGCACTTGCCATGAGCGTCCGTCAATTTGATCAAGGAGCACAAAATTATACATATTCGTGGTGGCGTATAGCGTGAATCGACCAGGTTCTTCTATATCTAGTGGATGAATCAATTTCTCATTAGACAACGTGTAGGTTATTCTATTGTTGCGATTCACGCTCCATTGCACCAATTCCATTTGCCCTGTACGGGTATCCAGTTTGATGAAGGTATAAACGTTTCTTGTTTTGAATAATCGATAGTTCGCTTTAGGATCTTGAGAATATTCTGTCGCTGGGAAATTCACATCCACATCCTGCGCCATACTTGTCAAGGCGCATGCCACGAGGGCGAATGCTAATGTCCAAATCTTTTTCATGGTAGTATTGTTTGGTTGTTTTATTTTCTTTTTTAGATCGCTTCGCTATTAAATGTTAGACCGCTGCGCTGTTAGACTCCTTTGGTCTAATATCTAACAACGCAGTGGTCTATCAGGGCTTTTAGCCTGGTCTCTAAACACGAAACAGTAGCGAAGCGTTCACTAAACACTAAACCCGAAACCCTTACATCTGCACGCCTAGTGCATTATACTCTTTGCCGTCGCGTAGGATGATAAGTTGGCCATCGCGCAAGCGTTTTTGTGCTGTAGACTCAGGTCCTGCTACTTGATCAACAGCTGCACCGTTTGTGCCATCATATACGATATGCACAGGCACGTCATACGAGTTGAGTGCATTCACCTCGATATACAATTTTCCGCCCACGTTCTTCACCTCGGCGCTACCGGCTACCAGCAGCCATAGGGTGCCTGACAACGATCCGTGTTCGTCGCACTGACCATAGTAGGATGGTATGATATAGCCCTCGCCTGTGATGCCTGGGTTCGCCAACATCGTACCGGGCTCCTCTGTGTAGTCAAAGTGGTAGGTGCCTTCTGGAATGATGATCTCTGGGTCGGACTCCTCGGCGAAGAAGTACAACGCGGCAACATCTGAACGGTCGGCTGCTTCCACATCAAAGTAGATACGTCCCCAGCTCTCTGTTTCGTCAAGGATGACTACGCGGTCATTGGATGTATAGGTTCGGTCCACTTCTTCTTCGGGTTCGTCCTCGGCTAGGTGAGGTTTGTCGTACTTAGTGGACATGGTGATGTTGTAGCATACGGCATTGCTGCAGATGACGCTAGCATATACCATGATCTCTTGGTCTTCGTCCATCTCCACGCGCACGATACCTTTCTCCACAGTGTACACCTCAAAGTCTTCTAGCATATAGTCGCCCTCTAGCACATAGGTATATCCGCCGCCTAGCAGGTCGTAGTAGCCATCGGGCGAAGCCATCTTGCCAAAGGTGCCATCGATGCCGTATGTGCCAGGTACGACGGTGCTGTTGATACCAAAGGTCACGGTGTACTCTTGGTCAGCGGTGTAGCCATATAGCTGATACATACCTAGTTTCTTGATCTCGTTGAAGAAGTCGGCTTTGCCGATAAACAGTTCCACGGTATCGGTTGGTTCGGGCACAGCATACCACATATGCACATTATATTGCACGGCGTCAAAGCCCAGCAGCTTAGCGTCGATGATGGTGGTATCGCCTTGCAGATACACTTTACCGGATATATCGCCCACCTCAATGCGAGCGTTGCCAGGACCATATAGATAGATGCCTGCAGGGTTCACATCGTCGCTATCAAACTCATCGCCCATGTATTTGTTAATCAGGTTGATAGCGCAGAAGTAGGTATCGTTCTCATTCTCCATTTGCAGCTTATTAATCTGTGGGTCGTATAGTGCTATGGACGATGTCTCAAAGTTGATATCTACCTCGCGTGTAGGTTCGGGCACGGAGTAGGTCATGTGTATCTTATAGGCATTATAGTCCGCGCAATAGGCGGTGATGTCCACATCGTATCCGTTGCCAGACAGAGGGTTGTTCTTCACCTCTAGAACGGTGTACAGGGCTTCCACCTCGTACCAACTAGCTATCTCTGTCACGTATAGCATAGCGTCTATGCCTTCGTATCTGCCAGGCATGAGGAAGGTGCCCACATAACCTGCGTAGATGTCGTAGGTGTCATCTTGTCCGTAGAACTGTACCCAGCCTAGCCATTCGGCCCACGACTCGTCGATGTACAGGTTATGGCAGGTTATCTCTATCGTGTCGGTAGCCAGCGGCATGGGTGCAGTGATCTGTATGATGTGTTGCACGGTGTCTTGGTTGAAGTAGGAGAACACGGCCGACCATGCAAACTGCGTTTCGCTGTATTGTGTTGTCTCGATGATTATCTCGGGTTGATATACCACTTGCTCCACGCCTTGATAGGTGACGCGTGTCTGCGCCATGTCAAAGTCTTGTTTCTCGTATGGTCCCCATGCAGAGATTGGGTTCGATTTGTTGACTACCAGGTTGATATCCAGTTCGTTGTTCTTGCCTGACAGCACAAAGTGGTCCACGTCGCGCTCCAGGTAGGCGTTGTCTAGTACAGACTCGAAGGTGCTCTTGGGTGAGAACACTTCGTGTAGTACGGTCACGATATACACTTTGCCGTCGCTACCCAAGATGTCGGCATGCAGTTTGATTTGTTTGAGGTATGGAGTGATGTTCTCCTCCATGGTCAGGGTTATTTTCTCGTAGTACACAGCAGGTGCATACTCGGGAGGATAGATATAGCTGAAGTCATATCGCATATCCATCTCTGTATAGGTGCCGGCGAAGCCCGTGCTTTTGCCGTAGAAGTCAAATTTCACGATCCACTCCTCGTCTTCGGTCATAGCCGATACGAACCATGTGCGCAGCTCCAGCGAGTACTCTGGCATCACGGCAAAGTGGTCAAAGTGTAGTCGAACGGTGTCGGTAGTGGCTTGTGCCACTTTTTTCGCATGTACAGGAGCCACAGTTGATTGTCCAGCTATCTCGCGGATGTCCACGGCTTCTCCGCGTTGTTGCAGCGAGGCTAGCTGTTCATGTTTTGGTAATCTCTGATTGCCTTGCTTCATTTCTTGTCTGCTAGGCATTTGTGCCCATCCGATGACTGTCATCATCATGGCAACACCAAGTGTAAAAATTTTCTTCATAATTTGTTTTGTGTTTAATGGTTAAACTTATTGTTTTTAATTACGCTGCAAAGATACAGCTTTTTTTGCATTTATGCAAATAAAGTGCTATTTTGGATGATTTTTCTCGTGTAAGGGCAGAGATTACTCGACGGAGCGCTTGACTTTTGAAGGTTAAGAATAGTTAAAAATCTTAACAAAACGCACTTTTCGTAGGTGTGGAGTTCTCTCGCTCATCTCTCGGTCATCTCTCGGAGTTCTCACGGTGGAATGAGGCAAGGTATAAGAGAACTAAAAGAGAAGGCAATCTTAAGAAAAGTACTTTTTGGGTGGTTGGGAGTTCTTTGGGTGTTCCTTGGTTCTTATCTCGCCCAAGGGGCTCGAACGATTATTCCTTCTTTGGTTCTTCCTTGGTCTTTAGCCCGAGAGAGATTGGGAAGGTACAAGGAAAGATAATCTTAATAAAACGCACTTTTCCTACCTCCTATCCTAATAAGCTCTCAGCTAAATCTCAGTTCTTCACGACGATGGAGAGGAGTTCGAAAGCGACCTGATAGGGTATGCCCTCATGGGCGTTGGCACTGGTGTGGTACACATAGTTAGAGTCGCTTTTGTAACCTGGCATGTTGATCGGATAGGCCTTGCCCGGCTTAAGGATCATATTATACGTAGTCTCCGTGAAATCGATCATGCTGCCCTTCATATTATAATACTGTATGCGGAAAGTGAAAGAGGTGATCGTCTTGTCGGTCGTGTTGCGCACCGAGAAACGTGCATATGGACTCATATAATCGTGTTGGTAACCCGCGAAAACGACAGCATCCGGACGGAAGCTCGTAGAGGTGTGGTTGGTCTTGGACGGTTGTTTGGTTGTAGCCGCTGCCTTGGGTTTAGGTTGAGAGGTAGTTACCGGTTTGACACCCAAGTCCTTGACCTGCTGCTGGAGCTGGCGTACCTCGTTGCGGAGCGTCAGAAGGTCCGAATAGAGTTCGTTGGTCAGATTGCGCTGCTCGTTGAGCGCCTGGCGATGGTCATTGAGAGCGTTCATATGCTCGGTCCATTGCTCGGGCGTGAGCGTGATAAGACGGTCATCGTTGACACTCGTCTTGGGCAGAGACTGCATAGAAGACTGATCGACCTTGGCGGTCGTGGCAGGTGGGTTGGAAGAGTCGTTAGATTCGTTGAGGCTTTCGAAAGCATAGTAAATAACGGTAACAACGACAACGACCAAGACAATAATCATGATTATGCCATGGCAACCCATGCGGGTTTCTTCGTCCACGGTGATGAGGTTTTCGATTTCTTCGTTTATCATGGTTAAAAGATTTTTTTTAGATAATTCGTGTCAATGAGGTTGTCAATTTGGGTTAATTGTGATATCTCCTATGCCCTTTTAAAAAGGGCAAGAAATCTAAACTATCTAAACGAATCGCTTTTGAAACAAAAATACGGCACTTTGTGCCTACAAAAATCTTAAAAAATAACAAGGATCATTTGGCGCTATACTCCTGCGTCGCATCGCAGATAAATGGCTAATCCATAGCCGCTCAAGCTCAGCTTGGCGGCCCTTGTCTTAAGCCCTTTATCTTACTTCCTACTTTCAGTATGAAGTAGCGCCAAAATAGTTTTTCAATGTCCTCCGGAATGTATTTCAATGTCCTTCGGAATGAACTTCAGAAACTGAAGCCATTAGGTTTTGACCAATGTGCCATGCACATCTTTTGCATATGCCTATGGCATCTGCATCAAAACACTCCTGCGGAGGGCTCATAGGGCGTGATTAAAACTGAAAGAGGTTTACACTATTCCTAGAAAGGTTTCTTAAGAATCGAAACTTTTTGATATGTTTCCTAAAAAGGTTGTTAAGTATCCTTGATAGGTTGTTGTTTGTCAATTCTGATGCAAAGGTAATACATTT
>JBGVMY010000017.1:0-162683 GCA_045124995.1 Paludibacteraceae bacterium | reverse complement strand
CTATACTACTCCATCTACCGCTAAGGGTGGTGCTATCTCAGCTTTCGTGCCAATGGTTAGCCACCACGACCACAGCGAGCACTCTGTGAAGATCATCATCACCGAGCACGGTATTGCTGACTTGCGTGGTAAGAGCCCTATCCAACGCGCTCACGAGATCATCAACAACTGTGTGGATCCACAATACCGCCCAATGTTGAACGAGTACTTGGAGATGTCTAAGAAGGCGCATACCCCTCACACCTTGAGCTGCGCATTGGCTATGCACGAGGAGTTCCTCAAGTCTGGCGATATGCGTAACACCAAGTGGGAGAATTATAAGAGATAATAAATCGCTATTCATAAACAAAGGCCACCTAATTATCCGATTGGGTGGCTTTTTTGGTACTAAAAATAAGAAATATCACAAAATCTGCAAAAAAAACACAAAGAAGTTTGGTCAATTCAAAAAAATGTAGTACCTTTGCAGCCGCTTTCGAGAAGAAAGCACATGGCGGGATAGCTCAGCTGGTTAGAGCGCATGATTCATAATCATGAGGTCCCCAGTTCAATCCTGGGTCCCGCTACCAAAAAAAGCAACCTATTCGGTTGCTTTTTTATTTTATCTACCATGCATTCTATTTTGCCCATTCGAGATACTCATCGAGGGTAAAATGCTTGCCAATTAAGTCGAAATTGGTGTGTGTGATGGAAATGATTTGTACCTCGTTGGTTTGGAAGATTTGCATCATATCCATATTTTGCTTGAGCAATCCCTCGTACCATAATGCTTCATCCAAATCGCTGAATCCAGATACCTGCAATGCACACTCGTTGATAGCGAACATAGGCAATTGTTTGAGGTCGAAATCCTTGATCATGAATTGCGAGAAGTTGTAGAGAGCTACCTCGTAGAGCACGGTATTCAAACGCTTCTCATCGCGTGGCATAATGAGCAATACCATGGCTGGTTCGCTAGTATTATGACTGAATGAGATGGTGGTATCTTGCTCTGCAAGTTCTGCAGCTTGTTCTGCTTCGCGTCGTGCTTGTAACGAGGCCATCTCGCCACCCGTTTGGCTCTCGGCACCTTGTCCCATAAGTGCAAGCATATCCTTGGCCATGGCTGCGAGTTCGTTGTCAGGATAACGGGTTACCATATCACGCAACTCTTGTACGAAAGCATCTTGTCCGTCGGTCTTTGCCACTGAGATAGCATTGAGGAAGAGGAAGCGTGGCATCAATGGAGTCAATGGATAATTGTCTTCAACATACTGTTTGTTGGTCTTGACCTGTGTATAATCGCTATTGCGATATGCATAATAGGTATACTCATAGAGCGAATCTTGCTCTACAGACATCTTGCGCAAGCGGTCGAAATAATCAGGTTGAGATACAATATATGCCTCTTGCGACTCAGGGAAGAGACGCATGATCTCGGCTTTATAGTGTTGCGCATCCGCCATACGGTTGTCCTTGAGAGCAGTAAGGTATTGCATGTAATACAAATCTTTGAGACGTGGTTCGTTAGGGAATCGACGGCAGAAGTCCTCAAATGCCTCGTCGCTCAATGCTTGGTCTTCTACCTCATCGCGGTAGATATATACCATGTTGTATAGCGCATTGGCTATCTGCTCATTGGAGCGACGGAAATCAGCCTCTGTCTTAGGTATCTGCTGGAGGTAGAACTCTGGCTTGTGGTTGTCAGTTTCAACTGGTTGTGCAGATGCTCCCGCATCAGTATTCAACGAGTCGGTTGAAAGGTCATCACTCTCTGGGATATAGGTACTGGTAGCTGCTTTGCTAAGACGGCGCCAGTTGTCTTCTAAGGTACGATTGCCCCATTGTGTACGGAAAGTCTGTTGACCCGAACGCATGAGCTGTGGATTATAGAAATACCACTCTCCACTACCACCGCCACCCAGCATATTACTAGTGTTGACACTGCGTGGACCATTGTCGAGTTCGGCTTCACGCGCAGCCAATGCCGCTTTCTCTACCTCCTCTTCCTCAGCCTTGATCAGATCAGCAATGATCTTCTCTACAATCTTCAATTGCTCGGCCTCAGAGAGAGCAGATAAACGCTGTAGCGAGTCCTGAAGTTGCACTGTGGAATATTCTACCACCAACTGGTCCAAGGTCTCTGAGCGGCGTTGAATACGCTTGTAATCATCGTGCTGTGCAGGAAGTATTTGGGTAGCCTCCTTGTAACAAGGACTCGCATTCACATAGTCGCGTTGTTCGTAATAGATATCGCCCGCCGCGATTAGTACAGCGGCTTTGTTCATACCGTTCTTAGTACTTCCCTCAATACCCATAGCGTAATATTCCAATGCTTTGACCGTATCTCCACGCGAGAGGAAGATATCACCTAAAGTGCCATATATTTGGTCTAGGCGATGTTTGTTTTTATCTTGCTTGGCCATCTTGGTGAGCAAGTTGACCGCAGTAGTAGGCGCTGCTTCGAGTTGCGCTAACTGCAAGCGTGTATTGAAATCCATCTCGCTGTCGGGTTGCAGTTTGAGCACCTTCGCGTAGGCTGCGCGTGCTGCTTTTTTGTCGCCTTGTTGGTTGTAGAGTTGTCCTAATACATATTGGAAACGAGGTTGATAGCCATGACGATCTTCGTTAGGAAGGGCAATCTTGATGAAAGGGATAGCCTCCCTGTATCGGTCGGTCTTCATTAATATATCCGCCGATACCGCAGCATACAATGGCGCATTCTTGCGTGAGAGATTTTCCTCTTGTACCTTAGACAATACATCCTCTGCCTCATATAGCCAATCCATCTCGGCATATGCACGCGCTGACCATAATTGGCATTGTGCTACGATATCTTTGTCGTATGCATAGTGGCGAGCAATATAGTTGAAGGTACTGATACTACCGAGGAAATCGCCTTTGTGAAACTCTGCTTGTGCCAGCAACAGCCATGCTTTGCCCAATTGGTTGTTAAACTCCTCTTGCTCGAGCCATGCCTTGTATTCAGGATCACGGCGGCGTTTAGCGTGATTGATTTTTTTAGGACGAGCTTTGATACTATGCAGCTTTATCGATTTACGGCATTTCTCGATTGTACGATCCATATAGGATGTAGCCGATTGGGCAGCTTCGTGGTCCGAAACAGGATACAATGGCAAGATACTCGAGTAATCATCCTCGTGCGCTTCACTGATAGCTTCTAGACCCTCTTCAAAGGCCCTTTGACCATTGTATTGGATATTATACTTAGTTTTCGTTTGGTGAAAACTGCGGCTTGCCCAGGTATTCTTTTGTGTAGAACAACTAGCCAATAACAATATGGCTATGCATCCTAGTATGATATGTCCGTTATATCTCATTGTTGAAAGTAGAAAGTCGGGGATTATTTTAGTCCTTTGATATGGCTTGGAGCTGCCACAAATTCTTTTAGGTAGAATGGTTCGTAGTACGCCATTTGCTTGACATCAAGTGGTGTATATCTTTCTGCCAATAGCCCCATATAGCATGCTTGAGGTACAATGTCAGGAATAAACACTGCATTGGGTGACGTAATGACCGACTGGCATTTAGCTGCACCATTGCCGAAGAAATAGATTTTATTTTCTTTCAACTGATCTGCGAATGAATGCTCATCGATTACTTGTGCAGTAATATCGGTCAGTGGTTGTAATGTACTTGGGTTGTACAAAGCCGTATATACCTCCATACGTCGTGCATCTATCATAGGACAAAGCAAAATGTTTTGTCCTCCAATCAAGTATCTATTATCCACAGCATTACAGAGTATTTGCAAGGTATTAATTGGGATCAATGGTATATTGAGTCCGTAACAAATACCTTTGGCCGTGCTTGCTCCTATGCGCAGACCCGTGTAGCTGCCTGGTCCCTCGGAGAATGCCACAGCGTCCAAATGCCAACGATTGGCTTTGGCCTGAGTGAAGAGTTGCTCGATAAATATAGGCAATTCGCTAGCATGATTAGCCCCCGCTAAGTTCTCTGCGGAAGCCTCTACAACACCATCAATCGTGATAGCAGCTGAGCAGCAAGTTGTGGATGTCTCGATATTGAGTATGGTCATAATAAGTGTTCTGTCGCTAATTATTTATCACTTTTCTTGAGTAGGCAAAGCATACCAACGAAGGTCAGCAAGGCATTGAGGATCAAGCGTTCGTGTGAGAAGACATAGCCATGGAACCATGCTGCCGAATTCACATCAATCACCCATGTGATGAGTGGAGCAGCGATAACTACCAACGGAATCCAACGGTCGCGTACTTGACGCTTGGTGAAGATACCAAAGCAGAACATACCGAGGAGTGGACCATAGGTGTAACTAGCTACCTTGTAAACCGTTTGGATGACAGAATCGTTGTTCAACAAGTGGATGACATAGATACAAACAGCCATCAATACAGCCATACCGATGTGCACCCAAGTACGGATTTGGGTGAGGTTGGTGTCTTTCTCCTTGTTGAGGATATCTACAGTAAAGGAAGTAGTCAACGCAGTGAGCGCACTACCCGCAGCGGAATATGCCGCAGCAATAAAACCAATGATGAACAATACACCAACAATCACAGGGAAATAGTTGCCCGTTGCCAAGAATGGGAAGACATCGTCACCCTTGAGGCTTGCCACTTCAGTCACACCTGTTTGTTGTGCGTATGAATAGAGCAAGAAACCGAGGAAAAGGAAGAGTCCAATCACTACGATTTGCATCAAAGCACCAACGATAAGGTTCTTTTGGCTCTCGTGAGGGTTTTTGCAAGAGAGAGTGCGCTGCATAAGGTCTTGGTCAAGACCTGTGGTAGCAATCACGAGGAAGATACCAGCGAGGAACTGCTTCCAGAAATAAGTGCCCTCCTTAGGATTGTCAAAGAAGAAAGTACGGGTCATAGCGCTGGATGTCCATCCGTCAATATTCACACCTGCACGGAGCACAAAGTAGATACAGAGTGCTACGGAGAAGATCAAGCAGCATGTCTTGAGCAAGTCGGTCCAAATAAGAGACTTAACACCACCCTTAAAGGTACAGAGATAAACAATCATCACTGTGAAGATAGCGTTTACCCAGAAAGGAATGCCCAATGGTCCGAACACCAAGAGTTGTAGTACCTCGCCCACGACAAAGAGACGCACACTAGCACCCAACATCTTACTAACAAAGAAGAGCCAAGCGCCCGACTTGTAGGTGTTCATACCAAAACGCTGTTGGAGGTATTGGTAGATGGATGTGAGGTTTAGACGGTAGTACAATGGTATGAGGACATAAGCAATGATGATCTGACCAACGGTAAAACCAAGTACCATCTGCATATATGCCCATCCCGATGTGGCAACCATACCTGGTACACTCACAAATGTTACACCCGAAATGGCAGCACCAATGGTGGACATAGCTACGAGCAACCAGTTGCTACTACGGTTGCCTGAGAAGAAACCTGCGTTGTCCGCCTTGCGACCTGCAAGGTAGGAGATGAAGAACAGCAATGCAAAATAGCACGCTATGACGATGAGAATTGTTAGTGGGTTCATATATCTGTGTTGTGTAGTGTTGTTTAGTATTGTTTAGTGTTGTGTAGGATGGTTATTCTTCGTAGAGGAGATATGGACGGCGTTGGATTTTGAAATTGGCTACATCCTCTTGCCAGCAAGCACGGATCTCCTCCTCGCTCTTGCCTTGGTTGATCATCTTGCGGATATAATCTTGTCCCACAAGCAACTCAAAGAATGGACGGAAGAAATAGTTGTCCATGTGCAGGTGGTTGTACGCATCCAAGAGATAGCGCAGTGAGAATCCTACTTTGCGTGCTTCCTCTTCGGTCATGCCACTGAGATCCACACCATCGCAGATACGTCCTTTTTGAGTCGATTGGCTAGGATGGAAAGTGATGGCAGGTCCGTAGATACTAGGCTCAGTACGAGGTGCATTGAAATTAGGGTGACCGTAACAGAGGAAAGGTTTGTCGGTGCCTCGACCCAATGACACTGGCGTAGCCTCGAAGAGACATACCGAAGGATAGAGATAAATGGAAAGCATGTTGCGCAAATTAGGTGAAGGCGCTACAGGCAGACGATAGAGGGTTTGGTGGGTATAGTTCTTGCAAGGAATGACGGTGAGATCCACTTGAAGCGAATCGTAGAGCCAGTTCTCGCCATTAATCATGAGTGCGAGTTCGCCCAACGTCATACCATGGACTACAGGGATAGGCAGTGCACCTACGCCCGATTTGTGCTTCATATTGAGGATAGGACCATCCACATAATAGCCATTAGGGTTTGGACGGTCGAAAACCATAAACTGCTTACCCTCATGTGCACACGCATCCATAAGGCGGAACATAGTGATATAATATGTATAGAAACGCAGTCCTACATCTTGGATGTCAGTAATAAGAACATCAAAAGTAGCCATTGCCTCTTTGGATGGGCGATGGCTCTTGCCATCGTAGAGGGAGAGAATAGGTATCCCCGTCTTCTCATCAACGCTACTTGCTACATGTTCGCCCTCGCGTGCGGTTCCGCGGAAGCCATGTTCTGGCGAGAAGATAGCCGTAACCTCTACCCCATGTTTGAGTAAGAGATCAAGGGTGTGAATAGTGTCCTTACCTTGGATAACAATACCTGTATGATTGCTCAATAGAGCAACTCGTTTGCCTTTGAGCAAAGGCAAATACTGCTTGGTTTGCTCTGCACCAACCTCCACATTTTTTGCTTGGATGGTCATGCATACAGCACATAGAAAAGCACAAAAGGCAATAATCTTTTTCATGTGAATGATCGTTTGGTATAATTTCGGGACAAAGGTACTACATTTTTTGGAAATATGCAAATTATTTGACAATTGTCATCAAAGATCCTTGACAAGACGGACTGCATTACCTCCACTTCGTGCATCATATCCGATGCCAGCGCCATCGCACATAAAGAGGAAATAACTAGCAAAACGAGGTCCATAGGCAGCATGTGGTGAAGCAGTCCAATATAATCCACCGAGTTGCATATACGCTAGTGATGTGCCTAATCGGAATCCCGCACAAGGCAGGAAGACGGCTCCTGCAGCTTGCATAGTAGCCCACTGTTGAGCGGTAAATGACTGATACTCTTCGAATGCGATGGAGCTATACTCTTTGTCGCTAAAGCCGCTTTTGAAAGTAATACCCTCTGGTGCGACCCAGTTGTCAGGCAACAAGATAAGCCCATGTGATCCGTTGACAGAAGCGACACCAATGAGTTGTGCAGCATTTGCTCGACTAGCGCGCAAGTATTCCCATTCTGCGGATGTGAGTGTTCGCCAAGTATCACCATCGCCTATGGCGGTACCCCAATCGACGAAGTTTCCGCTAAAGAGTTCGAGATCCTCCACGAGGGTTACTCCCCAAGCAGTAGAAGGATCGGTATCTGTACTCCATGCGAATAAGTCAATAGTGTCTGCAAAGGCTTTGTTGACCATGTTGCGTGTACCGATGTATTCGTATTGGTTGGCCGCAAAAGTCCATGTGTCAGTAGTGGTGATATATTGCAAGTTGCCCGGTGCAAAAGCGACTGTTTTGTTGTAACCGATAGTAAACACTCCAATAGCTTGTGGTTGAGGAACTGTGAATGTGATACTATCAATTTCCGCGATAGGAATCTCAAGGGTAGTATTATTGCGCCAGATAGTAAGCACCTGTTGTGCGGAAGCCGCAAAAAGGGAAAATAGCAGGCAAAAAAGTAGAGCAGTTCTTTTCATTATTCTATTGATAATTATTGTAATATGAAGGCTGCCTACTGACAGCCTTCATATCTATTTATGTATAGTGCATTATTTTGCTTTAGGGAACTCGATGAGTGCAAAACCAGCCTTGGTAGCAGCGGTGAAGACTACGAGTTTGCCATCCACCTCGGCAGCATTACATTGTGCAGCGCAAGCACCAACGGTGGTATTAGCATCTGGTTGAGTAGGGTCGAGTGAGTAGTGGTAGGTAGGTTCCCAGAGATACTCCTCGTCGTACAACATCTCAGACCACTTGATGAGTGCAGATTTGGTGTCAACACCATCGGTGATATCTTGTACGAACAAACCAGGGCCAGCTCCAATACGCTTACCGTTGTTGTAAGGAGTAGAGAATACTAAATAACGGGCACGGTTAAATACCACTACATGAGGGTCAAGACCACCACGTGGGTTCAAGCCGCTATCAGAAGCATCCAACTCAATATCTTCCATCAATTTTTGACCATTAGCATCCATCAAACGAATAACAGCCATATAGTGGCTCTTGAAGATGTATTGACCAGCTTCTGGTACCTCGTTGATGTAACCATAGTATGGGAATGGAACATCCAAGAGAATCTCAGTAGGGCTAGAGAATTGGTTGAAGTTGGTGATTTGTACGCGATACACTTTCTCAGCCGAACCTTCTTGTCCGCAGAAGAATGCGTAACCATTACCACTTTGGTCGATGTTGATAGAGATATTATCGCCCAAACGAGCAGGAGCACCGATGGTATCTCCGTCCTCAGTAACGCTGAGTACGCCATCCCACTCCCAAGCTAGTTCAGGAGCCGCATTAGCATCTGCATAGTGGTAAACCTTAAGAGGAGCTGCCTTGCTGAGGGTGGTGGTGAGGTTACAGAGATAGATGTGACCGTGGTTCAAGCTACCAGAGCTGACGATGTGTGTACCACCATTGATACCATCGACATTGAGATTGATGCGGTTAGAAGCATTGTCAGCCAAGAGGTCGGTAACTTTGTAGAGGTGTGGTTCTGCAGCTGCGCCATCAGCAGAGCGTGCAACCACGAGGACATGTTCGCCGTCGAAGTCAGTACCACGAGTGTTCTCAGCAGCAAAAGCAGCAGGAGCATTCTCTGTAGCTACAGAGAAGTCGTGAACTACAGCAGCAGCAATGTCTACACCAGGTGTAGGAGCAGCCTTGAAGGTGATGTCCATGACGGTCTTACGGCCCATGAAGTCCATCTCGAATTGGCCAGGGTTGTCGGCTGTGAGTTTGTCGTTTTGCATAGCGGTGAACTTGTAAGTAGCTCGTGCAGGAATGATAGAGATGCTTACAAAAGTGGCCTCAGTTTCCTCTGGCATACCTAAAGCGAGTACACCATCAATGATTTGAGCAGTCACCTCGGTACCATCGCTACCTTTTTTCATCACCAATTTGTCGAGGATAGGATCAGAAGTAGGGTCGGTAAGGTTGATGATAACGGTGTATGCTTGTGCTACCTCACCATTAATAACATTGATAGTTTGTGTGAGTTCTTTGCCATCAGCAGATGCGCCAACAGTAAAATCGTAGGTCTCTTTATCCAAATGTGCGCCCAATGACAATTGTGCAACGAATTGGATAGCCTCGATGTCGGTTTCAGCAGCTACATCGTTGAAGGTAACTGTGAAAGTAGTGTTGTCAACCACACCATTATAGGTGGTGTTTTTGATAGAGATGGTTTTGATCTTCGCCTCAACGGTATCTACAGGATCAGGTCCGCAGGCCGTCATAAAGATGCCTAATAAGGCAGCGGCAAGGAAAAATAAACTTTTTTTCATGATTGTAAATGTATTTTAATGTTAATAATTAAAGTCGATTATTCCCAGTCAGGGTTTTGTGAGAGAGTGTATCCTTTAGTTTGATAGAGTGTGATTTGTCCAGAGGGGATAGGGTTGATATAGTTGCGTTTGATAGGGCGATTGCGTTGTCCCAAAGTGTTACGCAAGATATATCCCTCGGTAGCATTAGGGTCCTCGAGAACAATCTCTGCAGCCTTATTAGGATAGTCACTCAATCGGATATACGAACCATAACGGATATCAGGGTTGCAACCATTCCAGAGGTAGTCAAGTTTGCACCAGCGTTTGAGGTCATTGAGACGGAATCCCTCGAGGCACAACTCTACTCGGCGCTCACGACGAATCTCCCAAAGCATAGCATCGGTCACACCGCCATCTGCGTTTTGCTCGATTTGTAAGCGTTTAGGGTCGTCGAATGTGACACCATTGATGGCAGGTTGATCGCCTACGATTTGTAATGCAGGTAGGTTGACATCCGCACGTGCACGGATAAGGTTGATAGACTTGTCAAGGTCAGCTTGTGTGAACGCAGCACCTGTAAGTAGATGCAATTCATAAGCAGCCTCAGCATAGTTGAGCAATACTTCGGCATAGCGCAAGCATGGTGCATCGGTGACATTCTTAGATCCCGACCATGTGGCGTCTGGTTTGTCAGCCTTAGTATCATCCATAAACTTATTCCAAGAGTAACCAGAGAGTGCATAGTTGAATGGTTTAGTATCTGATCCCTTGACATAATATTTAGGGCGGATACACATGGTGAGTCGTGGATCGCGGTTCGCAAAGAACTCCTCAGCAGTAGGAGCCAAATAGTTGGCATCCTTGCTATAGATAGGCAATCCATCGCTAGCTACAAATGCCTCTGCGAGTGAGCGGCTAAGACCAGCCTGTGCCTCGGTGAAGGAATAGGTGAGTGTGGAGTGTGCCAATACACCATCTACATAGTGGCGGTGCATAATGATTTCAGGATTGGTGCCCAAGTCATTGCTTGTGAAAAGCGCTTTGTAAGAAGGCGTAATAGCATACTTTTTAGAATTCATTACCAATTCTGCAGCGTTCTTAGCCATTGTGAGGCATTGCTCAGCCAATTGGAGATCAATGTTGTGGTATTTGAGGAATGTACCCTCGCGCAACATAAAGCGTGAAGCCATAGCAGCCACCACGTAGCGATTGACTTGCAACGCCCCATCACTCTCGCGTACGCTATCCATGGCATATTGGAAGTCAGCCATAATACATGAATCTACATACGCGCGTGCGTCGCGATCCTTATAAAGATAGTCCATATCCTCTTTCTTGTCACTGAGTTTAGGTACTCGATCATACCAAGGCACATCGCCATAACGGAAAACGAGGTTGCTATAGTAGCAAGCACGGAAGAATCGTGCTACACCGCGCCAGTGGTTTTTCGCAGCAGGTGTGGCATCAATGCGATCGATGCTCTCCAATACATAGTTGGCTTTGCGGATGCTGGAGAAGCTCCATGACCCATCTGACTCAGGCACAACTAATGGAGTAAGGTCTTGTTGCTCCACATCCGATGCAAAATCATCGTTGAGTGTTTGTCCCATGAGGAATGGTCCATGCGAAGTGCCTGTACCATATCCAGAGAAGATAGAGGTGTAGAAACCATACATATATGTACGCGCTTGATCCTCGTTTTGCCAATATTCCTCGTCGGTCAAGTCATCATAAGGTGGCTGATTGAGGAAACCTTCGCAACTTGTCATCGTAAAGGCCATCATGATAGCCCAAACGAATAGAAAAATATATTTTGTTTTCATATCTTTGTCGTTCGTTTCTTAGGTTATACCATTATAGCGAGATTTGCAAACCGCAACTGAGTTGGCGAGTGAAAGGATAAATACGTCCCCATCCCATTGCACCACCATCGCCAGCAGAAGTAGCCGTCTCAGGATCGATAGGCAAGTTGCCCAATTTGTCAAATTCGCATACATTCTCTGCACTGAAGTACACGCGGAACTTTTGGAAATGCATCTTCTTGAGTACTTTATCAGGCAAACTATAGCCTAGCGTGACGTTCTTTAGACGAAGATAACTCATATCCAAGAGATAACGTGTTTGGCAGAGGAAGTTGAAACTAGCTGCAGAATATTGTCCAGGTTGGTTGGTCTCTGTCAAACGAGGATAATATGCATCTGTATTTTCAGGTGTCCAATAATCGGTTTGGTGTGCGTAGTAGGTACCCTCAGAGAAGTTCCAACCAGGAATCATCATGGTACCTGTAGCCCAATATTGGCGTGAACCTACACCTTGGAAGAAGATATTGAGGTCAACACCATGCCAATCTACACCAATCTTGAAGTTGTATTCATAACGTGGAGTAGTGTTGCCGATACGACTCCAATCGCCATGATCATCTACGGTCTTGTTGCCCCATGTGATCTCTCCGTTGCCATCTAAATCCACATACTTTACATCACCAGGGCCATATTTATAACCATAGCCACTGCTCTTTTCAAAGTAAGTTTGTGATGCGATACCATCCACCAATGTACCATCTGCGTTGAAGTCACTTTCTTGGAACAAGCGGTCGGTAGTGAAGCCCCAAATCTCTCCATAGATCTTGCCTTCGTAGTTGCTACCATCAATGACAGATGAAGTCTTGCGAGGGTGTTTGGTAACGATAGTGAGCGCGTCTGCCAAATTTGCCGATACGTTCAAGCGCAAGCCATTGGAGAAACGATGATGGTAATCAATACCCAATTCCCAACCATTGGTAGTCAGTTGCGCCGCATTCTCGTATGGAGCACTTGCACCAAAGGTGCTAGGGACTTCGCTACCACCAACTACCATGCCGTCGTTGATACGGCGGTAAACATCTAAGCTAACGCCCAAGTCATCGTTGAAGAAACGCGCATCAATACCACCGTTGATCGTTTTGATAGTTTCCCAAGTGAATCCTTCAGCAAGTGCAGTTGGCAAAGAGAAAGTTAGTTTGTTGGTTTCACCTACAATCCAGCCACTAGTTGATGAAGCCATAATAGCACGGAAACGGTTATCGCCGATATCTTGGTTACCAATCGAACCATAGGAAGCACGCAGTTTAAGGAAGCTCCAATATGGATTGAGTACTTCCCAGAAACTTTCTTCACTAGCCACCCATCCAAGCGAACCAGATGGGAAGAAGCCCCATTGTTGGTCGGTTGGGAAACGAGAAGAACCATCAAAACGACCGTTCAACTCAACGAGGTAGCGGTTCTTGTACGCATAGTTCGCACGTGCAAAGAAGCCCATGATAGCCCAAGAAGTATGGCTACCATATACAAATTTATCACCCGTTGCTAACGGAATCTCTGGTTTGCTTTGATCAAGCAAGTCACGAACTTCCGCATTCATATAATCAACCTCTTTGTACTCAATATTCATACCGCCAAAGATGCTGAATGAGTGTGCGTCGTTCCACGTGTGCTTGTAACGGAGCACTGCGTTACCTGCATGATAGTTGCGGTTGTATTGGTATTTATCAATTTTATTGCGCGATGTAGCAGCCCAGTTTTCAACGAGCGCCATACTACCACTCCAGAAATCCCAACCACCAACGGTACCACCGCGTTGGGTGATGTTTTGGTTGTCAAGATTGTAGGTATAGTCAATATCAAAAGTAAGATCTGGAATACCTAACACAAAAGTAGCGCCAATAGAGAAACGCATGTAGTCTTTGATATCACTATCCATACTTGCCGCAGCAGTCTCTGTGATGGAGTTGCGGAAAGGAATACCCTCGTAAGTACCATAAGGCATGATAGATGGCCAACGATAGAGGTAATAAAGTGCATCGTAAGAGGAGGTTCCATAGTTAAATGGTGTCTCTAAATCGGTACGAGTATAGAGCGCTTTGCTGCGCACTTTGAGCCAAGGTTTAATCTCGGTGTCAGTAGAGTAGTTGACCGAGAAACGATTGTAGGAGTCAGGATTAACTTTTACCACACCACCTTGTCCCATATAACTAAGACCCATATAATAGTTGGTCTTACCTGCTGTGCCGCTGAAGCTCATATTATGTTGTTGGCTGAATGAGAAATCTTTGATGTACTCATCTGCAGCATTCCAACTACGATAGAAGTGAGGGATACCCGATTTGATAACAAAATCACGCCCTTCTACCATCTCTGGGTCGAGGTCCATTGAACCAAACATTTGATCCCACTCTTTCATAAATTCAATATCAGATGCATCCCATACCAATCCACAAGCATTGGTGAAGACGGTTGTACCAGGCACACGACGATTACGTGCCTCTAATGCCATCTCAGCACCTACGTATGACTTAGCCACTTCTGGCAAGGCAGTAGGAGTAGCCCACGAGAAGTTATTAGAGTAGTTTACGGTGAATTTTGACTCTACGCCACTACCTGACTTGGTAGTGATAAGAATCACACCAAATGCAGCACGAGTACCATAGATACTGGATGAAGCAGCATCCTTCAACACGGAGATATCTTTGATATCATCGGCGTTAATCATAGAGATGTCACTAATCTCCACACCATCTACGAGAATGAGTGGTTGGCTACCACTCTCGTTGAGCAATGTACCTACCGCACCACGAATGCGGAACTTAGGCGTATCACCCAAACGACCTGAAGAGTTGGTGACAGTAAGACCAGCTACTGCACCTTGCATACCCGTACCTACGTTGGCGATAGGACGACCTTCCAACTGATCCTCTACGCTGATTGAACCTACCGCACCAGTAAGGTTGGCCTTACGTTGGGTGTCATAACCTACTACAACTACCTCGTCCAATAGACGCGTATCCTCGCGCAATACGACATTGATGGTAGAACGATTGTTGATAGGTTCTGTGACAGTGGTGTAACCAATGTACGAGAATTGCAATTGTGCATCATTGGCTGCGTCCATGGTGTAAAATCCGTCAAAGTCGGTAATGGTACCATTTTGAGTACCAGCAACGACAACACTCACACCAATCAATGGCTCGCCTTGAGCATCTGTCACTTGACCAGTGACCACATTAGCATTGGCCACTAATACAGTAGCCAATGCGATGAATAAAAATGCTAATCGTTTCATTTTATCACTTTCTTTCCGTTAATAATATACAATCCTTGAGGCAAATTGCTTTCATCTGTGCCAAGATACTGACCCATCACTGTATAGATGCCTGATTTAGCCACAGGATCTACTACGATATTCTCCACATCAGTGAGGATAATGGTCAGTTTATCTGTGTCAGGTGCTTGTACTGCACAAGCATGATCAGCCATTGGCAAAGCCCACGCACTTACGCTACCTTCGCCAGAAGCATAGATGTTGCCAGCTACGTCGAATACGATGTTCCAGCATGATTGAGCAAAACTTGTCTCTACACGTCCTGCTGCCTCTAGGCTTGGTACGCCAGCTGCGTCATACTTTACATCCCAAAGCAAGATACCACCTGTGATAGCTGTAGCCATCTTAGTCATATCTTGGTTAAAGCCAAGGGCACCACGAGTACGGCCACCAAGGGCACCTGCTGAATTATAGTCCACTTTACCCTCTTTGTTGATGTGAATCAAGGCTGGGATTTCTGCGTTATCAGCAGAACGGTCTTGGCTAATCCACCAACCATATTGGTCAGGTTGGATAAAACTGTTACCATTTTGTTGATAGAAGTCAGCATTGTCAAATATCAATGCGCTAGGAGCTTGCTCCCATGGAGTAGCAAGTTCGCCAATATTGTATTGGTACAAGCCCATTGGATGAACCAAACCAGGCATATTGATATCCTCGTCGAAGGTATAGAGTACGCGGTCTTTGCCAGTACCCTCTACCCAGATATGGCTGATACTACCGTGGATATCCTTGCCATCCGCTGCGGTGTAGATACCATCCGCTGCAGGAGTACCACCGAAGATAGGATTCAATACGCTAGTGTTAGCAGGATCCATGATGTATGCGTTGTTTGGATAAACGTCAGCCCACTCACAGATATACAACATATGATCTGGACCTACAGTCACACGGCATGGAGCACTGATTGCGGTAGCCCACTTGTCAGAAGTCACCTTCTCAATCATATCCATGGTAGCATCATAGATGTAGATCGCTTGTTTTTCCCAGTTCTTTTGAGCACCAGGAGCATCTGCCACATACAACTGACCAAAGTATGGCGAGTTGTAGTCATTATCGATAGCCAAACCTCTAGATGACCACATCTTGTCAGGCAAGTTATCAACAGCGCAAAGTGGCTCATTTTCTGACAATGGAAGACTCTTAGCATTCAGTGCCCAATTGTACTCGCCTGGCGTAACACCATTCAAATCCACCTCTACGCGGTGTGAACCCTTGGTTCGGTTCTCCGCTTGATTCATAGGAACAGTAGCCACCACTTGATGATTATCGTCAATCACTTGCAACTCAAGACCTGATGCAGGAGCATTCAAGGTGTAAGTGAGAATGAACTTGTTGTCCGTTTCCAAAGCTGCGGATGACATGTTAGAGGTATATGCGTTCAATCCCTCTTTGCGCATACCAGTATCCTCACCTGGGTCCTCTTTGTTATCGTCACCCGAAACGCGTGGATACTTTTCGCGGTTAAGAGGTACACGAGTAGTATAAGTATTGTTGGTATTTGGCAAAGCATATACCATCAATCGTTCGTTGGTGTTGGAAACGATATACAAGTTGCCAGCTGCGTCAAAGTCAAGACCCATAGTCACAACCTCACCTTCACCCCAACGGATTGTATATTTTTCGGTCAATGTTGGCTTACCTGCAGCATCGTATTCAACCTCCCAAATCTTCACAGTACCATACTCAGTACCTAAAGCCACCAATGAGCCATCGGCATTAACCGCCATACCACCCTGTTGAACTGCATCAACACCATTGTTGGCAATGTTGAAATCCACTTCACCTTTTGCGTTGATATGAAGCAAACCTGGTTTTGCATAACTTGAGTTGTAGCGGTACTGGCTCATAAAGAAACCACCATGCTGGTCATATGCCAACTGTCCGCTACCATTCTCCATGAATGATTGTCCCATATCCTTATAGATGGTAGCTGTAGGCTCTTGTTTCCAAGGTAGGCTATCAATTTGACCAATGTTGTATTGCTTAATATCGGTGTATACAGTACCCATCGAATTATCACGGTCATAGGTGTAGAGCACCTCTTCTTTACCTAATCCCGTTATATAACAGTGCATCACAGGATTAGTAACCACCTTTGTACCCGACTTCAATTGACCAGTAGATTTACTGCGTTTGCCGCCAAAGAGAGTAATGAAGTTACCTTCTGGTTTCGCAGCTTCCATGATATACACACCAGCAGAAGTGTAAGATGAACTAGGAACAAAGATGTCACCATTAGGTGCTACAGATGGACGAGTAATAGCCCATTGATAGTTGGTACCCGTATTATTTGCCCCCCACTCAATATTACCATGCCAACCATTAGCACCTTGGTTGGTGATATCTTGGAAGTCGTTACTGAGAACAAACACACCCATGCTAGAGTTACGGAATGATTCGGCTGTACCATATTCACATTGTCCAGCCACAGAGTTAGTCACATAAACGCGGCCGAAGTATGGGCTGGCAGGAGTCTTATCTACTGCCACACCGCGAGGTGCATAAAATTGGAATATCTCATCATCATTGCTGATCTTCACAGGGAAAGCCACTGGACGTGCACTAGCCGTGATGCTATAGTGATCAAACGCAGTCTTGCCAAATGGATTAGCCACTTTATTCGCACCTTTCTTAAGTGCACCTACAGATTTTGAAGCAACGATTTCGTTATCTTTCTCAATAGAAATAGTTACATCTGTTGCATCTTCGTTGAGACGGAAGATGAAATTCTTACCATCATAATCCACCTCTCCTGCATAGATATTAGCTACTGCAGCAGAGAGTGTTTGATAGTGTTGCATTTTTCCGTCTGCCATGGTAACGATGTGCATGGTGTAGCCATCTACCCATGCCATCGTGTGTACTGATGGCGCATCTGTAGTTGTGATTTCTGGATAAGGATCACTTGCTACTTTTGCATTAGCCATGCCATCTGTGATATCATACAATTGGAATTGAAGACCATTGTTAGTTGGCTTGGCCATATATGCATGTCCTGCATAACGCAAGAATGATACTCCTGCTTCAGTAGCTATTGTGTTCAACGGAGTCAATGTCAATGGTTTATCCGTTAAGTCCTCTGCATATGTCTCGGTAATTAAGCTTGCCATCTCGGTATCAGCATTGTAGGTGATTTGATATATGGTATTACCATTGCCGAGGAAATACTTGCTCTCCCAACGTGCACCCTTTACAGCAAAGGAATTACCCTCCACACCTGCCATACCTGTAAACAGAGTAGGATTTTGCATATCCTCGTCCCAAGTGTAGAACTCACCTTTGTCTTTTACTTTCGCTACGAGGTAGTCATCTGCTGTGAAACCGATGTCGCAAAGTTCTACATCCGCAGGGAGTGATAACGGAGTGGTAACGGCAAAGTCAAGAGAGTGTTGGGTAATCTTTCCGTCTGCCAACACATAGATGTGACCATTACGATAGAGTGCGCGGGTAATATTTTTAGGTATATTCGTTGCTTGACCTACCAACTCCAATTCGTATTTATCCAATGCAACAGCATCGTTCTCTGTTTCTGGATAATCTTCCACATGCAAGCGGATATTCTTCAAACGCACTTTCACTTGCGAAATCTCCTCTGCTGCTACAGTAATCTCCTCGCTATAGGTGCTGTATTTATCTTTAGCAACCACCAACTTATAGGTACCTGGCTCCAAATCGTAGAACGCAAACACACCATTATACCAATCGTCAGTTGTCTTTTCCGCCACCTTTATATCGTCCTTGTAGAGTTCCACTTTGGCACCATTCAATGGCAACCATTGGTCGTCAGAGTTCTTTACATATACAAATTTTGGTTCTCCCAATACATCTACCAACTCGTTGCTTGACTTTACCCAACCACTGATAGTAGCAGTCTGTGGAAGTGGCACGTTAAACCATTTATGGAAGTGTTGGAACATACGCAGAGCCTCCAAACGACAATAATCTTCGTTCATCAAGCGGTGAGTCTCTGGCGCATAATCGTGGAAACTACCCTCGCTCAAGAAGCCAGGTACAGTCAGCGGACGTAAAACGCCCAAACCCATATCATCACCATAGAAGGTAAAGTCACCACGCAACAATGGTTTAGGGCTAGTCCAAACGGTCAACTCATTAAGGATCTGCAGATTTCCACTGCTCTCTGCCATCTTATCGCTACCTGCTACAGTTGGCTCATCATTATAACCATGATAGAGCATCAACAGATAGTTAGTCTGACCATTCAATGCATTGGAGTGGATAGACAAAAAGTGATCCACATCATTGGCATTAGCCTCCTCGGCAATAGCGCTCAAATCGCGGTCATCGCCATTGCGCAACTCTGCTTTCTCTTCCTCTGTTGCACCTGGATAATAATCCAAATCACGAATACCCGAATTGTTAGTACGGCGTGACATAATCACTGTAGCACCAGCTTTCTTCAGCATTTCCTCAAGTGCCAACGCTTTGGTCAAGTTTGACTTACTCTCCCAATAACCTGCAGGATTCGTCCATGTCTCTGGCACTGGCACCGTCCAGCAACTGCGGTCATTACTATCATAACCACCGTGACCTGCATTCACATAAATCTTGATACCACTCAAATCTGTGCGAGATGCCGCAGCAAACTTACGAGCGGCCAAACGAACCGACTGACGTTGCTTCTCTTGTGCAATACGAGCTTCCTCTGCTTGAATGAAGTTTGCTTGTTCAGCAACCTCCAAGTCGCGAGTCACCTTACCATCAATCGAACGAGAGATGTAACGCACATGATCAATTTCATCATGACCCGTGTAAAACTCCTGCATACCTGCCACATGGTTGTTGTCCAACCATTTTGGCGCATTCATGCGGCCCATCGAACGGACATTCTCGCCATTGATGTCGCACACAAAAGTGCCATAACGAGCTGTCACATACACCAAATGTTTACCATCAGGCGAAACACTTGCCCAGAAATAACTAGCATCGTCTCCATTAGGAGCCAATACATAACTGTGTTCTCCATCCGTCACCCTCATCTTTTGATTTTGGATGCTAACGGTAGGCTGTGCGATCAACATTGTAGTCAGCACTAAGCCTAGAAATAAAGTAAATTTACGCATAGTATTTTGATTATTGTATGATATTTCCCAACATATCGTAAGTTGTCCCTTGTCGCTGAATATACACTTGGCCATCCTCAATCCATTTGGTAGGTTGATCCCCAACATGTACATTCTCTACTGCATCTTCCAGCGAAATAGTCACTTTTTGTACATTGCTCCATGTGTCACCTGCATTAGGAATACGCGTTTTCACACGCCAATAATAATCTCCCATAGGAAGGTAGTCTAGGTTGATACGCAGTTTGGTTTCGAACGATGGTTCTGTCACTTCTTGTGCAAACACAATCTTCGTC
The DNA here is from genome assembly GCA_045124995.1 of Paludibacteraceae bacterium. GTDB lineage: Bacteria > Bacteroidota > Bacteroidia > Bacteroidales > Paludibacteraceae > Colicola. The sequence continues at coordinate 142,683 of JBGVMY010000017.1, read as the reverse complement.
ATTGCCTCATCTTTCGCAAACTGGATGATATAACTATCCGCGCCTTCTACTGCATTCCAACGGAAGGTAAATGGCAGTTTTTTTATCGCTTCATGGGTAGGCACTAACCCTGTCGCTAACTTTGCTTCACCCAATGCTTTGTCCAAAATACGCAACGCATATTCGTTGTTGTAGCGATCTAGTACACTCACTGCAATCTGATGCGTTGTGTTGCTCACTTCGCTTGGCAATTCAAAACTCGTTGTGTATGCCACACCCACCAGCATATCTGCACGAGAATACACATTTGCCAAACCCAACGAATCGTTAGGCACCGCATATATAGCAAAATGCACATCCTTGCCATCCGTATGTGTCCACCTCAACGTCTGACCATCCAACTTCAAGTTCTCCACCATCGCACGTTCCTCTGCCACTTTCCAGTTGATAGCAGGTGGCAATGATAAGTTGTGAAACTCTGCCGTTTCTTTGGTTAAGTTCACACGTAATTTTGCGCTATTCGACCATGCACGTGTGTTGTAGAACACTGCACCTGGAGCACCATCTTTTACGGTACGATTATACACTAATTGATTACGAATCTCCGTCGCAGTAAATGTGCCATCTTCATACTTATATAGTGCCATACTTGAATAGAAATGCTTACCAAAACGGTTGCAGATATCTCCCCACCATTTGCTCAGTTTCTTGTAGTCTTGTCCGCCACCTATCTTCCAATACAACTGTGGTGAGATATAATCCACCGTCCCTTCTTCCAGCCATGCCACAGGATCACAGTATATCTCAGCATACATATTTCCGCCTGTAATGTTGTAGGGCAATGTAATGCCGCGTTTGCTTGCCACACTGCTATCTGTTGTCCATATTCCAAAAGGCGACACGCCAAAAGTCACCCATGGCTTAACTGATTGAATCGTATCATACACGTCTTTTATCATCATGTTGACATTTTGTCGTCGCCAATCACCCACATTCATGCCATCTGGCTTATATTTCGCCACACTCTCAGCATCTTGATTGGTGGTGCCACCATATGGGTAGAAATAGTCATCCATCAAGATACCATCTACATCATAGTGATTGATAATATCTCCCACTACCTCTTTGATTCGTTGACGAACCTCTGGCTGAGCAGGATCCAAATAAATATCATTCTTGTAATAGAGCAACCACTCAGGATGGGTATATTTGTAATTCAACTTTGTTGTATCATCCGTACCTGTCCAATCATAGCCACCACGTTTGCCATAGCGGTAAGGATTGATCCATCCATGGCAAGCCAATCCACGCTTATGACACTCATCGATACAAAACTGCAATGGGTCCCAACCAGGATCCACACCACGACCATTATTCAAATAACTTGACCATGGTTCATAACTCGATTTGTACAAAGCATCACATGCAGGACGAATATGCAACAGCACCGTATTCATATTAAACTTCACGCACGCATCCAACAAGCCTATCAACTCTTTTTGCTGTGCTTCCATACCCTTCGTAGTTGACAATGGCCAATCAATATTCGCCACCGAAGTCAGCCAGGTTGCACGCATCTCACGCTTAGGATTAGCATACGATTGAAACGGAAGTATAAATACTATCGCCAGAATTAAGAAGAACAGTTCTTTTTTCATGATATTTCTGCAAACGTTTGTTGATATTAGTAATAACGCTGCAAAGTTACAAAAAAAAACACATATACACAAATATATTTTCGAAAATCATAATTTTTCGACTAAAATACTAAATTTTAAGATTATCTCTTTCCCATAACACCACCTATTTCTTCCTTTTCCGCAGCGGAGGATAGGCCGAGGATAAGCCGAAGATACCCTGATGTCGCGCATAGGAAACATCCAATCAAAAAAGTGTCAATGTTTAAGATTTTTATCTTTCTCTTGCCTATTTCAAAAAAATGTTGTACCTTTGCACCGCGAACCAATTTATCATATCATGAAAAAGATTTTTCATTCTCTTCTTTTTGCAGCGCTACTTGCGCTAGTTTCTTGCGCACAACAACCTCCTATGACTATTCATTGGGAGATGGGTAAAAACGATGTCAAACCAGGCATCTGCGAGCTCTATTACACGATTACCAACCTCTCCGATCGTCCAATCACCAACGAGGGGTGGACCTTGTATTTCAACTACATGTCCTTGCATCCTATCTACACAGAGGGGGATCAAATTCTTCAAACCGAACTGCAAGCCAGCTACCACAGCATTACCCCTACAGCAGATTTCCAACCACTGATGCCAGATAGCAGCCGTACGTTCAAGCTATTTTTCAAGGGCAATGTCATCCGTCAGACATCCCGCCCAGAAGGCTTTTTCTTGGTAAAAAATAAGAACGGAAAAGAGGTTGGTAAACCAATCTCTATCTCGTGCACTTATGCTCCTTTCACACGCCAAGAGCAAATGAAACGTGGCATCGTGACATGGGAGAAAACGCCATATGCCGATGGACCATATGTCTATGATTATTTGCAACATATCATCGATGCGCCTAAAAGCCAAGATGTGCAACCACTCTTGCCACAACCTAAGCATATCACGTATGCAGAAGGTACATGCGAAGTAGCAAAAGCAGAGATTATCACCCGTACCGACGCCAACATGATTAGCGAAGGGTATCGTATGATTATCACCCCCACCACGATCACCATTGAGGCAAGCGATGAAGCTGGTATTTTCTATGCCAAGCAAACCCTTCAACAATGGGGCGACGTTATCCCTTGTGCCACACTCAGTGATTATCCAGACCTCCATCACCGTGGTGTAATGCTTGACGTAGTACGCAATTATTATCCTGTAGATTCAATCTTCCGAGTGCTTGACATCATGGCATATCACAAGCTCAACGTGCTCCACTTCCACCTCACCGACGATGAGGCATGGCGATTGGAAATTCCGGGCTTGCCACAATTGACTCAGATAGGTGGTCGTCGTGGCTACACCACCGACGAAAGCGACTGCTTGCTACCTATGTACTGCGGCGGATGGGATCCTAATGCTCCTACTACGGCTAACGGCTATATCACGCGCGAGAAATATATTGAATTATTGAAATACGCTGGCGAACGACATATCCGTGTTATCCCAGAAATAGACATGCCAGGGCACATGCGCGCAGCAAAAAAAGCGATGGGTAATATGCTGACAGACAGCGCATTTGATGCTCGAGTATATAAATCAGCACAAAACTATACCGACAACGTCATCGACGTCACCAAGCCCTATGCAGTAGAATTCATTGACCATGTAGTGACGGAAATCGTGAAGATGCACGAGGAAGCTGGTCATCCGCTCACTATCTTCAATATTGGTGGAGACGAGGTACCTAAGGGTGCGCTCACTCGAGAGGAACACCAGACATTCATTGATGAAGTGCTGGCTATCCTCAATCGCTACAATCTTCAACCAATGGGCTGGGAAGAAATCACCCATTTCTGTAAACCCGAATCCCAAGCCATCTGTTACTCATGGCTCAATAGCAACACCAAGCCATTGGAAATGGCTGAAGCGGGCTATCCTGTAGTCTTGGCAAATGCCAATCGCCTCTATTTCGATTTCGCATATTGCAACCACCACGAGGAGAAAGGACTCAACTGGGGTGGTTATACCGATGAGTATCGTTCCTTCGACTGGGAACCGCTCATTCACCCTAATGTAATCGGTATGAACGCCCAACTCTGGGGAGAAGTTATCCGCTCATTCAGCCAAGTAGAATGGCAGATTTATCCTAAAATCTATGGCTTGGCAGAACGCGCATGGAACAACCGCAGCCACCTCACGCTGGGTGACTATAATCACCTCGTGTACGAAGTCTTTATCCCTCAACTTGCGGCTTCTGGACACAACTTCCACATCCAACAACCTGGTATCCAACAAGTAGCTGTTGACAACCCTCAACTGCAACTTGACAAGAGCCATGTTCTCATTGCAATGAACAAGGTGATAGATGGCGGAGAGCTCCTCTATAGTCTTGATGATGGCGAATGGAGAACATATACCAACAAAACAGCCATCCCAGCCTCCACAAAGATTATCAAAGCCAAAGTATCTTACCTCGGTAAAGAGAGTAATACCACATGGATGTGGCTAGCTAACGAACATCAGATAGATGCCAATGCCCAAGAGAAAAATACGGGTGCAACATTCTAATCAAAATATTCTGACAAAGAAAAAGCTTGGCAGCCGCCAAGCTTTTTTTATTCCTCTACCTTTAGCAGGAATATCCGATCGCCACGTCGCACCAATTTATTCGTCTTGATGGCAAAATATTCGCCTTTTTGAATCTCGGTACGCAACTGCCCTTTCGCATCATGAAGATCTTTTGCTACCAATTCATAAGCACCAGTTGTTTCACCAGTAATCAGCAGCTCATCCCCTTCGCGAATCTCTTTTGTGGCTTCCAAATAAAATTCTGCCACAGAGATATTCTTGAAGAAATTGGTACATTTTCCTGCAAAAACTTTCTTTCGTGTAGCTCGTGATCCATATTTGTGTGTCCATTCGCCCAATTTCTGTCCTTGGTAATAACCATCCCAGAAACCACGGTTGAACACGCGCGCTAGGCGTGTATTCCAATCTTCTATTTTCTCTTCCACTATACCACCTTCCATGTTCCAGGCACCATTCACCCACATTTCCACAGCCTCTTTATAACATTCTACGACGGTCTTAACGTACTCTGCGCCACGTGCACGACCTTCTATCTTCAGCACACGTACGCCCGCATCGAGCATTTTGTTCAAAAAGTGAATAGTTTTCAGGTCTTTGGGTGACATGATATATTGGTTATCCACCTCCAATTCTAGATCGCTTTCTTTGTCTTTCACCACGTAACCACGACGACAAATTTGCATACATGCTCCGCGGTTTGCACTTGCTCCTAAGTTATTCAAACTCAAGTAGCATTTACCACTCACAGCCATACATAGTGCACCATGGCAGAACATTTCAATGCGTATCAGTTCGCCCTTGGGACCACGAATATCTTGTTCCACAATATCGCGGTAGATACTTGCCACTTGTTCCATATTCAGTTCACGCGCCAGCACGACTACATCTGCGAATTTCGCATAGAATTTCAATGCTTCCGTATTAGCAATATTCAGTTGTGTTGATAGGTGCACTTCTACTCCCTGTTCATACGCATACTGCAACGCGGCGATATCCGATGCAATAATGGCAGATACCCCTGCTTGTTTAGCATGATTCACAATCTCGCGCATCAAAGGCAAGTCTTCTGGATACATTACCGTGTTAAGCGTCAGATAGGTTTTTACGCCTACTGCTTGACAGCGTTCCACGATAGTATGGAGATCTTGTGTAGTAAAATTTGCTGATGATCTCGACCGCATATTCAGGTATTCTATGCCGAAATACACACTTGTTGCACCAGCTTCAATCGCAGCTGCCAAACTCTCCCAGCATCCCACTGGTGCCATGATTTCTATATTCGTCTCTTTCATATGCTTATTGTATGCCGTATTTGGTTTCATAACGTTGTATATTGGCATTGGCTGCCTTTTGCATTTGCTCCACACGACGAATATCTTTCATAAGCCATCCCAATTCGTATGTTGCTACCAATGCATTTTTCTCTTTGTCGTTCAGATAATACACCCATGTATGTTGTGCTTTTTGTCCTTGTCCTTTCACTTTTATCCGCACTGACATATTCGCACTAACAAAGTTCAGCAACTCTAATGCGCGCTCATCCTCCATGGTCATTACCTCATGCCAACCATTTGCTTCAAAACTATGATTTTTTCCTGTAAACTGCGATTCTATACCATCAGCAGCCAGTACTACGGCCTGTTGGTTCACTTGTTGTGTTCCGTAATAGTAACTTTTCACGATAGTTTGTCGATCATCTCTCACGTATGCTTGAATGAAGTTTCTTGAGGTGTTACTGCCTGTTTCCAACAACCGATGTACATACCGCCCATGATCTTCATATTTATCGTTCTTCTCATAACGAAATTGCTTGAGTAACACATCTACCTTCTCCAGTAGTGGTGGCAATATCGTATCTGCGTATGCTTTTGTGCTTTGCGACTCTAGATATACAATGCTATCCTCCAACGCTTTTGCTACGCGACGCTGAGCTACTTCTCGAGGATAAGTAATATGTACCGAATCCAGCACAAAACGCGCTTGACGCCACTTTCCATTCATCACCATCTCCTGAGCTTCAGCCACCAACGCTTTCGCACACTCTTCATCACTCGGACCACATGCTACCAACATACATGCTATCAACGTGAAAAACAAATATTTTACCTTCATAAATCTATGTTTTTTTTTAGAAAATGTATTCAAAAACGCTGCAAAGGTAGTAATAAAACAGCAAAAATGCTAAATTTTTGCAAAAAAAATGCTTAAATCTTGCTTATTTGCAATATTTTTCGTACCTTTGCAGCCGATAAAGTGTGTGCCTTTGCACGATTTTTGTATAAGAGCACTATAGAAACAAACAAAACAAACAAAATACAAACTCATGAAAAAAATTTTATTCTTCATTTCAGCCATTGCAGTGCTGACATCTTGCGGAACCGCTGTTCAACCAGAGCAAGTTACCGTAAATCCTAGCCCACTTGCTGTAGTAGGTGACCAAGTGGACGCTGACATCACAGGTACTTTCCCTGTAAAGAAATTTGCTAAGAATGCTGTATTGACCGTTACTCCTGTATTGAAATACGAGGGAGGTGAGGCGTTGGCAAAATCTGTTACTTATGTTGGTGAGAAGGCTAAAGAGAATGGCCAAGTAGTTTCTTACAAAGAGGGTGGCAAGTACACACAACATGCTACTTTTGATTATGTTCCAGACATGGCAAAATCAGAGCTTTACTTGCGATTTACTGCTGTTAAGGGTAAGAAGACCATCGAAATTCCTGATGTAAAAATCGCTGATGGTGTAATCTCTACAGCTAAGATGGCTAAGGCAGAGGATGTGAAAACTCAAATCACTCCTGACAAATTCCAACGCATCATCCAAGAGATGCAAGAGGCTGACATCCACTTCCTCATCCAACAATCTACTTTGCGCAACTCTGAGCTGAAGTCACAAGAGATGAAGGACTTGCACGCTGCTATCAAGAATGCTGACACTACCGCTAACAAAGCTATCAACAAATTGGAGGTTGCTGGTTATGCTTCACCTGATGGTGATGTTGAGTTGAATACCAAGTTGGCTGACGCTCGCCAAGCAAAAGCTCAAAAATACTTGGCTAAACAACTTAAGAAGGCTAAAGTAGATGCTGCTATCGAGTCTAATATCACAGCTGAGGACTGGGCTGGTTTCCAAGCTGCTATGGAGGCAAGCAATATTCAAGACAAAGAGCTCGTTCTTCGCGTGCTCAGCATGTATTCTGATCCAGAGGAGCGTGAGGCACAAATCAAGAACCTCAGTGCTGTTTACAAGACTATCGCTGACGAGATTCTTCCTGCATTGCGTCGTAGCCGTCTTATCTTGACTACTGACCTTATCGGCAAGTCTGACGAGGAAATCGCAGCGTTGGCTCAAAATGATCCTGCTGCCCTCTCTGTTGAGGAGTTGCTCTATGCTGCTACTCTTACCAATGACGCTGCTGAGAAGATGGCTATCTACAAGAAAGTAGCTGAGCTCCATCCTAACGAGTATCGTGCTTACAACAATATGGGTATGCTCTATTTCGCTCAAGGCAATGTTGCTGAGGCTGAGCGCTGCTTCGCTAAGGCATTGACTTTGGCTCCTAACAATGCTGACGTTAACTACAACGCAGGTATTGCTGCTATGGCTCAAAATGACGTAGCAAAAGCTGAGCAATATCTTGGTAAGGCAGCTGGCACTGAGGGTGACCTCAATGCTGCTATGGGTACCCTCTACACCATGAAGGGCGACTATGTTGCTGCTAAGAACGCTTACGGCAACAAAGCTAGCAACAACGCTGCTGTTCAACAAATCCTCAACGAGGACTATGCTGCAGCGCGCCAAACTTTGGCTAAGGTAGAGAAGCCTAATGCAACTACTGCTTACTTGGCTGCTGTAGTAGGTGCTCGCACCAACGATCGCGAGGCTGTTTATAGCAACTTGGCTACTGCTGTTCAACGTTGTGCTTCTTTGAAAGCAAAAGCACAAAACGATATTGAGTTTGCTAAATACCAAGCTGACGAGAAATTCCAAGCTATCGTTAAATAATGTCGGTATTATTTCCAAAAGTACCAAAACCACGTAAGTGGGATTATCGCCCCATTTACTACGATAAAGAAAAAGAGGCGCGCAAGGATAAACTTGCGCGTCTTCATCGTGGTTCGTTTCGCGAAGCACACGAAGCGAACACATATTATAGAAAAGACCAAACAAAGCGTAAATCGAAACTCATATTTTGGATTGCGCTGTTGGGATTATTGCTCTTTGCCTTTTATTACCTGCTATGAGTGATATCATCCATCTATTACCCGATAACGTTGCTAACCAAATAGCAGCTGGCGAAGTTATCCAGCGACCAGCATCGTGCCTCAAGGAGCTTGTAGAAAACTCTATTGATGCAGGAGCTACACACATACGAGTACTCGTCAAAGACGGTGGCAGAACACTATTGCAGGTAATTGATAATGGCAAAGGTATGAGCGCTACGGATGTACGCATGGCTTTTGAACGCCATGCTACATCCAAAATCTCAAAAGCAGCCGACCTCTTCGAATTGCACACCATGGGCTTTCGAGGAGAAGCACTCGCTAGTATTTGCGCAGTAGCACACGTAGAAGTACTTACACGACAAGTAGATGACGAAATTGGTACACGACTCGAGATTGCAGGATCAGAAGTGATCAACCAAGAACCTGCACAATGCCCAGTTGGCACCAATATGAGAGTCAAAAATCTCTTCTACAACGTGCCTGCACGACGCAAATTTCTCAAAACTGACCAAACCGAACTACGCAACCTACTTACCGAATACCAACGCATAGCATTGGTCAATCCTCAAGTACAATTTACGTTCGTCAATAACGACGAAATCATATCCGAACTACCCATCTGTAGCACCAAACAACGTATAGAAGCTATGTTTGGGCATACCAGCAAACCTTACACTGCGCATTTAGTGGATATACTCACCAATACAGAATTGGTAAATATCCACGGATTTGTAGGAAAACCTGAAACTGCATCCAAAAATAGCCAGCAATATATGTTTGTCAATGGACGCTACATGCGTCATCCATATTTCCACAAGGCTATTATCACCGCATATTCTGGATTATTAGCTTCCGAACATGCACCATCTTACTTCATCTATTTTGATGTTGACCCACAGGCTATTGATGTAAATATCCACCCTACCAAAACGGAAATTAAGTTTGCGGACGAACAAGCCATTTTCCAAATACTCCTTGCTACTGTCCGTGAAGCATTGGGCAAATTCAATGTAACACCTTCGTTAGACTTTGCCAACGACGTTACAATTGAAATGCCAACCCTCACACAAAATCCAGCCGACATTTCTGCACCTCGCATACAAACGAATCCTGGGTATAATCCCTTCAAACAATCTGCTGTACCTCGCACTACTGGATGGGAACAGTTATATCCTCAATCTACCATCTCCACCGTTACACCTGCAGCGGAAAAACCACTATTCATTCTACCAGAAATCAATGAGGCCACTCCTCTTATGCAGTGGCAAAACAAATATATCGTATTGCCATCTGAACAGGGGCTGATGCTCGTGCATCAGCATCGCGCGCACGTGGCTATTATATACAAGGAGTTAATGCAACAGCTCCACACCCACAAAGGACTAACACAAACGCTACTTTTCCCTGAGATTATCGAACTATCCACTCCCGATATCATCACACTGCAAACAATGATCAATGATTTGCAATATATCGGCTTTGGATTAGATCAGTTCTCACCCACATCATATAGCATCACTGCTATCCCTGTACAATTAGGACAAACCAATCCCGTAGAAACCCTGCTGCAGGTCATTCACCAAGTGCAAGATATGGGAGGTACCGCACAGCAACATTGGCAAGAAACCATGGCGCTCGCACTCGCACAACGAATGGCCATACATTCTGGCAAAGTGCTCACCGATGCTGAGATGCATGATCTTCTTATCCAACTCGCAGAAAAACACCCTGCACAATACCTTACCAACGGACAAACCATCATCACTATATTGACACAAGATGAAATTCAAAGACGTTTTTAAGCATACTGCTTTCACTGCTATTTTGTTGATCTTACTGGTGGCATGTTCCCCCGCTTCCAGTACCATCACTATTTTGCATACCAACGATACCCACTCGCAAGTAGAACCTATTGCCCATGGCAAGCGAGATGGCAATCACGCTGGCTATGCACGACGGATGGGTGTTATCCAGCATGAGCGTGAAAAAGATCCTAATCTCCTACTTCTAGATGCTGGCGATTGGAGCCAAGGTACACCCTATTTCAACCTTTTTCACGGACGAGTGGAGATAGACGCAATGAATCAAATGGGATACGATGCCATCACGCTGGGCAACCATGAATTTGACAACGGCGTTGATACGCTTGCTGCAGTGCTCCAAGATGCCCAATTCGCAGTAGTCTGTGCCAACTATGATGTGCAAGGAACTCCGCTAGAAAATATTGTCAAACCATACATCATTCTTCGCCGTTCTGGAATAAAAATTGGAATATTCGGTTTAGGAGTTAATCCTAAAGGATTAATAGCAAACAAAAATTTCGAACCTATCTGCTATCTTGACCCCATTCCAGTCGCACAGGAGATAGAGACCATCCTCAAGTTGCAACATCATTGTGATCTCATCATATGCCTAAGCCATATGGGAACATTTGGCAGAGATACCGAACTCGCACAAGCCACACAATATATTGATGCAATCATCGGTGGACATTCGCATAAAACCGTAACAAATCATTATGTACAAAACCTTAACGGACAAAGTGTTTTGCTTGCACAAATGGGTAAATCTGGGGCAAGATTGGGCAAAATAACACTCAAAATGACCGAATAACTACATAATTATGCCAAAAAATTTGCATATTTCAAAAAAAAGTAGTTACTTTGCACTCGATTTCGAAGAAATAATTTAGACGAAATAATAAAATTAATATAATTAACAACTAAAAAAATTGTAATTATGTCAGCTATTGAATCAAAAGTTAAAGCAATTATCGTTGATAAATTAGGTGTTGAAGAATCACAAGTTACTCCAGAGGCTAGCTTCACTGCGGACCTCAACGCAGATTCTTTGGACACTGTAGAGTTGATTATGGAGTTTGAGAAGGAGTTTGGTATCTCTATTCCTGACGAGGATACTCAAAAGATCAACTGCGTTAAAGACGTTATTGAGTATATCGAGAAACTTCAAGCGTAAGCTTTTTCACGTATTTTGACTTTTACCATGGACGAGTTTGTGGACATCCGCAAACTCGTTAGGTGTTTTGTAAGGAATGACACAAAAGCGCGTAGTAATCACGGGATTAGGCATGGTAACATCATTGGGAAATGATGTACCTACCAATTGGCAAAACCTACTCCAAGGCCAAAGCGGAGCGGGCAAGATCACCCATTTCGATGCCTCGAAGTTCAAAACTCGTTTTGCCTGCGAGGTTAAGAACCTTGATGTATCGCACCTCTTTGACCCCAAGGAGTTGCGCCGCTACGACCGCTATATCCATTATGCCATCAAGTCTGCCGAAGAGGCAATGCAAGACGCGCAAATAGCTGTGGATAAAGAAGATCCTCTCCGTTGCGGTGTTATCTATGGTAGCGGCATGGGCGGAGTACACACGTTGGATGTGAATATCGGTGGCTTTGGTGCGGGCGATGGTACCCCTCGCTATAGTCCGTTCTTTATTCCTATGATTATCACCAATATGGCAGCGGGCATGTTGGCTATGCGCTATGGCTTCCAAGGTGTGAATTTTGCTACCACTTCTGCTTGTTCCTCTTCTGCACATGCCATCGCCAATGCTTGTTACCAGATTCGTATGGGTATGGCAGATGTCATCCTCACTGGTGGCAGCGAAGCAGCCATAGAATGTTGCGGCATTGGTGGGTTCAACGCATTGCACGCACTCTCCACCCGCAACGACTCTCCTCAAACCGCCTCACGTCCTTTCTCTGCCTCACGCGACGGATTTGTGCTCGGCGAAGGTGCTGGCACACTCATCCTAGAGGAATATGAGCATGCTAAAGCACGCGGAGCGCATATCTATGCCGAACTCGTGGGCATTGGATTGACGGCAGACGCCTACCACCTCACCGCCTCCGATCCCGAGGGCAATGGTGCCAAGAATGCCATGCAACTGGCTATCAATGAGGCAGGTATAACTCTGGATCAAGTGGATTATATCAACACCCACGGCACATCCACTCCTATCGGCGACTTGGCAGAGCTAAAGGCCATCCAAAACCTCTTTGGCGAACATGCCTATCGCATCAACCTCACTTCGTCCAAGTCTATGACGGGACACCTATTGGGCGGAACAGGCGCAGTAGAGGCAATCATCTCGATTCTCTCGATGCAGCATGGTATGGTGACTCCAACCATCAACCACGAAGCGGGAGACGAGGATCCAAATATTGATTACAAACTCAATTTCACATTCAACCAAGCGCAACAACGCGACATCCGCTATGCCATGAGCAACAACTTTGGCTTTGGCGGACACAACGCATGCTTGCTCTTCAAAAAACCGATATCCAATAGCTGCGAAGCAGCGTCCGATATCCAATAATCGAAAAAACGCGGCGCAGCCGCACTATATATTAACTGTTTTATTTTTAAGGTAATATGATTACAACTAAGATTGGTGAGAACGCAGGTTTGATCTGGAACGCATTACAAGGTGGTGCTCTCACATTGAAAGCTTTGAAGAAAGCTACAAAATTGAAAAACGATGACTTGAACCTCGCTTTGGGCTGGTTGGCTCGCGAAGGTAAAGTTGCTTTTGAGGCAGCAGAGGAATTGACTATCTCTCTCCTTTAATTACTTCGATAGGGCTGTTTGACGCATGTCAGACAGCCTTATTTCACCCATTACCCATTATCCATTAACCCTTACCCAATATCCATTATCCACTACTATGAACATCGCTATCGTGGGCGCATCAGGCGCCGTAGGACAAGAACTGCTTCGCATTTTGGCTGAACGCCAGTTTCCTGTTACTTCCCTTCGACTTTTCGGCTCCGCACGTTCTGCGGGCTCTACATATACTTTCTGCGGCAAGGAATATACCGTAGAACTGCTTCAACATGGCGACCTTTTCCAAGGTATTGATATCGCTTTCGTATCCGCAGGCGGCTCTGTATCCAAGGAATACGCCGAGGACATCACTCGTCATGGTGCCATCATGATTGACAACTCGTCCGCTTTCCGCATGGATGAGAATGTGCCTTTGGTGGTTCCAGAGCTCAACTCCGATGACATCGCACAAGCTCTCCAAGAGGGTGGCAAACGCATCATCGCCAATCCTAACTGCACCACCATCATCATGGCAGTCTGCTTGAAAGCGATTGAGGAACTCTCTCATATCCGCCGCGTACATGTCTCTTCCTACCAATCTGCCTCTGGCGCAGGTGCTTCAGCAATGGCTGAGTTAGAAGAGCAATACCGCCAAGCTGTGAATGGTGAGGAGGTGACACATAAGAAATTCGCTTATCAACTCGCCTACAACCTCATCCCACAGATTGATGTCTTTGGCGATGACGACTATACCAAAGAGGAGTTGAAGATGTACCACGAGACCCGCAAGATCATGCACTCCAACATTGCTGTGTCGGCTACTTGCGTCCGCGTACCTTCCTTGCGTGCGCACTCGGAGGCACTTTGGGTAGAAACAGCCGAGCCACTTACCCCAGCGCAATTGCGCGAAGCCCTTTCTCATGCCGAAGGCGTACAAGTAATTGATAATCCTGCCAACCTCGGCAAACCAATATCCTATAGCGAAGCGTCCAATAGCGAGCAAAGTGAGCGTCCTATAACCTCAACTTTCCCTTACCCAATGCCTCTCTACCTGAGCGGTACGGACGATGTGTATGTAGGCCGTATCCGCAAGGATTTGGCGAATGAGAATGGCATCACTTTCTGGTGTGTAGGTGACCAAATCCGCAAGGGTGCTGCCCTCAATGCGGTGCAGATTGCCGAGAAGATCCTCGCCAAGAAATAATTCGGACGTATTGATACACTATAACTCATAACCCACAGCCTATTGACTGTGGGTTATGTTTTTTACCTGTAAATTCCCTACAGGTTACGGGTTCTTAACGGGTTCATAACGGGTTGATAGTTGCACATCGTGAAGACTTTTGTAGCACTTTTGTAGCCCTTTATTTGATGCATTACTTTCGCTACGCATTTCCACGAACTTTTTGCGATTTATTCGTGGGATGTCCGTAGGATTTATCATGGGCCAGTAGGTACGGCAAAAGTCAAAAAAAAAAATCTTAATTTTAGGTATAAACTATAAGTGATAAACAAAATCGTCATTTATGCCGAAACATAAATGACGATAAATATAATAAACTGGCTTATTCCTTAAAACAAACTCAGCTGTTCGTCCACGGGTTTGCTATCTTCTGGAACCTCGTTGGTGATAGTGAATGGCACATCTACCACAGGTTGCGCTTCTGGCGCATTATTGTCTTCCGTAGTTTCCTCGATTGCTTCGTTCTCACCTTCTTCATCCAATTCTTCTACCACTTCTGGCTCAGGAGTAATATCCTCAATCTTAGCAATATCCAAAGTAGAGAAACGTTTGCCTTTGGCTTTAGCCGATTTTGCTTCGATGAAATCGGACATATTGACCTCTATCGGCAGTTTGGTCTCGTCCACAAAAGTGATACGGAACATTGCCTCCTCACGGTCGGTAAGGATAGTCATCTTGCTATCGCTATTCTCGCCCAACATGTTTTGCACCTTCAGTTGTGCATCCAATTGGAAGCGTTTGCCGTAATAGTAACCCAAATCGGCATTCCACATCGCCAGCGACCATACTTTATCGCGGTCGAACTTCTCAATACGCCAAATATTCTGATCAAAGTGTGCGGTGAGTTCGAAAGTGGTCAGATAATAATCGCCATTGGTGGTGATTACCAAGATGCGATCTTCCTCCACAAACTCGCCCAAGTACATACCTTGTCCGTCGTAGTTCAAGCGCAATACGTCTGGGTCAAACCATACCTTGCGACCACCCAGAGTGGAGTGACCTTTTTGCTTCAAGGTGATAGCCTTCACCTCGTATTTGGTCAACACATTGCCTCGTGCGGTACGGCTCTTTATTGCCAACTCGCTCAGGTCCTTAATCACCTCCAATTTCTTGAGGTGCAATGCAGGCTTGAGTTGAATCTTAATCACCTCTGCCTCGCCATTAGGGTTCGCGGTGAAGTACATCACACGTGATCCTGGTTTGCCTTGGGTGAGATCGTATTCTTTGTCGCGGGCTACACCTGTCACCGCGAAACGTTTCATAAAGTAGATACCCTTCTTACCGTCGCGGTAGATAGCGTTGTAGATAGTGCGGTGGTCGTTCTTGCGGTAGATATCAATATGGATAATATCCGTACCTACAAACACCTTGTCTGCCACCTTCACGATCTTATACTTACCATCTTTGTGGAAGATAATCACCTCATCAATATCCGAGCAGTTGAATAGGTACTCATCCTTCTTCAAGCCCGTACCAATAAAGCCGTCAGCGCGGTTGATATACAACTTCTCGTTGGCTTCAACGACCGTCTTGATATTGATATTCGCAAAGTTACGCACCTCTGTACGGCGTGGATAGAGATGGCCATACTTGCTCTTGAGCGAATCAAACCAAGCGATGGTATAGTCATTGAGGTTCTTGAGATTCTTGATGGTGGCTTTGATCTTCTTGTCAAGCTCGCGCATCAGTTCATCCGCCTTCTTCGAGTCGAAACGAGTGATACGAATCATGCGAATCTCAAACAATCGCTCAATATCCTCGCGGCGCACCTCACGAATCAGTTTCTCTTTCCAAGGATCGAGGGCTTTGTCCACAAAGGCAATCAGTTTCTCTTTGTCAGGTGCCTCTTCGTATCCTTTTTCCTTATATATACGGTTCTCAATAAAGATCTTCTCCAGCGAAGTGAAGAAGTATTGCTCCTCCAATTCGGCTTTAGCAATCTCCAACTCCCACTTCAACAGCGATTTGGTATGCTCTACTGACATACTCAGCAAGTCGCTCACAGTGGTGAAGATAGGTTTCTTGTCTTGCACCACACAGCAGTTAGGCGAGATATTTACCTCGCAATCTGTGAAGGCATAGAGTGCGTCAATAGTCTTGTCCGACGAACTACCCGGTGCCAATTGCACCTCGATGCGTGCCTCTTCCGCAGTGAAATCATCCACCTTGCGCACCTTGATCTTGCCTTTTTGCACAGCACGCATGATCGTCTCGATGATCTTGGTGGTGGTAGTACCAAATGGAATCTCGGTGATGATCAGCGTCTTGTTGTCGTCTGACTTCTGGATCTTCGCACGGATACGCACTGCGCCACCGCGCTCGCCATCGTTGTAGCGACTCACGTCGATCTCGCCACCCGTTGAGAAGTCAGGGTAGAGTTGAAACTCCTCGCCACGCAAATATGCCAATGCCGCATCACAAATCTCGCAGAAGTTGTGAGGGAGAATCTTAGAGTTCAGACCCACAGCAATACCTTCCACGCCTTGTGCAAGCAGCAATGGGAACTTGATTGGCAAGTGGATAGGCTCCTTCTTGCGACCATCATAAGACATCATCCATTGGGTAGTCTTTGGGTTGAAGACCGTATCCAAGGCAAACTTGCTCAGTCGTGCTTCGATATAACGAGGAGCCGCAGCACCATCACCCGTAAGGGTGTTACCCCAGTTTCCTTGGCAGTCAATCAGCAGGTTCTTCTGTCCCAATTGCACCAACGCATCACCAATACTAGCATCACCGTGAGGGTGATACTGCATGGTTTGACCTACGATATTGGCTACTTTGTTGTACTTGCCGTCATCCACACCCTTCATCGCATGCAGGATACGACGCTGCACAGGCTTCAGACCGTCCTCGATTGCGGGGACGGCACGCTCCAATATGACATACGAGGCATAGTCCAAGAACCAGTCTTGGTACATACCTATCAAATGCTGTTTCACTGAGTCGTTATGCTCTGCCATACTCATGTCACTAAACACTAAACTCTAAACACTAAACACCAAACTACACCTCTACCTCTGCCCATGCTACTGGCAAGTCCAATGGAGGGGCTTGCTTCGCCACTTTCACGTTTACCTCGCGTGCTTGCGGAAATGACTCTTGCAACGCATATTTAATGCGCCATGCCACATGCTCCAGCAAATCAGATGGCTGTTGCATTTCCCGTTGCACTATTGCACAAACACAACGATAATCCAAGGTGTCTTGGATATCGTCTGATGGCATGCCCTGTGGGTCATCTACCGTTATACTTACATCCACGAGAAAGGTATTGCCTTTCTGCTTCTCCTCTTCCAGTACACCATGATAAGCATAGCACTGGATATCACGAAGACGGATTATCACGAGTTTTAGTCGAGATGGCGGTTAACGAAGATATAAGACAATACGCCTGCTACCTCCAACACCATGCTCACAATCAACAATGTGTTTTGTTGAACGCCAAAGTAATAAACGGCCAAGCAAATTACACCGAGCAATACGAGGATTGCACCTAAGTTTTTCAGTAAATTCATAATATTTCTATTTTTGTTATTTCACGGATTGCGCCGCAAAGGTACAAAAAACTTTGCAAATACGCAAGTTTTTAACCATTTTTTAGTAATTTTCACTTTTCTACCCTACGCCAAACTCCTCCTGGTAATCCTTTCACGATTCCATTTAGTTCCATCATCATCAACTCGGATGCCACTTCATTATAGGGCAATTGCAATTCCATAACCAACTGATTTACATGCCATCCATCTTCTGATTCGCTCAACTTCGCTAGCAACTTGCGTTGTAAATCTGTCAAATCATGCAGCAGTTCTACCATCATTGTTTGTGCTGATGGTTTGTTTTCGGTTTGCCACTGCATTGCTTGTACGACATCCTCTGCCGAAGTGACCAACTGGGCGCGATGCGTGCGAATTAGCCTATTGCACCCTTCCGAATTGACATCATTGAATCGCCCTGGTACTGCAAACACATCACGATTGTAGTCTTGCGCCATTTGCGCTGTAATCAGTGAACCACCTTTGGCCTTCGATTCTACAACTACCACCGCATCCGCCATACCAGCAACAATACGATTCCTAGCAACAAAATTATGTCGTTCAGGCTCAGTACCGGTGGTGTATTCAGTTAGTATTCCTCCCTGATTCAAGGCTTCGACCGCTACATTACGGTGCACGGCAGGATAGATCCTATCTAACCCATGTGCTGGAATAATGATTGTGGGTATTCCTGCTTCTATTGCCGCTTTGTGTGCCACCACATCAATGCCGTATGCTAATCCACTCACAATGGTCAATTCGGGGACTTGTATTGCCAAATCCAATACCATTTGTCGACACCAATCTTTTCCGCGTTCGCTAGGCATACGTGTACCTACCACACTGACAACGTGCTTAGGATTAACCTCCACATTGCCCTTGGCATACAATAGCAGTGGAGCATCTGTACACTGTGCCAAACGATAGGGGTAGTTATCATCCTTGTAGTAATAGAGTTGAATACGGTGTTTCTCAACAAAATCGAGTTCTTTACGTGCATGCTCGATAGCCTCACGACTCATCATATCAGGATGGTGCGCAGCTGCTTCTGTGGCACTACCATATTGATCCAGCACACTACGCAATTGTCGTTGGCGCGTGCGATTGCCCCATGTGATTGCTATTCTATTTAGCCATTCTTCTCGCATGCCATTTCCTTCCTATCCACCACACACCTATGCCAATTCCTACACCCGCACAATCGGCCAACCAATCTGCCCAGTCTCCCGTACGAGGATAGAAATATTTCTCTTGTAAAATCTCGATGAATCCGCCATAAATGATAGGAAACACTACCACGACCAACCACCATTGCCACAATCGCCAGCCGTCGATACCATTACCACACCTATACCACTCGCTTGTTTTGCTATCCCATAGCAATGTACATGTCAGTAGCAAGTACATCAACCCATGTACATACTTATCAATGCCCACAATAGGAGGCAACGCCACACTAGGCTCGCGCAACAAACTCACATAAGCTATTGCACAAACCACTAACACGCTTCGCCAATATATCAAAGCTTTTCGCCAAAGCATAAGTCGCCTGCATCGCCCAAACCAGGAACAATATATTTTTTCTCGTTGAGCATTGGATCAACCACTGCACACCACAATGTAGCGTTCTCTGGCATCGTTTCTTGCAGGTAATTAATCGCTTGAGGCGTACCAAACAAACAAGCCACGTGCACGTCTTTTGGAGTACCATGGCTCAATAATGCTTTATAAGCCACCTCCATTGACAATCCTGTTGCCAACATTGGATCCACCAATATCAATGTCTTGCCTTCTATAGATGGAGCAGCCAAATATTCGGATACGATTTCTATTTGCATCTCGCCTCTTCTGCCGATAGTCTCTTTGCGATAGGCGCTGATAAAGGCATTCTCTGCTTTATCAAACATATTCAAGAATCCTTGATGCATAGGCAAACCTGCACGCAACAATGTGCCCAACACCACCTTATCTTGTGGCACTTGCATCTCTGCCACTGCTAATGGTGTCTGCACTTGCTCTACGGAATAAGTCAGATTTTTGCTTATTTCCACAGCCATAATCTCACCTATTCGCTCGATGTTTCGACGAAAACGCATACTGTCTTTTTGCACATCAACGCTGCGCATTTCTTTCAAATACTGATTGAGCAATGAAGGTTGTTGAGATAAATTGATTACTTTCATTTTGGTATATGGTATTAAAAATTCGTGCAAAATTAGTATTTTTTTTTCATATATCAAAAAAAAAGCGTACCTTTGCGCATTATTTTGTAGATTTTAGGTCGATGACAAAGACGCGAAAAATTATCAATGACCCCGTGTTTGGATTTCTCAGCATACCCGATGGTGTGTTATTTCAGATCCTGCAACACCCTTATATGCAACGACTCAATCGTATTCGTCAGTTGGGGTTGAGTTTCTTTGTTTATCCTGGTGCTATGCACAGTCGTTTCTTGCATTCGTTAGGTGCCATGCATCTCATGCATGAGGCCATCACTTCGCTCCGCGAAAAAGGGGTAGAAATTACCGACAACGAGGCTACTGCGGCTATGGCAGCTATTTTGTTGCACGATGTAGGACATGGGCCATTCTCGCATGTCTTTGAAGAGGCAGGTATGCTACCCAAGGGTATGAGCCATGAAGATATTAGTCTGATGATGATGTACGAGATTCGCGATTGGTTTTCGTCTAGCCATGTGGCTTTGCCAAAAGAGAGAGCAGAAGTTTCTTCTGTTATGGACATGGCTATCCGTATTTTCAAAGACGAATACGACAAACATTTCCTTCACCAATTAATCTCGTCACAATTGGATGTAGATCGCTTAGATTACCTCTGCCGCGACTCTTTCTTTTGTGGTGTCACAGAGGGTAGTGTTGCTAGTGCACGCATACTGAAGATGATGAATGTAAAAGATGATCGTCTTGTAGTGGAGGTTAAGGGTATCTACTCCGTAGAGAAATTTCTTGTAGCCCGCCGACTAATGTATTGGCAAGTGTATCTGCATCATACCAGTGTGGCTGCGGAGCAGGTACTAATTCAGATTCTCAAGCGAGCTAAGCAATTGACTGCTAATGGTGTAGAGCTCTTCTGTTCGCCTGCATTACGCTATTTCCTTTTGCCCAACACCTCATCGCCTGATACCCTCATCATGAATTACGCGCAGTTGGATGACTCCGATCTGCTGTCGGCTATCAAGGTGTGGATAACAAACGAGGATAAGGTACTCAGTGTGCTTTGCCAATGCTTCACCGACCGCCAGCTCTTCAAGGGTAAGTTGCTTGATGCACCGCTCACTCCAGCCGAATACCAAACCTTGCGTGAGCAGTATGCCACACGATTCGGAGTAAGCCAAGACGAAGCAGAGTACTTCTTTGTGGAGCATATATCCACCTCCAAGACCTATAGCGAGAAAGGCGAGGCCATTGATATTCTCTACAAGGATGGTTCGGTGCGTGATATAGCCGAAGCATCAGAGATGCTCAATATGGAGACTCTCACCTACAAACCACAAAAGATTTACCTATTTCACTTAAAATAAGATTATGGAATTTTCTGCACAACAAATAGCCATGTTGCTTGGTGGTAAGGTCACTGGCGATGCCAACCGCAAGGTGTCGGATGTTGGTCCTATCGAGTCAGCACACGAGGGGCAACTCTCTTTCCTTTGCGATGCCAAATACCTCCCTCTCTTGCCTCAAACAGGTGCGAGCGTGGTACTCATGACCGAGTCTATTGCTTTTGATGGCGAGACCAATGCTACACTTATTCGCGTGGAGAATGCCCGCGCAGCTATGGGCCAACTGCTTGCCCTCGTGGCGAAAGCCATGAATCCTGCCAAACAGGGCATTGAGCAACCCTCTTTCGTCAGCGAGGGTGTTGCCGTACCCGAAGATGCATATGTGGGTGCCTTTGCCTATATCGGCAAGAATGTCCAACTCGGCAAAGGCGTACAAATCTACCCTCATACCTATATCGGTGATAACGTCAAGATTGGCGATAATACCATCCTCTATTCGGGCGTAAAAGTCTATTACAACTGCGTCATCGGTAAGGACTGTATCCTCCATGCAGGCGTAGTGATTGGTAGCGATGGCTTTGGTTTTGAGCCAGATGCTAAGGGCGTAAACCAAAAACTCCCACAAATCGGTAATGTCATTATCGAGGACGACGTGGAGATTGGTGCCAACACCACCGTGGACCGTGCTATGATGGGTTCGACTATTATCCGCCGCAATGCCAAACTCGACAACCTCGTACAAGTAGCTCATAATGTGGAGATTGGCGAGAGCACATTCATGTGTGCACAAGTGGGCGTAGCGGGCTCGACTAAGGTAGGTGGACATTGTATCCTCGCTGGTCAAGTAGGTGTAGCAGGCCATATCACCATTGCGGACAACTGCGTGTTTGGCGCACAATCAGGTATTGCCAACCATGTCAAGAAACCAGGCATGTACCAAGGCTCACCTATCATCGACGCCATGAACTGGCGCCGCAGCGTAGTCGGCTTCAAACAACTGCCTGACCTTATGAAAAAAATTCAAGAATTAGAAAAGAAACAACAATGAAACAACATACACTAAAATCATCCTTCTCCTTCGAGAGTAAGGGTCTGCATACGGGTTTGCACCTGCATGCTACCTTCCTTCCTGCCAAGGAGAATACGGGCATCCGTATCTGCCGAACTGACCTTGATGGTCGTCCTACTTACGAAGCAGTAGCGGATTATGTGACTGCTACTGAGCGCGGTACTGTTCTCGAGCGCGGAGCGTGGAAAGTGTCTACCGTCGAGCATGCCCTCTCTGCTCTCTATGCCATGGGCGTGGACAACTGCCTCATCGAGGTGGACGGACCTGAGATGCCTATCCTAGACGGTAGTGCGAAATACTATGTACAAGCTATTCAGAAAGTAGGCCTACAGGAGCAAGAAGCCGAACAAAAAGTCTTTGTCGTTACCGAGCCTATCGAATATATCTCCGAGCGCGGCAATAAGATGCTTATCCTGCCATGTGATCATTACGAGGTAGAGGTGACAATCACCTATCCTACAGGATTACTGCGCGAACAAAAAGCCGAGTTGTACGACCTTGCAGAATACTCCCGCGAGATATCTTCCGCGCGTACATTCTGCTTTGTGCGCGAGATAGAGCCACTACTGCGTATGGGACTCATCAAGGGCGGTGACTTGCAAAACGCACTCGTGATCTACGAGACACCGATGTCACAAGAGGGCTTGGATTATATGACCGACAAACTGGGTCAACCACGATTGGATGCCAACAAACTGGGCTATCTCAGTCCGCTCAACTACCCTAACGAGCCATCTCGCCACAAGCTCTTGGATTTGATAGGCGACATGTCGTTGGTAGGCTGCCGCATCCAAGGCAAGATCATAGCACTTCGCCCAGGACATACCTTCAACACTCAATGCGCAAAACGCCTGCGCAATGTAGTGATGAGTTGAAAAGACCTAGAGGTTAGAAACGAGAGTTAAAAAAAGCAGCCGTGTGGCTGCTTTTTTTATTACTTCTTGATTGCTGCCTTGTAGATGGCATTTGCAAGTGTTTGTGGAATTGATTTATTTTCATTATAGGTATAGCCATTGGTTATGGCCACGATGCCCCATTGGTCTTTAGGACTCCAGATCATAATGCTTCGCAATCCGTAGGCGTCGCCAGTATGTCCCACTGGGTAGTTGCCTGGCGTATTGTATTGAGGATCATCCAGATAGTCCACAAACTCCATAAGGCACAATCCATATTGATCCTCATAGTAGTCATCGGTTAGCTTAATCCATACAGGTGTCTGCATAGCTTTTGCGCTCTCTTCAGAGATGATACGCACACCGTTAAGTTCGCCATAGTTCATGTGCATCATCATGTAGGTAGCCAAGTCGTGAGCCGAAATCTTCACACCACCAGTAGGTGAAAACATCGGTGCAGAGTAGCCCATCACATAATCATCAAGTCGGTGTGCCACGCTGCCGTACGCGCTCGACTCCACATACTCGCCATCACGAAGACGATAGATTGATGCACATTTGCTCATGTCTAGTTCGTCAATATTATGTCCAGCATGCAATCCAAGAGGGGTTATCACATTATCCTTCACATAGCGATCAAAACGTACACCCGACACTTTCTCGAGGATTGTACCTGCTAGATTAAGTCCCAAATTCGAATAGTTGTAGCCAGCACCTGGAGCATAGTCGTAATATGTTTCGATGCAATCTCCATTCACAGCAGGATTAAGAGGATCGAGTGTAGAATAATTCTCTGGGTCGCGGAAGCTAGCTGTGTGCGAAAGCACCATGCGCAATGTGATAGGTACCTCTGGGTGATATGGGTTGCGTATTTGGAAGCCAATGAGATCACTCACGTCATCATCTAGTGAAATGATACCTTTCTCCACGAGCTGCATAAGGGATGTCGCAGTAAAAGACTTGGAGATAGATGCAATACGCATAAAGTGATTGGTCGTCAAAGGTGTTTGACTATCAAGATTGGCATAGCCAAAAGCTTTCTCGTAAACGATTTTTCCATCTTGAACCACAGCGGCAGAGATACCCACTGCTTCAAACTCGTTCATTACTTGTTGAATTGCTTCGTCGGTGCGTTTCTCCAAACTTGGAGTGCAACTCATCATCACCAACATCACGGCTGCTAAAGCCATAAACACATGATTGTTTCTCATAATAATGTATTTTTTAAGATTCACCCGCAAAGGTACTACAATTTTCGCAGATATACAAGAAAATAGCCATAAAAAAAGGTTTTTCTTGCGTATGTGCGAAAAAATCTGTATCTTTGCGCGATTTTTTGATATTATGACAACAATGAACTATATCCATCCTGAAGCAAAGCTTCATCCTTCTGTAACTGTTGGTGCTTTCTCTTGCATCTACTATGATGTTGAGATTGGCGAAGGCACCATCATTGATAACAATGTCACCATCTATAGTGGTGTGCGTATTGGCAAGAACTGCCATATCTACGCGGGTGCTGTTATTGGTGGCGACCCACAAGACCTCAAGTACAAGGGCGAGAAGACCTATGCTATTATTGGTGACAACACCACTATCCGCGAGTTTGTGACTATCCACCGTGGTACTGCTAGCAAGGGCAAGACTGTGGTAGGCAATAACTGTCTGATCATGGCATATTGCCACGTGGCACACGACTGCCTCTTGCACGATCATATCATCATGTCCAACGCTACCCAACTCGCAGGTGAGGTAGTAGTAGATGATTGGGCAATCATTGGTGGTGGCAGCCTCGTGCATCAGTTCAGCCATATCGGTTCGCATGTGATGATCCAAGGTGGCTCCAAGATCAACAAAGATGTGCCTCCATATATCATTGCAGCCCGTGAGCCAATTAGCTACTGCGGTATCAACTCCGTAGGTCTGAACCGCCGTGGCTTTACCAGCGAGCAAATTACTGCCATTCAAGACACCTACCGCATGCTCTTCCTCTCGGGATTGAATATGAGTCAAGCGGTGGAGAAGATTATGGAAACATTGCCTGCAAGCGCGGAGCGTGACATGATTGTAGAGTTTGTGAAAAATTCTCCACGCGGCGTAGTGAAAGGAAAATAAGTTTAGAGTTAAAAGTTTAAAGACAATAATACATGGAAATGGAAGAAAGAAGCCTCAATTTTATTGAGCAGATCGTAGAAAAAGATTTACAAGAAGGTAAGAATGACGGACGTATTCAGACACGTTTTCCGCCAGAACCAAACGGCTACTTGCATATCGGTCACGTGAAGGCCATCTGCATGGACTTCGGCATCGCTGAAAAATACAACGGTGTCTGCAACCTGCGTTTTGACGATACCAACCCAGTCAAAGAGGATGTGGAATATGTGGACTCTATCCAACAAGACATCGCTTGGTTGGGCTTCAAATGGGGTAATATCTACTACGCTTCCGACTACTTCCAACAACTATACGACCTCGCCATCGAGTTTATCAAACAAGGCAAAGCGTATATCGATGAGCAGACAGCCGAGCAGATCGCTGAGCAAAAAGGTACACCTACCGAACCAGGTGTAGCATCGCCATACCGCGACCGCCCAATAGACGAGAACCTCCGCCTCTTCCAAGCTATGCAAAACGGCGAGATAGAGGACGGCAAGATGGTGCTCCGCGCGAAGATCGACATGGCTAATCCAAACATGCACTTCCGCGATCCAATCATGTACCGCATCATCACTACACACCCTCACCACCGCACTGGCCGCACATGGAACGTGTACCCAATGTACGACTTTGCGCATGGTCAGTCTGACTACTTCGAGGGCGTGACCCATTCTATCTGTACACTAGAGTTTGTGGTACACCGTCCACTATACGACTACTATATCGACCAGTTTATCACAGGCGACTATCGCCCACGTCAATATGAGTTCAACCGCCTCAATATCACCTATACCGTGATGTCGAAGCGTAAGATGCTCCAACTCGTGAAAGAGGGTCTTGTAAGCGGTTGGGACGACCCACGTATGCCTACTGTATGTGGTCTTCGTCGTCGTGGTTATACCCCAGAGGCCATCCGCGCATTTATTGATAAGATTGGTTATACCAAGGTTGAGGGTATGATTGACCTCGGCTTATTGGAGCATACCGTTCGCGAGACATTGAAAGAGACTGCTCCACGTGTATGCGCTATCTTCGATCCTGTGAAGTTGGTTATCACCAACTACGAGGGCGAAGGTGAGACTATCGTAGCAGAGAACATCGACGGTCATCCAGAGTTGGGTACCCGCGAGATGACTTTCGCTAAAGAGCTCTATATCGAGCGCGGTGACTTCCAAGAGGAAGGCGACAAGAAGTTCTTCCGCCTCAGCCCTGGTGGCCGCGAGGTACGTTTGAAAGCAGCATATATCATCCAAGCTACTGGCTGCGAGAAGGATGCTGAGGGCAATATCACCACCGTATATGCAACCTACGACCCAGACTCTAAGTCGGGTACCGAAGGCGGTAATCGCAAGACCAAATCAACAATCAACTGGGTAGAGTGCAACTCTTGTATCGACGCAGAGGTTCGCTTGTACGACCGTTTGTTCACTTGCGAGAATCCATCAGCAGAGGAAGGTGACTTCCGCGACTTGCTCAATCCTGATAGTTTGAAAGTTGTCAACTGCAAGATCGAGGGTGCCATGAAGGCAGAGATGCACGCACCAGAGGTAGTAGATGGCATTGCTAAGTGCAACAACTATCAGTTCCTCAAACACGGCTACTTCGTAGTGGATCCAGACACCACAAGCGAGAAACTTGTCTTCAACCGCACCGCTTCGCTCAAAGACAACTGGCAGAAGTAAGCGCTGCAATGAATATACGAACACAAAACGGCAAACAATATGTTCTCTGTGCGTGGAGGCGGCGATATGTCCGCCTCACGCCAGAGGAATTGGTACGCCAAACGACACTACAACTATTGGTGGATGAGTTTGGTTATCCACACCACCTGATTGCTGTAGAAGTACCTATTATGGTAGCAGGTACGAAAAAACGCTGCGATGCTATTGTGTACAACCAGCAGATGCAACCGATAATGCTGATTGAGTTTAAGGCTCCAGCGGTTCATATCACACAAGAAGTGTTTGATCAAGCTGCCATCTACAACCGCAAACTCAATGTGCCTATGCTCATGCTTTGTAATGGACGAGAAAGCATTGTTGCATACGTCACATCGGATCACTACCAATTCGTAGATCATATACCGCAGTACACCAGTTTATAGTTTCAAGAATGCGCTATAGGCGCTATAATTTATAAGGCGAGATTACATGGAAAACATCCTTTCTCTCAACGAAGCATTAGACACCGCTACATTTTATGGCGTGAACAATATCAATATCCTGTGCTTGAAAAACCAGCACCCCGATGTGCGTATCGTGGCGCGTGGGTATCAAGTCAAGGTCATTGGTTCGCAGCCTGCTATCACACGCTTTGAGCAGAATTTGCGCAAGTGCGAAGCGTTTTGCATCAAGAATAATACCCTCAACGAGGAGCAGATACTCCAACTCCTGCATGGCGAACAACCTACGGAGTTTCTGCAAGATAATCTTATCCTACATGGTGTCAATGGCAAGTCTATCGTAGCGCGTAGCGTAAACCAACAACGATTGGTAGATGCCTACGAAGAGAATGACCTGCTGTTTGCCATTGGTCCTGCAGGTAGCGGAAAGACATACACTGCCATCGCATTGGCTGTGCGTGCGCTGAAAAACCGCGAGGTGAAGCGTATTATCCTATCCCGCCCTGCGGTAGAGGCTGGCGAGAAACTGGGCTTCTTGCCTGGTGATATGAAGGAGAAGATCGACCCATACTTGCAACCATTGTACGATGCCTTGCAAGATATGATCCCAGGTGCCAAACTCAACGAATATATGGAACGTGGTGTGATACAGATTGCTCCACTAGCATTTATGCGTGGTCGCACCTTGGCAGATGCTATTGTCATCCTTGATGAGGCACAAAACACCACAACTGCCCAACTCAAGATGTTCCTCACCCGACTGGGTATCAATGGCAAGATGATCATCACAGGTGATATGACCCAGATCGATTTGCCTGCTAGTCAGAAGTCGGGTTTGAAGGATGCTATCGAGCGCCTCCATGATATTCGTGGTATCTCTATCGTAGAGTTTAATCAAAAAGATATTGTTCGCCATCACTTGGTAAAGCATATTGTAGCAGCATACGGAGAGGTACAAACGGAAAAGTGAAAGGTGAAAACGGAAAACTAAAAATGGAAAAGAAACTGCCAAAATTATGGTTGTGCATATTGCTTGATCTAATAGGCATGGTATCATATTTCATTCCTGTTTGGAGTGAATGGATAGATGTGGTATGGGCACCATTATCAGCATTCTTGTTCTACTTGCTCTTTGGCGGCAAGACTGGCACTATAGGTGCTGCTATCACCTTCGCCGAAGAAGCATTGCCTTTCACCGATATTATTCCGATGTTTACAATTGGGTATTTTGCACGGAAGAAAGAAATTCAAAAAAAGATAAGTTAGCATAGCGAAATGAGCGAAGCAATTGTGCTAAATATCACTCGGTATTCAGATACGGGAAGCGTGGTGCATCTCTACACCACAGACCACGGCCGAATGCAGTTTGTGGTATATGGCAACAAACTGAAAGGGCTACTTCGTCCGCTCAATATCATCGAATATACTTCCACCCGCCGCAATAATGCTCCTACACAGATGGGAACACTATCAAGTGCTTCCCTGCTCTATACTCCCAAACGATTAACTATAGAGGTACAACGTCAGTGTGTGGCTATGTTTATAGCCGAGGTATTGGCTAGTACGCTGCGTCACCCTATGAGTGACCAACCACTCTATGATTGGCTATGCGAGGTGATACAACACCTCGACCAAGATGCCGAGATCAGCAACCTACATCTGCAATTTATGATCGACTATGCCACCCATCTGGGTATCGGCATTGATGATACAGAACATGCGCAATGGTTCACATTACCCTGTAACCGCAGCGAACGACAACAACGATTACGCGATCTGACCGCGTATTACGAGGAACACATCGAGGACTTTCGCGAACCAAAATCGCTGGAAGTATTGATGGAAGTTTTTGATTAACATTTTTGGCACGGTATTTGCATAGCAGACGGTGGCTATGCGAAAATATACCTTATATATAATAGTAGGTTGGTTTCTTGTAGGAACCAACTCTATTTTTGCTAAACCCCATACTACTATTCCCGATTCGCTACAGGTATTGCGTTTTGAGGTGAATGGTGTACCCTTTAGTATGCAGCGTGTAGAAGGTGGTGTGTTTATCATGGGCGGAACGCGAGAGCAACACCGCGAACCTATATCTATAGATTTGCCTACGCATACGGTGGCAGTAGATGCTTATTACATGGCACATACCGAAGTGACGCAAGCACTATGGCAAGCCGTGATGCCTGAGTGGCAAATCATCGACGAATGGCACAACCCTAATCATCCTGTGAGTGATGTGAATTGGTTCGACTGTCAGGTATTTATCCATCGGTTGGATAGTTTGACGGGATTGCCTTTTCGATTACCTACGGAAGCAGAATGGGAGTTTGCTGCACGAGGCGGAAATAATAGCCAAAGATATAAGTTTGCGGGTGGAAACATAGCCGATAGTGTGAGTTGGGGACTGAGTAATGGTGGTTTTCGCAAACATACAGTAGGATTAAAGCGTCCTAACGAACTAGGACTATATGACATGACAGGCAATGTCAGCGAATGGTGTAGCGATTGGTATGCACCTTATCAACTTGGCACAGAACCCAATCCCAAAGGTCCTATGACTGGCACAGACAAGATTGTGCGTGGTAGCAGCTTCGACAACTGCCAAGCTAATAGCCACATCTCGCACCGATATTTACAAAATCCTACACAAGCCACCAATTACTGCGGACTGCGTTTAGCATTGACCCTACCCAACGAACCTACCCTACAACCGAAGGAAGAGCCTACGATGGTGAAACGCGTGAAGATAAATAATATACGCATCAAACTGGTGTACGTAGCTGCGGAAACACCTTATTATATATCTGAAGAAGCTATCACGCATCGCCTATGGAACAAAGTAATGAATGCCACCAATGATGAAACATGGTCGCAAGCTGTGATAGACAAGACCAATCAAGAGTGGAATGAATTTCTTGAGAAATGTAGAAAAACATCTCACCAGCCGCTGAGTTTTGCTACAGAATTGGAGATACAGCAAGCTATTGATGCTCGTATTACGCAACAACCGAAAATCAAAACAAAGAAACAATACAATTGGGAGAAAGATGTACAAAGTATTCAGCGGCACCGAAGAAATGCAAAAAAAGCACAAAAGTGGGCTGATTTAATTGGTGTGAAAATCAAAACCACTGATGATCCTACTTTGCAACTCTATACCCAACCCGAAAAAAACAACCAACCAAAGTGGTTAGTAGTAAGGTAGCGCAAGGGTATTACAAGGGTATTGAAATTAACGAGATATTTCTACCTCGTCGATCAATTCATACGAATGAAGGTTATAGGTGGAAATATACAAAGCATTTGGGGTAACGAATAGGGATTCGTACACAGGTTCACCCGTGAGTGATGCCTCATATTTCTTGTTTTCTTTTACTGGATATTTTTTCGCAGAAGCATTGGTGCCGATAAAGATTGTTGGCTCCTCTTTCTTCCAGAAACGCGCTTTGTAGTGCTCTGTGCGGCGCGCATAGTTGTGGTCATGTCCCGAGAACACCACGTCCGCTTCGCGCATCGCGCTATGGAAAGCCAACCACATCAGTGGGTTGCTTCTGCCTTCGGCAGTGCTATATACAGGATGGTGCATCATTACCACCGTGAATTTCTTGCCTGCTTCGCGTAGGGTCTTCTTTAACCAAAATGCCACTTGCGTATAGTCCGACACACGGTGCAAACCATCGGTGTCAATAGCTATCAGGCGCAAGTGTGAGAAGTCCACATAATAGGTCGTGCCAAGGAATCGAGCAGGACCATTCTGCGGATTAGGGAAGATTGTTTTCCAATGTTCGGGCAGGGTTTTCACTATACCTTTCAGATACTCATGATTGCCCGGAATAGCCATTATTGGTAGCGAATCAAGGCGGGTACCTAACAGCGATTGGTATATCTGCTGCTCGTAGCAGAGGTATGGACGCTCCATCCAGTCGCCCAATTGTGCCCAGAATTGAATATCAGGATGACGCTCCGAGAGAAGCGACATCTCGGTATGGGTGAGCGAATTGTGAATATCGCCTAAGAGAAGAAACGACAATGTGTCACGCTGCAAAGCGTCGGACACACTGTCATTATCCATTGTCATGAACTGATGCGCAATGATCGGTTCGTTGTATTTGGGTTCGGGTGGATTACCAAACCATGCCTGCCAACGGATGGCGCATACTATAGCGCCACCCGCGAGAAGACATAATCCTATTATCCATCCTATCCAACGACGCATTAGAATGGCAAATCAGTTGTTTCATCCATGCCCGCAGCAGCATCGAATGTTGCTACATTGGCTTGTGGAGCAGCCACAGGAGCAGGTCCAGCAGCAGGTGCTGGAGCGGCAGCAGGAGCTTCTACCACACCTTGTTGGATGCGCCATGCACGGATAGAGGTGTACCAACGACCGTTAAACTCGCGGCTCTCGATGTCGAAACTTACGGTCACAACATCGTCCAATTGGCATGGATTGGCCTTGATACGGTCCTCGCCAAACACCTCAAAGTGCACCTTACGAGGGTATTGCTCTTGAGTCTCGAGCACGTATGCTTGCAACTTCCACTCTTTGCCTGAAGTCTTGCTTACGCCGCCTTGCTCTGGCAATACTTGTATAATCTTACCTGAAATTTCCATAATCCTTATCCTTTGATTGCTGCTACACCTGGGAGTACTTTACCCTCGATAGCCTCGAGCAATGCACCACCACCAGTAGAGATATAACTTACGCGGTCAGCCATGCCGAACTTGTTGACACATGCTACGCTGTCGCCACCACCGATCAAGCTGTATGCGCCCTCGTCGGTTGCCTTAGCGATTGCCTCAGCGATTGCCTTAGAACCAGCAGCGAAGTTGTCGAACTCGAACACACCTGCAGGACCGTTCCAGAGGATAGTCTTAGCACCTTCGATAGCAGCAGCAAATGCTTTGCGGCTCTCAGGACCAGCGTCCACACCTTCCCAACCTGCTGGGATAGCGTTGCTTGGGCATACTTGGGTATTAGCGTCGTTAGAGAAGTCGTCAGCTGCTACGCAGTCGGTTGCCAATACGAGGTTTACACCTTTAGCCTTAGCTTGAGCGACGATGTCAAGAGCGAGCTCCAATTTGTCGTTCTCGCAGATTGAGTTACCAATCTCACCACCGTTTGCCTTAGCAAAAGTATAGGTCATACCACCGCAGAGGATGAGGTTGTCCACCTTATCCATGAGGTTCTCGATGATACCGATCTTGGTAGAAACCTTTGAACCACCC
The DNA here is from genome assembly GCA_045124995.1 of Paludibacteraceae bacterium. Taxonomy (GTDB): domain Bacteria; phylum Bacteroidota; class Bacteroidia; order Bacteroidales; family Paludibacteraceae; genus Colicola. The sequence continues at coordinate 109,936 of JBGVMY010000017.1, read as the reverse complement.
ATGATAGCGGTGAAAGGACGTTTGATATTGCTGAGGATGTTGTCAACAGCTTGTACCTCTTTCTCCATGAGGTAGCCGAGCATCTTGTTGTCAGCATCGAAGTAGTCAGCGATAACTGCGGTAGAAGCGTGTTTGCGGTGAGCGGTACCAAATGCATCGTTTACATAGCAGTCAGCGTAGCTAGCGAGAGTCTTAGCGAACTCTTTTTGGCTTGCCTTCATGGCTTTCTTAGCCTCTTCGTATGCAGGATCCTCTTTGTCGATACCTACTGGTTTGCCTTCCTCTTCGCCGTAGAAACGGAGGTTCTCAAGGAGGAGTACCTCGCCTGGTTTGAGGGCAGCAGCTTGCTCAGCAGCCTTAGCGCAGTCCTCAGCGAATTGTACTGGAGTACCCAAAGCAGCGCTGACAGCGTCAACGATTTGCTTCAAGCTGTATTTAGCTACCACTTTACCTTTTGGTTTGCCCATGTGGCTCATGATGATGAGCGCACCACCCTCTTCGAGGATGTGTTTGAGGGTTGGCAACGCACCGCGGATACGGGTGTCGTCAGTGATTTGTCCGTTCTCGTTCAATGGCACATTAAAGTCCACGCGAACAATCGCTTTCTTTCCAGCGAATTTGTAATCATTAATTGTCATAATCGTGTATAATTTAGTTGTTTGATATTGTTCAGTATTGGGTAGTATGGTGTAGTGTTGTTTAGTGTTGTACACTTTTATCCAATTTGGGCGCAAAGGTACAAAAAAATACGCACAATTACAAAAAAAAATGCGGAAAGTTGTACTTTCAACGTATTTTTTTTGGTAATTGGGCTGCGTAGGGTGGCAGTAGCTTCGGGGGAATTGCTGAAAAAATGCCTTTTCAGCAAGGCGGCGTCCGAAGGTACAACTTTGTCACTCTACGCGAGGACATAGTCCGAAATCCAAAAATGCGGAAAGTTGTACTTTCAATGCGTTTTTTTTGGTAATTGGGCTGCGTAGGGTGGCTGTATTTCAAGTTCTTTGCGGGCTTCACGACCACTTCGCGACCACTGTTGCACATCTGTGGGCTTTTTGTGGAAAATCAGTGGCTTTTAGGTTTCTTGTATGTTCGCACACCAATCGATTACCACTCCTATGTTCACGGGTGGAATTTTTTGAGATTAGAAAATGACAAATAAATTTTTGAGTTATGCGATGGTATAGCTGATTGCTTTCAGCATAACCACACTATCACATAATTATGTAGGAGATGTATTTTAATGCCCTCTAACGAACTGCCCTTCAGGCTGTTCGGTTAGGAAGCAGCTGTCATCGCTCTGCTCCTCGATCATGGCTTGTTGCTGCTGGGCTATGTATTCATCGTAAGTCATTGATTCTTTTGGTAGGTGTTTCTGCTATTGTTTTTGGGATTCTCCCTCTTTTGTTTCTCCGTCATCAATTGGCAAGATAGCATCCGATGCTCGCATGGAGGAAATAACACTATGTCCTAAGCGCGACTCAATCTCTTTGCGTGTGTTGCCTGCGATATTGCCGCCCTCTTTCGCTAACTTAGCACTTGCGCGAAAACCTTGTGGGTTGTTTTGCTTGTGCAACTCAGCCGTAGTGATCTCTGCTAAGGTGTTGAGCGTTAATTCCAGATTGGTCATATTATCGCGCAAACTCTCCTTATGCAACCCCTTGTGCTGTTTGTATTCGCCAACAGTTTTTCCGCTCCATGCCTGTGTGATGATATTGGTAAGTGAAGCATATTGTTGTCCTTCCTCTACCCCTGCGCGTTTCCATTCGTCGGTCAGTTCCTTGCGCACCTCGATGGAACGGATACGTTGGTTGATCCATTTCTCTGAATAGCCTAAGCGTGTGTAGTCTGCTATCGCTTGTTGGATGCTGAGTTCTGGGTCTTGCATCTGGTCAATGCGCTGACTTGCCACCATTGCCATCCATTGCTTGAATGGCTCTGCTTTAGGCGAAGGAATAGATTGAATTATCCGAAAAACACCCTCTAAATCAGCCGCTTGCGATTTTCGACGCTTGCCATCTGGTGCCAGCATTACAACAGGGGTACAAATTGTACCCCACTTGCTATTTAATTCAAGGTCGCGTGTACGCATTCGCTTGATATACTGCTTTACATCCACACTATCCGTCAATACCTGTACTACATCTGTGATTGAGAAGTAGTACTTTTCGGCTTCAGCATCCCAAACGATGCGTACTTTGTGATTGTCAAAAAGTTGCAATGATTGTTTTTGTGTCATAATGCGTTATTTTTTAAATTCCGCTGCAAAGGTAGTATATCAAACTGCTAAAAGTTGTTATAAAAGATGGAATCCTTGATGTTATTCTCCATAATATATCTAAGTGTATCCAACTCAAATAGTTTCAACCATGGACCTATTTGTTTTCTTCGCATACACCTAAGTAAGGTAAAATAGTCAATATTAATTCTTTCAAAACTGGCACTACAATAGAATTTCCCGATTGGTGATAGGCTTGATGGTCATCAACTACTATCTTAAAGTTATCCGAAAATCCCATTAGGCGTAAACATTCTCGTGGTGTTAATTTACGTCCAACCGCATCTTCAAGACCATTACCAAAGTCAAACTTACCTATGAAAATGCGACTATCATCATAATGTTCTTGCTTGGGTTTTTCTACACGAAAATCACCTATCCAATTATCTTGTTGGTTGGCTGTTTGACAGCCAATAATATCCTGATTTACACGAGAACGACGTTTATGTTTTTCGTATGTTGTAATCCATTTAAAACCACCTTCTCCAAGGTAATATTTAAGAGGAATTGGAGATTTTTCCAAAAAATCAGTACTTTTCTTTGTTAGTTCTTTTGGTTCTGGGAATTGATAAGGTGCTGTATAAATATCATTCCTTATTCCTACTATAAACATACGTCTACGCAATTGAGGGTGATTGTAATTTACAGCATTCAATATCTTATAAGAAATATTATATCCAAGCGATTCCCAAACTTGTAACATTATTTCCCAAGTACGACCACTGTCATTCGTTCTAATAGCTGCAACATTTTCATAAATAAAAACTTTAGGACTAGTTTCTTGAATAATCCTAGCGTAATCATAAAATAGTGTACCTCGTGCATCTTCCAAACCTAGTTTTTTACCATATGTAGAAAAACTTTGGCATGGACTTCCCCCAACTAAAATATCCAAATCTCCAATATAGTCATCTCCACGCATAAAACGAATATCAGTATGAAAATCATCTGGATTGATATCGTAGTTTGCTAGATAAGATTCCTTAACATAATTTCTATGCTCACCCTCATATTGTTTGTATATCTGATCAACATATGCTGTTCGTTGTTGCTTATTGGGGAGATTATAACAAATTTGTCTAATATCTTCAATTCGCTGTGCTATTAGTTTCTTGTATTTTTCATATACAATCTTTTCATCGTCTTTTAGTTTACGAGCACGACGATTTAAATCTTGATAGACGCGACGATTATTTTTATCTTCTAAAGGTATTAACTCTATTTCACCCGTATCGCAAGCAAATCTGATATCATGAGGAATATTAAGTTGCCTCAGCGCTTCCTCAAACGCGCCAATACCACTAAATAATGTTCCAACTTTTATCATATCAAATATTCCATCTCAATGGGATTTTTTCTCCAGTTTTACGAGAAGGTAGTGCTTCCAGAATATTTTTGTTACGCTGAAGTTCTGCCTCAAAGTACTTTTGATCTAAATAAATCAGTTTACGCACTCCTCCCACACTATTATAATAACGGATAATGTAACGATTAATTTGAAGCCAATTTTCCTTAGGAATATCCGTATTTATTTCAAAAAAATGTAAAATAGCATGTATTAAATTGCGACAGGAGAACAAACTGGATTCAGAAAGCATTTGCATCGTATCTGTATACATATACAATATTTTAGACAAATGATATGGGTCGCTTGTATTTTCCTCATCATATGTCATATACATAGGCCACCATAAACGTGCTAATCCATTTCTGGCAACCTTAATCATACTCGATACAAAAAAGTGATCAATTATACTTTCTGGAGAAGTATTCTCTCCTATTTTCCATCTTGTTTTTACATACTCAAAATGCTCAACATGAGCTAAGTATGTCCAAAAAGCTTCTTCTGAAGCAATCATAGGAGATAAATCCTGGTATGCTTCAAAAAACAACTTTGCGTTTTCAAAATCTGTTTTCTCAGGGTCTAAAATCACATTATGATGCATCTGTTGTTGTAAACGATAAACATTATTATTTCCCTCTTCTAAAGAAAAGGATTCGTGCAAGTAATTCTCTATTTTTCCCTGTTTGACGCGCTGACGTAAAATAGATGTGTATTCTTTTGAGAAAGTTTGTTGTAAACCATCATACTTTTTCATAATTATTCCTCCTTTGCAAAGTCTTCAAACATACGTTGAATGGGGTCTCCCAACAACTTTTGTGCAATTATCACCAAATTTTCTCGGTTGGTCAAATCCTTATAAGGCATCAATTCCTCCTCATGTGCTACGCGATAACGTATTGTGCGTTTCCATAATGGTTCTTGAGAATCATCATCATCCCAACTTGTTTGCATAAGAACAGCAAGTAAAGCATTTTGGGCCAATGAAGCATGGATAGCATTGGTATATTGTGGGTCTGCTTTGAACTGATTATACTTGTTAAACTTATCTACTGGCAATATAATTACTATCTTAGCTTCGTCCATTAGATAACGAATATCTTGCTCGTTTTCGTCTTCCGCTTTACGGATGAACATAATGGAAGAGAATGCTTTTAATTTATTATAGTCAATTTCGAAATCGTACTTAATCTCATTGAAAATCGCTAACACATCTCCTTCTTCTATTTCAAAGCTCTCATTTCCATAATCTGGGTGAAAGGCTGAGTTATGATAAATAAAAGCGGTTTTTGCAATCACATAAGGACGGATTTTTACAACTCCGGATACTCGTTTGAAAGGAAAATCAATTTTCACTTCGTTGTGATTGCACTTTATACAACGCCTATATAAAGATGCAGGACAATTAACATCAAACATGTATTCCGCCTTTCCTTCAGCAATTAGCTGTAAAAGTTGTTGATCCTCTAAAATTAGAGTTAAGGGCAACACATAGTCGTTATTATCGTTTCCCTGCATTTCGCCCACTTGAACATTTTGGGGATCTAAAGCAGGTTGCACATCATCGCTATATGCGGTGAGAACCGGATATGGGTATGCAAGATTATTTTGTAACATAGACGGTTAATGATATGATGTGTTTAATATTATCTTCAAATTTGAAAGCCACTCTGTTTGGTACATCTTTCTTTAATTCAACACCAAATATGGCATTTGCATTCTCGCGCACTTCCCCTTGATCTGCCCAGATGATTGGAATTTCCTCAAAACTAATCTCTCCCATAGTGGAAATAAAGATAGTTGCATCTTGCAAGTCTTCTTTGGTGTATATAACAAGATGATACGCTAAGCCATCATCCTCAAAACGCGCAGAGGAACGGAAGGTAACATGCTTTATTTGTTGTTGAAGTTTAGTTTCCTTGTCTTCTTTAGGGAGACGAGGAGTAATCTTTGGAGAGGATGTGTGTTCTCCACCTTGTTCATTTCCTTTGCTGTTTCCAGTACGACCTACACCCATATCTCCTCCATGCTCAACTCCTTTTTGCTGAGTAATAGAGATGGTTACCTGCCCCGTTTTTATAACTGGAGAAGTGGGCCTAACAAGCTCTGGTCCGTTTGGTTTTATATGATGTTCTCCTGTCTCAAAATTAGAGAATAAATCGGTTTGAATCCCGTTTACTGCTTTTCCTTCGCCTTGTTGCGGTGTTTCTTCTGTGGCATACAAATAATTATCCAACCCTTCTACTTCTGTCTCAGTTGCATTTTTGCTTGCAAAGAAAGCTTTTACATTATCTCTACACCAGATAGTTAACGCCTCAATCGCACGAAAAGCCTTTTCCTCGTCAGAGCCATATTGGTTTTTATATGAGCGCACACGCTCTTTATCCCAATTATCATGTGCAGGAGGTTCTGCTCTTCTTAAATAATTATTTGCGATACCATCGCATACCAAAACTCCAGAAATACCACGTTGACCATTCATATTCTGCCCATCTATCACCATTAGTGGTTTACGCATTCTAAGATATCGATCTCTTGTGCCAATATTCCTCTTTAGATAAAAACGAACATGTCCAAATTTATTATGAAGATTTTGCTCTTCAAAATAGACACAATCATGCTTTTCTTCTGACTTTGGATCAAAAGCAACAGCATTTTTCACTGCTTCATAATAGGGCCTTGGATTATCGTATCTGCCTTGATCGTCAGCCATGGAAGGAAAGTAGGCAAGCATTAGTTTCTCCAACGTTTCCTTTGAAATAATAACTTCTGGTTCTCCATTATCTTCCCAATCAAAAGTAACCTCTAATTTACTTTCATAGACAGACAGCCAGAAATTTATTAAGACAGATTTAATAAGAGTCTCTTGATATTGTGATAATTTATTTCGATCAGCATCAACATATAATAGATATATATCCGAACCACATTCACTTCTTCTTAATTCTTCTGGTATAGAATCTTCGTCTTGAATAGGCTTCTTGTCTCCTAAATCATAAAAGCCAGATGAGCAATATTTTTTTCCATCATCCATTTTATGTGTACATAGCATATAGCATCCTTGAAAAGCAACCTTGCCTTTATCTGTTTTTGTGGATACTAAAATCGTACGAGCATTTGAGAGCTCATAATATGCAGCTTTTCCAAAACCATATGAACCTCCAGCTCCTTCGCCGTCTTTATGGGAATCACCTATAGATTGCAAAAAACTATGGAAACCGCATTTTGTATCAGGTGTATAATCCATTCCCTTCGTATTGTAGTCGGACACTCTTAAATAAGAGATATGATCCATTGCATGCTGATTTAAATACTCCACCATTCTTTGGTAAGTAGAACTCTCTGGATAAGAGTTTAAACAGGAATGCACATGTTCTTCTATCTTGCGGATAGAATTGGATAAATCATCCTCAACGAGATGCCCGAATGCATATTCTACTTTTACTGGTTTTGAGGAATCTAAATATGCATCTAAAGAATTTTGTATTGATTCACGAACCAAAGAGGAAAAAGCATCTCGTGACTTGAAATGCTCAGCAGTTGCATTGTTTGGACCTTGCTCCTGACCAGTTTGTTCCTCAAATTTCCATTTTGCCATGGTGTTATTATTTTTTATTAAACTTTTCATACAAAACAAACGCAGACCAGGTAATTCTATCCGGTCTGCTAGTAAAAAGAACATAGGCAAGCGAGATAAGAGCGAAGGTTCGGCAAAACCTATAACAATACCCCGCTTACCCATGTTCGAGACACGGATAGCAGGGACATATACCTCCTCGTTATATTCTAGATTTTGCCGATCTTCGCTCTAACGATATATGCCAGTTGCACTATGTGTATATTTCAAATTTCTATTTCAACCTGCAAAGATAATACATTTTTTGCATTTATGCAAATAAATGGCTGTTTTTAGCCATTTTTAGTTTAGAGGTTAGAGTATCTTGCGGATTGACTGGTTTTATAGCTAAGCAAAAAGGCAAACTAAAGCTTTTAAAATAAAAATAGAATAAATTAAAGATTCCTTTATTATTATTGGTTGGGGATAATGTGGAAAACTATTATAGTTGGCTTGTTATAAGCGGGTTAGAGGCATGCAAAAACAGAAATGAAATGTTGATAAAATTGATAAGTTTGGGTTATCAAAATCCATCAACAAATGAAATATGCGATTGTTGATAACTTGTTTATAACCACTTCTTCAGTTTGAAAACCAACAAGATAGCCAGTGTGAAAATAATCATCAGTCCCCAAGCGAAAGGATAGCCTAGTTTCCAATGTAATTCTGGCATAAAGTCGAAGTTCATACCGTACATACTAGCAATCAAAGTAGGTGGGAGGAACACCACATTCACCACAGTGAAGATCTTGATAATCTTGTTCTGCTCAATATTAACAAGACCGAGGAAAGTATCCTGGAGGTAGTCCAGACGGTCGAAACCAAAGCGCGTATAATCGAACAGTGAGTTGATATCCTTGATAATCATCGTGAGGCGAGGTTGCAGCTCCATAGGGAAGAAATCGCACTTGAGGAAGTTGCTGATCACGCGTTGTTTATCCATGATGTTCTGACGGATAATGGTGACTTTTTCCTGCAAGTCTTTGATTTGGATAAGTACCTCTTCATCCACATGGTCCTTGGCGTTGATCTCACCAGAAAGTTTGGTGATAAGGTCGGTAGTATCCTCGATCATATCCGCATCTCGTTCGACACGTGTCTCCATGAGCGAGACAAGCACGTGGTAGCCAGTTGGGAAGTTACGGGTGTTTACGAGCATCTTCTTGACCGTCTCATTGAAACTGGCGAGTTCGACGTCGCGAGTAGTGACGAGGATGCTGTTTTTGAGAATAAAGTTGACAGGTTCCACCTCAAAGTTATCGCGGAGGAAGTTGGAGTTAGCCACGATGGAATCGTCGGTTTGTATATAACGAGACGACATCTCGATCTCTTCCATCTCTTCATCCTCCTGGATGTCGATTTTGAGGAAGTCCTCGAGTACGCCCTCTGTCTTGTCGCTTACGTCGAGCAGGTCGATCCAGATAATGTCTTTCTTGTCAAGACTATTGAGGATATTGACACTGCGGCCTACTTTGATTCTGTCTTGTTTTTCTTTATCTCTGTAGAATATCTTGAGTTCAGCCATAACTAATTTTGAATTAAGAATTATGAATTTTGAATTAGTTTTGTGAGGGAGATAAACTCCTCAACGCTTAGTTGTTCAGGGCGCTTCGTGAAGATTGGGTCGGAGAGCAATGGGTTTTCTTTGCCGACGATGCCCATCAACGAATTGCGCATCTGCTTTCGACGCTGATTAAAGGCGGTCTTGACAACAGTCTTGAAGAGCGCTTCGTCGCAGTCGAGCTGTTGGCGGTTGTTACGTGTGAGTCGCACAACCGCCGATTTGACTTTCGGCGGCGGGTTGAACACGTGTTCGTCCACCGTGAAAAGATATTCTATATCGTAATACGCTTGCAGCAGGACGCTGAGAATGCCGTAAGCCTTCTTGCCTGGCTTGGAGGCAATGCGCTCTGCTACTTCCTTTTGGATCATACCCGAACATACAGGGATACGGTCCTTATGATCAAGCACTTTGAAGAAAATCTGACTGCTGATATTATACGGATAGTTGCCTATCACACAAAACTCTCCTTCTGGATAAATGATATTGAGGTCGAGTTTGAGGAAGTCGCCCTCGATGAGATGCAGTTCGGGATACCACTCCTTGAGATACGCCACACTCTCCCTATCAATTTCGATAGCGGTAGTCTGGAGATTAGGGTTCTTAAGGAGATACTGCGTGAGCACACCCATGCCTGGTCCTATCTCTAAGACACGACCAGCGGTGATGGTTTCAGCAATTCGTTGGGCGACACTCAGGTCCTTCAAGAAGTGCTGACCTAGAAACTTCTTGGCACGTACTTGTTGCATTTTGTTGGTGATAGTCGTCCATTTTATTGATTAATATTTGCTCAGGTGCAAAATTTTTACTACTTTTGCACGCTGATTTAGTTTTCGGCTGCAAAAGTACGATTTTTTTTTGATAAATGCAAGGATTATCGCAAATAATCACTAAAATCATCGATTTTTTCTATCGACCTTTTAGTAAATACGTCCCACAACAGCTATTTCGCTACGCTGCTTGCGGCGGTGGCAACATGGTGCTGGACTGGGTGCTGTATTTTGTGGTATATAACTTTGTAGTGGGGCATGAGTTGGTGTATATCACCCTGCCTGTTGTGTCGGAAATTTGCCTTACGCCGCATATTATGTCGCTGTTGATAGTGTTTCCAATCACGCTGCTGACGGGCTTTTGGCTGAATAAATATGTGACTTTCACACAGTCTTCGTTGCGCGGATATAAGCAGCTATGGCGATATATACTGATTGTGGCGGTGAACTTGCTGGTGAACTATTTCGGACTGAAACTGCTGGTGGAAGTATGCGGTATCTACCCTACTCCATCGAAGATGATAATAACGATTATCACGGTGGTGATAAGCTTTTTTGGACAAAAATACTTCTCATTTAAGAAGTAAAAGTAAACATAATTATTAACACATTTGGGGTGCCTCACGTTGTCAATTGCCAGTTGGAGATTGACAATTGATAATTCGGCTGAGATTCATACCCATAGAACCTGCACAGGTAATTCTGTAGAGGGAACAAATGAAAAAATCAATCTTTTTGGCGGCTTACGTAGCTGCCTCGGGTGTTGCATTTGGCAGCACCGACACCCTTACCTTCGTTCGCGAGTTGGACGAAGTAGTCGTTAACGCGCCTGTAGCGCAAGTCACTAACAACCACACTACACTCAACAACGAGCAGTTGAATCAGAGCAATACGGGACAAAACCTGCCGTTCTTGCTCTCTTCTACGCCTGCTCTGATTGCCACCAGTGATGACGGATTGGGTATTGGTTATACCTACTTCCGTGTTCGTGGTACAGATCATACGCGTATCAACATGACGCTGAATGATGTACCACTGAACGACAGCGAGAGTCAGACGGTCTTTTGGGTAAATATGACCGATATGGCAAGCAGCATGTCATCCATCAACGTGCAACGTGGTGTAGGTACATCCATTAATGGTACCTCTTCTTTTGGAGCAAGTGTAAATATGAAGACGGGCGAAAAAGACACACTTAGTCATTACACTATTGCTTTCAACGGCGGTATGTACAACACCTTCCGCGAAATGGTCAGTGCGCATATCGCTCTGCCTAATCGTTGGCAAGCCAATGCCCGATTCTCGAAGGTCAATTCCGATGGATTCCTTTACCGCACCAACTCTGACCTGTATTCCTATTATGGTGATTTGGGTTGGTATGGCAATCGTACACAGGTTGTTGCACGTTTCTTTGGCGGTAGCGAGAAGACTGGTATGGGTTGGGATGGTGTGGACTACAACACTGCTTACGGTATTGATGGGGCAGACCGCCGCTACAACCCTGCAGGCGAATATACCACTACCGCAGCCGACGGTTCGGATTCCACCGCCTACTACCATAACCAAACAGACAACTACGCACAACAGCATGCACAATTGTCTATCAATCATCGTTTTACACCGCACTGGTCATTATCGGCTACAGCGCATTACACCCATGGTGCAGGCTATTACGAGCAATACAAACGCAAGAAACTGTCGTATTGGGGATTGCCTTACTCATATAAAGCTTATGGTATGTATCGCAAGCACTTGGATAATCATTTCTTCGGTGGTGTGTTGTCGGCGAAATATGTGTCAGAGGCGGTAGATATGCAGTTTGGTGGTGCTGCCAACCACTATCTGGGTGAACACTTCGGTACGCTGAACTACCTTGAAGATACACTGGTGTTGCCCACCAATTATGAGTACTACCGCAACGATGCGCACAAGACAGATGCGAATATCTATGCCAAAGCCAATTGGCGAATCATCAACCGTGCGCAAAAATGCCTGAGTTTGTATGCCGACCTGCAATACCGCTATGTTCGCTACGAGCGCAATGGTATGAACGATGAAGATATGACCGAATGGCCACTCAAAGTGGACTTTCATTTCTTCAATCCAAAGGCGGGCTTGACCTACCAAAATCGCGGACACTTGCTCTCGGCATCGTTTGCTATTGCCAACCGCGAACCAAGTCGCAACAACTACAAGGAGAATGTGGTATTTGATTCTGCTACAGGCACTTACACTGGACTTCCACACGCAGAGCGACTCTATGATTATGAATTGGGTTATACCTATTCACATAGTCGTTTTGCTGTAGGTGCGAACCTCTATATGATGGATTATGACAATCAATTGGTGCTCACAGGTGAATACAACGATGTGGGTGCGTACAAGACGAAGAACGTGAAAGATTCCTATCGTATGGGTGCAGAGATCACAGCGGGTGTGAAGATCACGGATTGGCTGCGTTGGGATATGAACGTGGTAGCATCACGCAACAAGATTCTCAACTACCACCAATATGTTGACCTATACGATGATCAAGACAACTGGAACTGGGTTGGACAAGACTCGATAGTGGGAACAACCACGATTGCGTTCTCGCCTTCAATCACGGCGATGTCGCTGTTTACCTTTGATATAGCAGGATTCACTGCCACCGTGCAGACAAATGTGGTGGGCAAACAATACTTGGACAATACCGAGGATGAGCATGCGATGCTCAGAGCATATTCGGCAACAAACTTGAATCTCCAATATCGATTGCCGTTATCCGATACCCGATTCCCCGATATCCGTTTGTTGTGTCAGGTAAATAATATCTTCAATGCCAAGTATGCGAATAATGGTGGCGCAGAAGCCAGTCGATTTATGGACGGTAGTCGTTGCTGTTGGTACTATGCCCAAGCAGGTATCAATGTCCACGCGGGATTTGTGGTAGAGTTTTAAACTTAAAGCTTTACGCGTAAGAGTACATGCACATCCGTGCGTGTACTTTTTTTATTATGCTCCCATGCCCACGCGCGTTGGTAAACCGTTTCGCTCACGCGAAGATACACCGCAAAAGTGTCGTTAATTTTATACCGCGCATTTAGCCAAAAACGTCCGCCTAAGCCATATACAAATGGGATAGAATAGGCATATAGCACATCGTTCTCATAGATATACACGCGGTTGTTCCACTCGCGCGCATCAAACGCTTGTGCCCGCAACTGCAACACGATAGGCACATCCGCAAACCGATATTCCACATCTTGCAGCACCGACCAACCGTATGTCCATGCGCCTTTTGCGTGCACCATATTGCCATCTGCCTGCGTCTTCATCTGCCATTGACCAAAGGTATATACCATATTCCACCGCAGCGAATAGGTGTCTTTCTCATCCTTGCGTTTTACACGAAAACGCGTATGCATACGGTAGTCTTTTTGAGGGATGAAATCGGCTTGCGCCATGGTCTCAAAGCCCGTTTTCCATACGTCGCCAAAAGCAGACAACTGCCAGTCTTTCAATCTATTATACTCAATACTTAAATATCCGCCATGCTCATCGCGGATATGCGACCACGAGCATAAGGCATTGGCATATATGTTATCATAATCCGCAGAATAATACCGATAAATACCCAGCAGATTCACATCCGAGACAGGGGTATATCGCACTCCTGCAATACCCGCGATGCCCCATGTTGCACCCTGACTAGTCGCCACCTCGCCCCATAGATCCACTTTGCCCATATTCCATCGTACATTTGCACCTATCACCGCATTGCTGTTAACCGTTTCCCGATTCCCGTTATCCGAGATATTCTCCACCGCTGTCACACCCACTTTCACTCTTTTCCATCTACCCGTGGCATTCACACCCACCACATGGTGCCATTGTTCTTTATCTTCGCGAAGCGAATACCATGCACTCACATCTGTCCAATGACTGACCTTGGCAGTCGCACCTACACCATGAAAATAATCATAACTATCCCCTACCGAACCAAATTTCTTTAGTCCTTCATCCGTTTTGGCTGTGGACTGGATATACGCTGTTTTACCGCGTTTGAACGGACTACCAACCACCAAACCATAACCAAAACTGGCTTGATAGTTGCCTGCAACGATTGTCTTCATAGGACCAATATCTTTCAGTTGGATATATCCTCCGTAGTCAATATCTTGCCACGGAACACCCGTTGAACGCCCGACAGTCACACCTGCCTGCACACGATTTTGGTAATTGAACCGATAGCGTAATTTCCCATATATCGGATCGCCTTCAAAATCCTCGATATTGCGTGCATCCGCTCGCAGCGTAATCTCGTGGTTGGCATAGTGAAACACCTCGCGAAAATACATCTTTTCCTCCTCCTTTGCCTCGCCTACATACACAAATGGCAACAGATTACGAATATCATAATCTTTCAGACAATCAATCAGTTGTAGTTCGTAAATATCTTGAAAAGGATGCCGATATTGGTACAGCAAAATAGCATCTATCTGTTCGTCGCTCAGAAACAACAGTCGGCTCAATTCATCGGCATTAGTATGATTCAGATTGATAGGATGATGGGCTATATCAATCAGTTCCTCTTGCACTTCTTCCAAGGGTAGATCTCCTTCTTCCGCGAGTTGATTGTAGATATCTTCCAACACGCTTTCTAGATCGAATACTTGTGCATGTATCTGCCAAAGGTTGCATACCAGAAAAACAAATAATATATACCTTATCATCTTCATTTCGAATGCAAAAGTACAAAAAAATACTGAAATATCGCCTACTATGACCAAAAAATTTTGTGTATACACAAATTTTTATTATCTTTGCAGCCTAAAATGGAACAACACAAACCATATCTGCGTATTTTCAACATCCTGCTCACTGTAGCAGCTTACGGATATTTGGGCTACAAATTGGCCACATTTTCCGATTACGCAGCATTGGCTAATCATTTCCAGACAGCTACATGGCAAGATTACATGTTCCTATTGGTGTGTCTGGTATTGATGCCTATCAATGTGTTGTTTGAGTCCACCAAGTGGCGCGAATTATTGCGTATGGTCGAGCCTATGTCGCTTTGCCAAGCGCAGCAGCAAGTTTATTATGGCTTTATTGGAGCTTTTATCACTCCCTACCGCGTGGGCGACTATCCTGCCAGAGCCATGATGATGCAAGATACATCCAAATGGCCCTCAGCCATCGGATTAGGGTTGGTTGGTACTTTGGCATTGCTTTTGGTAGAGGTGATATTAGGCATACCAGCCATCATCCTCTTCACGCACGACAAGGTGGATATCCCGCTTACTCGTGTAGTGGTGGCTTTGGTGGTGTTGCTGACACTGATGGTCATCCTGCCTGTGGTAGTGCGCCGATTGGCGAACCACCAGTGGCAAGATCAGAAGCTACATCAGCTTTTCACCTCGCTCTCACAGATGGATATGAGGCAGTTTTTGCGGGTGATGGCTTGGAGTGCAGCACGATATGCTATCTGGGGATTGCAGGCATCTGCGGTATTGGCATTTTGTGGCGTAGTATTATCGCCGATGGAATACTTGATTGCTATTCCTACTTACTATCTAGTGATAGCCATCTTCCCTACTCTGCCTTTGGCAGATGTGGCTATCCGAGGTAGCTGGGCGATGATTATTTTTGGTGCTTTTTCACCAAACACAGTGGGAGTTGCTTTGGCAGTAACACTCGTTTGGTTGATCAATACTATTTTGCCGATGATTGTAGGATCAACCCTTTACCGCCGCAAAAAATAACTTTGAAGAACAAACTAAAACTTTATAACATATGACACTTTCATTTTCAATCAACTATCAAGCGCAATGGGGGCAACACCTTGCTGTTCTCTATGCGGCAGATGCTGACATTGCTACTGCTTCGCCTTTGCAACTCGATCTCGAGTGCCATGGTTCAGCAGAATGGGCAGCACAACTCACTCTCAGTGATATTCACAAGTACATCTCATACTGCTATGTGGTATTGGATGAGCAGGGCACTATCATTCGTCGTGAATCGCAAGCGCATATCTTGGAGTGCCAACCAGGCAATATCATCTTGCGCGACTTGTGGCAAGACAAAGACCGCTCGCTCTTTGGCTCAAAGGTGTTTAGCCAAGTATTGTTTGCGCACCGCAAACCTGCTGCGGCAGCCAAGACAACTGGCAATATCACCCTCAAGGTATCTGTTCCTCGCCTCGAGCGTCATCAGGGTGTAGCGATTATGGGTAGTATTCCTGCTTTGGGTGCTTGGGACAAATCCAAGAAACTTCCAATGACCAATGCCCATTCTCCATTGTCTAGTAGCGAAGCATTCTACAACCCAGAGTGGACTGCCACTTTCCACGCTAAACTCGGCTCTGTAGTGGAGTATAAATATGTGATTTATGATCTCAATACGGGCGATGTAGTTGATATGGAATGGGGTGAGAACCGCAAGATCTGGGATGTACAACGCGCTAAGCACTATGTACTGACCGATGCTCCTTTCCGCTATACACAGGCCAACTGGAAGGGTGCTGGTGTGGCAGTGCCAGTGTTCTCTCTCCGCTCGGAGAATGGCTTTGGTATTGGTGAGTACCAAGACCTCAAGCTCCTTGCTGACTGGGCTGTGGTTACTGGTCAAAAGATGATTCAGACCTTGCCTATCAATGACACTACTCTCCGTCACAACAACCTCGATTCATACCCATACAACGCTGTCAGCGTCTTCGCACTTCACCCAATCTACCTCAATATCGAGAAGATGGGCGAGTTGACCCCAACACAACTCAAGAAGTACCGCAAGACACAAGCCGAGTTCAATGCCAAGACCATTGCCGACTACCAATGTGTGTATGACGAGAAGATGAAATACTTCAAGTCGCTCTACAAGAGCACTAAGGTAGAGTTGTTTGCTTCTGCCGAGTACAAGGCTTTCCTCGCTGCCAACGAGGGATGGTTGTTGCCATACGCTGAGTTTATGTCGAAGCGCGACAAACAACCTAAAGACTTCTATTGCTTCCTCCAATTCCATGCGGACAAGCAATTGCGTGATGCAGTGGATTATGCTCACTCTGTGGGTGTAGCTATCAAGGGTGATATCCCTATCGGTATCTCTCCTGACTCTGTGGACGCTACCACCGATCCTCAACTCTTCAACCTCTCTGCTTCGGCTGGTGCCCCACCCGATGACTTCGATGCTCGTGGTCAGAACTGGGGCTTCCCAACCTACAACTGGGATGTGATGTCTGAGGACGACTACCACTGGTGGAAGTTCCGTTTCACCAAGATGGCGGACTATTTTGATGCATACCGTATTGACCATATCCTTGGTTTCTTCCGTATCTGGCAGATGCGCAAGAGCGATGTTTGGGGTCTTTGTGGCCACTTCTCACCTGCTATGCCATATTCGTTGCAAGACCTCTGGAACATGGGTGTGAAGCTCGATGAGGACCGCCTCACCAAGCCATACTTGCGTGCACATTTCCTCGGTGAAGTCTTTGGTTATGACACCGATTTTGTGAAGCACAACTTCCTCTGCACCACCGACGGTCATGTCTATTACTTCCCTGACTACCTCGACACCCAACGCAAGGTGCAACAATATTTCCTTGACCCAGAGCACCGTGCAGCTCTTGAGGGCAAGTGCGATATCGACAATGTGATGAATGGTCTGCTGTATCTCCACTGCGAGATCCTCTTCGTGCGTGATCAGAAGAATCCATCAATGCTTCACCCACGTATCGCAATGTACCAATCACATAACTTCAGCGAGTTGTATGCTGACCAACGTCAACTCCTCATGGACATCCACAACGACTATTTCTACCATCGTCACACCAATTTCTGGCGCGATTCTGCGATGAAGAAGCTCCCTACCCTCATTGCTGCTACCGACATGCTTTGCTGCGGCGAGGATTTGGGTATGGTGCCTACTTGTGTACCTAACGTGATGAGCCAATTGGAGATTCTCTCGCTCGAGATCCAACGTATGCCTAAGGATCCAACTCGTGCTTTTGCACACCCAGCTGACGCACCATATCTCAGCGTTTGTACCATCGGTACACACGATATGAACCCTATGCGTGCATGGTGGGAAGAGGATCGCCAAGTCACCCAAAAGTTCTACAACGAACAAATGGGTTGGTGGGGCGAAGCTCCATACGAGATGACTCCAGAGATTGCAGAGTTTATCGTTAACCAACACATGCATAGCCCTGCTATGTGGGTGATTCTTCCATTGCAAGACTGGTTAGCTATCGATGGTGAGATTCGCTTGCCTGACCAACATGCCGAGCGTATCAACTTGCCATCTAACCCAGAGCATTTCTGGAACTACCGCATGCACCTCACCCTTGAGGAGCTCCTCGGCAAGGACGCTTTCAACGCACATGTAAAGACCCTCACCCAAGTGAGATAATAGTTTCGCTATTATAACGAAAAGAGGATGTAACCGAGTGGTACATCCTCTTTTTCTTATCTAAGCTCCTCTACCATTACGCCATCAACTACATTACATATACGATAGATACACGATAGATATACGTTAGATACACGATAGATTACCCTATTCTTACCCTAGGAATACCGTATCTATCAACTACTTTCAGTATTTCACTATAAAATCAAAATTTTACCTTCCAAAACTTGCAAATCTGCAAAACTTTTACTACCTTTGCACCATCATAATTACTAATCCTTATCCCCTCTCTGGCATAGAGGAATTCCGAACGCGGAGTATAAATTGATTTTGTTTTGCCCACCAATGCAACGTGTTGCATTCATTTGGGCAGAAACAAAAGACACCATTGATTTTTAATTATTTTTGTAGCGAACGTCGTGAAGCGTATTTTTGTTACCTAAAATAATTGTCTTAAAAAATACTCGCGTGCTCGATTGCCGAACACGATGGCTAGAACAACCCTCTCTCATCCCTTCGACTCCATGTCGGGCAAACTCGGTTCCACCGATAAGATTATCATGCGCACCCGCAACGGTCGCACGCATGCTTATGTAGTCAAACATCCGTATAAAGGTCCTCTTGCACCCTCTCGCCAGAAGGCTATTTCTTCTTTCGCAGAGGCGGTCAAACAAACCTCTGTCATCATGAGCACCCCCGAACTCCGTGCTGAGTGGGAAGAGAAATACGCAGACTACCGCAAGAAAGCCGACCGCTATCCCAATACACACCCCAATCCTTATACCACTTTCCGCGGCTTCATCATCGGCTCCCTGATCCACGCTTCTAAACCCTAAAGGTTAGCCCTATCGGTCATGCTCTCGGCGCAACCCCGCCGAGCAAAGTCCCTGCCACTAGTTTAGTTCTCGGCGCTAATTCGCCGAGCAAAATAAATAAAAAATGCACTTTCCCGCAAAAAAATACATTTTTCGTGACATACTGACAACTTTTAGCAGTTTGATATACTACCTTTGTCGCCGTTTTTAAAAATTTTATAGTATCATAGAGTAACATTAAACCAAAATTTTATATGGATAAGAGCCAAATAAAAGAATACCACAAAAAGTCTTGGAAAGAAAAAAGAAAAAAAATTCTAGAACGAGACAATTATACATGCCGACATTGTGGCAGGACTCTAAAAGACGGAGTGAAGTTAGATGTACACCATATATTTTATCTTACGAATACAAAAGCATATGATTACCCTGATGGTCTATTGAAAACATTATGTGCTGCCTGTCATTTAGCAGAGCACAGCGGTATACCTCAGTATGGTTGGACATACGAATACCCCGAGGATATTGGTGAATTTGGAGCTGAACAATGCGAAAAGTGTGGAAGAGATTTTAGACATGTACATGTTTTATATCATCCAGATTGGGGATTTCTTCGAGTAGGAGAAACTTGTGCTAAAATATTAATGAATGACATTTCTCTAATTGAACAAAATCAGAAGGAAATGTTAGAAAAAGCTAATAAACTTAAGAGATTTATTGACTCTCCAGACTGGAAACATATAAAAAATCTGTATCTATATAAAAACAAAGACAGCACTATAAAGATTTGGGAAAATAGTCCCTATAATTTTGTATTAGAATATTTTAAATACGACATACATGAGAAAGAAAAGGGATTTAAAACATTAAACGCAGCAAAAGAGCGCGCATACGAAATACTACACCCAGATTTTTCTACGAAAAGCAGAATTGTTGATGAAGCAACTTTCTTTGATTTACCAGAAAATCCACAAAAACGAGTTTCTGTGTTAGTAGATTTATTCTATAATTGTATTGTAAAATCAAAAAAAATAATAAGACCTATTTATGTAGCCCCATCTAAAACAATTAAAGCAGAGGAGATAGTATGTGATAATGTACATAAAAATAAATTTGATCAAAAATTCGATTATGATATAGTAGTTTCTGTCGGAAACGGCAAGTATAAATGTTATATAAAGTTCATCTTTGATCAAGATATATCTCAAGAAGAATATCTTAAAATTAAAGAATGTGCAGTGGATTATATAAAAGTAGATTGTACTTCTTTAGCCAAACAAACAAGTACTTCGCTGAGAGAAATTGATAACATATTGTATAATACGAGAACATACCAAAATTACCAATGGGTATCAGCTCCAACATATGATGAATGTATAAAAAACAATAAATAAACAAAAATAACAAATATGAAAAAAGAATATGTGGCTCATATTGAGAGCAATGGAAATGGTTGGTATAGTGTATATTGCAATGAAGAATTTCCTTTTGGGTTCTTCGGAGAAGGTGCAACTATTGAAGAGGCGAAAGAAGATTTTTTAGCAACTTTTAAAGGTTTTTCTATTGACCATCACAAACGAACAGGTGAAATGGTAGAAGCAAATTTCACATTTGAATTAGATGCTTCAGCAATATACGAGATGAAAAAGATTGATGTACTGATTAAGCGCGAAGATAATGGTATGTTTTTAGCGGATCCACAGCATCAATATAAAGTTGGACTATATGGATATGGAAAGACCGTTGATGAAGCATTAGCCGATTTGCGAAAAGTATGCAAAGAAGCCTGTGATTTTTGCGCTGAACTGCCAGATGTTGCAGAATTAGAATTCAACATAATATATGAATAAAGAATAGGCTCGTTTAGAATTTTATTCTTAACAACTCCTCGAATAGATCTATTCGAGTCTCACCACCCGTCTAGTGCTCGGCGGTAGTTCGCCGAGTAAATATTCTTCCACTACGCTCGACGGTGTCCCGTCTCGCGTGTCCCGAATCCCTAATCTTTAAGCTCTAAACTGCAATTTGCTGCCTGCCTTTACACTCTATACCCTACACTTTACACCCCAAAAAATCGCATAGCCCTTGCGCATATACGATTTTTTTCGTACCTTTGCACTCAATAATCATAACATTAACCACTATACCCCTATTTATTATGACTAAGAAAATCGTTGTTTTTACTGGAGCAGGTGTATCTGCAGAGAGCGGATTAGGTACTTTTCGTGGTTCTGATGGCATGTGGGATCGCTATCGTATAGAAGATGTGTGCACCCACGAAGCATGGCTCAACAATCCTCAATTATGTGTTGAATTCTATAATATGCGTCGTCGAGAGGCTCTAGCTGCTCAACCAAACGCTGCACATTATGCTATTGCGCGCTTGCAAGAGGTTTTTCCTAATACCGAGGTCATCACACAAAATATCGACAACCTACATGAGCGAGCAGGTAGTCATGATGTCATACACTTGCATGGCGAAATTACCAAACTTCGCTCGGAAATCAACCAGTTGTCAACCGTTGATTTAGAAGGCTGGGAGCAACATTATGGTGACCGTCACCCGGATGGCTCATTACTCCGTCCTTATGTAGTCTTCTTTGGCGAAGATGTACCTTATTTCCCTCTTGCTTGTGAGGTGGCTAGTCAAGCGGATATTCTTATCGTGGTTGGTACTTCGCTCAATGTTTATCCAGCTGCATCTTTGTTGCATTATGCGCCTTCTTCAGCTGAGATTTATGTGATTGATCCTAATATTCCAGAACTCGGCGTGTATACTCATCGTGCCCACCATATTCAGAAAAAAGCATCTATTGGTGTTCCTGAATTGGTGGATAAACTTATCTTATTATTAAAAGATAAGTAACGTACTTGCCTCGATATGAGAAAGTATAAAATTGCTTAAAATAACGTGCCAATCAATAGGTTTGGCACGCTATTTGCTGATAACTCTATGCAATGGCGAAATGCCGAACTTCCTACTGAGAGGGAGTTGCCATCAAGCCTAAGCCTAACTATCAAAATTTATTGTTATTATGTTACCTACCATCAAACGGCAAAACCCTAATTGGTTGCCAACCATCTTCAACGATTTCTTCAGCGACGACTGGTTCCCAATGCGAACCACTACTGTCCCTGCTATCAATGTCAAGGAGTTTGACAAAGAGTTTGTCATCGAATTGGCAGTCCCTGGCATGACCAAAGAGGACTTCCGAGTGCATGTGAACGACAAAGACCAACTCGTGGTTTCTGTGGAAAAGAAACAAGAAAACACCGACGACGACAAGGCTGCTAAGTTCCTTCGCCGTGAGTTCAACTACACACGCTTCGAGCAAACGCTACTTCTGCCTGACAACATCGACCGCGATGCTATTACTGCCAAAGCAAAACATGGTGTGCTCAAGATCAAACTGCCAAAACTGGAGAACATGCCAGAGAAAGAACCTACTCGAGTTATCGAGATTCAATAAACCCACATGTGCGACCAAATCCCGCACAACGAAAATGTTCATCATAACCCAAAAGGATTTGTTTTTATTGTTTTTAGATTGTTTTTTATGGGGTCGTGTCAAGCAATTGGCACGGCTTTTTTTATAGATATTTGCATAAATGCAAAAAATATACTACCTTTGCACGCAAATTACCCAAAACAATGAAAAAATCACTCCTCTTTCTCCTGTTGGCGCTCTTAATGGGCACAATTACACACGCAGAAAACCCTAAACACGAGTTTCGTGCTACATGGCTCACCACTGGTTTTGGCATCGACTGGCCTAAGACCAAAAATGTTGAGCAACAAAAGAAAACCCTTTGCAACATCTTCAATGCTTTGCAACGTGGCAATATGAATGCTGCTTGCCTCCAAGTGCGTTCTTTTTGTGATGCTATTTACCAATCATCCTACGAGCCATGGTCGGATGTCCTGACTGGTACTCGCGGTCAAGACCCTGGTTATGACCCTTTGGCTTTTGCTATTGAGGAGGCACACAAACGTGGTATTGAACTTCACGTGTGGGTCAATCCATTCCGTGTCACTAGTTCGGGCACATTAGACACCACCGACCTCGTTTGGAAAAATGCAGGACAGTGGATCATCAAATACAACAATAGTTCGTTCAAAGGTCAGATCATTGACCCAGGCTACCCAGAAGCACGCGAATATGTCCACAAAGTGATGATGGAGATAGTCACAAACTACGACATTGATGGCATCCTCATGGACGATTATTTCTATGCTTATGGCGGTACTTACAGCGAAGATGCTAATTCCAAAGCACTATACAAACCATCCAATGTAAAGGATATGGATAAAGATGGTAGTACCGATGACGATTGGCGTCGTGCCAATGTGGACTCGGTGATTTACAATCTATACAAAGCCTTGCAAGAGGTTAAGCCTTGGGTACGTTTTGGTATGGGTATTCCAGGCAACTGGTCTATGAAATCAGGTGCTGCTTCGGCATATGGTATATCTTTGCCTGCTGGTATTAGCGCTATGGAGTCTTACGACTACCTCTACTGCAATGCTATCGAATGGGCGAAACAAGGATGGGTGGACTACCTCAACCCACAAATCTATTGGTCAACCCAGTCTAAAAGACAAGACTATGATGTGCTCTGCGAGTGGTGGGCAAAAACTGTATGCGAGAACTTCTCCGACAAACTTCCTGACGGCAAACGAGTGCATTTTTATGCATCACAAGCTGCCTACGCAGTCACAGATTCCGATGCAGGACTATCTGGCTATGGTGACGGTGTGCTGGAGATCCAGCGACAGATAGATGCTAATCGACTAAACCTTTCATCAGGTTATACAGGCTCTGTCTTCTTTCATACTACTGCTTATCTCCAACTTTTCCGTGATCTAAAAGCATCCCATTTCCAAGCCAAGGCCCTTTGCCCACCTATGCGATGGAAAGCCAAAGAGACACTCGCTGCACCTACCGACGTCATTCAAACAGATAGCCTACTCTCTTGGTCACACCCTACTGCTGAACGATTTACCATCTATGCGTACCCTCGCACAATAGCCAAAGAGGATGCAATATACAACCCACTCTATTTCCAACGAGTAGTATATGGCAATACCTACGATATGACAGGATTGGGCGATATTTCCCAACTCGCTATTGCTATTTGCAGTTACGACCGCTTTGGTGTAGAGCACGAAGCTGCTGTGTTTGAAGGTGAAGGATATTATGACTTTCCACAAGTAATATTCTGGGAACTCAATGGCGGAACTGTGGATATAGAATTGCCTAAGTATGTTACTGAGACCTATATCCTGCCTATTGCTACCAAATCTGGATATGAGTTTGCTGGATGGTACAAGACCAAAACGCTTCGTGGTACGCCATTAACAGAGATTGTAGAAGGTTTTGAGGGTACATTATACGCTAAATGGAAAGAACTCCCATCTGCTACTCAGGATATCTCTATTTCTACCAAAATGGCTGTTTACGACATGATGGGACGCTATATTGGTGATCAATTACCTACCAATCAACAGGGCGTTTTTATCCTCATTCAAGGCGACCAACAAACCAAAGTGGTTCTGTAGTGGTTGTCAGGGCTTTATTGATAACCCAAAGGGTAGCCCTTAGGGCAGTTGTCCTATAATCTATATCTTAGCACTATTGGCAGGTGGTCCGAGTAGCCATTCTTGTAGCGATAGCCCACATAGGTGCGTTTAGGTTGATAATCGAGATATTGCTTATCTTCCTCTAATAGCCATTGGGGGCTGAAGATACGCACAATAGTGTTATCCTTCATCGCATCCGACACATATATTTGATCCAGGCATGACCATATGCCATGGTATTTGTGTGTTCCATGCCCTACCCTAGCCAATTCTATCATCTGATTATTCAGTCCTTGCAGGTCATCTTTTGGCTCACTATTCATATCACCCATCACCACAATCCTTGCCTTTGGTTGCATAAGTAAGATACTATCCACTTGCTGCTGAATCACCAGTTTAGCAGTCTTACGTTTCCAATCTGTAGCTGCGGATCCTCCTAATTTCGATGGCAGGTGACACACTATCGCATGCAATGTGTCTTGTCCTTCCACCAACGCCTCTACATACAATATATCTCGCGTTGCATCATCGTTCAATGATACGTGCAATGGCTTGCTATTCAGCACTTGCACCTTTGTACTATCATACAGCAATGCCACATCTATACCGCGTTCATCGGCACTCTCGTAGTGAACATATTTGTAATGAAATCGCCTCAACCGATAGCATAAATCCTTGAGACAATACTTATTTTCCACCTCACACAATCCCACCAAAGCAGCAGTCTCCCACCCCGATATATTCACAATCACCTGAGCAATACGGTCGAGTTTGGTTTGATAGCGATGATAGGTCCAATGGTGCATGCCATCAGGCAAAAACGAAGAGTCGTTTTTGAGCGAATCATGCTCACAATCAAATAGATTCTCCACGTTGTAGGAGATGATTGTCAGTGAGTCTTGAGCAAAAAGAAATCCACACTCAATACTGAATAATATAATCCATATCAAGCGTGGAAACCTCATCATTCTTATGTTTTTTAGTGACTACTCCAACATCATTATCGCCTTTTTTAGCGCAGCGATAAAGGTGTCGATATCCTCTTTTGTGTTGTACAATCCCACCGATGCACGCACCGTACCTGGCACACCCAAATAATCTATCAACGGCTCGGCACAATGATGACCTGTGCGCACTGCTACTCCCTGACGGTCCAGCAACACGCCCACATCAAATGGGTGAATCAATGCTCCATCCGCACGATAGACGTTGAACGACACCGCACCTGCTTTTGTTTGTCCTGCGGCATACACGTGCACTTGGTTGATCTTACTAAGTTCTTGTTCGATATATTCAGTCAATGCATTTTCATGTGCTGCAATTTGCTCTAAACCAATTGCTTGCACATAGTCAATTGCCTTGCCAAAAGCATAACTTCCCACATAGTTTGGTGTACCTGCCTCAAACTTATACGGCAGCACGTTGTAGGTCGTCTTCTCGAAACTAACATGTTCGATCATCTCTCCCCCACCCTCTGCTGGTGGCAGTTTATCAAGCCACTCTTTCTTACCATACAGCACGCCCAAACCCGTTGGTCCGTACATCTTATGTGCACTGAACACCAAGAAATCGCAATCCAATTGTTGCACATCCATTGCCAAATGGGGTACCGACTGCGCACCGTCCACGCACACCGCTACGCCCTTCTCGTGTGCCAAGCGAATAACCTCCTCTATGGGGTTCACAATGCCCAATACATTGCTAACATGCGCTACTGATACCAATCTTGTCTTCTCGCTTAAAATCCCCTTAAATGCCTCAATATCAAGCGATAGGTCTTCGCGCAAAGGGATTACCTTCAACACGGCTCCCTTGCGTTCACACAGCATTTGCCATGGCACGATATTCGAGTGGTGCTCCAAGTGTGAAACGATAATCTCATCGCCCTCTTTGATCATTGCATCGCCAAAACTGCGCGCCAACATATTGAGGCTATCCGTGGTGCCTTTGGTGAATATGATCTCCTCTGATGACTGTGCATGAATCAGTTGTGCTACTTTCTCGCGTGCCTCCTCGTGCTTTTGCGTCGCCACTTGGCTCAGATGATGCACACCACGATGCACATTCGCATTCCAATGGCTATATGCCTCCGTGATAGCATCCAGCACCACTTGTGGCTTCTGCGTGGTGGCAGCATTGTCCAAGTACACCAATGCGCGACCGTGTACCTTTTCGTTCAATATTGGAAAATCCTCTCGTCTCATGGCCTATAAAAACTCTTTTCTAATATCATTTGTGCATCATGCTCATTCATAAGTTCATTTAACGTAACTTTTTTATTATTACGCATATAACTATCCACAATGCGCCATCCTACCCATTGACCCAATCGTCCTGGTGAGTCTTGGGTCACCTCCGATGTGAATGGTCCATCGTTGATATACGAACTCAATACACTTGATTCTGTCTTAAACAAATCTCTCTTCTCCATGATGCGATTCCAGATCGCCTTCTCATACATTTCGCACCATTCCCATTGTTCTTTCGAGTACCCAATCACCTCCCATGCGGGTTCATTGGGTAGTAATTGCGCGAGCAAAAATAATTGTTTTCCGCGGAAGATCATTTGTTCTAACAGTCTGTTATACTTGCTGTTATATGGAATATTATATGCCAAATACATACTCAGCACATCGCCTGCGATACAGGCTTTGCGCATGGTTTGTTTTTGATAGTCATACACCACCTGATTATAGTATGGATAGTCGCTGCCGAGGTACATATCTACGCCCACACCCATGATATCTTCGTAGTACATTACCGCCGAATTGAAGCCCGAAACAAACAGATATAGGGTAGGGAGCTCCCACTCTGGGTAGAGGTAATGCAAACGCGAAAAGCCCATATTCAATGCCTCTTGCAGGCTATCTATATCAGCAAACATTGCTTGTGCCTTAGCATTCGTCTGCGCAAATCCCATCACGGTATCGGTTAAAAACTGCGCATACATCTCACAGAGATACATGGTATCTTCGGTTGGAATACCCAATATTCCCTCTACGAATATCGGCATAAACAACTCATAATCAGCATACAACTGCTGAATATCCTGTTTGACACTATCAGGTCGCACCGCCAATTGTGCACTATCAAAGCGCACAATCTCCACCTTCATCGCCTCTATATCGCGTGGGATATATTGATGCTTGTTGCTGCATCCGCACAGCAGCCCCACGAACATAGCAATACAAAGTATGTTCTTCCTTTTTATCATCTTCTTGCCTTTAAACTTTAAACTGTAGGCGAAGCCGTTCTCTAAACTGCGCCTTTGGCGCAAACTCCATCTTTTATCTCAATCACTCGATCACTAATCTCCGCCAATTCCTTGTCGTGTGTCACAATGATAATGGTCTGTCCGTATTGCTCGCGCATCTGTAGCAGTAGTTTGTGCAACTCCTTTTTGTTGCTCTCGTCCAGACTTCCGCTTGGCTCATCTGCGAGTATCACATTGGGCGACATCATCATCGCTCTAGCTGCGGCTACACGCTGTTTTTCGCCACCTGACAATTGATTGGGCTTATGCGTAAGTCGCTCAGCCATACCCAGTTCCGTCAATAACTGCATGGCGCGTTGCTCTGCTTCTTGTTCATTTACTCGAGCAATCATAGCAGGCATCATCACGTTCTCCAAGGTGGTGAACTCTGGCAATAACTGATGAAACTGGAAGATAAACCCGATATGTCGGTTGCGGAAATCTGCCAACTCTTTCTCTTTTAGCGCAAACACATCCACGCCATCAATCACCACACTACCTGAGTCGGGTTTGTCCAACGTACCTATGATCTGGAGTAGGGTAGTTTTGCCTGCACCACTCTTACCGATGATACTCACAATCTCGCCTTTCTCCACCGTCAGATCCACACCTTTCAGCACCTCCAATGTGCCAAATGACTTGTGTATATTCTTTACTTCAATCATATTCTTATTTTTTTTCGTATGCCGAGTTGATCAACTCAATCGCCTCTTCTATCAAATCATCTTTGTCTTCAGAGTGCTGATTTACAAGCAGATGCGGCCTTATTCCCGCCTCAATACTTTGCATATCAGCATCGTACATCTTCACGCTCGAGAAGCGCACCATCCACCCGTTAGGCAACTCATAACTCATTGGCATACCACCTCCACCACCGCTTTTTCCACCTATCACCAGGCAGTTATCCGCATAGCGCATCATGCTCACAAAGAAGTTCGCTGCCGAATAACTTCGCCTATTGCACAGCACCACTACAGGCCGTTTCCAATACCCTTTGCTCTCGTTCATCATCATGGGTTCAAGTTCCGAAAAATCCTCATGACCAGGACCCGATTTATGTTGCCAATAGCCCACCACAGTATCTTTTGTAAAGAATGGAGCCGCCAATCGATACGCATTATCCATGCTACCACCGCCATTATTGCGCACATCCAACACAATGCCGCGGCATTTTTCAAAGTATTTCAGTACCGCCAACCAATTCGTTAGCGAAAATCCATCGGAGAAGGAGCCATAATACACATACCCAATACTATCGTTATCTATTCGGCAGTAATTCAATCCATTAGCACGCCTGTAATTTTTCAAATAATACTTGGTCAAAATCTCCGAATCGAAGTTCTTGGGATACCCCTCATACCACTTGCTGCACGCCGAAATATCGAATGGTGAATACAAATTCACATGTCCATCTTCCAGCTCATTCAGCATCTCTTCCAGTCCATCAAAGAATCGGTAATTATCTTCATACTCCATTATCTCCATAGTGTCAAACCGCTGATAATAAGCCGAATATACCGAATTCCAATCCACTGCTTTGTCATCAAACAAACAGTA
Source organism: Paludibacteraceae bacterium (assembly GCA_045124995.1). GTDB lineage: Bacteria > Bacteroidota > Bacteroidia > Bacteroidales > Paludibacteraceae > Colicola. The sequence goes on along the minus strand of JBGVMY010000017.1, from coordinate 80,778 downwards.
TTTCTCATCAATAATCTGCCACAACGCCTCAAAGTTGTTCAGTGGTGTATTATCCCTCTGCTCATCAAATGGATGGGTGCAACTACTCAGTACTATTGCCAACAGCCAATAGCCTATATACATCACACGATATGCTTTGCATTTCTCTACCATGCCACAAATGATTTTGCAGGGTTTATTTTATACTGCCACACACATCCCACTACAGCACTCACCGTCTCGCGTGAAAACATCATTGCCTTTGTTCCGTACTCCAGATATTCATGTGCAATACCCACACGCCATGTGCTTCTCTTCAACTGCATATCCATTGTCAGTTCGTGCTTCAGATGCCTGTGGTTCCACAGTCCAGCACAACGAAAATCACCCAAGACACCCTCTCCCATCTCGAAATACGAATGCCAATAATCGGGCAAATAATCCATTCCTATCACGTTTAAACTCGCCAAATAACGCAATCTATAGCTCGTTTTCTTCGCTTTGAATGCCCAACTCACACCACCCATTGCACACATATTCACCGCCAAATCCATCGAGTAGGGTTTATTCACATTCGATGCTTGCATCTTTCCCCAGAGTTCCACATCCATATACGGACCTACCAATGCTTGTAAGCCCAGATCTTTCCATGTCCACACATACTGCGCACCCCAACCGCCTTGTAAACCAACGGAATACATCAGGTTGTTCATGCGTTCGCTATATGCTATTCCACCCGTGACATGTGCTTGTCCCACATGTAGCCAATGCTTTGTGCTGTCTTTTTTAAAGCCTTGCCACCATTCGTTGCTAAGCCCTATTTGTTGTCCTGAATAGAGTAGGGGACTTAAATATTCATCTTGCTGCCACACACCGCCATATCGAATGCTGAGCACATTCTCATGCTCTACACCCCAGTTTTCTGCCAACGCAACTGCTTGACAACCAACCGATAATAGCAATATGCACAACCACTTACGCATCAAAACTCAAACTTCTCTCTCCGTTTTCCTCTACTTCGATTTTTACCCATACGGTATCCTCTGGCAGTAGTGGTTCGATCATCTCTGCCCACTCAATAAAGCAATAGTTACCCGAGTATAGATACTCCTCTGCACCAAAATCCATCGCCTCCCTCAAGTCCTTAATACGGTAACAATCAAAGTGATACACCTCTTCCCTCTCGCCTCTCGCCTTTTCGCCTAATAGCCTTATCGCCTCAACTTCATACACATTCACAATTGCAAATGTCGGACTATTCACCACATCTTCCGTACCCATGGCTTCGCACAGATGCTTGATGAAAGTAGTCTTACCTGCTCCCATCTTGCCATCGAAGGCAAACACGCGTTTGCTGCCGCATTTATCCAGAATATCTGTGGCTTCCACCACTTCGTTTTGCTCATTGACAAGCAAAATTCCCTTCTCTGGGTCTTTCTTTATCGTATATTTGTACATACTTCACCTAATTTCGTGCAAAAGTACGAAAAAAAATGAATATATGCAAATATTTTCTCATTTTTACAAAAGGTCACTCTGTTCATCCATAACCTTTCACCTCTCACACATAGGCACTTGCGCCGTCCTGTAGCCCCCAAGGGGTGTCCTATAGGCGAAGCCGTCCTTTTCCTGTCAATTAGCCGTCAATAGTTAGTGATTAGTTAGTGATAAGTTAGTTATTAGTTAGTGATTACTTAGTGATTGCCGAGATATTACCGATACTTTACCCGTATTATTTATACAAAAAATCGTTGAAAAGGCGTTTCTTTCTTGCTCAATTCAAAATATTTCTGTACCTTTGCAGTCGCATCGGTAAAGCGTTACCCTTCATTACATATTTAATATAGCGTTATAAGCCCAAACTTGATTGTTTGAAAACTGGACACTTTCAAAACATCATTTAGTAATTCAAGTACGGTTTATGCACGCTCACGTTATTGCGCGTGAGTTTTCTGTGCGTAAATTTGAATTACTAAGGTAGTCCAGAACCTCAAACAATCAAATGAGCGAACGAAAGTTCACGCTTTTTGTATCTACATGCAAAAAAAATAATAAACTATAAATCAATAACTTAACGGAGTGTGCCGAAAATCCAACAAAGAGTAGGCAAAAAAACATACTACCATGATTATTCAATTAGTTTCATTCCCTAAGTACCTGCGTCTTACTGCTACAGAATGTGTAAATCGCATGGATACTATTTCAAAGATTCTTACATGCAGTAATGCTGATTTCATTATGTTTAGCGAGCATGTATTAAAATCTGAAGATGATTTATATGCTTTGTTGAAATTGCGCAAATATAACAAAAAAATCACAGCATTATTTGAACTCAAAGAATCTAATGGTCTATGTGGTAATAGGCTATATTTACTTCAAAATGGTTTTATTAGAGAACTCCGTCACCAACTAATTTCAACAGCGGATGAAGTAAACGAGGAAATAGTAGATGTGTTATTAAAAGAGTTCAATCGACGTCGACAATTTGACGTCAACGGCAAGCGTTTCCTGATAGTTCAATGCGGCGAAAATAATATTTTAAAAGGAACTACTGGATGTGCAGAGTTTCGCTTAAAAGACACCCAACCTGAACAATATAATCGATTGGAGAAATTGCTAAATGATGTAGATATAGTATTAAATCCAGTACACACTCGCTGGGGAAGATTCGCGAATTTCCTAACTCGAATTAGAAAATTTAGTGATAACAACAGATATTGTTTCTCTTGTACACAAATAGAAGGAAATCAACTTCAGAGTGCGAGAGAAAATCCAACACATAATACTACTCATGTAGCTATGTATAACCAAGAGTTGATTACACCCGTCTATACGAATGAAGATGAGAATTATCTAATACAATCATACGAGATTGAGTAAAATGTTCGTCGCGAATTAGTTGCAACGAACGTTAATGATAGAAATATAGAAGTACTAAAATAGGGGCTCTAAACCCCTATTTTTTATCGCCTCTTGTTCCTGACTTTACACCACCAACAACCCCGAAAGAGCGGTTAAAATCGCCTCTAAATGGCTAAAAACTGCATACCCTACAGCTACGCTTCCTGTTCCACCAACCAGTAACCAACGAACTGCGTCCATTCGCATGGCCAACCGCTCCAGCATGGTGTATCTACGCAAACTCTCTTGCAATTCGCTACTGGGCGATGGCATGAGATTAATCTGACGAATCGTATCCGCCATAAACGACTCATTATCTTTCACTTGCGGAGCACTCGCTCGCAAACGCTTTTTTATTGTACTATTGGTTATCATATTAGTCTTGGTTCCTTGTTCCTTATTCTTTACTCAAAATAGCTTTCAACTTCTTCCTAGCTCGAAACAGCATGACTGCTATATTGCTTTCCGTTATCTCCGTTATCCTGCTAATCTCTCGAATACTTTTTTCCTCAAGATAATACAGTATGACCACGGCTTTCTCTTGCTTTGGCAATTGGTCTATTGCCTGATACAGTGGCTCATAACGAAAAGCCGAATCAGTTTGTTCACTCGCTACTTCCGTATCAACACTTTCATAGTTCTCTACTGCCACACGATGGGTATTCCAGTACTTATTCTGTTCGTTAAGGTATTCGTTGTATGCAATCCGAAACACCCAAGTCTGCAAAGCCGATTTCTGCTCAAAAGTAGCACAATGCAAATATGCCTTCAGTATGGCCTCTTGTGCAAGATCGTTAGTCAGTTCTTCATCGCCATGAGTCAGCACAAGCAGGAATCGCCTAAGGGATTCCTGCAAGCCGCCAATGGCGGAAATAAACTGCTGCTTATCCATAGAAACACGTTATGACGAACCCCTTCCTGTAGTTGATCAACAGTCTTATTTTATACGCTCTCCTGCTTTTTCTTCTGCTTCAACTTCCTTTTTAAGATACTGCTTTGCTGCTAAGAAGGTAATCAGCAATGCCAAACCAACGCCGCCAATGATAGCTCCAAAAGTTAAAAAAGCAGCTGTTGCACCGCCATCACCATCTACATGGGCATAGAGCGCAACGCCTAACAAACCCAGACCCACAAAAGAGAAGATGCTTCCCCAGCGCAAGTTATTCAGCACAGACCTTTTTAGGTTTCCATGCTTTGTTGGCTCTTGCAGGGCCTCTGCCATAGATTTGAAGTCAAGGTTAGTACTATCACCCTTCTCAATCATTTTTGCCATGAGTTCTGTTTGTCGCTCAATCTTGTACCGACGGTTCTTCAAATACTGGATAACGGCTGTCAAAACAAAAGATGGTATCAAACCAAAAATAAGAACAAGAGCAAAGAGAGTGTCTAAATCAACTTTATAAAATTCCATAATACATAATTCAATAAGTTTAACAAATCGTTCTCTGTCGCTTCTTTGCGACTACACCCATTAGACAAATGAGAAAAAGTAAATATTACAAACAACTGTTATTTTTTTCTTCAAAACACATCATTTTGCCTGTATCTTGTTCCACGCTCCTCAAAAATATTCAATTCTCAGGGCGTTATTTTGCCATTAAAATGCTCGTAAATCTTTGTGCCTGAGCGAGTTCCGAGCAAATCAATCCACTCTTCCAATTTGGCACTTCTAGCACGCGCCACAGAGCCAAAACGTTGCAGTATCTTTTGCTTAGTAACTGCTCCAACTCCTTGAATATCATCGAGTTCGCTCTTTATTTGCGCCTTGCTACGCTTCTTTTTGTGGTAGCTGATGGCAAATCTGTGCACCTCATCCTGTATCTCGACCATCAGACGGAAGATCTCATCCGTCACCTTCATGCCAAACTCCTGAACAGGGTCACCATAGAGTAGGGTATTCGTCCTGTGCTTATTATCCTTCTTCAATCCAGCGACCGGAATCTGCAAACCCAACTCTCCTTCCACTACCTCACGAATTGCACCCATCTGTCCTAGTCCGCCATCGGCAATAATCAAGTCAGGTAGGGGACTACCTTCTTCAATCAAACGGGTATATCGTCTCCTCACTACCTCCCTCATACTTGCGTAATCATCGGGACCTTCTACTGTCTTTATCTCAAACTTCTTATACTCGCTCTTGCATGCCTTACCTTTCTTAAACACCACACAACCCGCTACCGCATTGCTACCTTGCGTATTCGAGTTATCAAAACTATCTATCCACATGGGTAGGGTAGGCAGACCCAAAAGGTTTTGCAGCCCTCCCAAAATACGGGCAGCTCGTTGGTCAGGATTCAGCTTATCATCCTGTTTGATTCGGTCTTTCTTATACTGCTGTACATTCTGCATAGCCAAATCCAAGAGTTTCTTTTTATCGCCTCCCAAAGCAATATTCACATGCAGATTTTCATCAATTATCTCCGGAATAAACGGAACAATTACCTCCCTCGTTGTACTTCCCAATTGCCCTCGCAATTCGTAAATACCCATTGCCAACACTTCCTCTCTCGTCTCATCTAATTGCTTCTTGTACTCAATCGTCTGTCCCTGTACAATACTTCCCCTATGCACATGCAGCATGCTGATATATACATTTTGCCCCATTTCATCGTATCCGAATACATCCACATCGCCTGCGTGTGAGTTCGTAATGACCGTTTTACTCTTGAAATTCTCGATCAAATCGAGCTTTTCTTTCAGTCGCCCAGCCTCTTCATATTGCATCGACATCGCCGCTTCCATCATCTCTGCCTCGATCTGCTTGCTAATCTCTTGCGCATCACCCTTAATAATCTTACGAGCGGCTTCTATGTATTCCAGATACTTCTCTCTGCTTACTTTTCCCTCACAAATACCGCAGCAATTACCCAAATGATACTTCAAACACACGCGATATTTCCCCATTTCAACGCTACTTTTATTCATTTGCATAGCGCATGTGCGAATAGGGTAGAGCTTATGTATTAGCTCCAAAACCAAGTCCAAAGTATATCCAAAAGTATAAGGGCCATAGTAATCTCCTATGCCCTTAATAATCTTCCGTGTCTTAAATATCCTAGGATATTCTTCTCTCGTAATACAAATACTTGGATAGCTTTTACCATCTTTTAATAGGATATTGTAGTGTGGTTGATGCTTTTTGATTAGGTTGTTCTCCAGTAAAAACGCATCTTGCTCACTCTCCACAACTAGATGACGTATATCTGCTATCTGTTTGACCAGCATTTTGGTCTTATAGCGATCTTGCTCTTTTTGAAAATAACTGCTTACACGCCTTTTTAAGTTTTTTGCCTTACCTACGTAGATTACCTCCCCTACTTCGTTGAAGTATTGGTATATACCCGCTTTTTCAGGCAATTGTTGTAGTAGCTTTTGTATGTGTTCCTTTTTTGTCAAAATTTGTAATTTTATCCGATATAATCGGCATTTATCCAAATATACCCGTTGATGCGCCAACGGGTATATTCTTCGATTAATTCGAGGAAAATTAGCAACTCAATAGGCTGCTCACCTCTACATCATTGCCCAATACTTTACGGCCTTCAAGAAACTCTAGTTCAACAATAAAGTTGATATACACCTTCTTTACGCCAAACTTTCTTACTAACTCCAATGCTGCTGCCATTGAGCCACCTGTTGCTAATAGATCATCATGTAGCAATACTACATCATTTTCGTTCAAGGCATCTTTGTGCATTTGGATGGTGTCTGTACCATACTCCTTGGCATAACTGACCTCAATTGTCTCAGCTGGCAATTTACCAGGTTTGCGTACTGGCACAAAGCCTGCACCTAGTTCCATAGCTACTGCAGGAGCTAAAATAAATCCACGAGATTCAATACCAACTACCTTGGTAATACCATATGCGCGATATAGATTTACAATTTCATCACGCATCCAACGCAAGCACTCTGGCTTGTCAAATACTGTAGTTAAGTCCTTGAAAACAATTCCTTTTACAGGAAAATCCTTTACATCGCGAATTTGAGCGATTATTTCTTGCTGTGTCATATTATATTATTTTTTAGTTTATTTCTATTGTTGGCTATACCAAAGGTATACTAAGGGTATATAATGTTCCACGTGAAACAATTACCTTCCCATGAGCACCAATAATACGCTCACATCATTAGGGCTTACGCCTGGAATACGGCTTGCCTCGCCAATGGTACCTGGTTTGATGCGCGATAACTTCTGACGCGCTTCTGTACTCAGCGATTGTACGCTATTGTAGTCAAAATCCTCTGGCAAGTGGATGTTATTTAGGCGTTGTAGTTTATCTGCGGCCAATCGTTCGCGTTCAATATACCCCTTGTACTTGATATTGATCTCCGCACTTTCTACAATTTCTTCTGCTATTCTATCCAATTTACCTATTGTTTCTTTTAGCGCAGGCACCACTTCTGCCAAACCATTGATAGTCACATTAGGTCGGGCTACCAAATCAATCAATTTGGTACCATGTTGCAATTCACCATAACCCATTTGGCTGAGATAGCCATTTACTTCGCCACGTACTGTCGTGTTTCTTAACACCTCGGTTAGCATTTCCTCGCCGCTTTGTTTGTAGCGCAGCAGGTTCATGCGGTATTCGTCCACCAATCCCAATTCATAGCAGCGTGTTGTTAGTCGTGCATCGGCATTGTCTTGGCGCAGCAAAATACGATACTCTGCACGTGAAGTAAACATACGATATGGCTCATCCACACCTTTGTTTACCAAATCATCAATCAGCACACCGATATAGCTTTCATCTCTACCCATAGTAAAGGTCTTGCCTGTGTTGTGAATAGCCAAGTGGGCATTCACACCTGCCACTAATCCTTGTCCTGCTGCCTCCTCATAACCTGTAGTGCCATTGATTTGTCCAGCAAAATAGAGGTTCTTAATCAATTTTGTTTCCAATGTATGCAGCAGTTGGGTGGGGTCGAAGAAATCATATTCAATCGCATATCCAGGTCGATATAGCACCACATTCTCTAGACCTTTTACTTGCTTTAGTGCCTCCCACTGAATCTGCCAAGGCAGTGAGGAGGAGAATCCATTTACATAATATTCATTCGAATCCACGCCCTCAGGCTCTAAGAATAATTGGTGTGCATCTTTCTCTGCGAAAGTAACGATTTTCGTTTCTATGCTTGGGCAATAACGTGGACCGATACTCTGTATCTGACCATTGTAGAGTGGGGAATCTTCCAATCCGCCGCGCAGCACATCATGTGTCTCAGTGTTGGTATAGGTAATCCAACAGCTCATCTGCTTTAGTTGGCGCTGTACTGTATCCAAATACGAGAATGTGTGATTATCTACATCGCCTGGCTGTTCGGTCATCTGGCTAAAATCGATACTCCTTTTATCTATACGCGCAGGAGTACCGGTCTTCATACGATCAGTGGCAAAGCCCAACTCACGTAGTTGTTCGGTCAATCCATAGCTTGATGGCTCAGAGATACGACCACCTTGTATCTGTGCTTTACCAAAGTGCAGCAATCCGTTGAGGAATGTGCCATTGGTTAAGATTACCGCTTGCGCCTGCATGGTGATACCCAATAGTGTTTTCACTCCGCAAACCACGCCATTTTTTACCACCAGTTCGGTCACCATATCCTGCCAGATCTGTAGGTTGTCCGTCTTGGTTAAGACATCCACCCATTCCTCAATAAAACGCTTTCTATCGCTCTGACTACGTGGACTCCACATGGCAGGACCCTTACTGCGATTGAGCATACGAAATTGGATAGCACTCTTGTCTGTGATGATACCCATCTGTCCACCCATTGCATCTATCTCTCTGACTATCTGACCTTTAGCTATTCCTCCAACAGCAGGATTACAGCTCATCTGACCAATCTTATTCATATCCATCGTGATGAGCAATGTCTTGCTACCCATGCGCGCAGCAGCACTGGCTGCCTCACAACCAGCATGTCCTGCTCCTACTACAATAATATCATACTTAAATTCCATATAATCAATCACTTATCTATAATATATCCTATATATATCCCTTATTTACCGATTACTCTACCTCGATGATGCCATTTGCCTTGTCCACTGAAACTGCTCTTGCCAATTGTGCGTTGAGGTGGCAGAAAGGCATCTTCCAAATGGGTTAATTCTTTCACTTCATAGGTATTCGGATCCATCGTAATACCAATAATATCAAACCGTGGCGTCAATTCTATTCCGTTGAACTTGATATATGCATTAGCGGCTGCTGCCATTCGGCGACGTTTCAGTTCATCCACGTACTCTTCAGGTCGTTTCCCTCCAAAAGAAGTGGTACGTGTTTTGACTTCTACAAATGCAATTTTCGTCCTATTCACCGCAATCACATCCATCTCTAGATGTCCGAACTTCCAGTTGGTATCTACCACCCTGAAGCCTTTCTTTCGCATAGTTTCACAAGCCACTTCCTCACCTTTTTGTCCTATGATATTATGCTCTGCCATCCTTATCCTTGCATTTTATTTACACGCGCAGCATCTAGTCGCAACATGATGGCCAACAATATGGTAAAGCCCCAAAGCGATGAGCCACCATAACTAAAAAATGGTAGCGGAATACCAATCACAGGCAACAATCCTAGCACCATGCCGATATTGATTGTCACGTGGAACAATAATATTCCTGCCACGCAATACGCATAAATCATACTGAATTTATCTCGCTGACGCTCAGCGATATATATGATTCGTAGTATTAATGCCAAATACAATAGCAATAGTCCAGCCGAGCCAATAAATCCCCATTCTTCGCCTACGGTACAGAAGATAAAGTCGGTATCTTGCTCGGGTACGAATTTTAGTTTGGTTTGTGTGCCTTGCAAGAATCCTTTACCTGTCGTTTGTCCCGAACCAATAGCAATCAACGACTGATTCACATTGTATCCTGCCCCATGTGGGTCATCTTTCATCCCCAATAGCACCTCAATACGGATGCGTTGGTGGGGTTGTAAAATTTTGTGAAAAGCAAAGTTGCACCCCTGACAGAGTAGGGTAGAGACTATCACAAAACCTATAATCCATCCTATGCTACTTTTGCGTTGTTTTACGGCTTGCACCAACAGATAAATAGCAGTATAAGCCAAACTGATAATACCAATATAGTTGAAGTTAACAGATGTCCAAATATTTACTAACAATCCGATTCCATAACATAATATCACTCCTAATCCCATTATAATCACCGAACGCATATCCTTTTCGTGTCCGATTAATAACCCAAGTACAATCGCTTCAATTGCCAAGGTACTAACCAACATTCCTACATTTCCAACGCCAAAAGGCAATGCTACTTCGCCAAAACGAATCACTAAGATAAACAAGATTGCACTCGCAGCTCCCCAACTCAGCACGTATCCCGACATACCTTGGCGATAAAATGCCAATAGAAAAGATAAAAATACCAATGCCGATCCTGTCTCGCGTTGCGCCACCATGATAATTAGCATAGGCACACCTATCATCAAAAAAGGTACGGTCAAATCGCGCAAATCACGCACTCGATACCCATATCGGCTCATGTATTTCGCTACTGCAATCGCAGTGAAACACTTGGCAAACTCTGCTGGCTGCAAGCTAATTGGGCCAATGGTGATCCACGATAGTGAACCTTTGATATCACGTGCTAAGATAGGCGTAATAATCAGTAGCAACAACATGATAACATAGAAAATATAGCCTAAGACATCGTAGGCTTTCTCCTCAATCATCAGGATTATTCCACCCATTACTACGGCTGTTGCGAGCCATACTAGTTGTTTTCCTGCTCGGTTGGAGAAATCCCAGATGCTAGTTTGATCGAACGAATAACTCGAACCATAGATATTCATCCACCCAAATAGCGAAATCACGAGGAACAATCCGATTGTCCACCAGTCAATACCCGATATGATGCTTCTGTTTCTCATTATTCTTGCGTTGAATTGGTTAGATCTGCAGTGGCCATGCGATCATATAGAGATTTGCGCTTGATTTCACCAGTCAAATATTGTTCCATGACCAAAGTTGCGATAGGACATGCCCACGTTGCACCAAAACCCGCATTTTCCACGGCTACTGCTACTGCTATCTGCGGATTATCCATCGGTGCAAAGCCAATGAATAGGGCATGATCTTTCCCGTGAGGATTTTGTACGGTACCTGTCTTACCACACATCTGTAGTTCGGGGATATTATACCATCGTCCTGTACCCTCTGTCATTACACGCGCCATACCGCGGTGTACTACATCAAAGTATTTCTCATCTACCAAAGTAGTATGAACATCCGATTTCATCGAGTCATTTCGGTTGAAATGTGGTGTAATATAATACCCTTTATTGGCTATTGCTGCCACTTGGTTGGCCAGTTGCAGGGGTGTTACCAATATCTCACCTTGTCCGATGGATAACGAGCGGATGGTGATTGCTTTCCAGCCTTTTTGTCCGTAAATCTTGTTGTAAAAATCAGTTGTTGGTAGATAGCCTTTTGCTTGTTCGCGGATATCTGTATTGGTGAATTTCTCCCCTAAGCCAAAGCTTGCTATTATTTCTCGCCAAGCATTATAATGTTCTTTGAAGCGCACATGCCCATCTTCGTAGCCATCCTTTTGCAACATATCGCGATATAGTGCCCAGAAATAGGGGTTGCAACTTTGTTCAATGCCTTCTTCTAAATCCACAGGGCTACCATGATTGTGCGTACATTTGATAGGGCTCGAACTTTTTCCGTTGCAAAGATATTTTGTATATGGCGTGATACTACCATCTTGCAGTGCAGCCAAAGCCTGTAGGATTTTGAATGTAGAGCCTGGTGAGTATTGTGCTTGTGTAGCCCTATTCATCAAGGGTTTGTGAGGATCGTTGAGCAGTTGTTGGTAGTTGGCAGAGCGCTCTTTACCAACCAACTTGCGTGGATCCCAATAGGGAGCACTAGCCATAGCCAATATCTCACCTGTTTGTGGTTCTATTGCCACGATACTTCCTATTTTGTTTTGCATCAATGCTTCTGCCACTTGTTGTGTAGCAATATCCAAACTGAGATGCAAATCAGTGCCTGCTTGTGCGTCCGTATCTAATTTACCTTGTTGATAGACACCTTGTATGCGTCCACGCGAGTCGCGCATGTAGATTTTTACGCCCTTTTGACCACGTAGTGCTTCTTCATAAGTTCGTTCTATACCATCACGTCCTGAATAATCACCGATACTATAATAATTATCGCGTTCGATGTCGTTGTAGTTCACTTCACCTACGCTACCCAATACATGCGATGCAATAGGATAGGTATAGTCGCGTAAGGTGCGGATACGGATATCCACACCAGGGTATTTATATTTCTCTTGTTGTAGCTGAGCAATCTCCTCTTGACTGAGGTTTTGCATGAATATTTGTGGTGAATAGCGAGAATATCCTCTATTTTTCTTGCGGTTGGTCATGTCCTGCATGCGCGTGTCGAATGTCTCGCGTGTGATGTGCAGGGCATTGCAGAGTCCAATGGTGTCAAATGCTTGTTTAGTCATTTCGCGCACCACCATAGTTACTTCATAGATAGGCTGATTAGCTACTAGCAACTCGCCATTTCGATCATATATTAGTCCACGTGATGGATAGAGTGTTTGGCGTAATTGTGCGTTGTTTTCGGCTTTTTCTTGGGTTGATTGATCGATTACTTGCAGAAAGAAGAGACGAATGATATACGATAGCACCACTACCACAGCGATGCTTCCAATGATATACTTACGCTTATACAACGAATCATTAATCATCTTATCGCTTCAAGTATTCGTACCCTAGAATAATAACCAATGTCATCACGCTACTGATGAGTGTCTGCAATAGTACCATCCACCAGAATTGGATGTTCCACGTCTCCAACGAAAATACGATGAAATGGTGCAAGACTGTCAATATTACCGCACATTTGATGTATTCGGCTCTACCGATGTTTTGGCTCGAGAGATTATCTTTGATGCGTTCTACATCTTGAACTGTATTATTCAGCAGTAGAGGGCGCACAAAGGTCAAAGCCACGCAGGCTGCGATATGTATACCTAGCGATGCATGCCATACATCCATCATCATACCCACCATAAAACCGATTATCATCTCTGCCCAGCGAGGTATACGGGCAGGCAGATTGATCAGAAACAAAATATACATCATCACCAATCCCCAACTACCGATATGTAGATGGTCAAATAGCAGTACTTGCAATGCAAATATCAGCAGCAGTCGTCCTATTTCCGTAATGATCTTCATTTATTCTTTGTAAGGGGTGTGATTACGAATCACTTGCACATATTTCACGGTTTTGTAGTCGGTAGCGATTTTCAGGGTGGTGCGATGATAGTTATCACTCTCTGTCATATTGGTTTTCACCACTGTTCCTACCAATATTCCTTCAGGAAAGACATTTGTCAAACCGCTTGTAACCACTGTATCTCCCTCAGCAACAGGTACATGGCGAGATATGTCCTCCAGTGCCACTTCATCATGACGAATACCATTCCATTGAGTTCGACCAATATAATTATTTGTTTTCAACCTACAGCTCAAGTTCATCCCCACATGGATAATCGGTACAACCAATGAGTATCTCTCGCCCACGGCGCTCACAATGCCTACCACACCTTCTTTGCTCACCACGCCCATATCTACCTCAATGCTATCGCGCAATCCTTTGTTGATAGTCAGGTAGTTATGTTGTTTGTGGGTGGTTATACGAACAACTTTTGCTGGGATATACTCCCAATCCAGATGCGAGTACACATACTGATTATCATTTTCGGTCACAGCTTCCAATTGGTTAGCTTGTGCCATCAATTGATTTTTCAGCAGTGCATTCTCCTCTGCCAAACGCTGATTATCTTGTTGTAATCGAAAATAATCGCCAATGGTTGTTGTTATGCTTTCCACACCTGCCACAAGTCGATTTGCTGACGACCACACCGCACTATGTTGATATTGGTGCGTAGTGGTGATCAGTATAAACGCAACAACTTCCAATATCAGAAATATTAGGAAGTTGCTATAGCGCGTTAGAAACTGTAGTAGGTTTCGCATTTATCGTCTGTTTTATCGAATCAGGAAGCCAAAGTTGTTTACATTTTTCAGTGCCACTCCTGTTCCGCGCGCCACTGCGTGCAATGGATCTTCTGCCACGTGGAATGGGATGGTAATTTTATCGGTAAGGCGCTTGCTCAGGCCGTGCAGCAATGCGCCACCACCTGTCAGATAAATGCCGCGTTTCACGATGTCAGCATACAACTCGGATGGCGTAGCCTCCAATGCTTGTAGGATGGCGCTTTCGATTTTTGCGATGCTCTTGTCCATACAGTGTGCAATCTCTTGGTAACTGATTGGCACTTGCATTGGCAAAGCTGTCACTTTGTTTGGACCGATCACCATATAATCTTCTGGCGCTTCCTCCAGCTCTGGCAATGCTGAACCCACTTGCATCTTGATGCGTTCTGCAGTTGGCTCGTCGATGCGCAGGTTGTGTGTGCGACCCATGTATTCTACGATATCGCGGTTCAGGTCGTCGCCTGCAATCTTGATTGACTTGTTGGCTACGATACCGCCCAACGACATCACCGCAATCTCGGTTGTACCACCACCTATATCTACCACCATACAGCCTTCTGGTTGCTCTACATCGATACCCATACCGATAGCTGCGGCCATTGGCTCGTAGATCATATACACTTCGCGACCGCCGGCATGCTCGCTACTATCGCGTACCGCACGAATCTCCACCTCGGTGCTACCAGATGGGATACATACTACCATACGGATGCTTGGGGTGAACAAGCGGTTTTGCTTTGGAATCATCTTAATCATACCGCGAATCATCATCTCGCAGGCATAGAAGTCGGCAATCACACCATCGCGAAGAGGGCGAACGGTACGAATCAAATTTCCGCCTTTACCGATCATTTGTTGTGCACGACGACCTACTGCCACCATTTTGTTGTCGGCTGCGCTAATAGCCACTACAGAAGGCTCGTCCACCACTACTTTATCATCGCAGATGATGATGGTGTTTGCTGTTCCGAGGTCAATCGCAATCTCTTGTGTAAACGAAAAAAGTCCCATTTTTCTTTGTTAATTTATTATAGGTGTTACTAATTATCTAACCATTTTTTTTCTGCCCTTTTTACCCTAAGGTAAAACACCCTGCAAAGGTACAACAAAAAATGCACATATGCAAGAAAAACGTATTTTCTTTTTTATTTTTCTTCGTATTGCATATTTCTCCATGCTGCGCTTGCGCTCTTCCCTGCCTTTACGCTCCCATTATGGAGATTTTAACCTAATGTTGTCCAGATTTTTCTCTAGATAAAAGTACACACAAAAAAAAGTGTGATAGCCCTTTTGACTATCACACTCGCGCTCCCTCAAGGACTTGAACCTTGGACCCCCTGATTAACAGTCAGATGCTCTAACCGACTGAGCTAAGGAAGCAGTATTTTTGACCCCGAAAATCGTTTCATTTCCGAAATCGGCTGCAAAAGTACTGCTTTTTTTTCATATGAGCAAGTTTTTTCCAAAAAAAATTACTATCTTTGCACGATTTTTTGATTTTACACCCAAAAAACACCATTTTTGACCCCAAATTAGCAAATTTTAACCCAAAAATACAAAATGAAACGAGTTTTAGGTTTAGGCAACGCACTTACTGACATTCTTCTTCAAGTGTCGGAGGGCGACCTCCGAGAAATTGGCTTCCCCAAAGGAAGTATGAACCTCATTGATGCAGAGCAACTAGAGCGTATTCAAACACGATTTATCTCCGTGCGCAAGCACCTTGTGGCGGGAGGTAGTGCTTCCAACACGGTGGCTACTATTGCCCAATTGGGCGGTAAAGCAGCTTTTATTGGAAAAATCGGTTGTGACGAAGTTGGTAAATTCTATCGTGAGGATTTGATCAAGAACAACGTTCATCCATTGCTTCTCACTTCGTCGCTCATGTCTGGTTGTTGCATTGTGCTTATCACCCCTGATGGTGAACGCACTTTTTGTACATACCTCGGAGCGGCTGCTGACCTCCGAGCAGAGGATATCCGAAAAGAGGCGTTCATGGGATATGATATTTGCCACGTAGAAGGATATCTTGTTCAGGATCATCAACTTATTGAAACTGCTCTCCGTACTGCTAAGGAGCAGGGATGTATGGTGTCGCTTGATCTTGCTAGTTACAATGTGGTAAATGACAACCATCAATTCCTACAAGATCTCATACACAAATATGTAGATATTGTCTTTGCCAACGAAGATGAATCTTTTGCATACACCCATCTCAATCCTGAGGAGGCGGTGGAGAATCTTGCTGAACAATGCGACATTGCGGTCGTAAAGGTAGGAAAACGTGGTTCATATGTTCGCCAGGGTAACCAATTGCATCACATTGGTGCCATTACCTCTAATTGCCTCGATTCTACTGGTGCTGGCGACTTGTATGCTGGAGGATTTTTGCATGCTTTGTCCGATGGATTTGATCTTCGTCGTTGCGGTGAAATCGGCACTATTGCTGCGGGACGTGTCGTTGAAATCGTAGGAACAAAGCTCCCTGAAGAGACTTGGGATGAGATTCGACGCATTTGTGCATTGTATCGTGGATTTATGCACAAACTCAAATTCTAAAAGCCGATTTTGCCGAATGACTTAGGCAGATTAACTCAAAATTTATAATTCAAAATTCATAATTAGATGAAACTTCTTTATATCCTTTACCAATATTTGATTGGTTTTCCATTGATTATTATTGTGACTTTGTTCACGGCTCTATTCACGATTATTTGTTTCCCTTGGAAGAATGGCAAGGCGCCTCGTGCGGTGCAAGTATTTTGGTCGCGTAGTGTTTTGTGGTTGTTGCTTGTTCCTATCAAAGTCACTGGTCGTGAGAATGTTAATCCAAATCAGTCATATGTGTTTGTTGCCAATCACCAATCAATGTTAGATGTTTTTGCGGTGTACGGCTGGTTGCCTAACAACTTCAAATGGATGATGAAGAAAGAATTGCGTAAGATTCCTTTTGTGGGTACAGCTTGTGCGGTGGCGGGACATATTTTTGTGGATCGTAGTAATCCGCGTGCTGCTTTGCAGAGTGTTGAGTTGGTCAAGAAGGAGTTGGTAGATGGTATTTCTACAGTAATTTTTCCTGAGGGAACTCGTACTAAGACTGGTGAAATGGGGCGTTTTAAGCAAGGAGCATTCAAGATAGCTATGGATTTGAGTTTGCCTGTAGTTCCATTGTCATTGAGTGGTTTTTATGATGCGATGCCTCGTAGTCAATTTTTTGTTAACCCTCGCGCGCGCGTAAATTTACATATAGGTGAGCCTGTTGATCTCTCCCAATTCACCGACATCAACGAGGCCATGACATATTTGCACGACCGTGTCGCAGAGAATTGTGTAAAAAAATAGGCTGATTTTTGCTCATATCAAAAAAAAATAGTATTTTTGCAAACGGTTTTCATACATAGGATATATGTACTGAAAAAGCGAAAGGAGAAAACATGCAAAATTTAGTTACCATCTATTGCAAGAATAACAAGCAATTTGTTCAAATTCCTTGTGGCACATCGTTGAATGATCTTTACAATCAACTCCAATTGGAGTTGCCTTATCCTGTGATAGCAGCGCGTGTAAATTACAAAGTGCAGAGTCTCAACTTTTTGATTTACAAGCCCAAGGATATTGAGTTTATTGATGCTACCAGCGAAAGCGGTCGTCGTTGTTATATCCGTACGCTGAATATGGTAATGGCATGTGCTGTTCGCGAATTATGGCCAGATTGTGATTTGCGTATTGAGCACCCTATTAGTAATGGGTTCTATTGCACCATTCGTGAATCTCGCGAAGAAACCAAGGTAATTACACCAGAGATTGTGTTGCAGCTCAAAGCGCGTATGCAGACCATTATTAACGAAAATCGTCCTATTATTACGGAGGAACGACAAACAAAAGAGGTAATTCGACTGTTTGGCGAATGCAACGAAGGTGAGACAACGCTATTTGAGACGCTCGGAAATCCATATTGTCGATATTATCGCATAGGCGATTATATTGATTATTATACAGGGGCACTGATGCCTTCTACAGGATATATTAATTTGTTTGATTTGGAGTTGTACCATGATAATATCCTATTGCGGATTCCGTGTCGTCGCGACCCTAATTGCTTGGAGGAGCGCCCTGTGCAAGATAAACGGTTTGGTATTTTTAAAGAGTATGTTGGATGGAACAAACTGCTGCATATCAGCAATGTAGGAGAATTTAATAAGGCTTGCAAAAATCAAAAGAGTTTCGAGATGATCAAACTATCTGAGGCACTCCATGAAAAAAAGGTGGCGCAGATAGCAGACCAAATTGCCCATCGAGAGAGTGGTGTACCACGATTTGTACTTATCTCAGGACCTAGCTCTTCGGGAAAAACAACTTTCTCCAAGCGTTTGACTATTCAGTTGATGGTGAATGGTATTCGCCCTGTGGTGATCTCAATGGACAACTATTTTGTGAATCGCGAAGATACTCCTCGTGATGAGAATGGCAATTGGGATTTTGAGCATTTGCACACCCTTGATTTACCTCTTTTCCGTCAGCAAGTGGCAGATTTGTTGGAGGGGGAAACGGTATCCCTGCCATTTTATAATTTTGAAACAGGATTGCGTGAATATCGTGGTGATACTTTAAAATTGGAAAAGGATACCGTAGTTATTCTTGAGGGATTGCATGCACTTAATCCAGAGTTGCTGCCGAATATTCCACGAGAAGCAATGTTCAAGATTTATGTGAGTTCGCTTACTACTGTCAACCTTGACAACCACAATTGGATTCCAACCAGTGATGTACGTTTGATTCGCCGTATTGTGCGTGATTATCGTTATCGTGGCTACTCTGCGCTAGAAACGATTGCTCGTTTGGATAGTGTACAGCGAGGTGAAGATCGTTGGATTGCGCCATTCCAAGAGGAGGCAGATGTGATGTTTAATTCAGCATTACTCTTTGAGTTGGCTGTGTTGAAACGCCATGCAGAACCAATATTGGATGAGGTGCCAAAATACTGCGATGAATATACAACTGCTCATCGACTAAAGAAGTATCTCAGTTATTTCGAATCCATACCAGAGCGAGAGATACCACCAACATCCTTCTTGCGTGAGTTTGTCGGTGGAAGTTCGTTCCATTATTAATATCCTAAACAAAATAAGATAAATCCACCTCAAATGAAAAAAATACTTTTAATACTTGCAATTTATTTGCCTACTATAATAACAGCGCAAGACGTTGTGCTACCAGTAGATACGGTATTGGATAATGACACTGCTCTGATAGATTCTGTACATGTCGTTTTGATTACAGAGGACATGTCGAATGCCATTGTCCATCAAGATTCTGCTATAATACGTTTGATGACAGACAAGCGTTTGGGACGTGTACGAGGTGAGCAAATCGTAGATGGATTTCGTGTGCAGGTATATGCTTCTAACCGTCAGCAAGTGGCAAAAAACGAGGCACTTATGCTTCAGCAGCGTATAGAACCTCTTCTAGAGGTGCCTGTCTATGCTCTTTCTGAACCTCCTTTTTGGAAAGTGAGAATAGGCAACTTTCTCACTCGCGAAGATGCCAATGCTTATAAAGATGTATTGTTGAATATGTTTCCAGATATGGTTGGTAGTACATATGTAGTACCAGATAAAATTATTTTAGTACAATGACCCCTCCTTTTATTCCATCCGAAGATACTACGCAGGCAATTGCTCAGCATGTAGAGCAATTATTGGCTCATATAGGTGAAGATGCTAACCGCGAAGGATTAAAACGCACACCTCATCGTGTGGGTGAGGCAATGCAGTTTCTTACACAGGGTTATCATCAAGATCCTGAGGCGATTCTTCGTGCTGCTCTTTTCGAAGAGGATTACCGTCAAATGGTAGTTGTCAAGGATATTACATTCTATTCGCTATGCGAACATCATTTGTTGCCCTTCTTTGGAAAGGTGCATGTGGCGTATATTCCTAATGGCAAAATTACTGGTTTGAGCAAGATAGCTCGTGTGGTTGATGTCTTTGCTCGTCGATTGCAGGTGCAAGAGCGTTTGACAACTCAGATCAAAGAGTGCATTCAAAACACGCTTAATCCATTAGGGGTGATGGTCGTGATTGAGGCAGAGCATTTGTGCATGCAGATGCGTGGTGTTCAAAAGCAAAACTCGGTAACAACCACTAGTGATTTCACAGGAGCTTTCAACCGCCCCGAAACACGCGAAGAGTTTATGAATCTAATCAGAGGATGATGTATAAAAAATAAAAGTGGAGGTCAAACCTCCACTTTTTAGTTCATAATCATCACTTTCACACTTCCATGATTTTTGCCATCTATGGAATTACATAGGATGGTATAGATTCCGGATGCTACTCGTTGTCCATACGTATTCGTAACATCCCATATTACTTCACCGCCATTACCTTGTATTGTTTTCACGAGATTTCCACTGGCATCCAATATTCGAACTTGTGTATCAGTTACTAGACCTTTAATCACCACATTGCCTTTATAATTTGGATGAACAGGGTTTGGATATGCATACAAGCTATTGAAATCTGGTTGGGGTTCTACTGCATCACTCATGTAAGACACCAATCCTTCGCTAGTACCAAAAAACACTTCGCCAGTAGATTGTTGAATAGCAATAGATAGTATATTATTGCTTGGTAATAGCGAATTTTCAGTAGTGAAATGTGCTACAGTTTCTACATCAGGGTCGCTATTTTCGTTCTGGATAAGATTAATTAAAAAGACACCCGATGCTGCCGTACCAATCCATTTGCGATTGGCACCATCTACCACAATACAGTTGATTTGCTCACTATCCAACAGATAATCTCCTAGGTTTGTTCCATCGTTACGCATTACTACAATGCGTCTACAACTATTCGATGTCAGAAAGTCAACTGTAGCAGGAATTGTAAACAATCCACGTGAGGTACCTACCCAGATAGTATTGTCATGATCTTGTGCGATACTATAAATCTCTTCTGGGGTAATGAGATTACCATACTGATCATACCATTTGTTGCGATACATAGCGTAGTCGTCTCGATTATCAGTAGGTGTACCATTATCTTGAAGTAGTACAAGTCCTGTATTCCAACGACATAGTGGAATCCATTTCCACTGTGTATTGCGCCTATCTACGAGAATTTCACCGGGAGTCTCTATACGAATAGCAGATTCTTTATTGGATAAATTAAACGAATGCCATTCTCCATTTGGACTGATGACATGTATGTTATGAACACTTCCACCTGCATTTAATACCCACAAATTGCCGAAATCATCGTACATAGCAGCATCCGTACGTGTATATGCATCAGGGTTGCTAGGTATCTCTGATTGCAAACCACTATTATGAGGAAGGTGTAGTTTGATCAGAGTGGTGTCATACATCTCCAACATACCTGTTCCATAACTAGTCACAAAATAATGGTTTTTATCGTTGGGATCTTGTGCTACGTTCATAAAGTCATATAGTGCATGCTCTGCCATTTCGGTCAATCTTCCGTTCGTAATATTCGTCCACATACCATTTTCGTAGTACATGATTTCTCCATATGTCTCGTTTTGCGTTGCCCAACGACCCCCTGGCACTACATACAATCTATCTCCAAAGAAATTCATACGATAGGCGACATTGTTGAGTGGACCTTCTGGGTGATATTCTTGATAGTTACCATTATCTACACGTACCAATCCATTATCTCTTGTTGCCAACCAGTATTTACTGCCATCAGAGGCTATGTCGTGAATATAGCCATAAGGAATACTCATTGCTAGCGAAAAATCGGGTTGCACTTCTAGGGTACCATAGTGATTGTTTATCAATGCAAATAGATTATGGTCTGTCTGGCAAAATCCGCGCAGTGCATATGTAGATTCGTGCTTTTTCCATCCTGTTTCTTGTCTTGACCATAGTACGCTATCACGAATGACACATATACTACCTTCATGTGCGCACATTCCTTGTAGTGCATTGCCGCCAGGTAGGGGGGAGGTATGCCAATAGGCATAGTCCATCAAGTTGTCGTTCAGATGCGCCGAATAGAGATACTGATGGGATGCGGCATATAGCGAGTCGCCAAAAATGGTCAAATAATTTACTTGCACTTCTTCTGATTGTTCCCCGATATAGTAGGTATCTTCCACCTCCATCTTCTTCATATCCAAGCAGATAACACCAAAATCCATAGCCATAAATGCTTTAGTTTGGTGGATTTGGATATCATTGATTCGTTTGGATATATTGCTTTGTTTTAGATATAAATCAGATATGTTGTGTACATCATCCTTTGCGTCAATAATATCCAATTGACCATTTTGATAGCACAGCAGCAGATAGTTGAGTAATGGGTTATAATACAGGTGATCAATTACTGCACTATTTAATCCAGTCAATCGGCTGTAGTACTCTATTTCTTCCGACTGTTTGTCTATCGAAAACAACGAGTGGTTTGATAGGGCAAAGATCTTGTTATCTGTCACGGCCACTTCGTCAATCACCGAATAGGCCAAATGTGCACGCCATTGGTGCATATTTCCATATGTCCAATTTTCTTCTGAGGTGTCAATATAGGAACCTGCGAGTGTCATCATACTCACAAGACCAATAATAGTCAATATTGCTATTCGTTTCATATACATTTGCTATCTTTCTGGATTACCTTTTTCAGGGCTTCCATTGCTCGTCCGCGGTGGCTAATACTATTTTTCACTTCTGCAGGTAGGGTGGCAAAGGTCTCTGTATATCCCTTGGGAATAAACAGTGCGTCGTATCCAAATCCGCCATTACCTTTTTCCTCTGTAGATATGATACCTTCTACAATACCTTCCACCTGAATATCTATGTCTTTTCCAATCCATGTGATTACGGTGCGAAAGTGTGCATTGCGGTTGGTCGTGCCTTCTAATTCACGCAAAGCTTTTGCTCGATTATTTGCATCATTAGATGGTTCTCCTGCCCAGCGAGCAGAATATACACCTGGTGCTCCATTCAGCGCATCAATCTCCAAACCAGTATCATCTGCAAAGACGCCATCACAATCTTTCGCCAAATCATGAGCTTCCAACCAGTTCCAGATGGTTTGGGCTTTCAAATGGGAATTTTCTTCCAATGTAGATCCTGTTTCATCTATTTCATCCACAAAACCCACTTCGCGCAAACTCACAATCTCCACATCGGAGAGAATGTTGCGAACTTCATCCAATTTATGAGCATTATTTGATGCAAATACCAATTTCATCGTTCCTGAATTTTCAAATCTTGCCTGCAAAATTACTATTTTTTAGGCAAATATCAAAATTATTTGCCTCACTTTGTGTATATTCCACAATTTTTTTGTACTTTTGCCGCGAAAAAATACATTCCAACATGAAAAAGAAACTTTATTTTCTCTTGGCTTCTCTTGTAATGAGTGCATGTCTTTGGGCTCAAACTCCTATCTTGGGCGAGTGGATAACGGTGGATGATGCTACTGGCGAACACAAATCAGTGGTACGCATTTATCAGGCGGACAATGGCATGTATTATGGCCAAATCGTTGCTCTTTTGGAAGAGAATAGTGACACGGCTGTTTGTACAGCCTGTGTAGGTGAGGACCACAATCAACCTATTGTAGGATTGACTATTATTCGCGACATGCAGCTCAAGGATGGCGAACTGCGTGGAGGTAAAGTCCTTGATCCTGACAATGGTAAGTTCTATTATGCTAAGGTTTTCCTCAAAGATGGCAAACTGATTTTGCGTGGTTCTTTGGACAAAGCAGGACTCTTGGGAAGAAGCCAAACTTGGCTCCCTAAGAACTAACGTAAAGTGTTTTAAAACAAAAAATGACTGCGATTTGCAGTCATTTTTTTTGCTGTTGTATTGCTATTCTTAACGTCCTATTGCTGCTGCAATTGAGTTAGCAATCTCGGCCATTTCTTCTGTTGGCAGGGTCATTTTTGGATTAGCAAATGACATATCGCCCTCTTTGCTGATAGGAATAAGGTGCATGTGTACATGTGGCACTTCTAAGCCAATCACTGCTACACCAACGCGTTTGCACTCTACTGCGCCTTGAATACCGCGAGCCACTTGCTTGGCAAACACCAGCATTTCGCTCAAGATGTCATCACTCAGATCAAATATATAGTCTGCCTCTGGCTCAGAGAGCTTTGGCACGACCAATGTGTGACCCTTTTGTAGGGGATTGATATCCAAAAAGGCATAAAACTTGTCATTCTCAGCCACTTTATAGCTAGGAATTTCGCCATTGATGATTTTTGTAAAGATAGTCATAGGGCTTTGGATAGTAAATCAGTTGTTGTACTTATATATTCTACAAAGTGTGATTAGATGCTGATTTCTAGAATCTTAAATTCCAATTTACCAGCTGGCACTATCACTTCTGCTACATCGCCTACTTTTTTACCCATCAAACCTTTTGCGATAGGGGTTGTAGTAGCGATTTTACCTTCCAAAATATTAGCTTCGCCTTCTGTTACCAATTGATATACCTTCTCTTGACCTGTTTTCAAGTTTTCTACGCGCACTTTGGTCAAGATTTGTACCTCATCGGTATTCACATCATTTTCGTCGATGATACGTGCATCCACGATTTTTGCCTTGAGCATCGCGATGCGACTCTCGAGGATGCCTTGTTCTTCTTTTGCAGCATCATATTCTGCATTCTCACTCAAATCGCCTTTCTCGCGTGCTTCTGCGATGGCTGCGATCACGCGTGGACGCTCCACGCTTTCCAAATGTTGTAATTCTTCTTTCAGTTTTTGAAGACCGCCTGCGGTCATGTACGTTGTTGCCATATCTATTATTTAGTATTTACGTGTAAAAATCTCACTCGCGATAAATGCTTTGCGAGCCTCATCCACATCTGTCAGATCAAGAAGCAATGGATTTTCTTCTTGAATCTCTTCTTGTTGTTTCTTTGCTGTACTCATATGGTCAAAATTCATTCGAGTTTTTACAAAAAAAATAGTGAAAACAATACGTTTTCTTTAACGATTGTTTAAGAAACAACGAGAAACTTCCCAGCCTCTCGTTGCCATTAAACCTAAACCTTAACTATGAAAATTTATTGTTTTCGGTGCAAAGGTACTACAAAAAATGTAAATACGCAAATTTTTTTAAGAAAAAATGTATTTTTATATGAAAAAAGTGCGTATTTGCAATATTAAGCGAATGTAACTTCGGAGGAATGGTATGCAATTCGTTCGAACATAGTGAGATAAGAATTGTCATAACAGGCGGGTCCGAAGTCCGCATGGGTTATACCAACTTTCCCTTCAAAGTAGCAGCACTTGCTTCCTCTATCTTCACCATCACCAGCTCGCCAATCTTATGCCCCCCGCGAGGGAATACCACTGTTTTGTACTGACTAGTACGGCCATACATATCCTCTTTGCTGCGTTTAGAGAACCCTTCCACGAGTACCTCTACTACCTTGCCAATTTCGCGCTGGTTGCTTTCCAAGGATAATTGTGTTTGTAGTGCGATGATTTCGTTCAAGCGTCTTACTTTTTCTTCTTCAGAGATATTATCTGGCAAATGTTTCTGAGCGTGCGTTCCTGGACGTTCGCTATATTTAAACATGAATGCGGAATCAAATCCTACTTCACGCATCAGGGATAATGTCTCTTGATGTTCTTCGATTGTTTCGCTATGAAAACCGCAGAACACATCCGTGCTGATGGCTGCATCAGGCAGGATTCTGCGAATAGCTGCAATGCGATCCAAATACCACTCGCGGGTATATTTACGGTTCATCAATTTTAATATTCTGTTCGAACCACTTTGCACGGGTAAGTGGATAAATCGGCACAAGTTATCATGTGCGGCAATCACTTCCAAAGTCCTGTCGGACATGTCCTTGGGGTGAGAAGTGGTAAAGCGGATGCGCATGTCTGGTACCAAGGTGGCTATGATTTCCAACAAGGCTGAGAAATCCACCACTTCTACCTCGCCTTGTGCATTTACTTGTTCGTAACGGTAGGAGTTGACATTCTGTCCTAACAATGTCACCTCTTTATATCCTTTGTTTTGCAGATCCAATACCTCGTTCTTGATGCTTTCTACATCGCGGCTACGTTCGCGTCCTCTGGTATAAGGAACTACGCAGTACGAGCAGAAATTATTGCACCCACGCATAATACTCACAAAACCAGATATTTGCTTGCCAATACGTGCGGGCATCACTTCGCGGTAGGTCTCTGTCTTGCTCAATTCAATATTGATAGCGGGCAAGCCTTGCTCACATTGAGAAAGCAAGTTTGGTATATCCAAATAGGCATCTGGACCTGCCACAAAATCCACTCCATAATTCTGCAACAATTCTTCTCCCATACGCTCTGCCATACAGCCAATCACGCCTATGGTTTTCCGATTTCCGTTTTCCGATTTTCGTTTGCCACAAGAGCGGAGTTCCTTCAATCGGTTCTGTACCTTCTGCTCGGCATTTTCACGGATTGAGCAAGTATTCAGAATTATGATATCTGCTTGAGCAATATCATCTGTGATTTGGGCGTCTGTCATCTCCATGATTGCCGCCACCACCTCGCTATCTGCCACATTCATTTGGCAGCCATATGTTTCGATATAAAACTTTTTCATGCTGCAAAGGTACAACAATTATTGCAAATACGCAAGAAATCGTGTGAAAATTTATTTTCCAGAGAGATAAGTTTGCATATATCCGTTTTTTGTTGTACCTTTGCAAGCGAATTATATTTGTTTTTGGAATACTCATATTTTACTAATTATGTCAACTGACACTACACATTATGTATATCAAGAGCCTGCCATTGAGTTTGTGACGGTGGCGGTGCAACTCTGCTTATATCTAGAGCAAGTGGCAGAGCAAGAGAAGTCCGATTTTATCGAGAAAATGCTCTGCTTGTTGCCTTTGTTGTATCTCAAGGCGCGTTTATTGCCTAAGGCCAACGAGGAGATGGACGGCTATCCCGAGCGTTTTGTTACCGAACAGGAGTATGAAGATTTGCGCCAAATGGTGGCGCAGAAGTTGGGTTCAGATGATGCGTATCTGGAGGTGTTTGTCGAGGATATGCGCTATTCGGACGAACCTATCACAGCGTTTATATCGGAGAATATCGCAGATATCTATCAGGAGCTCAAAGATCTCGCATGCAACTACCAAACCCGTGAGGAGGCCGTGATGAACGATGCCTTGGTGAGTTGTTTAGAGGGCTTTGAGCAGCATTGGGGACAAAAACTGCTGAATGTCCTCCGTCCGTTACACGCATTATCATTATCCGTAGATGAGTAGTTTTTTGCCAAATACTTTCGCAGCGCACATTGATAAAGCCGCTATTCAAACGTTACCCGTCACTTTTTTTGAAGGTGATGTGATTGTTGTAGATCATCCTGATATGGTTGCTGATGCAGCTGCCTATCTACGTCAGCATACTGTTCTGGGAGTGGATACCGAGGCGCGTCCATCTTTCAAACGCGGTGTGCATTATCCTACGGCTTTGGTGCAGATTTCTACCTTAGAACGCTGTTATCTCTTGCGCTTAACACACGTAGGAATGCCCGTTGAAATCGCAGAAATCTTCGCTGATCCTAATATCTGCAAGGTGGGTCTTGCCTTCAAAGATGACATCAATGGTCTGCGCAGAAGACGCGAATTCAAACCTGCCAATTGTATTGACTTGCAGTCAATCGTATGCAAGTATGGTATTATGGAGATGGGATTGCAAAAGATTTTTGCCATTATCTTTGGCAAGAAAATCAGCAAAGCGCAACAACTCACCAACTGGGAGAACTCTCACCTCACGCCCGAGCAAGCGCGCTATGCTTCTACGGATGCGTGGGCTACACTGAGTATCTATCTGGCTTTACAAAAGGTGAAACCACTCTCCAAACGTGCGGTAGAAGCGCTCAAGCGTGCAGAACGTGAAGCACAAATCCGCCGCCAACAAGAAGCCATGGCAAGAAAGTGTTTAGAGAACGCCGCTGAAGCGGCTACTGTTTAGTGTTTAGAGAACGCTTCGCTACTGTTTAGAGTTTAGAGATAAGAAATTATGACGACGGTATATTTGAAACCTCATAAAGAAGAGTCGCTTCTTCGTTTCCACCCTTGGGTTTTCTCGGGTGCAATCCGCAGTATTCAACTCGATGCTGACTATCCACACGCGCAGCCACAAGAGGGCGAAGTGGTAAAAGTGCTCGATTCCAACGGCAAAATCTTGGGCGTTGGTCACTACCAGATTGGCTCTATTGCCGTGCGTATCTTGGCGTTTGGCGTGGAGGCACTACCTCATGATTTTTGGCAAGAGCGCATCCGCGCTGCCTACGAGGTGCGTCGCGCCTTAGGACTAACTCCACTTCTTGCCTCATCGCCTGATAACCTCATCGCCTCATCGCCTATCAACAACACCTACCGTCTCATTCATGGCGAAGGCGACTTTTTGCCAGGACTGATTGTGGATATCTATGCCGATACAGCTGTTATCCAAGCCCATTCCATCGGTATGCACTGCCACCGCCAGGAGATTGCAGAGGCCATTGTACAGGTGGTTCCACAGGTGGATAAGGTGTATTACAAGTCCGATGATACCTTGCCTCACAAAGCTCCTATCCAAGGTGAACGTGTTGGCTACTTGATAGGTGCAGAAAAAGCCGATTTCAACGGCGATTTTTGGGCAAAAGAGAATGGATTAGACTTCCGCATTGACTGG
Source organism: Paludibacteraceae bacterium (assembly GCA_045124995.1). Taxonomy (GTDB): domain Bacteria; phylum Bacteroidota; class Bacteroidia; order Bacteroidales; family Paludibacteraceae; genus Colicola. The sequence goes on along the minus strand of JBGVMY010000017.1, from coordinate 52,159 downwards.
CTCCGCGGTCAAAAGACGGGTTTCTTCATCGACCAACGCGACAACCGCTCACTCTTGGAGCATTATGCGAAGGACAAAGAGGTACTCAATATGTTCTGCTACACGGGCGGTTTCTCGGTCTATGCCCTGCGTGGTGGCGCTAAACTGGTGCACTCGGTGGATGTCAGCCAAAAAGCCATTGACTTGGTCTGCAGCAATGTGGCGCACAACTTTGGTGAGAACGCTCCGCACGAGGCCTTTGCTGAGGAGGCATTTGAGTTCATGGCTAAGAACCAAAACAAATACGATCTGATCATCTTAGACCCTCCTGCTTTCGCCAAGCACCGCGATGCGGTCAAGAATGCACGTCGTGGCTACCAACGCTTGAATGCCAAAGGCATACAGGCTATCCGTCCAGGTGGTATCTTGTTTACTTTCTCTTGCTCACAAGCGATTGATAAGGATATGTTCCGTTTGGCAGTCTTCTCTGCCGCAGCACAGGTAGGACGCAAGGTGCGCATCTTGCACCAACTGCACCAACCTGCTGACCACCCAATCAACATCTACCACCCTGAAGGCGAATACCTCAAAGGCTTGGTGTTGCAGGTGGAGTAGATCTTCCTATTTCCTACAGTCAATAATCAACAGTGACTGATTAACCATCAATAAATTCCTGTCAGGGAATGGGCGTGCCGAAAATTGCACTTCCACAAATTAGTAACGCACCTCCGAACGGACAACCGTCGGAGGTGCTTCTTTTATGCTCATTATCAAGGCGATACCAACTTTCACTTCCGATAATGCATACGAGCCATTGAAAAAAGCGATGTTGCCCGAGAAAAAGGAGGCTGTTCCTGGAGAAATTGGTCATACGCTGATCCAAAAACAGTTCTTTGAGATGCTTCCTGCGGACTTCACAAAGCAGGATGCCGTGAAGCAAGCGGAAGTCCTTGGAATTAATATCAAGACGATGGACTACTGGCTAACCAAATTCGTCAATAGTGGTGATCTACAGCGAATTATGAACGGAAAGTACCAAAAAGCGAATGCATTGATAGCATGATAGAATTTTTAGAATCTTTAGAATTCTTAGAATTTCTTCGTAAATAGTTTTTCTAAATTTTCTAAGTTTTCTAAAGATTCTAATCTATTGTTTAACCTAATAAAATCACAAATAGTATGATCGCAGAAACAAATTTTCCCGTCAAATCTCTCAAAGGAAATTTAGGCAAAGAGTATTATGCTCGTATGCAGTATGGCAAGGTAGTTATTCAACGCCGCCCTAAACGTGATAAGCCACCTACTGAGGCGCAGAAAAAAGTGCGCGAAGAGTTCGGTAAAAAGTACGCAGGAAAGCATTGATAAATGCTCTGTTATGCTAAAACAAGTGTGGAATAATTCCACGCTTGTTTTTTATGCATCAGATTGGCTTATCTTCGGCTAGTGGTATCGGAGTGGTAACGGGAAAGGCGGGTAATAATACCGTCTTTTTTGTATGGATGCCGTTAAGTGGCGAATTTCTTTTATCTTTCTTGTCAGTTCGCATACCATTCGCTTACCACTTCCCGTTTCCGCTTAAAATCCTTCTCAAAGCCCTAAACACTAGGCACTTTGTTCCGTCCTCTAAACCGAAACAGTACTGTTCACCTTAAAAACTTTTTAAACTCCTAAAACTTTTTTTACTGTTGTCAAACAATTTGCATTTGATATGCGAGAAGCTTTTCCCGATGCTACTGGTTTTTCGGATACAAATGTGAAGTATATGAAGCGTTGGTATTCATTTTATAATGAGCAACTTATAAAAAGTCAACGACCCGTTGACATTTTTACGAATGAAGAACAACCTGACGCTTTAGAAAAAAGCCAACGACCCATTGGCTTTTTACCAATGCCAGAAATATTTGGGTGTATTCCTTGGGGACATCATATAGACATCGTTAGTCGGGATAAGTCTGTGATTGACCCCGCAGTAACCATCCAATAACGAACAGATTGATAAAAAATCAACGGCTGCAGTTCCAAATGGAGTTGCGGCCGTTTTTTACTTTTAAGCACAAAGAATTCTAGCGAGTTTGACCATGAAACCATATGACTGACACAAGGTTGGAATCTTCGTTCTAAGCGATTGTGAAGTTTTCAGAAAACCAACATAAAAATACAACAAGCTGAAAAAGGCGGTTTATTTGCGATCTGAGCGCACTTCTCGAAAAAGATAAGATACGCTATTGTGTATGTCAATTATTTTTTGTACCTTTGCAGTCGCATTGTGTGCGCATACGCGCGACGCGAATCATTAGAAAATAATAAATACAAAAATACAATGGAAGAATTGAATCAACAAGTAGAACAACAAGAGAAGTATGATGGATCGAGCATTCAGGTGCTTGAGGGTTTGGAAGCAGTGCGCAAACGTCCTGCGATGTATATCGGCGATATTTCGCTGAAAGGTCTGCACCACTTGGTATATGAGGTGGTGGACAACTCAATCGACGAGGCATTGGCTGGCTTCTGTAGCAACATCGAAGTGACAATCAACGAGGACAACTCCATCACCGTACAAGATAACGGTCGTGGTATCCCTGTGGACATTCACCCAAAAGAGAAGAAGAGTGCATTGGAGGTCGTAATGACCGTATTGCACGCCGGTGGTAAGTTCAACAAGGACAGCTACAAGGTGTCTGGTGGTCTTCACGGTGTGGGTGTGAGTTGTGTGAACGCACTTTCCACAAAATTGCACGTAGAGGTACGCCGCGATGGTAAAGTACACGCACAAGACTACGCCAAAGGTAAGCCATTGGCTCCAGTGAGCGTGATTGGCACCTACAACGAGGGCGAAGGCACTGGTACTCGCGTACAATTCTGGCCTGACGGCAGTATCTTCACCGAGATTGTTTATCACTACGATATTCTCGCCAACCGTATGCGCGAGTTGGCATACCTGAATGCTGGTGTACGCATCACTCTGACCGACATGCGCGAGAAGAACGAAGACGGCACATTCAAGGGCGAGGTGTTCTACTCAGAAGAAGGACTCAGCGAGTTCGTTCGTTATATCGACGGCAACCGTACTCCACTGATCTCTGAGGTTATTCACCTCAATACCGAGAAATATGGTACGCCAGTAGAGGTGGCAATCCTCTATAACACCGATTTCAACGAGAACGTACACAGTTATGTAAACAATATAAACACCATCGAAGGTGGTACACACGTGGCTGGTTTCCGTGCTGCATTGACTCGCGTCATGAAGAAGTACGCCGACGAGAGCAAGATGCTGGAGAAGGCGAAGCTGAAAGACAAAGATGGTAATGCAAATATCGATGCCAACGACTTCCGCGAGGGTTTGACTGCTATCATCAGCGTGAAGGTGGCAGAGCCACAGTTTGAGGGTCAGACCAAGACCAAGTTGGGTAACTCAGAGGTGGCAGGTATGGTATCTTCTGCTGTGAGCGAGGCATTGACCAACTACTTGGAGGAGCACCCAGAGGATGCGAAGAGGATCGTGGAGAAAGTGATCTTGGCGGCTCAAGCGCGTATCGCTGCGCGTAATGCTCGTCAGAGCGTATTGCGTAAGTCGCCTCTCGGCGGTGGTGGTTTGCCTGGTAAATTGGCAGACTGCGAGAGCAAGGATCCAGCAGAGTGCGAGCTCTTCCTCGTGGAGGGAGATTCTGCGGGTGGTACCGCTAAGACTGGTCGCGACCGAAAGATCCAAGCCATCCTCCCATTGCGCGGTAAGATCTTGAACGTGGAGAAAGCCATGGAGCACAAGGTGTTTGAGAGCGAGGAGGTACGCAATATCTTCACCGCACTGGGTATCACCTTCGGCACAGAGGAAGATCCTAAGGCATTGAACCTCAGTAAACTGCGCTACAACAAAGTAATCATCATGGCCGATGCCGACGTGGACGGTGCGCACATTGCTACGCTGATCATGACCCTCTTCTTCCGCCATATGAAGGAGATTATCGAGCAAGGTCACTTGTATATCGCAATGGCTCCATTGTACCTCTGCGCAAAGGGTAGCTACAAGGAGTATTGCTGGAACGATCAACAACGCCATGAGTTCATCATGAAGTACGCAAACGGCGATGAGAAACTGATTAAGACCCAACGCTACAAAGGTCTTGGTGAGATGTCCGACGAGCAATTGTGGGAGACCACTATGGACCCTGCTCGCCGCTTGCTGAAGAAGGTGACTATCGAGAACGCTGCTGAGGCAGATCGCACCATCGCTATGTTGATGGGTGATGATGTGGCTCCTCGTCGTGAGTTTATCGAGAAGAACGCCACCTACGCAAAGATTGATGCGTAATCGTGTTTAGTGTTTAGAGTTTAGAGATGAGAATAGCAGTTTATTGTAGTGCGAAGGACCGTATCCCCAGCGAGTATTTGGCGCTGGGGGATACGCTTGGCAAGTGGATCGCTGAGGCGGGGCATACCCTTGTGTATGGCGGTGCTACGGGCGGACTGATGACACGCGTGAGCAATGCGGCGAAGTCAGCAGGTGGCATGGTGGAAGGGGTAATTCCGCAACGCATTATCCAAGCCAAACGCATGGCAGACAACTGCGATACGCTCTACGTGGTAAACAATATGTGCGAACGCAAGCAGAAGATGAAGGAGTTGGCGGATTGTTTCGTTTGCCTACCTGGCAGCTACGGCACCATGGACGAGATGATGGATGTCGTGGCAAGTGGTACGGTGGATGAACATCGCAAACCCTGCTTCGTGCTGAACTACCAAGGTTTCTACGAGGGCCTCAAACTGCAAGCCGAACATATGCGCAAACTAGCGTTTCTGCCACAAGAGGAGCAATATGCACCACGATTCGTGGACACCATAGAAGAATTGATAGACGCTTTGCAGCGTCTCGTTTAGAGTTTATAAGGTTAATGTTTATAGATATGAAAAGTACAAAAGTATTTGAACAATGGTTGCAAGAACAAGCGCAAATCATTGTGCGCTATCGTCAAGTGGAAAAAGGCGATATCCTCGCAGAGTATAACACATTGAAAAAAGTAGTGGAATCTGCGGAGTTCCAAGCCAAGAAAAAAGAACTTACCACCACTCGCTATGCAGATACACAAGAGGGTAAAACGATGGCAGAGTACAAACAACTCAAGTGGAATACATCAGTAATTCTCTACAACTTGCTCAAGAAGGAAGCATACAAAGAGAAACCAGAGGTAGTAAGATACTTGGAATTGGCAGAGCAAATCCAAGCCCCTGAGTTTCAAAAGGCGAACGCTTTTTGGAAGAACGCTAAACGTTGGTTTACTACCCCTGAGAGCCAACAAGAGAAGCGCTACAACGAATTGGTAAAGCATGCTGATATCGTGTTCTTCTTTGCGCATACAGAGAAGGAAATCGCTGAATTAGAGAGCTATAAGACTGTTTGGACAGAAGAGTTTGAGACAGCGCGTATGTCCGACGCATGGCAAACAGGTTTCCTCTATCCAAGCAAAGAGTTCAAAGCAGATCACTCGCATGTGAGTGAGCAACAAGCCTATGTACAAGGTCGCAATACCCAAGTATCCAACCGTGTGATGAGTATTTTGACCAAAAAGGAGAAAGTTAATGCTCCAGCTTGGCACCCTACCAAAGGTATGATCTCTCATCCATTCGCTTTTACTAGCGACGTATGGCATACCGCTACAGCAGTAGCACCAGCAACTGGTGTGTTGCAAGCAAAAGTACGTTGTTCAGGTAAGGCAAAACATGTTGTTTGCTTGACTACAACCAACGCACAAAAAGCATTACCCATCTTGCCTGCCAACCACTTGACGAAAGAGGCTATCTATACCATAGTATGGAACGAAAAAGAGGTTGTGAACTATGTGAATGATGTAGAAGTGGCTCGCAGCAAGAATACATTGGCAGGCGAAGCGCTACACTTATTAGTGCGCAGCTATTTACCTGAGAACCAAAAAGCAGGTGCAGCTCGTTTGGACATCGACTGGATTCGCATCTACGCCAACGCTTAAAACTTCTAAAACTTTTAGATCATTTTAAACTCTAACAACTATGTTTCTCATCGCTGGACCTTGTGCCATAGAGAGTCGTGATATCGTAATGCATACTGCTGAAACACTGAAGCAGATATGCGAGCGATTGGGTATCACGCTGTATTTCAAGTCTTCGTATGACAAAGCCAACCGTACCAGTATGTCGGAACGCGGTGTGGGTATGGAGAAGGGATTGGAGATTCTGCAAGAGGTGAAATCTACTTTCGGTTTGCCAATCCTGACTGATGTACATGAGTCATGGCAATGTACACCAGTAGCGGAGGTAGCAGATGTATTGCAAATTCCTGCTTTTCTCTCTCGCCAAACTGACTTGCTTGTGGCGGCTGCCAAGACGGGCAAGGTGGTCAATGTGAAGAAAGGTCAGTTTATGGCGCCATGGGATATGCGCGGTGCGATAGCCAAGATTGAGGCCAATCATCCTCTCGCCTCATCGCCTAATAACCTCATCGCCTCAAAAAGCATTTGGCTCACGGAGCGCGGTTCGAGCTTTGGCTATGGCAACCTCATTGTGGATATGACATCGCTAGTGAAGATGCGCGAGTATGGTTATCCAGTAGTATTTGATGCTACGCACTCTGTACAGCAGCCAAGTAGCCAAGCAGGCGTGACGGGCGGCAACCGCGAGATGGTGCCTCATTTGATCCGTGCTGCGGTGGCAGTAGGCATTGATGGATTATTTCTAGAAGTGCATCCACAACCCGAAAAAGCCATCTCAGATGCTGCCAATCAAGTGCGCCTGAGCGATGTGGAAACAATACTCAAACAGACATTGGCTATTGACCAATTGATTAAAAAAGCTTAGAACTTTTTCAACTTCTTTATTGAAATGTACGCAAAACGAGCAAAAGAGATATTTGATGAGGAGATTCGCGAGTTAGAGAAACTCAAAAACAGCATTGACTCCACTTTTGACCATGTAGTAGAAGTGCTCCATCGTTGTCAAGGCAAAGTGGTGATGATGGGTATTGGTAAGACGGGTATCATCGCCCACAAGATGGCGGCCTCGTTTGCCTCTACGGGTACTCCCTCAATCTTCGTGAATGCTGCCGAGGCAGTGCATGGCGACTTGGGGATGATCAATGCTAGCGATGTAGCGATACTAGTTAGCAATAGTGGCTCTACCAACGAGATACTCAATATCATTGATCCACTTCACCGATTGGGTTGCACAATCGTGGCAATGACTGGTAACATGGATTCGCCATTGGCACAGCGTGCCGATTATGCACTCTCTATCCATGTAGATTCAGAGGCATGTCCATTGGGCTTGGCACCTACCACTTCCACCACAGCCACCCTGTTGATGGGTGATGCGCTGATGGTGTGCCTTATGGAGATGCGCCAGTTTAAGGCAGAGAACTTTGCGCTCTACCACCCAGGTGGTGCATTAGGTAGAAAACTGCTTGGTCGTGTACACAATGTGATGACTACCAATGTGCCACGCGTGGCATCCAATGCATCTTTCCGTGAAGTGGTGTGTGAGATGACAGACAAGCGCTTAGGTATGACAATGGTATATGACCAATTGCCTGATGGCAAATGTCTGGGTATTATCACAGATGGAGATATTCGCCGCGCTATACAGAAGTACAACGACGTGCATATCACTGCTGCAGATATCATGACACCTTCCTATAAGCATATTGCTAAGGATGCATTGCTGACAGATGCACTCGCGGTGATGGATACCTACAACATCACCACACTGGCAGTGACGAAAACAAACGAGACTACCGATATCATCGGTATCATATCTATTCACCATATTATTGATTTTCAATCATAACATGATCATTCACTTACCTAAAAATATATCGCATGCAAGCGCACAAGCGTATGCCGAAAGTGTAGGTGCATTGTGTTTGGAGAAGTCCGACTATTTTGTGCTTATTACTAATCATGCGGTCAAGCAATTGCCTGCTGAGTTACAAGATGTTGCAACAGAGCATTGGACTTTTGCTACAGATATGCAACTCTCATCGCGTCAGTATATGGCTAATACGCATCGTATTCAGATTGGTGACACCTATATCGGAGGCGATGCTAAGAATCAACTGATGATTGCAGGTCCTTGTGCTATTGAGAGCCGTGAGCAGATTGAGCAATCGTGTCAGATGCTCAAGCAACAAGGTATTCGAGTACTCCGTGCAGGTTGCTACAAGCCTCGCACTTCGCCATATACCTTCCGCGGATTGGGCGAAGATGGACTGAAGCTCCTTGCTGAGATGCGCGAGAAGTACGGACTACTGATTGCCACCGAGATGCGCGATGCTACCCATGCCGACAAAGTAGTGGAGTATGCAGACATCGTGCAAGTAGGTGCTAAGGCAATGTATGACCATGGTCTGCTGACCGCAGCAGGACAATCGGGCAAGCCTGTGATATTGAAGCGTGGTTTTGGTTCTACGCTACAAGAATTGGTTAATTGTGCCGATTTCATCATGAGTTGTGGCAATGATCAGGTGATTCTCTGCGAGCGTGGTATCCGCAGCTTTGAGACCAATACGCGTTTCACGTTGGATCTCTGTGGTGTAGCATGGCTGAAAGAGCACTGCAATCTGCCTATCATCCTTGACCCAAGTCATGCTATGGGCTATGCGTATGGTATTGGTGATTTGGCACGTGCTTGTACCGCCATGGGCGTGGATGGCTTGCTGATCGAGACGCACCCATGTCCTGAATGTGCACAGAGTGATGCTCCGCAGCAACTCGACCACCAACAGTTTGCTGAGATGTACACCTCGCTCCAACCAATCGCTGCTGCAGTAGGTAAGAATCTTGTATAAGTAAACGGATGTTTATAATAAAAGCGCTGTATCTCAAGGATATAGCGCTTTTTTGGTGGAAGTGGCGGGAATCGAACCCGCGTCCAAACAAGGAACCAATATGCTTTCTACACGCTTATCTTGGCCTAGATTTTCGAGCAATGGCAAGACCCAAGCCACCAACCATTGCCTTATCTGCTAAAATCTCATTTTGGCATCGCAGCCTACCAAAACCAGTCCCGATATTTCCGCACCGCTTGATCCATTTAGCCTCTGGACGTTGGCTTGGAGCGATGTCTCGGTTCAGCACCTTGTGCCGAAACTAGGCGAATCTACTATACTTCGATTACGCAGCGAGAGCTACAGTATTGTTGCCAGTTATAATGGCGAACCCGATTAACGAGCGGTGTTCATGCTCGGCGTGCTTACATACCTGTTCTACCTGCTGTCAAAACCAAACACCCCCATAAAACAGATTTGCGCTGCAAAAGTACACTATTTTTTTCGATTACGCAAATTTTTTCAGCATTTTTGCAAAAACTATGCCGTTTTTCACCGGTTGTAGTTTATTTAGATAGCATCAATTGCTTAAACTTGCGGTTGAAGCGGAGGTGGAAGCAGATGGCTGCTAGGGCCAGGCCAGCGATGAAGCCGCACCAGATGCCTGCGGCGCCCATTTTCAGTGGGAATGCACATAGCAGCCCCACCGACAAGCCCACTAAGATATACGATACGAAGGCAATAATCATAGGCACTTTTACATCCGTGATGCCGCGTAGCATGGCTGCACCAACGGCTTGTAAGCCATCCGCATACTGAAACAATCCTGCGATGACGATTAGCGTGGAAGCAATAGCAATCACCTCCTGATCATCAGTGAAAAGCATTGGGATATAATTGCGCAGACCTATCATCATTGCTGCGCCTATCGTATTGATTACCAATACTAAATGGATGCTTGCATTGCTAGCCATACGCACTGCATGGAGGTTGCCTGCGCCCAATTGGTGCGAGACGCGGATCGTGGTGGCTGCGCCTACACCGAGCGCAATCATAAACGTGAGGTCGGCAATCTGATTGGCCACCTGATGCGCCGCCAATGCCTCTTTGCTAATCCAACCGATAATCACAAATGATGCCGCAAAAGTGAAGGTCTCGAGGAAAGTTTGTGCACCAATAGGGAATCCGATCTGGATCTGCTGCCGGATGGCTTGCCAACTGAAACTGCGCCATGAGAATATGCGGATATAATACTGCCAGTCGCGGTGAAACCATATTGCTGCAATAAAGCACAATGCCATACCCACACGCGAAATCAACGAACCTATACCTGCACCCGTTGCTCCCATGGCTTCTACGCCCCAATGACCATAGATGAATATCCAATTGAGAAAGATATTTAAGGCGTTCATTGTTAGGGTAATAACCATGGCTACAAACGTATTGCCCAATCCCTCAAGAAACTGCTTGCAAAAGGTGAAAATTAGGAATGGTACCAGCGAAATAACAATCAAGATATAGTAAGGTCTAGCCACTGCTATGACCTCGGGATCTTGCCCGAAATGCTCTAGAAATGGAAGGCATCCGCCCAGCAACACCAGCATCAATGCCGACTGAATCATGGTGAAAAGCATGCCGTTTTGAAACAGCACAGCAATCTTGTGTCGAATAACGTCTTTGTCCTCAGGATGTGCGGTGATTTCACCTATACGAACACCCACCAGCGGTGTGATGGCCATGAGTGCGCCCATGGCAAACACCATCGCCATGAAAAACAAAGCGTTGGCAAAACTGACTGCAGCCAGATCGACCGTGGCATAGTGTCCAACCATGATAGAGTCAAACAATCCGACTAATGATGCCCCGAGTTGTGTGAGCATCACAGGCAATGCGACACGGAGATTGCGCTTGTAGTAGGGTAGATATTCCTTAAAAGAAAACATGTTGATTCCATTGAATTCCGCTGCAAAGGTACGGATTTTTTACCATTTGGCAAAGGGCAAAGCGGAAATTATTTGCGTATATGAAAAAAAAATACTATCTTTGCGGCGTAATTACCCATGGAAAAGAAAAGTAATATGAAAAAATGGTTGTTATTATTTGTATCGGTTAGCGTATTATCGGCTTGCCATCGCCCTATGCATGTGGCGGAATCTCAAGGCGAAATAATCATGATTGATAGTACAGTGGATGCTCTGCAAGACACTGCGTATCTGCAACATATAGCTCCTGCTAAAGCAACCTTGGAAGCTCAATTAAATGACCCTATCGGTTATGCGCCAGAGGCGATGCCGGTGTATGCACCAGAGTGCCCTATGCTGAACTGGGCCAGCGATGCATTGCTAGCTATAGCGCGCAAATTGTGCCCAGAGCCTGTGGATGTGGCCGTGGTGAATATCGGTGGTATGCGCTGCGAATGGGCTGCGGGAGATATCACCTTTAGAAACGTATTTGAACTGATGCCATTTGATAACATGCTGGTAGTGCTGACCTTAAAAGGCAGTGATCTGCAACAACTCTGTGAGATTTTTTCTTATTCTGGCGGACAAGGTATCGCAGGTATGCGTATCAAAGCTGTAGGCGATAAGACGATGCAGCAAGATGCGTTGGTGACTATCAATGGCAAAGCTATCGATATGGATAAGACATATACCGTAGCTACAAGCGACTACCTCAGCCAAGGAAACGATGGAATGTTGCCACTGAAGAACTATATCCATTGCTGGAACTCTGAGGAGAAAATACGCGACTTGTATATCGAATATATCAAGCAAGTGAAGGTTGTGGAGGCTAAGGTAGATGGACGAATGAATGTAGCAAAATAAGAAATATGAAAAAGTTTTATTTGATATTCGCACTCTGTAGTGCATGGGTAGCAGGTATGGCCTGCACCAATTTCTTAGTAGGTAAAGATGCCTCTGTGGACGGTAGTACGATGATCTCGTACGCAGCCGATAGTTACGCACTCTATGGTTATTTGCATTTCGCCCCTGCAGCCGATCATGCTCCTGGTGCAATGCGTGAGGTAAATGATTGGGATACTGGCAAACCACTTTGTTCTATCCCTCAAGTGCCTCACACCTACAATGTAGTGGGTAATATGAACGAGCACCAACTTACTATCGGTGAGACCACTTGGGGCGGTCGTCCAGAGTTGGAGATCGGCGAAGGCATCGACTATGGATCACTGATGTACATCGCTTTGGAGCGTTGCAAGACTGCACGCGAGGCGATCAAATGTATGACCGACCTCGTGGCAGAATATGGCTATGCATCTTCAGGCGAGAGCTTCTCTATCGCAGACCCTAACGAGGTGTGGATGATGGAGTTGATCGGCAAGGGTAAGGTGGAGAAAGGTGCCGTGTGGGTAGCTACTCGCATCCCAGACGATTGCATCGCAGCACATGCCAACCAAGCTAGAATAACCACTATCAACTTCAAGGACAAAGAGAACTGGATGTGGAGCAAGGACGTGGTGAAGTTCGCACGCAAGCAGGGCTATTTCACAGGCAAAAAAGATGAGGACTTCAACTTCCAAGAGGCATACGCACCATACGACTTCTCTGGATTGTATGTCTGCGAAGCACGCGTATGGTCATTCTTCCGCAAGTTCTCCAACGATATGGAGCAATATTACGATTTTGCAACGGGCAAAACCTTCGTAGAGACTGGCGGTAAATACGCTGGCGAGCGTATGCCACTCTATATCAAACCTAATCACAAGGTGAGCGCACAAGAGCTAAAGGACTGCATGCGCGATCAATACGAGGGAACTCCGCTGGACATCACCCAAGGTCCTGACGCAGGCCCATGGAATAGCAAGTTGCGCTATGGCTCACTCGGATTCCAATTAGATTCTGTGCAATACTGGTTTGAGCGCCCAATCGCTACCCAACAAACGGGCTGGTCGTTTGTAGCACAAATGCGTGGCTACGAGAGCGCTAAAGCGGGTGGTATTTTGTGGTTCGGTGTGGATGACGCTGCATCATCGCTCTATGTACCAATGTACAGCAAGATTAATGCTGTCCCAGAGTGTTATGCTGAGGGCAATGGCGATATGTACACCTATTCGCCTACATCAGCATGGTGGACATACAATATCGTAGCCAACTGGGCATACACCAAGTATTCGGCTATGATGCCTGATATCAAGAAGGTACAAGCAGCGTGGGAGGATAAATTCAACGCGCAAGTGGCGGTAGTGGATAACGCTGTGGCTGAGTTGAACGATGAGGAGGCTACAGAATGGCTGACCAAGTACTCAATAATGCAAGCAGAAGAATCCACTGCAGCATGGAAAGAGTTGGGTATCTACCTCTTTGTGAAGTACTTAGACGGACAACAACGCAAGGAGAAAGATGGACAATTCTTGCGCAACCCATACGGTCTGCCAGAAGGTCCAAACCGTGTACCTTATCCAACCGAATTTTTACAAAGCATCCACGAAAATGTGGCTCACGAATAACTTATCACTTATAACTCATAGTTTGTAACTAATATGATACGCGAATTACACCCACAAGAGGTATTCTCCATCTTCCACGAGATTACCCAAGTGCCTCGCCCATCGAAGCGCGAAGGCAAGATCATCGAGTGGCTCAAGGCATTTGCCGTGAAGCACAACCTCGAACATACAGTAGATGAAGCTGGCAATATCATCATGCGCAAACCTGCTACTGCGGGTTACGAGCACAAGCCAGGCGTTATCCTACAAGCCCACATGGACATGGTGTGCGAGAAGAACAACGACACCGTACACGATTTTGATAACGACCCAATCCACACCTATATCGATGGCGATTTTATCAAAGCCCAAGGCACTACGCTGGGGGCTGACAACGGCATCGGTATGGCACTGATGTTGGCAGCTATCACTTCCGAGACGCTGCAACACCCTGCATTGGAGTGCCTCTTCACCGTGGACGAAGAGACTGGTTTGACAGGTGCTTTCCGTCTGCAAGACGGTTGCCTCAATGGCAAACAACTCATCAACCTCGACTCGGAAGACGATGGTCAAGTGTTCATCGGTTGCGCAGGCGGTATCGACACCCTCGCGAAGATGCATTACTCGCCTCTCGCCTCATTGCCTAATAACCACCTCGCCCTAAATATCAAAGTCAGCGGCTTGATGGGTGGTCACTCAGGCGATGACATTAACAAAGGTCGTGGCAATGCGAATAAGATTCTCGTTCGCTTCCTCTATATGGTCATGCAAAAGACCGACATGCAGTTGGCAGCCATCAACGGCGGTAACTTGCGTAATGCGATTGCTCGCGAGGCAGAGGCAACTATCCTCGTTCCTATGTCCTTCAAAGAGGACGTGCGCGTAATGCTCAACCACTATATCGCTACTATCGAATCAGAGATTGGCGATGTGGAGAAAGACTTCTGCATGACACTCGAGTCCACCGATACTCCCGCAACTATTATCCCTGCTGACAAAGCGAAAGTGCTTATCCAAGCGCTCTATGCGTGTCCTCATGGCATGATGGCTATGTCGAAAACCATGCCTGGTTTGGTAGAAACTAGCACCAACCTCGCAAGCGTGAAGATGAAAGAGGATGAGCAGGGCGCATTTATCGAGGTAAATACCAGCCAACGCTCCTCTATCGAGAGCAAGAAGCACGATCTCAAGCAGATGGTAGAGTGCGCTTTGGCATTGGCTTGCGACGAGGTGACCCATGGTGATGGCTACCCAGGTTGGGCACCTAACCCACAATCACCATTGTTGGAAGTAACCAAGAAGGCATACCAAGATTTGTTTGCTGCGGAGCCAAAGGTATTGGCTATTCATGCAGGCTTGGAGTGTGGTTTGTTCTTGGAGAAGTATCCATACTTGGATATGGTGTCTATCGGCCCTCAAATGTTCGGTGTTCACTCCCCACAAGAGCGCCTCAGCATCGCTTCTACTGGCAAATGCTGGCAATGGCTCCAACGCATCTTGGAGGCGTTGTAATAGCAATCAGTTAATATGAGAAATAACCACTTCAAAAAGAGGTGGTTATTTTTTTTGCTATGATGTTTCTTCTGCAATCTGGATGTAAAGGTGAATGCTAAAAGAAGATAATACAACAATCGCTTGCTCAATGGCAAGCGATTGTTTGTATATCCCTAGTATATCCTTACTATATCTGTTATACTTTACTGACGCGCTGCGGCTTTCTTTAGGGCGATATAATATGCCTCGCGGTAGTATTTGAAGAAGTGTTGCCACTCAGCTTTGAGAGCCAAAGTGACCGCTGCCTCACGGGCTGCTGCCACCTTCTTAGGTGTCAATGAGAGGTAATACTGGATGGTATTCACAATATGTGTAATCACATCGTGGGTATTGCTGTCGTTACGATAAATCACCGCTACGCCCTTGTCAATAGTGGTGCAACCTTGCTCCTCGCACCATACGCCATAGCCGCTGAGCGAAGTGGTGATGGTAGGCACATGGAATGCCATACTCTCCAGCGGTGTATAGCCCCATGGTTCGTAGTAGCTTGGGAAAACGGTCAAATCCAAACCAATCAGCAAGTCGTAATATGGCAAGTTGAGTACGCCATCGTTGCCATTCAAGTAGGTAGGTACAAACACTACATGCACATTACCGACGGTAAAGTCCTCACGCTCGAGGTAAGGGATCATCACGAAAGCAATAACTTGCTTTTGACCGCGCTTCGCGCTGAGAGAAGAGGGACCGCTTTCAGCTGTTAGACCGCCACGCTGTTGGAAACTCTCGCCTAAACGGGTCATCGCCTCTAGGAATACATCAATACCCTTGTTTTTCCACTCGTAGCGGCCGGCGGTGCCGATGAGCATATCAGTGCCTTTGGCATCGATACCTTTCGCGCGCGCGAGTGATATTAAGGTGTTGCGTGCACGTTTGCGTGCGGCATCAAACTCTTCGCCCTGTGGCACGAAGCCCTGCTCAAAGCCATTAGGGGTGACGATATCCACTGGTTTGTCGAGCAGCTGCTTACACTCGCGAGCAGTAAGGTCGCTCACGGTGGTGAAGCAGTCGCAAAGGTGCGCTGCCTTCTTTTCTGCGGAGTGCTTGCTGACCATATTCAGCTCCTGCGCCATCTGGTCGCCTTGGAAAGCATCAAAGCAGTCATAGAGTGGTTTGTAGTTGCCAGCAATCGAACGACCGATGCTGGTAGCATGGGTGGTGAAGAGTGTGCCAATAGCTGGACAATGCTCGCGCAGATAGAGGATAGTGAATGCGGTCTGCCATTCGTTGCAGTGCATGACCGTGGTAGGCATATCAAGGTGCTTGTACAAGCTCTCTGCCACTTGACCCACTGCGTAGGCGAAGAGACAACTCTCATCGTAATCACCATAGGCAGCATGGCTCTGGATGCCAAACTTCTCCCACATGTGACCAAAGATCTGGTCTTTCTCAGCCCAAAGTTCATCCCACTTGAGCAATACTGCGATAGGTTTGCCAGGCACTTGCCAACGACCTACGCGCACGCCTTTGGGGCGCCAACCTTTGAGTAGGGTCTTGCTCTCTTTGAAGGTGAGATTGGAGTGGTCGCCAAAATCAGGACCGAAGAAAATAACTTTGTCTTTATGCTCTTTTTGCATGGAAGCAGCACGTGTAGAGAGAACGGCATAGATGCCGCCTACACGATTGCATACCTCCCAACTTGTCTCGAAAATGTAGGTGGGCTGCATATGATTATCTGTATTTGTTATTGACTACGATGCGGTCAATATCGCTGATAGAGTTATACAATTCTGGAATAGTAGCAAATTGGTTATTTCTGCTCTTGATGAGAGGCATGGCTTTGAGCCCACTATTGGTAGCCCAATAGAGGCGATTACGCACAATATCTACATAGATACCACCAGTGGCATCAGCATCAATAAGTACCTTGTTTTCGCCATTGAAGTTAGCCACAGATAGACCCTCTGCGGTGATGATATACCATTTTTGTGCTACAGGATCAATTTGTATGCGTTGGATAGCCTGATCAGGGAAAATGGTTTGCATTTGGCTAGCATAGAAGGTGACCTGATTGAATGTGACCATTGTGTCGCTAGACAATTCCAACATATGTATATCCTCGCCGTCGCCATCCATTGGATTTTCGAGATAACCATTGATTATATGTTGGCATTTCACTGTGTTGTCAGTCAATTTCATGACAATAGCAGGTGATAAGGTTTTGTGGATCATCAGATTACGGGAACCATCATATACTTTGCCATTTTGCGTAATGGTAAGCCCAATATGTATGCTGTCGTTATTGTTCTTAGCATACTCCTTGAAATAAACCATAATTGCTCTGTCGGTCAATTCGCCTACTGTCAGCACACAACTCTCTGGCAACTCCCATTGATAGGTGAGCGAATAACCATATGGGTTGTACACATTGGCAGTAAGTGCCACGTCGGTATAGTGGCAAATCGAGTCGGTGGACGTTACAAAAGTAGGTATAGTATCATATACAGTAATCACATGGCTACACGTGTTGTATTTGGCACTATCCACCACCAATGTTACGATATAGGTACCAGGTTTTTTGAAGGTATGGCTTGGATTCTTGAGCACACTACTGGTATTATCTCCAAAATCCCAATTCCAACTCTCGCCCGCACTACTATTATTACTGAATTTCACGACCTCTCCTGCTTTAGGTTCCGTAGGCGAGAAGGTGAATTTCACATCCACTTTTTTGCATCCAACAATCATCATTGCGAATGCCATACATATCATAATTGTCTTCTTCATAATTCAGTCTATAAACTTTACAATATAGCGCCATAGTGGCGTTCGTTAAACTGTCATCGTACCGCGATTTCTCCACCAAGTCATTTGCCTTTTGGCATAATGTCTACTATTCTGTTTGATCATTTCGATAGCCTTATCCAAAGTCCATTCCCCTCGGAAATAGCGTAGTAACTCTTTGTATCCTACAGTATTAACGCTATTGGGTATTGAGGTATAGTCCAATGCTATTGTCCCATCCAGTGGGATGTTTAGCAGTTGAAAAGCACGCTTTGCCTCTTGCAACAAACCAGCTTCTATCATCTTTTCTACACGTAGGTTGATGCGTTCGTAGAGTTCTTCTCTAGGTCTCTCTACCATTACATATTCTACATCCCAGCCCTTTGCTGCTTGCGTTTCTCCTTTTGCCTTTCGTCGTAATTCTGAATAAGTCTTTCCACTTACTTGGCAAATTTCAATGCAATGCATCAAACGTTGTGGGTTTTGCTGATCCACCTCTTGCCAATATTCAGGATCGAGGCGCTTGACTTCGTGTTGTAGCCATGTCAATCCCTGTTGATTGTAGGTCTCGCGGATGGCTTGACGAACCTGCTCTGGTACATCTGGCATATCATCGAGCCCATTGCATAGTGCATCTACATACATCATGCTACCGCCTACTACGACTACGGTGTCATGCTTTTGAAACAAGTTGTGGAGCAATGCCTCGGCATCTCTAGCAAACTGCCCTGCATTATAGGTCTCGTGCAGCGATTTGAAGCCGACTAAATGGTGTGGCACCTGTTGTTGCTCTTCGGGTGTGGGTGCTGCAGTGCCAATAGGTAAATCACGGTAGATTTGCCGTGAGTCGGCGCTGATAATGGGACAAGCATATTGCTTTGCCAACTCAATCGCACGCGCAGTCTTACCTACGCCTGTTGCACCAACCACTACGATTACTTTTTTCATTCCCTCACCCTAAACACTAAACAGTAGCGTAGCGTTCTCTAAACTGATTTAGAACATCGAACCGTCGTCGAAGCTTAAGTCTTGATAACTATCCATGTCTAAATCGCCATCATCATATTGGCTATCGCCATAGAAGTCATCATCAATATCCCATTCGTTTGGGTTGGTTGTCTTGGTTGTGATAGGATCTAGTTGCTGCAATTGCTGTGGTGCTACGCCTATTGATTCTACGCAGGTTACTCCTGAGCAGACACCAGGCAATACCTCTGACAAACAACCGAAGAAATAGCGCTCGAACATAGGATCATACACATAAATCATGCGTTGTCCGCGTTCCTCTAGCAACTCGCTGATGCGGGTAGATTCCATTACCATGTTGTCGTATTCGAAGTTGCTTCCCATTTCTACCAATGTTACTTCTTGACCTTTTTCCCAACGCTCGTTGCACATATAGAATGAGGTCATTTGGTCATCAGTATAGCCTACACTTTGCAAGATAGCATTGTGTAACTCCAAGAATGTAGCATCGCCATCTGCCTCATAAACACGGCGAAAGTCCTCTACTTCCTCGCAAGAGAAAATCAGTTTGTATATCATAATTATTCGATAATTAATTGCCTATAGGCACATTTAACGCGCAAAGGTACAACAAATATTGCATAAATGCAAAAAAAATCCACAAAAAGTTGAATAATTCAAATAATTGTTGTACTTTTGCACAAAATTCATAGAATATGCGACACATTATTTTGATAGCAGAAGCAGGCGATTTTATTGGAGAAAAGAAATTGATAGCCCAACACCTCAATGGTGAATGGCGAGAAAATCTATGGCATATGGATGCGATAGACTGGGAAGTGATGGTCACAGGTGTGGGAGCAATCAACGTGATGCACGCTTTGCGTGATTTGCCTCGTGATACGCAGTTGATCAATATTGGTTATGCAGGTAGTGCGAACTTTGATATAGGTTCCGCAGTGGTCGTTACAGAATCACGCTTGAATCATCCTGCTGTGCAATATCCGGAACCAGAGTTGTGTCTAAAATCTGTGCCAGCAACCTATCTGCGTGCGCCAGAACAATGTATCTCTGCGGTATGCTATAGTAATACGGATTTTGTGCTACAGTCGGATTACAAGGATTGTGTGTTTGACATGGAGTTGGCGTATATCGCAGGCATGGGTTTTGAGCATTTGTCTTCAATCAAAATAGTCAGCGACAATCTGAGTTTGCACACCTATCGTGAAGTAGCCGCAGGAGTAGATCAAGCAAGATGATTTAAATACTCTTCCACTGTTAGTCGGTTGACCAATGTTCGTTCAGGGTCTTTCCACCAGCCCCATTTGTTGAAGTATTTGCACATGTTGACCATGTGTATCCATAGCATGCGCAAGCTACGGTACGAAGCTTGTTCGTGATTATGGATAATGGTGGTATGTGGGTAAAACACCGTGAGATAATCTCTATGAATACGGCGTGTGAGATCCACATCCTCTGGGTACATAAAGAATCGCTCGTCAAACAAACGGGCCTTGCATACTGCCTCTGTACGTAAGAGCATAAAGCAACCACTTAGATAAGGAATATTCATGATGCGATCATATCCAGATTGACGGAGTTCGTACCGCTGGTTGCGCTGTTCCATCCATCGTTTGGGTAGAAAACGTCGTCCGAAAACATCCAATGGTGTTGGAAGTAGTTTGCAGAGGTATTGTGGTTGTCCATTTGGATATACCACTTTGGGTGTGATGCATCCTATTTCAGGATGTTCCTGAATGAATGTCACCAAAGTTGGTAAGGTGTCAGGAGTGATGATGATGTCGGGATTAATCACCAAGTGCAAAGGGATGTCGTCATAGATACTAGCCCGAATCGCTATATTATGTGCAGCCCCATAACCGATATTTTTATCGTTAACGATGTAGTGCACTTTTGGTGAGGAGAGTGGCAACTCTTTTGTGGCACATTCCGAATTATCCACCCAATAGATGTGATGCACATGAGGATAATTCAATAGACTCTCTGTGAGGTCTGCGATTTGTTTCCAATTAGGATGGTATAATACGATTGAAATATTCAGCATGGCATTACAATAATTCTTGTAGTTTCTCTTTGTATCGTTGGATAACTATTTGCTCATCATAGAGTTGCAATACTCGTTCTCTGCCTCTCTCCCCAAATAGGTGTCTTTCATTCTCCTTGAGTGACAGCATATGCATCATACATGCAATCAGACTGCTAACATCTTGTGCTGTGCATAAAAATCCATTCTCTCCATCTACTACAATTTCTTTACATCCAGGTACATTCGATGCTATGATAGGTCGTTTCATAGAGGCGGCTTCTAGCAATACTCGTGATAAACCTTCGCGGTATGATGGTAAAACAATACAATGAGCATTCTCAATAAATGGAATCACATTATCCGTCTCGCCTAAATATTTAATCACTCCGCCTTTTTCCCATTCATCCATCTGCTCAATGCCGATACATGCAGGATTATTAGCTCCTAGTTGCCCTAGTATATGAAATTGTACGTTTGGGTGTTGTTTTTTGACAACTTGTGCAGCCCTCACAAACTCTCCGATGCCCTTATCCCAAAGTACACGTCCAACGAATAGAAATGTAAAAGGTGCTTCAGGTGTTTTCCCTGCCTGATAGATTGATGTGTTGACTCCTTCTCCGTGTATAACTCGTGTCTTGAAAGATGCTACGATATTTTGCTCCACGAACAATATCTTATCATCTTGATTAAGAAACCATACCTCTTTTGCGTAGCGCAACGAACTGCGGTATAACCACTTGGCACAACGATTAATCCATCCTTTTCTTAAAAAAGTATAGCCCAATCCTGTAATAACGGATATTTGTGGGATATGGGTACGTGCAGCTGCCCACCCACCATAAATTACAGGTTTGATAGTATAATGGAATATTAAATCAAATTGCTCTGTTTGGTATATTTTCTTGAACTTTTGTACGAGCGCAATATCCACCAATGGGTTCATTCCCTTGCAGTCGATTTCGATAGGAATGAATCGTATATTAGCATCTTGTAGTACGGTTCGATCGCAATCTTGTGGTGCAACCACTACGACCTCATGTCCCATCTGTGCAAGTGTAGAAAGTACTCCTAGACGAAAATTGCACATTGTCTGCAAACTATTGCCTATGAATGCTATTTTGCTCATACGGATTTAGCTATTTGTTGGAGTAATAATTTTAATTGTTTGCTCGTGTTTTTCCAACTATACCGTGACAATCTTTGGGTTTGTCGTTCGATGAGCGCGTCATGATTAGGTTGCTGGATAAAGTTGACGATTGTTCGAGAAATATCCTTGACATCATAAGGATTGAAGTATATTGCAGCGTTACCAGCAATTTCTGGTAATGATGCCTGGTTGCTCAATAGCAGTGGAATGCGATAGAAATAGGCCTCTAGTACAGGAATACCAAATCCCTCGCTCAGCGATGGGAAAATCAATGCGCGTGCATGACGGTAGTAGTTGGCCAGTGATCGATCTTCTTGCCATCCCGTTATTTGAACTATCTCGCGTTCTTTGTTTATCTCGTTGATCTCTTTTTGATATTTACTAGTTAGCATTTTATTATTGCCAATGAATACAAATCCCCAATCTTCAGGCAGTTCTTGATAGCAATTTTTTATAGCCTTGATAAGACGTCCCAAGTTTTTGTGTTCGCGCGAGCTACCTACATACAGTATGTAGTTTTTCATGGCCACATCTTTAGGATAACCATATGCTTCACCCGCGAAAAATAGCAGATGCTCCCATCCCTCATGGATGACATGGATATTCTCCTCATAGTTGCGACCATGATAACGCAGGATCTCATTGCATGTATATTGTGATACTGCTACGACTTCTTTAGCTTTGAACAATCCCACATGTGTCACAAAACGTAGATACCAACGTTTAAAAAACTTTCCTCTACCCAATTGCTCAGGAAACTGTTCGTAGATCAAGTCATGAATAGTGTATAATGCGGGTAGACGCATAGCAATTGGATATTGATTACTAGGAATAAATGCCGCATCAAAATGCTTACGCTTTAAAAGATAGCGAGCAAACTGGAGGTCGCGTATAGGGCCTATAGGGGCAATATTTACTTCCTCGATTTGAAAGCCTTTTTCTTTGAAGAGTCGCAAATACAAAGGAGGACACTCATCGGGGCGAACTAATAATGTGTAGCGATAACCAGGAGTTAGCTCCCAGTTGAGTGTCACATTTAGGATATATTGTGACAATCCATCCATGCGACTAGAGATGGTAGTGCCGTCGATTAAAATATGTTTCATAAGTAGTGTCGGATAAAGAATTTAACAATCAATAATGCTGTCGAGTCAAATAACTTAAATCGATGGCGGATAATACTTGCTAATCGTTGTATATTTGTTTGCTGAGCCATTTGTAAAAATGCCTCAATCAATGCTTTATCCTCAATCTTGAGTTCTTTTTTCCAATGCCGATAAAATGCCTCTAGTCCATCATAATGAAGCTTGCTAACCAATGGGATATGCCTGTTATGCCACATCAGCATCACCTTTTTGCGGATGCTACCAGGCGCATGACCTGTCACATTATTGTCATGCTGGCGGTAATACATCAGCGATTCGTGTAGGTATGTTACCTGTCCAAAGCAGATGCCACTCAGCAGCAAGATATGATCATGCATTGCATAGTAATCCAAGGGTTCTCGTAGGTAGGTGCACATAGCGTGGTTGAAGATAGATGCTGCTCCTTGTATACCAGTATTGAGAAAGAGCATTTGGCGCAGACTAGTGGGATATGTCAACGTGTTTTTTGCAGAGATAATACCCTGTGTAGCATCCCATAGATAGGCATTAGAATACACCACTTGCGGACATGTTGGATCCAACGAACAAATGGCATGATACATCTTTTCAACCTTGTCGGGTAACCATATATCATCTTGGTCGCAGAACATGCAATAGGGAGCTTCCGTATACCGTAGTAGGTGGATAAAATGGCGTGCCACTCCCAATCCGTGCGCATGATCCTCAATCAGCACAATGCGTGAATCCTCTTGGCTCAGTTGCTGCAGGATCGCCCATGTGCCGTCATTCGAGCCATCATCGTGCACCAGTAATCGCCAATCAGGATAGGATTGGTTGATGATGCTTCGCACTTGTTCCTCTACAAATGCTTCGCCATTGTATGTAGCCATCAGTATGTCTATCATGTTTCTCTTATTGCTGTCTTTGGCTCAAACAAGCGAAATTTACTGATTATATATGGTATCACCGTAGCGATTAGATACTGGATATTCTGCGATAGCACGGTAAAAAATGTATCGCCGATAAATTGCATAACAATCGTACCTGCTAGTATAGCATAGAGTACCAACGCACATTGACTACCATCTTCGGCTGTCTTAAAGAGATAGCCAAATATCAACCCCAACAAAATGGAAAATACACACACACCTGTCTTGCCAAAATCTTTGTAATAAGGGTATAGAGCCGTGTATGTATTTGATCCATATACAAACTCTCCCACTTCCACACGTTTGAAGTCCAATATCGGATCCACTACTTGCGTTCTTCCGCCGTTCAACTTAGCCTTCACGGCATAATAGAGTCGGAAAGTGTTTTCACCAGGGGCTTGAGCCGATTGGGGGTGTACATGGGTATTGAGGTTGCCCAAACTGCTGGTCATATATAATGCTGTAAAATGCTTTGGAGTGGTGTACGAACCGCGTATTTTCTGAATACCAATAAATAGCACAAGCAACATTGCCACACCCACAATCAATTGTCCATAACGAATCATTTTTTGCTCTGTCAGAATAATCGCAGTTGCTAAAAACAGAATCATAAAGTTCATCTTACCCATAGAGATAAAGGCATAGAAGAGGTTGACCATAAAGAGCAGTATGACGCGTCTTATATTCTGCTTGCTCAGCACTTGTAGCTCCATGATATAGCTCACCATCCAAAACAGCACAAAAAATCCCGTAGTGCGTATGCCATTCATTCCTGCCACATTAGCATCGCGTAGGGCGCTAAACGGATTACCACCGCTATGCATAACCACTAAAATCACCTCAACAATCATTACAGGGAGTGTGCAAAGGGTCAGATAATAATAGATATCACGGGCGGTCGTGCTAGAGTATACATCTTTGAACAAGGGTTTGATATACACTGATTGCATAGCCCATGTTGTTATGCAAAAGCCCACCAGCCAATAACTAATAATCTTGACAATATCAGATTTTAATGGGTGTAATCCATGGTCAATCCACGCATATGCCACCAATGAAACTAACCATACACCGCACAGTAATACCGCAGGTGCATACCAACGGCGACGCGAGAATAGAATGCTAAAAGCAAACAATACTACTATTAGAATTATTAGCTGCGTCATACGGTTCTCTCAATTCGCTGCAAAGATACAAAAAAAAATGCAATTGCGCAAGGATTCGACCAAAAATCACATAGCATATTTGTGCAAATCATATTTTTTTACTACCTTTGTCGCCGAATAATTGAAATAACAACCTAACAATTGTATATTTATCATGAAAACATCTAGAATTCTTTTTTCTTTTGTGGCAGCAATTCTGTTGTCAAGTTGCTGTAATCAAAAACCCCAAAATGTCATCTACCTCATAGGGGATGGTATGGGTTTCGGAGCTGTATCATCCTTGTTGCTCAGTATGGACGAGCAAACGGGATTTGAGATGGCGCCTGTGATTGGCTTGAGCGAAACGTGTTCAGCCAATAACTATGTTACCGATTCTCCTGCGGGTGGTACGGCGCTTGCTACAGGTACTCGTACATGCAATGGTTTCTTGGGTGTAGGTCCCGATAGTTTGCAATTGGTAAGTATCCTCAAAAAGGCCCAAGCCATGGGCAAGAAAACGGGTATTGTGGTTAATACCACCCTTACCGAGGCTACTCCAGGGGCATTTTATGCTGGCGTGACATCCCGCAAAGAGAGCTATAAGATTGCTGAGCAGTTTACCGAAAGCAATGTAGATATTGCCATTGGCGCGGGTATTTCTGCTTTTATCAATCGTCCTGATTCTGTGGATCTTACGGAGGTATTAATCAACAAGGGTTATGATGTGTATCTTGATTGGCGTCAAGTAACGAACTCTCAGTCGGAGAAGTTTGTAGGCATCTTAGAGATGAGTGACGTGCACCGCCGCAACAAGGCTCGCACCACTACTGCTGGCGCGGCTGATGGAGCAGAAGTTTGCCTTGCTGCCAAACTCGCCGCTGCTGCTATCGAAGACACGACTCGCTTTGCTGAGCCTACCGAATACCTGCCAAAAGCTTGTACCAAAGCCCTCGAACAACTCTCGAAGAATGCTCCAAACGGATTCTTCCTCATGGTCGAGAGTGCTATTATTGATGGTTATGGACACAACAATGATTCCGAAGGAATGATTGAGGAGATGCACGAATTTGACCAAGCGCTCAAGGCACTCATCCAGTATGTCAACACCCATCCCAATACCTTGCTTGTTGTGACTGCCGATCACGAAACAGGTGGTACGAGTGTAGCATACAAGTCGCATCCAGTCAATGATCCACAGGGCTTGCACCTCAGTTTTAGTACCAAGGGTCATTCTGGTACGGTTGTGCCAGTTTTTGCATATGGCGCTGGTGCTGAGCACTTTGCGGGTATATTCCAAAACCGCGAATTGCCTGGTATTATTGAGCAATTGATCAAATAATATTGCTCAACAGACACAAAAAAAGAGCTCAATCACTTGAGCTCTTTTCTTTTTGTCTAGATGGACTAATTACTCAGCAGCAACTTCTGCCTCTGCGGCAGCAGCCTCTTGAGCAGCCTCTACGGCAGCAGCAGCGAGGGCATCAGCAGCCTCTTGACGCTTCTTTGCTACCTCAGCAGCTTTAGCCTTGTTGGTCTCTACCTCTTGAGCGAGCAATGCTTTTGCAGCTGCAGCTTTCTTGTCTGCCTCTGCTTGGCTGATCTTACCCAACTTAGCATCTTTTTGAGCTTTCCATGCATCGAAACGCTTTTGAGCCTCCTCTGCGCTGAAAGCACCCTTTGCTACACCACCGTTCAAGTGCTTCATCAGCATAACGCCCTCACCAGAGAGGATGTTGCGAACAGTGTCTGTTGGTTGAGCACCTACGTTTACCCAATACAATGCGCGGTCGAACTTCAAGTCAACCTTTGCTGGATTGCTGTTTGGGTTGTAAGAACCAATACGCTCAATGTACTTGCCATCACGTGGCGAACGGCTGTCTGCTACTACGATGTGGTAGTAAGCGTAGTCTTTGTGACCGTGACGAGCCAAACGAATTTTTGTTGCCATTTGTTTGTTGTTATTTGTGGACTACAACTACACGAATTGCATGTCCGGGTTAATAAATAATTTGAATGGTATGCTTTTTTCACGAAAAAGCGTGCAAAGGTACGACATTTTTTTCACATCACCAAATATTACATCTTTTTTTTGAAAAATTACCGATAGTTTACTTGTTAATTAGCTGTTTTTAGTTAGTGATTAGTTAGTGATTAGTTAGTGATTAGTTAGTGATTAGTTAGTGATTGAGCATACTTTACCGAATAATTGCTTGAAAATCATGCTGGGTACTTGCTTAAATCGCAATTTTTTTGTACCTTTGCACCCTAATTTGTGTAACTATGCGTTTTTGTGAGATTATAGGACAGGAAGACACCAAGCGCCAACTCTGTCAAGCTGTGCAGGATGGGCGAATTGCGCATGCGCAACTCTTCACTGGGTTGTCTGGAGTAGGTAAGTTGCCTTTGGCACTTGCTTATGCGCAGTATGTCGCTTGTCCTAACCGTACCGAAACCGACTCTTGTGGCACATGCCCAAGCTGTTTGCAGTACCAAAAACTGCAACATCCCGACTTGCATTTCGCTTTCCCAATTGTCAAGGGAGATGCTGGAGATGTGTGCGATGACTTTGTTGATAAGTTCAGAGAGATAATCCTTGAAAGCAAGTATTTTGACCTCGATGACTGGTACCGTAAGCTTGGTGTAGAGACCAAGCAGGGGATGATTTACGAGAAGGAGAGTAGTGAGATTCTCCGCAAACTGTCGCTGAAAAGTTTTGGTGATGGTTTCAAGGTGATGATTATTTGGCAACCAGAAAAGATGAACAATACGTGTGCCAACAAGTTGCTCAAACTGCTTGAGGAGCCACCTACCAAAACGCTCTTTTTGTTGGTTAGTGAGCATCCTGAGCAACTCCTCACGACTATCATTTCGCGAACACAGGAGATCCGCATACCTCGTTTGAGCGAATCCACTATTGCTGCGGGGTTGCAACGCGAATACACATGGCTCACTTATGAGGAGGCGCAAAGCATAGCGCACATGGCGAATGGAAGCTATTTGGCAGCGCTTAAAACTATGAATGAGAGTGCCGATAACCAAACTTATTTCGATGATTTTGTGGCACTTATGCGAAATGCGTGGCTTGTAGGACAAAAGAAGGACTATAGCGCATTGCTCAAACTTCGCCAATGGAGCAACGACATGGCGGATAGTAAGGTAGGACGGGAACGACAAAAGGCCTTTCTCCAGTATGCACAGCGACAAATTCGTGAGAATTTTATCTACAATTTCCATTGTCCTGATATGAACTACCAGACGGAAGCGGAGCGTAATTTCTCTACCAAGTTTGCTCCATTCATTCACGATGGAAACGTAGAAAAAATGATGAATGAACTCGGAAAAGCCGAGCAACAGATAGCACAGAATGGCAATGCAAAGATCATTTTCTTTGACCTCTGCCTACAAATGATAGTTTTAGTTAAGTAATTATGAAAGAAGAATTTATCATAGAAAATGGCGCATGCCATATCTCCAAGAAGGCTGTAAATCACAACCCCAAGCATATGTTGCCTGTAGTAGATTGGATGAGCGATATACCTGCAACGGGTGATGAGACAGACCTTGTTGAAGTACAGTTTAAGAATACCCGAAAAGGATATTTCCACAATAGCAAAAACTTGCCTATTGAAAAGGGCACGGTAGTGATTGTTGAATCGAATCCGGGGTTTGATATGGGTGAGGTCACGATTATTGGCCGATTGGTGTCATTGCAGATTCAAAAGAATCATATCAATACCGAACGCTATGAGATTCGTAATGTTGTACGTATTGCCACGGAGGCTGATTTTCAGCGTGCGGCAGAGGCGCATGCCAAGGAGCAAGAGACAATGATTCGAGCTCGTAAACTGGCAAAGGATCTTGGGCTGGAGATGAAGATTGGTGATGTGGAGTATCAGGGTGATGGTAGTAAAGCGATCTTTTACTATATTGCTGAAGGACGTGTTGATTTCCGCCAACTTATCAAGGTGTATGCTGAAACTTTCCGTGTACGTATTGAGATGAAGCAGATTGGTGCACGTCAAGAGGCTGGTCGTATCGGAGGTACAGGACCTTGTGGACGCGAACTCTGTTGCTCCACATGGATGACTCAATTCACATCGGTAGGTACACATGCTGCTCGATTGCAGAATCTATCGTTGAATCCGCAGAAATTGGCCGGTCAATGTGCTAAACTGAAGTGTTGTCTCAACTACGAGGTGCCTGTCTATGAGGAAGCTACAAAGAAGTTACCTTCGCGCCATCAGCAGCTAGAGACCAAAGATGCAACCTATTATTATTTTTCGGCTGATCCGCTCAAAGGCGAAATTACGTATTCTACTGATCCACATCGCCCAATTAACCTACAAGTTGTGTCTATTAAGCAGGCTAGAGATATTATTGAGATGAACAAACGTGGCGAGAAGCCTTTCTCTTTGGGAGGCAAACAATCATCCATTGAGGCTGTTGAGGTGGACTATCAGAATGTAGTA
The DNA here is from genome assembly GCA_045124995.1 of Paludibacteraceae bacterium. GTDB lineage: Bacteria > Bacteroidota > Bacteroidia > Bacteroidales > Paludibacteraceae > Colicola. The sequence continues at coordinate 22,861 of JBGVMY010000017.1, read as the reverse complement.
GGTCAAGATGATTTGACACGCTTTGATAAGAAGAAAAACAACCGCAAAGGGGGCAGTAATAATAATCGTCGTCGTGACAATCGTCCTCGCAACAATCAAGCAAAATGAGAAAACTCCTCCTGTTGATATTGCTCTGCACTCTATTGTCTGCTTGCAACAAGCAGCAGATTTATAGCGAGTTTCACTCCATCAACCAGCAAGGTTGGCATGCTGACTCATTGATGGGATATACTATTGATATTTCCGATTCTACGGCCCAATACGAGGTGCTTATTACCTTACGTCACACCACTCAGTATCCTTATCAAAATCTTTGGTTGTTTGTAGGAGAGCAATATGGTAACATGCCATTGCATAGCGATACGATTGAGTGTTTCTTAGCCGACAATCATGGTAAGTGGTTAGGCAAAGGAATTAGCAAATATACCATGCTAATGCTTTTTGATGATGCACATATTTTTTCTCATACGGGAGAATATACATTTACCATCCAGCAGGGTATGCGAGCTGACTATTTACAAGGAATTACAGATATAGGATTGCAAATTATCAAACATAATGGGAAAGAATAAACTGAAGAAATTTGCCGAGATGACAACCTTCCACAATGTCTTCCAATGTGGGGCACGAGAATGTGTGGAGGATAGTCCTGTGGTTGCTATGCGTGGTAAGTGGCGCGAGCAATATTTCCACAACGACAACCCCATCGTTTTGGAACTTGGTTGTGGCCGTGGTGAATATACTGTGGGTCTTGCACAGCGTGATCCAAACAAAAACTATATTGGTATTGATATCAAGGGGGCACGCATGTGGGCTGGTGCAAAGCAAGCTGAGTTGGCGGGAATCAAGAATGTAGCATTCTTGCGTACTAATATCGAGATAATCAGCAATTTCTTCGCTCCTGATGAAGTGGATGAGATTTGGATTACCTTTCCTGATCCACAGATGAAGAAGGCTACCAAGCGCCTCACTTCTACTTATTTTATGCAGCGTTACCGCCAAATCTTACGTCCTGATGGTATTATTCACCTCAAGACGGATAGCCCATTCCTCTATACCTACACCCAAGTTATGGTTAAGGAGAATCACTATTCTATATTGGTGGACACCGACGATCTCTATAGTGAAGAGGCAGTTCGCACCCTAGGAGATAAGGCCAACGAAGCAAGAATGTTGCAAACCCATTATGAGAACCAATGGCTCGATCGCGGACTAACGATCAAGTATATTGTGTGGCAACTTCCTGAGATGCCATCGCTCATTGAGCCAGAAATAGAAATCGAAAAAGACACTTATCGTTCATACGGAAGAAATTATGTATCCTCAACAAATCATTGATGCACTCCAGCATGTGCGCTACCCAGGCACAGGCAAAAACCTCATTGAGAGCGGTATGCTCGAAGACGACATCCGTATCTCGGGCTTGGAAGTATCATTCTCATTGATATTTGAAAAAGACAACGATCCCTTCCGCAAGTCGGTCGTGAAAGCTGCTGAGACAGCTATTCATACTTATGTGGATGAGAATGCTGCAGTGCATATCCATACTAAGTTTATTAAGCAAAATATGGCACCTAAAGCCGACTCGGTGGAGAACCTACGCGCAGCGCAGGTGATTGCTATCCACTCGGGCAAAGGTGGTGTGGGTAAATCTACTATATCCGCCAACTTGGCTATCACTTTGGCTAAGATGGGCTATCGCGTGGGACTATTAGATGCGGATATTCACGGGCCCTCTATCCCTAAGATGTTCCATACTGAGGGCTGTCGTCCTATTTCTACGCCTGTGAATGGTCGCAACCTGATTGAGCCCATCGAGCAATATGGCGTGAAGATGTTGTCGATAGGTTTCTTTGTTGATCCGCAGCAGGCGGTGGTATGGCGCGGCGGTATGGCAAGCAACGCCATCAAACAACTGATTCAGGATGCCAACTGGGGCGAGTTGGACTATTTCCTCATTGACCTGCCACCCGGCACTAGCGACATTCACCTCACTTTGGTGCAGCACCTTCACCTCACGGGCGCTATTGTGGTGACAACCCCTCAGCCTGTGGCACTGGTGGACGCACGCAAAGGTGTGGATATGTTCCTCAACGAGAAGATTAATGTGCCTGTACTTGGCTTGATTGAGAATATGGCATGGTTTACTCCTGCTGAACTGCCTAACAACCGCTATTATATTTTTGGTAAAGATGGAGGCAAGCAACTTGCAGAAGAACTCAACATTCCATTGCTCGGCCAAGTGCCATTGGTGCAATCCATTCGCGAAGGTGGCGATGAAGGCACACCTATCGCCCTGCAAGACGGACACCCTGCAACACAAATGTTTGAATCTATATGTCAGTACCTAAGATAACCGAACTTGGAACCCAGTCGATTCGTAGTCTGCTATTGAAGTATGCTACGCCTGGTATTATAGCCATGACGGCTAGTTCACTTTATAACATGGTGGACTCTATTTTTATTGGTCATGGTGTGGGAGCAATGGCATTGTCGGGATTGACGATTGCCAAACCTTTTATGGATATCTGTGCTGCTTTTGGTACCTTGGTGGGAGTAGGTGCTAGTTCGCTAGTGGCTATCAAGTTGGGTGAGAAAGACTATCGTTCTGCTAACGATGTGCTAGCAAATGTGGTAATTCTGAATGTGCTATTGGGTGCGTTGGTGATGGCAATAGGATTGTTTTGGTTGGATCCAATCCTCTATGCTTTTGGTGCGAGTGATGTGACAATTGCTTATGCACGCGATTATATGCAGATTATCCTTGCGGGTAATATCATTACGCATATCTACTATGGCTTGAATAGTATGTTGCGATCAATAGGTCATCCTAAGATTTCAATGTATGCTACTATCTTGGCGGTCGTGCTGAATATCATCCTTGATCCTATCTTCATTTTCGTGCTGGACATGGGTGTGCGCGGTGCTGCGTTGGCTACTATCATTTCGCAAATAGTATCGGTGGTGATAGAGATGATTATCTTCCTCAATCCAAAGGAGGTAATCTTTTTCCATCGCGGTATATGGCGTCTCAAACGCGACATTACCATGCGTGCGTTGGGTATTGGTACTGCGCCATTCTTGATGCACCTTGCGGCATGCTTTGTGGTGATTGTACTCAACAACCAACTCAAACGCTATGGAGGCGATATGGCTATCGCTACCTTTGGTATGACCAACCGTTTTATGTTCTTCTTTGCGATGATTGTCATGGGAATACAACAGGGGATGCAACCTATTGTGGGATACAACTATGGCGCGAAACTCTATCCGCGTGTGGTACGCACATTCAAACTATCTGTCTTCTGCGCTACGTGTGTGATGGGTGTATTGTGGTTGATTGGTTTGGTATTCCCAGAGGGATTTATCCGATTGTTTACGCACGATGAGGTGCTGATTGCACAGTCTGTTATGCCTGCACGTATCATGCTGTGTTCGATGGTGTTGGTTGGTTTTCCGATGATTACGGGTAATTTCTATACCTCCATTGGAATGGCACCAAAGGCTATTTTCTTGAGTCTAACACGCCAAGTGATATTCCTTATTCCGTGTATCTTGTGCTTGCCATTATTGTTCCAATGGCTCACCACTCTTCCATCTTTCGCCTTTCGCCTTTCACCTATTTGGGGCGTGTGGTGCAGTCTACCGCTATGTGATACTTTAGCAGCTATTTTGGCAGCGATTATAATCAATCGCGATATGCGTAAATTTAAAGTTGCCCAGCTTCCACAAGGTTGATTACGCGTTCTACGATGCGGTCTTTATCGTTGGCATCGTATTCCTCTTTGAGGTCATTTTTGAATAGTTTGGCAACGAACTGCCAGAAGTTGGCGCTGGCTTTTCCGCGATAGTGCTTGATGATATCATAGCTAGTGCGGTCGCTCTCGCGATCCATAAGCTTCATGAGCATTTGCCCTTGCGAAGCAGTCATGCGACGGAAATCGTTTTCGTATTTTTTAAATAGATATTTCTCATACTGTTTCCACCATTTGCGTCGCGCTTTGTCGTCGGGTAGCAGGACAAGTTGTTGATCTGCTACTTGCATTTCCTTAGTGAGCAGTTTGGCATATGGTAGTGTTTTCTTGACGTCGCGAACGGTTTTCCAATAGAATCGTTCTTGTTTCTTGTTTTTAAACACCATCTTTGGATACACCCACACATCTTGCATACGTGCTAGATAAAAAGTGTCTTCAGCATTCACTTGCAATCGCACCGAATCAAGGGCATAATCGCTTACTAATTCAATGGCTTCGGCACTTTTGTCCAATTGCTCATTGCTGGTAGCAAATAGTCCAATACTGGTTGCTAATAACCCTATGATGATATGCCACTTTCTCATTGTGTTTTGATTATCACCCTGCAAAGGTAGTATTTTTTCTTCGAATATACAAATATCCCGATTATTTTCCTGACAAAAATCGACACATATATTGCACAATTCAAAAAAAAGTAGTAACTTTGCAGCGTAATTACCCTAATGGGCACAATTAATTATCTAATATATGAAAATTCTGCAACAAATGACTGCCGTGAGATTGTTGCAACTCAAGGCAATTAAGTTTCAACCCAAAAACCCTTTCATTTGGGGAAATGGTTGGAGTGCTCCTATGTACTGCGATGATCGCAAAGTGCTCTCTTATCCTAAAATGCGTGATTTTATTCGATTGGAGTTAGCACGCGTCATCGGAGAAATGTATCCCGATGCAGATGTGATTGCAGGCATTGCGATGAATGCTATCGCACATGGTGTACTTGTGGCTGAACAACTCAGTCTGCCTTTCGTGTATGTGCACCCTACGCCAAAAGATCATGGGCTAGAAAATCAAATAGAAGGCGATCTTAGACCACGACAATCTGTTGTCATTGTTGAGAACCAAGTCAATACTGGAGACAATTGCCTTAAGGTTATAGAAGCAATACGCAACAATGGTTGCAAGGTACTCGGTATTGTCACAATTTTCGACTATGGTTTCCAGATAGCACATACTCGATTGCACGATGTGGACGTGGATGTGACCTCGCTCACCAATTTCGAAACAGTTCTCCGTCATGCAGAAGCGATGAACGTGATTGACGCAGAGCAGAAACAAACTATCGAACAGTGGCAACAAAATCCTTCAGATTATGGCAGACGCTAAATACGAAAGCAAAATAGGGCAGATACCTTGCAATCAAGAAGTGGTTTTTCAGGTGCTTTCAAATCTCGAAAACCTCAACCGATTCCGAGATCTCATACCTCAAGATAAAGTAAAAGAACTCGAAGTCACAACCGACTACATACGTATGCAAGTGGATGGACTCGCCCAGAAATTCACCATACGAATCGTCGAAAAAGAAGAGTACAAAACCATCAAATTTGGGGTGGATAACATTCCTATGGCGGTTAATATGTGGATCCAACTCAAGCAGGTGGAAGAACTAGATACACGTATCAAACTTACTATCAAAGCAGATATCCCAATGATGTTTCGCATGATGTTCGAAAAGAAATTACAACAAGGACTTGACCAGGCAGTAGATATGCTTTGCCAAGTGCCATATAACAATTGGATATAATGGGACATAAGAAGAAAAGAAAAATCCGTATTCATCGAGAAGGTCGTGGAATTATCGCTACATTGACACTGCTTATCTTTGCTGTCAACGTGCCATTGTTTATGTACACCCCTACTTGGGTAGGAGCTGTCACACTCATATTGAGTGCGGCATTGCTAGTGTTCGTTACCTATTTCTTTCGCAATCCGACTCGCATCCTTGAGGTGAGCGATGACAACTTGCTCATAGCACCTGCTGACGGACGAGTGGTAGTGGTGGAACCAATGAAGGAAAATGAATATTTTCATGAGCATCGGCTGCAAGTAAGTATTTTTATGTCGCCATTCAATGTGCATGCCAATTGGTATCCTATAGAGGGTACAGTACTCGTATCAGAGCATCAGGATGGACGTCATCAAGGTGCGTGGTTGCCTAAGTCAAGCACCGAGAATGAACGCTCACTAGTGGTGATTGAGACACCATCGAAAGTGCAACTTGCTGTGCGACAAATAGCAGGGGCGATGGCTCGACGCATCGTAACCTATGCTAAACCTGGGCATAAAGCACAACGAAACGAACATTTCGGATTTATTAAGTTTGGTTCGCGTGTTGACCTCTACTTGCCACTCGATACTGAGATATTCGTGAAAGTTGGCGAAGCAGTCACTGGCAACGAAACGATTATTGGAAGATTGAATTAATTAAGAAATAAGAATTTTGAGAGCTATGGATAAATTTGAGAAACTCTTTGCAGAATATCCCTGCACACTCACTGATGAATTGGTAAAGGAAAATACAGCCGATATTTTGGCGAAACATACGGAGGAGAATAACACCCGCGAAGTCTGGATGCAGTGTCTCCACCAAATAGATCTCACTACACTTAATGGTGAGGACACTACCGCCAAAGTGGCACAGATGGCTGCACGTGTTAATGACTTTGATGGTCATTTCCCAGGTGTACCTAATGTAGCAGCTATGTGTGTATATCCAGCATTGGTGGAGACAGCCAAGGAGGTTCTTACTGAACCTATTGGTATTGCTGCGGTGGCAGCAGGATTCCCTGCGTCGCAAACCTTTGTTGAGATTAAGGTGGCCGAAGCCGCAATGGCGGTGGCAGCTGGGGCAACAGAAATCGATATCGTAATCTCAATTGGTAAATTCCTTGAGGGAAATTATCAAGAGGTATATGACGAGATTTCGGAGATCAAAGCTGCTATACGTGATGCACACCTCAAGGTGATCCTTGAAACAGGTGTGTTGCAATCAGCAGAGAATATCTATAAAGCCAGTATTTTAGCAATGGCTGCGGGAGCCGATTTTATCAAGACTTCTACAGGCAAGGTGGCTATAAATGCTACTCCAGAGGCTACTTATATCATGTGCCATGCTATCAAAGATTGGCATGAGAAAACTGGCAAGAAAGTGTGCTACAAACCTGCTGGTGGTGTAAGTACCACTATAGAGGCAGTACAACATTATACCCTTGTAAAAGAGATATTGGGTCAAGAATGGCTCAACAACAACTCCTTCCGCTTTGGTGCAAGTCGGTTGGCGAATAACCTCCTCACTAGCATCATGGGTACGGAAGTAAAATACTTCTAATATGCCCAAAATTCTATCCAAACGATTCTTCTCGGAGAACGTAGCAGAATTAGTTATCGAAGCTCCGTTGATTGCTCGTAGTCGTCGTGCAGGGCATTTCGTCATGGTACGCGTAGATGAGCATTCAGAGCGAATGCCACTAACGATTGCTAGCGCAGACACAGAACGCGGTACAATTACGTTGGTGGTTCAGCGTATAGGCGTTAGTAGTTCTAAACTAGTGGCGTTAGAGGTGGGAGACGAACTACATAATGTGGTGGGCCCACTAGGTAAAGCAACTACCGTTAAGCATTTTGGTACAGTGGTTTGCGCCTGTGGTGGAGTAGGTGCTGCACCAATGTTGCCTATTGCACAAGCTATGAAGCAGGCGGGTAATAGGGTAATTACTGTACTCGCTGCGCGCACAGCGGATCTTGTCATACTGCAAGATCAACTAGCTGCTGTCTCTGATGAACTAATTATCATGACTGATGATGGATCCCTTGGACAAAAGGGGTTGGTCACCATGGGTGTGGAACAAGTGATACAACGTGAACAAGTAGATAAATGTATCACCATTGGCCCTGCCGTCATGATGAAGTTTGTGGCACTAACGACTAAGAAATATAATATCCCTACAGAAGCCAGCCTAAACACTATTATGGTGGACGGAACGGGCATGTGTGGCGCATGCCGTGTGACAGTAGGAGGAAAGACCAAATTCGTTTGTGTGGATGGACCTGAGTTTGATGCGCATGCAGTTGATTTCGATGAGATGCTCTCTCGCCTACGTCAATACAGATCAGAAGAGGTAACCGAATATGAATCATACTTCAGAGGCAATCATGCGAAAAGCGATAAAGCTATTTGTCAAACTGACAATCATGCGAAAGGGCTTGAAAGGGAAGTGGTGATGCCATTTGAGGGGAAAGCCAAAGATCGTGTGGCTATCCCACGCGTTAAGATGCCAGAGTTGGACCCTCAAGAACGTATTCAATCAATCTACAAAGAGGTAAATAAGGGTCTGAGTTTTGACCAAGCAATCACAGAGGCACATCGCTGTTTGGATTGTAAGAATCCTACTTGTGTGAAGGGGTGTCCCGTAAATATCAATATCCCTGGTTTTATTAAGCAACTAGAAATAGGTAATATTCAAGGTGCAGCCGAAGTGATTCAGCAAAGTAGTACTTTGCCTGCCGTGTGTGGTCGTGTTTGTCCACAAGAGAAACAATGCGAAGCACAGTGTATTCATCTCAAGATGGGGCACGAGCCAGTGGCGATTGGTTATCTCGAACGCTTTGTGGCTGATAATGCGATTAGTCTAACGGCTAATGTGAATGACCTAAAATCTAACGGCAAGAAAATAGCTGTGGTAGGTAGTGGTCCTGCAGGATTGGCTTTTGCAGGTGATATGGCCAAATATGGTTACGAAGTTACTGTATTTGAAGCACTACATGAGATAGGTGGTGTGCTGAAATATGGTATTCCGGAGTTTCGCTTGCCTAATATTGTTGTTGATCGTGAGATAGAAGGTTTGCGTCGTTTAGGTGTTGAGTTTAGATGTGATACTATTATTGGTAAGACTCTCACGGTGGATGAATTGCAGAAGCAGGGCTTTGCAGGAATATTTGTGGGTAGTGGTGCAGGATTACCACGCTTTATGAACATTCCTGGTGAGAACCTCAATGGTGTGCTGTCATGTAACGAGTACCTTACACGTGTTAATCTTATGGGAGCATCCATGCCAATTAATGATACACCATTGCTCAAGGCTAAGAATGTTATGGTAGTAGGTGGAGGTAATACCGCTATGGACGCGGTTCGTACGGCCAAGCGTTTGGGTGCAGAGCGTGCTATTGTAGTCTATCGCCGTAGTGAGGAGGAGATGCCTGCACGAGTAGAAGAGGTTCGCCATGCCAAAGAGGAGGGTGTTGAGTTTATGACCTTGCACAATCCAATCGAATATCACGCAGATGAGAATGGTCGTGTAAGCGAAGCTATATTGCAAGTGATGACCTTGGGTGAACCAGATGAATCGGGTCGTCGCAGCCCAATAGAGGTGGAAGGACAAACAGTGACTTTATCTGTGGATTTAGTTATAGTGAGCGTAGGCGTAAGTCCCAACCCATTAATACCATCTACAGTGGCTGGCTTGGATATTTCCAAGAAAGGCACAATAGTTGTAAACGAGCATATGCAGTCTTCGTTACCAACACTCTTTGCGGGAGGCGATATAGTTCGTGGTGGTGCTACAGTGATTCTGGCTATGTCCGATGGCCGTAAAGCTGCAAAATCAATGCATGAATATCTAAGTTAATCGTGAGTGGTAATGATAAAAAAAACAATCCTCAGCTGAGGATTGTTTTTTTTATCAAGTAATTAGTATGCAATAGCGAAGATAACGCGTTGTGCACTTGGTTTACCCGTGTAGATACACTTACCTGGAGTTTTGTCACCCTCCAAAGGAATACAGCGGATAGTAGCTTTGGTCTCGGCCTTGATCTTCTCCTCAGTCTCTGGAGTACCGTCCCAGTGGCAAAGCAAGAATCCAGGTTTCTTGATCTCCTCTTTGAAATCTTCCCAAGTGTCCACCTCGCGGGTGTTCTCAAGACGGAAGTTCAATGCTTTTTGGTAGATGTTATCTTGAATCTCCTTGAGCAAGTTTTGGATAGTCTCTACAATACCGTCAAATGCAACAGTCTCCTTGGTCAATGTATCACGGCGAGCGAGCTCTACGGTACCGTTCTCGAGGTCACGACCACCCATAGCTATGCGCAAAGGTACACCCTTGAGCTCATACTCAGCGAACTTGAAGCCAGGAGTAGCCTTATCGCTTGCATCCACTTGTACGCGGATACCGAGTTTCTTCAACTCGTCTGCCAATGGATTGAGTTTGGCCATCAATTCATCCAATTGCTCTTGTTTCTTGAAGATAGGCACGATAACCACTTGAGTTGGGGCCAAGTTAGGAGGCAACACAAGACCGTTATCATCAGAGTGAGTCATAATGAGCGCACCCATAAGGCGAGTAGAAACACCCCAAGAAGTAGCCCAAACATACTCAAATTTATTCTCTTTATTGAGGAATGTAACATCAAAAGACTTGGCAAAGTTCTGACCCAAGAAGTGGCTAGTACCTGCTTGGAGAGCCTTACCATCTTGCATCATTGCCTCGATAGAATAAGTGTTCAACGCACCTGCAAAACGCTCGTTAGGCGATTTCACACCCTTTACTACAGGAATAGCCATCACTTTCTCTGCGAAGTCAGCATATACATCGAGCATGGTAGCAGCGTAGTTCTCAGCTTCCTCCTCGGTAGCGTGTGCAGTGTGGCCCTCTTGCCAGAGGAACTCAGCGGTACGCAAGAAGAGACGGGTACGCATCTCCCAACGCATCACGTTGCACCATTGGTTGCAAAGGATAGGCAGGTCGCGGTAAGAAGAAATCCAGTTCTTGTAGGTGGACCAGATGATAGTCTCAGAAGTAGGACGGATGATAAGTTCCTCTTCGAGGCGTGCCTTAGGATCAACCACTACGCCCTTGCCCTTTGGATCGTTCATAAGACGGTGGTGGGTAACCACAGCGCACTCTTTGGCAAAACCCTCTACGTGCTCTGCCTCGCGGCTAAGGAAGGACTTAGGGATAAGCAATGGGAAATATGCGTTCTTTACGCCATTCTCTTTAAAACGACGGTCTAATTCTGCTTGGATGGTTTCCCAGATAGCATAACCGTATGGTTTGATGACCATACATCCGCGCACAGCTGATTGCTCAGCTAGGTCTGCTTTAACTACTAATTCGTTGTACCACTTCGAGTAATCTGTAGCTCGAGGGGTGAGTTTTTGAAAACTTGCCATTATCTTAATTTATATTGTTTACGTAATTGTTCAAAGTGTTCGGGTTGGGCTTTGAGTTGGTCGGAAATACGTTTCAGCCAGCCTGATGCCGAATCACCGTGCAAAGGTACTACTTTTTTGTTGATTGACAAAATTGGAAGCGAGAAAAATTTGCAAAAAGCTTCTAAACACATCTCACTTGCTCGCATTTTGCCTGCGATAGAGTAACCAGCGATATGAAAAGTTGCTAAATTGGAAAGTTGAAGTAACTGTAGATTGATTTGGGGCTCATTCTCCCAACAATCAATGACCGTTTGAGTGGTGGGCGATTGTTGCAAGTGATGGATAAGAGCTTGTTCGTCAATTACTCCTCCTCTTGCTGCATTTATAATCAAAGCATCAGGTTTGCATAGGGATAAAATAGCATCATTGCAAAGGTGGTATGTAGGGTGTTTGCTATCATGTGTGAGTGGTGTATGAAATGTAAGTACATCGCATTTTGGAGCCATCTCCTCTAGTGACAAACCAATGCCTAGTGGAGGATCAGATAGAAGTACTCGGTGGCCATTCCTCTCTGCCATTTTAGCGACGAGTTTTCCTACGTGTCCGTAGCCAATAATACCGATTGTTAGATTAGTTTTATTCGATTTTATCGACAATATAGCCTCTTCTACGTAGTCACAAACAGCCTGTGCATTACACCCTGGGCATGAGACCCATTGAATGTTCGCTTCGCGACAATATGCTTGATCAATATGATCAAATCCGATAGTGGCAGTTGCAACAAACTGAACGTTGCTACCATGCAGTAACTCCTTATTAATTCGCGTACGCGTGCGCACGAAGAGTGCATTAGCATTGTGTACTACTTCAGGAGTGATGTCCTCGGGAGAGAGGTAAAGAACCTCTATCTCTGGAGGAAAAACGTCATCTAAAAATGGTATGCCTTTGTCGATGATAACTTGCATAAGGTGACATAAAGGTTGCCCAAAGGTGGCTAAATCACATACTAATCACATAGTAAGAACTAACTATTGATATTGAATGTTGTCGATTAGGCGGACGGGACCGCAATATACGGTAACACAACCAATGGCATTTTGGAAGGTATTAGTGGGTTGGAGAGTTGTTTTGTCAACAATTTCGTAGTATTCAACTTCCAGTCCATCGATTGCATTAATGGTGTCGATGACGCGTTTTTTTACATCTTCTACAGAGGTATTCTTTGCCCATTCTACTGAAGAGATTAGCGTTTTAGAGATGCCTACAGCGATTTGTTTTTCATTTTCTGACAAGCGTTCATTACGACTGCTCATAGCCAAACCACTTTTTTCTCGTACAATAGGACATCCTATGATTTTGAGTCCTTCGAACTGACCTGCCAAAGAAGATTGATCCACCATATGGCGAATAATAGCTAATTGCTGGAAGTCTTTTTCTCCAAAATAAGCGCGAGTAGGGCGTACCAATTCAAAAAGTCGGCTAACAACCTGCACTACACCATTGAAGTGTCCTGGACGCATCTTGCCTTCCATCACAGTGTCTAATCCGTTGAAATCGAATGAGAAAGGTTGTTGCATCTCTTCTGGCGTGTACATTTCTTCTGGTGTAGGTGCAAAAACGAAATGTACACCGAGCGACTCTAACAAGTTGGCATCTTTTTCCAGTGTTCGAGGGTACTTTTGTAGATCTTCAGCATTATTGAATTGTGTAGGGTTGACAAAAATGCTAACAATGCATATTTCGTTTTCTGAACAAGCTTGTTGGATGAGCGAAGCGTGCCCTGCGTGCAGAGCTCCCATAGTGGGTACAAAACCGATTGTTTTGCCTTGACGAATACAAGCAGCGACTTGGCGTGTAAGTTCGAATTTGGTAGTAATTATTTGCATATATTGTGATTAAAATTGTAGAATTTTACGAAAAAAGTTTGCAAAGGTACAATAAATATGGGAAAAAAGAAAATTTTTTGTTAAAAAATTATGTAATATCAAAATTTTTTCGTACCTTTGTAGCGGGAAAGAGTACCATTTAAAAATTTATGCATATGAAAGAGCCCAATCGCATCTTATTTGTTACGCAGGAAATCTATCCATTTTTGGACGTAGAGACCCCTATTCGTTTGCGCAATCGTCAATTGCCAGAGTTCTTTCAATCTAAAGGATTTGAGACCCGTACATTTATGCCAAAATTTGGCGACATTAATGAGCGTCGTAATCAGTTGCATGAAGTAATTCGTTTGTCGGGCATCAATTTGATTATCGCGGACTCAGACCATCCGCTATTGATAAAGGTGGCAAGTATTCAATCTGCTCGTATTCAAATCTATTTCATAGATAACGATGTTTATTTCCATCGTCGCAAAGGTTTGGTGGATGCGAACGGAGTAGAGTATAAGGATAATGACGAACGTTGTATCTTCTTTGCGCGTGGTACCTTGGAGACTGTGAAGAAGTTGCGTTGGACACCTAATATCATCTATTGCTCGGGCTGGATGTCTGCATTGGTGGGTTTGTATGCCAAAAAAGCATATGCTGATACTCCATTTTTCGAAAATGCAAAGGTCGTCTTGTCATTAGATGATCAAGAGTATGACACTCCATTTTGCACAAAGTTTGCGGAGAAGATGTTGGTGGATGGTGTGTTGCATAGCGATGTTCGTAGTATAGCAGGATTGCCAGTTGGATATGAAGATCTAATGCGTTTGGCGATTGATTACGCTGATGCGATCGTATTGTCTTCGCCTACGGTAAATACTCGGTTATACAATTATGCATATAATAGTGGTAAAAAGCTTTTACCATATTCTGAGGAGAATGGCAAAGAAGATTTGATGAACTTTTGTAATAATTTGATTACGCAAGAATGAATTTAAAGAAGATGATATATGCCATACTTGTTGTGGTGTCAGCAAGTATGTGGTCATGTAATGATGATGTGATAGGTGCAGGCGCAAGTGCCTTACAACAAGAAGATGGTATACAAGTCAAAGCAGATACATTTTCTGTAGTTTCTACTTTGGAGGCAAGTTCGGCTATCGCAATAACACCAGATTCTTTTCTCTTGGGTGAATGTGATACCCACTTTGGTACGATTAAAGCTGATATCTTGACTCAGTTGGCATGTCCGTTAGGTTTTGAATATCCCTATGTGGAAACAGCAGAGGTGGATTCTGTATGCCTATATTTATATTATAAGAATTGGCATGGTGATGGATTAGCACCTATGGGTATTACCGTGTATGAGATGGATAAGGCCACGTTAGATTATAATACTCGTTATCCAAGTGATACTGCATTGTCTACATTTTGTAGCCTAACGGAGGAAACACATATCACAACGTCATCACGTGTGGTAGTTGCCGCTAAACATACAGATTCTGTTTATTCTTCATTGGACGAAACATATATTCCAGCTATATCAATCAAATTATCTGATGACTTTGCTCGTAGATTCTTTGCTGTGCGAGACTTCTCTTCGCAAGAGAAGTTTAATGAGCTTTTCAAGGGATTGTATATAACGTCAGACTTTGGAGGTAGTACCGTACTATATATTACGGATATGAGTTTAGCTGTGTATTATCACTTCTCATATCCTCGTCAAGGTACCGATACAATACTTTCTGATATGAAAGCATTCTATGCAAATAGTGAGGTACGTCAATTGAATAGATTTGCTTACCCAGATAGGGAGCAAATTTTATCGCAATTAGAATCGAATAAGGATACAAACTATGTAGTATCACCTGCAAATATATATACTCGATTAGCGGTCAAAATGGACTCTATTTTTCAGCGTATGGAGGAGCAATTGGGTGATCCAGAAGGATATCAAGTATATGTAAATAAAGCTGATTTGACTGTTGATGTGCTATATAATACGGAGCAAAATAGTACACGTCCTCGTGATCAATGGGATACCCCAGCTAGTTATATGTTGTTGGTACTAGAAGATAAAATGGAATCGTTCTTTGCAAAAAACGAATTACCTTCTGATACAACTGCCATTTTGAGTTCTTTGGGAATGACAACGGATACGTTGGGTAATATTTCGTATTATTATACCTATGATCTATCAGGTATGCTTACGCAACAATTGCGTATGGATGAGCAGGTAGATCAATTGGATTTCTTCCTTGTGCCTGTGGCAGTTGAAGTATCTTCTTCAACCTCTTCTACAACTGCGGTTAAACCTCTTCAAACTATATCCACGACATATATCCGTTCTGCAAATAACAGCGACAATCCAATGGATATAGAAATGGTTTATGCTGGATTCAACAAGGTCAATCGTTGATAATAAATTCATAAAGGGCATAAAAAAACCGATCAATTTGATCGGTTTTTTATTTTTAGTTGGAATGCAGGTTTGATTATCCAATCAATGCTTGATAACCTGCAGCATCTAAGAGTGTATCCAACTCTGCAGGATTAACGATACGAATCTTAATCATCCATCCTTCTCCGTATGGATCATTATTTACCAATTCTGGTTGATCGTTAATAGTCTCGTTAACTTCGAGCACTTCACCCTCTACAGGCATGTTCAAGTCGCTAACGGTCTTAACAGCCTCTACAGAACCAAATACTTCGTTTTGTGCTACAACTTCACCTTCGGTGTTGATGTCTACAAATACGATTTCTCCTAATTCAGATTGTGCATAGTCGGTGATACCAACATATGCCTCTTCACCTTCCACACGAATCCATTCGTGCTCTTTGGTGTAACGAAGATTAGATGGGATATTCATAGTATTTTAATAAAAATGTAATTATTATTTTCCGACAACACTCATAGCACAACGGAAACCGATAGTGCTAGATGATTGACTTTGATCCATACAACGACGAGTGGTAGGGTTCAACCAATAGAGCCTATCGTTCCAAGAACCACCTTTATATACGCGTGTAGTTTTTGTGAGGCGAGGGGCTAAGATATTAGTAGGATCGTATTGTGCGTTTTCGATTCCCATTGTGTCCAAAGGATAATCAGTATCGATAAGCGACATAATATCTCCATCTTTATAATCTCGCTTGTCAGATTCATCATTGTATTCAATAGCAAGGCAACCTGTAGGAGTCATAACTGGGTTGCCCAATGAATCTTTTTTGAAAGATGAATAAATGTTACCACGGAATGGGTTGTATTCTGTTGCTTCCTCATAAGTTGTTTCACGATATACATCTAATACCCACTCATTTACATTTCCTGCCATATTATACAATCCAAAGTCATTGGCTGAGAATGCATCTACAGGCGCAGTTATTACATAACCATCATTTGGAGCACCAGCTATACCCATCATATCTCCTTTTGTGCGAACATAATTAGCTCGCATTTTTCCCTTAGCAGATTTGCTCAAATCACGAACGTAGTATCCAGACCAAGGATAAATACGTCCCTCAGCTGGGATACCATCCTTATTTGCTACAGGGGCTACTGCGGCATATTCCCATTCTGCTTCAGTAGGTAGACGATATCCAATCACCATAATGCCGTCAGGACGATTTACTTTACGAGCATTTCCATAAGCATCTTTACGAGCATTGTGACCTTGGGTTGGAGTATAAGCAGAAGAGGAAAGGTACTTCTCGGTGTTGAATACAAAATGATCGCGTATCCACTCATATGGTAGTTGGTACATTGTCACCATTTCTCCTGCAACAGGAACGTCGCCTTTTTGGGTGTTAGTTTTTGATGCGGGAACTTGTACGGCTTTCTTTTCATACTTCGCGTACTCTGGATGTGCTGGGTTGTTTTTCAAGAAATTGTCAATTTCCTCTTCCGTCAGATAGGCATTAGGGTTGACTAAATTGTATGGAAGTTTTTCCAAATAATTACCAGCAGTTAAAATACGCTCATTGACGCGATCAGTACGCCATTGGCAATACGCCATAGCTTGATCCCAAGACACACCAACAACAGGATAAAAACTATACGCTGGATGACGGAAATAGTTGTCTACATAAGGCTCGTTGTATGCCAAATCACTTCTCCATACTGTTGTATCTGGTAAGGCAGCTGCTACGATTTCTGCATTGTGATTTCCAAATACAAAACTCATCCAATCTACATACTCTCTCCATCCGAAATTGGTTACTTCGTATTTATCCATATAGAATGGACTTACGGTCAATGTTCTACGTACACTATTGTGAGGAGCTGTAATAAATTCGTCGGTTTGCCCAATAGTAAACGAACCACCTGGGATAGCAACCATTCCAGGAGGCAGTTGGCTAACTGATCCCGCATAGGCCTCGAAATTAGTAGTACTCTTATCAAAGGTCTTCCAACCTGTGAGATAAGAAGTTTGTGTGTTTAATTCACTAGTCTGGCAACCCGCTAAGACAACGACCAAACTTACAAGTAATGTTTTTGTTACACGATTCATATGAATTTTTGTCTAAATAAATATACATTTATGTTTCAGCCGGCAAAGTTACAAAAAAAAACTCAAATGACCTAAAATTTATGTAAAAAACTACTCAAAAAGTACTTTTTACAAAAAAAAACGCATATTTTCTTGGCTTTTTGACCAAAAATTGGGATAATCGCGATATTTTTTGTAACTTTGCCGGTTGAAATGGAAAAGTATCTGCAATTACATAGTCGATTAATTGATTTTGCCACTCCTCGTGTGATGGCAATAGTCAATTTATCGGTAGATAGTTTTTATACTTCGTGTGATGTTGCAGACGAAAGTGGGTTGCTATTGCAGGTGGAAAAGATGTTGCAACAGGGGGCTGACATCTTGGATCTTGGTGCATGTTCCACTCGTCCAAATTCTACACCTGTCACATGTCAAGAGGAATGGCATCTTCTCGCACAAGGGCTAAAGATCATCCGCAGTCATTGGCCAGATGTTGCGATATCGGTTGATACGTTCCGGGCAGACATTGCTGAGTTGGCTCTCCAGCATGGTGCGGATATGATCAACGATGTATATGGCGGTGAAGCGGATGCTCGCATGTGGGATGTGATAGGTCACTACCAAGTGCCTTATGTCCTCACCCATGCGCACGACATCGCCTCCAATGCCCATGAGTATGACCCAACAATGTCGCAGGTGCTTGGTTTTTTGCAGGATCGATTAAATACTTTGCACCGTCGTGGCATCAAGGACATTGTTTTAGATCCTGGTTTTGGCTTTGGAAAGACGATAGAGCAAAATTATACATTGCTGCGCCATCTTGACGTACTGGATGTGTTGCATGCTCCGATTCTAGTGGGTATCTCACGCAAATCAATGCTCTATAAGCCGTTGGAGCGCACTCCTCAAGATGTACTTTCTGCTACGATAGCTGCGCACACAATTGCTCTTCAGCATGGTGCCGATATTTTGAGAGTACATGACGTGGATGCTGCGGTACAAGCTATCAAGATATATGAATTAACATACAAAAACAAATAGTATATGATGTATATAGGAATAAAAGATATTATTGATATCCTGTTGGTTGCGTCTATTCTCTTTGGTGTATATCGATTATTGCGTCGATCGGGAGCGAGTAACCTTTTTTGGGGTATTCTGGCATTCGTATTTGCGTGGCTATTAGTTAGTTATGTGTTTAGTCTCGAGTTGACAGGGGTGCTATTTGATCGTTTTGTGAGCGTTGGAGCTATTGCCCTCGTAGTGATTTTTCAAACTGAGATACGTTCATTCTTTTATGGCATAGGTGCACGTGTCAATGTGGAGAAAATCCAAAAGCAATTATCTCGCTCGCGCAATGTGAAGGAGGCTCAGCGTCAGATTGATAGCATTGTCTTGGCATGTTCTCATATGTCGGCATCCAAAACGGGCGCATTGATTGTGATTGCCAACCAACAAGGATTGAGTGAATATGCAGATACGGGCGAGATGGTAGATGCCAATATCTCCGTGCAAATGATTGAGAATATCTTTTTTAAGAATACTCCATTGCATGATGGTGCTATGATTATTGCTGAGGGACGTATTCATGCGGCTGCATGTATCTTACCTGTAACCAAGCGCCAAGACTTACCCAAGTCGTATGGTCTTCGTCACCGTGCTGCTCTAGGATTGACTGAGAAGACAGATGCCTTGGCTATTGTAGTTTCCGAAGAAACAGGTAAAATATCGGTTGCTCAGGGTAATGTGATTCAGACTGTGACTCCCAACGAATTGGAAAACACATATTTGGCACACATATTTGGATTGAATAATAAGAGAGATAATACTAAAACAACAAAATAAAATTATGACATTTCAACGAACACTTGTAACCACAGCCCTTCCTTATGCCAATGGTCCTGTACATATTGGTCACTTGGCGGGTGTGTATGTACCAGCGGACATCTATGTGCGCTATCTGCGTCTCAAAGGCGAGAATGTCCTCTTTGTCGGCGGTAGCGACGAACATGGTGTACCAGTCACCATTCGTGCACGCAAAGAGGGTATCACTACCCAAGAAGTAGTAGATCGCTACCACAACATCATCAAAGACTCTTTCGAGGGATTTGGCATCACTTTTGATGTCTATTCTCGTACTACGAGCAAGACCCACCATCAGCTGGCTTCGGATTTCTTCCGCCACCTTTATGACAACGGCAAGTTTGTCGAGCAGATATCCGAGCAGTTCTATGATCCTGAGACTCAGGAGTTCCTCACTGACCGCAACATCCGCGGCGAGTGCCCTCGCTGCCATGCTGCAGGTGCTTATGGCGACCAATGCGAGAAGTGCGGTGCCACCCTTTCGCCAGACGAACTCATCAACCCCTACAACGCTATCAACGGCAACCCGCTCACCAAGAAGGAGACCAAGCACTGGTACCTCCCTCTCGACCAATACCAACAGTGGCTCGAGGAGTGGATTCTCCAAGAGCACAAAGAGTGGCGCCCTAATGTCTATGGCCAATGCAAGTCTTGGTTGGATGGCGGTTTGCGTCCTCGTGCCGTGACCCGCGACCTCGACTGGGGTATCCCTGTGCCTGTAGAGGGTGCAGAGGGCAAAGTGCTCTACGTATGGTTTGATGCGCCTATCGGCTATATCTCCAATACCAAGGAGCTCTGCGATGCCAAACCAGAGCAGTTCGGCAACTGGGAGACATGGTGGAAAGACCCATCTACCCGCCTTATCCACTTCATCGGTAAGGACAATATCGTCTTCCACTGCATCGTCTTCCCTACAATGCTCAAGGCTGAGGGTAGCTATATTGTTCCAGATAATGTACCTTCTAACGAGTTCCTCAACCTCGAGGGCGACAAGATCTCTACCTCGCGCAACTGGGCTGTATGGCTCAACGAGTACCTCGTGGACTTCCCTGACAAGCAAGATGTCTTGCGCTATGTGCTGACCGCGAATGCGCCTGAGACCAAGGACAACGACTTCACTTGGGCGGACTTCCAAGCCCGCAACAACAACGAGCTCGTGGCTATCTACGGCAACTTCGTCAACCGTGCACTCGTGCTCACCAAGAAGTACTTCGACGGCAAAGTGCCTGCTGCGGGCACCTTCAACGAGTACGACCAAGCCACCATCGCTGAGTTCCAAAACGTGAAGACAGAGGTGGAGAAGCTCCTCAATGACTTCCGCTTCCGCGATGCACAAAAAGAGGCAATGAACCTCGCACGTATTGGTAATAAATACCTCGCTGACACCGAGCCTTGGAAGGTGGCTAAGACCGACATGGAGCGTACCGCTACTATCCTCCATCTTGCATTGCAAATCGCTGCTAACCTGAGTGTTGCGTTCGAACCATTCCTCCCATTCTCTTCGGCTAAACTGCGCCAAATGCTCTCAATGACCGAGCTCAAGTGGGAGGAGCTAGGCAACATCAATCTTCTCCAAGAAGGACAAGCTCTGGGCGAAGTATCCCTCCTCTTCGAGAAGATTGAGGATGCTACTATCCAAGCCCAACTCGACCGCCTAGCTAACATCAAAGCTGCCAACGAGGAGGCAGAGAAGCAAGAAGCCCTCAAGAACTGGCGTCCTGCTGAGATCAAGGAGAATACCAATATCGACGAGTTCGACAAGATGGACATCCGCGTAGCTACTGTCCTTGATTGCCAACCAGTTAAGAAGTCTGACCGCCTCTTGCAGTTCCGTTTGGATGATGGTATGGGTGGCCGCACTATCCTTTCGGGTATTGCGCAAAGCTATCCTGATCCATCCGTTTTGGTGGGTAAGCAAGTCTTGTTTATCGCTAATTTCCCACCTCGCAAGATGATGGGTATCGAGTCGCAAGGTATGATTCTCTCTGCTGTGGACGCTGATGGCAAGTTGGTTGTCACTACGGTTACAGCCCCTGTTAAAAACGGTAGCCAAGTAGGATAATACCTCAGTTATAAACAAAGCCCAAGAGGGTGTGTCAAAATACTGACACACTCTCTTTTTTTAATTCCTTCATTCGTTAATTCCTTCATTCGTTAACTCCTTCCTTCGTTAATTCCCTAATTCGTTAATTCGTTAACTCGTTAATTCCTTAACTCCTTCATTCGTTAACTCCTTAAACTTCACTTCGAAATCTATAGGAGATTACGCACAATACACGCACTATTCACGCACTATTTACGCACTATTCACGGACAATAGACGCACAATAGACGCACAATAGACGCACAATAAGCCCACAATTTCCCGCCTTCCGAGAAGACTCAGTTAAAACAAAACCTAACCTTTAACCACTAACATATAGTCCCTCAAAAATGCCCTCCTCTTGCACATATGCATTTTTTTTGTACCTTTGCAGGCAAAATGAGAAAAGCTGTAGCATATCTATTCCGTCAGGCATGCAGAGTGGTCTGTATGTTGGGCTTGGTATGCGGTTTGGCATCATGTAGCTGGCACGAGGCGAAGGAGGTAATCACTCTGGCAGATAGCTTGGATCAGACCGAGCATATCATCTATGACGACACCGCAGCCTTGGGCAAAGCCATCCGCAGCTTAGATAATCCATTTGGCAGGGTACTAATGCCAAATACTCTCGGCAAGGCGTATTACTACACGGGGCGAAACCTCAGTTTCGCGAATGAGATTGCTGCCGCTGCTGATTGCTATATCAATGCAGACCGTTTGCAGATTAATGACCCTATCTATCGTGGGCGCGTAAATGCATGTATGGGTTATATTTGCGCACAAAATAATACAGATAGTTTAGCACTCATTTTCTATAAACGTTCTAATACAGCTTTCAAAGAAAGCGGCGATGAATGGTATTACGCGCAAAGTTTATTGAATGTAGCTCAATGTCACATCTATCTTCAAGAGTTCTCTACGGTGGATAGCCTACTACATATAGCTCAATTGTATCAATTAGATAGTGCTTATCAAGCACGTTGCTATCAAATATGTGGGTTGTTTTTTGATGTACAACAGCAATACGATTCGGCATTGGTGTGTTTTAATCGAGGATTGAGTTGTTGGCAATATGAGGCAGAAAAATTGCATTTTTATGTCAAAATAATGCAAATTTATCTTGATCTCAATACCTTAGAGCAAGCGTTGCCTTATGCTCATTTAATTATTGCACACTCCAACAATCCTAATTATTTAGTAAATGCTTATTACTGCCTCATGCAGGATGCAAAAAGCAGAAACAATGTGGAACTGCTTAGCCAATACTCGCATGCGCGCACGGACGCACAGAAATTGTTGCGCGAATATATGCTAGAATATGCAGAGGCATTACCTCTGCTAGAGGAATATTTGCAGAATCCTCACCCATGGCGTTGGGTGTGGATGGTGATGTGTGCCTTTGCTAGTTTGTGTGTCGCATTAGTTGTAGGCATTGTTCTTTATCGTAGATTTGCAATAGCACAAATACATGCTTCAAAAGAACAAATCGTTAGTTTGTCTGTACAAGTGACGGAGCAAGCTGGTGAAATTCACAAGCATGCGATGCTGCATTATTACGATGAACGTTTGGATAAAATCCGTCGAAAATATCC
>JBGVMY010000016.1:0-142329 GCA_045124995.1 Paludibacteraceae bacterium | reverse complement strand
GGTAGATGGAGTAGTATAGATGCTGATATATGCGTTGCGAGTAAAGTCGCCTGAACCACCGATACCGTTCATCATCTTCGTACCACAAACGTGGGTAGAGTTGATGTTACCAAAGATATCTGCCTCCAAAGCGGTGTTGATGGTGATAAGACCCAAACGACGAGCTACCTCAGGGTTGTTAGAAATCTCTTGTGGACGGAGCACCAATTTATCACGGAAGAAATCAAGGTTGTCAAGAATCTCTTGGAGCTTGTCAGCACCAATAGTCAATGAGCAACCAGAAGCGAACTTCACGCGACCTTCTTTCATCAAACCTACTACAGAGTCTTGGATCACCTCGGTGTACATCTCAAAAGCAGGGATGTTCTTGTTGTCACCAAGTGCGCCCAACACAGCATTAGCGATATTACCTACACCCGATTGGATTGGCAAGAAAGATGCAGGGATACGTCCCTCTTTCATCTCGTTCTCGAGGAAAGCAGCTACGTTTGCACCAATCTTAGCAGTAGTCTCATCGAGTGGAGTAAAACCACCTACCTCGTTAGGACGGTTGGTCTTTACTACAGCCACGAGCTTCTCTGCAGGGATAGTTACGCAGTCGCTACCGATACGGTCAGATACGCTATATACAGGTATCTCACGGCGTACAGGTGGGTCAGCTGGCTCGTAGATATCGTGCATGCCACGCATAGAAGCAGGCATAGCCTCGTTGAGCTCTACGATCACCTTGTCTGCCAAGCGGCAGAAAGTAGGTACATTACCCACACCAGCGGTGAGAACGATCTCTACTTGGTCACCTTTCTCCACTACCTGACATGCCTCTACGATGGCGAAGTCTGGCTTTGGCATAAAGCCATAGCGGAGGTCTTGTGCGAGTTCGCTAAGGTGCATATCGTAGTAGTGAGCACCTTGTGCGTTGAGTTCGGTGCGGAGGTCTTTGTTGCCTTGGTATGGAGTACGGAACTCGATAGCGTGAGCACGAGCCAATGCGCCATCGCAGCTGTCGCCAGTGGATGCGCCGGTGTACATACCAATCTTATAAGGTTTGCCCTCAGCGTGGAGTGCCTCAGCCATCGCTGCGATAGCAGTAGGAACGTCCTTTGGAGCGCCGGCAGGGGTGAAACCACCCATGCCGCATATTGCTCCGTGAGGTACTAATTGAGCAGCCTCAGCGGCCGTCATAAATGGAAGAGCCATGATTACTCAGCTTTACCGTTTGAACCCAATACGTTAACGATTTTGTGCTTGTAGAGCTCGGTCATCAAGTCGCGTGCAGGACCGCAGTATTTACGTGGGTCGAACTCACCTGGGTTGGTAGCGAACACTTTGCGAACAGCAGCGGTGAAAGCCAAACGGCTGTCAGAGTCGATGTTGATCTTGCAAACTGCGCTCTCAGATGCCTTGCGGAGTTGCTCCTCTGGAATACCTACTGCGTCTGGCAACTTACCACCGTATTGGTTGATGATGTCAACATACTCTTGTGGCACTGAAGAAGAACCGTGGAGTACGATTGGGAAGCCAGGGAGTTGCTCCATGATAGCGTCGAGGATATCGAATGCCAATGGAGGAGGAACGAGCTTGCCAGTTTGTGGATCTACTGTACATTGCTCGCGGGTGAACTTGTATGCACCGTGGCTAGTACCGATAGAGATTGCGAGTGAGTCGCAACCTGTGCGAGTAGCGAAATCTACTACCTCCTCTGGTTTGGTATAGTGGCTCTCAGCAGCAGATACCTCATCCTCAACACCTGCCAACACGCCGAGCTCTGCCTCAACGGTTACATCGTGAGCGTGTGCGTACTCAACAACTTTCTTGGTGAGGGCAATGTTCTCCTCGTATGGGAGGTGGCTGCCGTCGATCATTACGCTAGAGAAACCGAAGTCAACGCAAGATTTGCAAGTCTCGAAGCTATCTCCGTGATCGAGGTGCAAGCAGATTTGTGGCTTCTCCCAACCCAACTCTTTTGCATACTCTACAGCACCTTGTGCCATGTATTGGAGAAGAGTTTGGTTAGCGTAGTTGCGCGCACCTTTAGATACTTGGAGGATCACTGGGCTCTTTGTCTCAGCTGCTGCTTTGATGATAGCTTGGAGTTGCTCCATGTTGTTGAAGTTGAAGGCTGGAATAGCATAGCCACCTTCGATTGCTTTAGCGAACATCTCTTTGGTGTTCACCAAGCCAAGTTCTTTGTAACTTACCATAGTTGTAATTTGTTTTATTTGGTTAATATTATTTTGTTGTTTTCTTACTTGCTGCAATAAAATATGCGATAAGAGCGACATATGCGGCAACGCCAACAAGGGCGGCGCCGTTGCTTGTTGCCCAAGTGGTCAAGTAGCACTCTACGCCGACAAACTTAATCAGCGCACTCACTACACCCATCAATGCTCCACCTGCGATGAAACCAGAGGCAATCAAAGTGCCCTTCTCGTTGCGCGCTTGAGCTAACTCCTCTGCTTTCTCGCCGTCTTTCTCGCGTTTGCGAGATACGAGCCATGAGATAGCACCACCCACGAGCAATGGGGTATTCAAACTCAATGGGATGAACATACCCAACGCAAATGCCAAGACAGGCACGCCCATGAAGTTCAAGATCAATGCGAGGATAGCACCTGCCAAATACAACATCCATGGTGCACCTTGACCACTCATCAAAGGCTCAATAACCGCTGCCATCGCGTTGGCTTGAGGAGCCACAAGGGCGTTCTCGCCTACGAAACCGTAGGTCTTATTCAGAATAATCATCACGCCACCTACAGTAGCTGCGCTGACCAATGTGCCGAGGAACTTCCATGTTTCTTGTTTGCGAGGAGTAGTACCAATCCAATAACCGATCTTGAGGTCGGTGATGAAACCACCCGCCATAGCCAATGCGGTACAAACCACGCCGCCAATTACCATCGCGCCGACCATACCGCTTGAGCCCTTCATGCCGATAGCCACGAACACTACCGAAGCGATGATGAGGGTCATGAGGGTCATGCCGCTGACAGGGTTGCTACCCACGATAGCAATCGCGTTGGCTGCAACCGTGGTGAAGAGGAAAGCAATCACAGCCACCACGAGGAACGCCACAAGGGCTTGCCAGAGGTTGCCGAGTACACCTAACCAGAAGAATACCAGTGTGATAACCAATGCTACTGCGATAGCCAAGACTACGAACTTCATGCTGAGGTCTTTCTCGGTGCGGAGCGATGCTTCTACCACTGCTTTGCCCTTGCCACCGAGCTCTTTGCCTGCCAAGCCGACAGCCGACTTGATCACGCCCCAGCTCTTGACAATACCAATCAAGCCCGCCATAGCGATAGCACCGATACCGATGTTACGGCCATAGTCCACGAACATGGTTTGTGGGTCGATTTCCGCCATGCCAGGAATGCTGCCGAGCAATGGGAGCAATACCCACCATACGAAGAACGAGCCCGCGCAGATCACCGCAGCGTACTTGAGACCGATGATATAACCGAGACCCAACACCGCAGCACTGGTGTTGATAGAAAAGACAAGTTTGAACTTCGTTGCTAATGCTTCGCCCCAACCCATCATACGGGTGCTGAGGCTCTCTGTCCAAAGGCCGAAAGTAGAAACGGCGAAGTCGTACAAACCACCGATACCTGCTGCCCAGATGAGGGGTTTGGCTTGGTTGCCACCCTGCTCGCCCGAAACGAGGACTTGGGTGGTGGCGGTAGCCTCAGGGAATGGATATTCGCCGTGCTTCTCTTGTACGAAGTATTTGCGGAAAGGAATGAGGAACAAGATACCCAAGCAGCCACCGAGCAAGGAAGAAAGGAATACTTGCATAAAGGTGACGGTGATGTCAGGGTATTTGGCTTGGAGGATGTAAAGTGCTGGCAATGTGAAGATTGCACCTGCAACAATCACACCACTACTTGCGCCAATAGATTGGATAATCACATTCTCGCCAAGGGCATTCTTACGCTTCATGGCAGATGAGAGACCCACCGCAATGATGGCGATAGGGATAGCTGCCTCGAACACTTGACCGACTTTCAAGCCCAGATAAGCTGCCGCTGCGGAGAAGATAACCGCCATCACGACACCCATAATCACGCTATATGGGGTGATCTCTGGGTAGGAGTTTTGTGGTTTGAGAATAGGCTCGTACTTCTCTCCTGGTCTGAGAGGACGATTGGCATTTTCAGGGAGTTGAATCTTGTTTTGTTCCATAATATGTTCGTATTATTTTTTCCGCCTGCAAAGGTACGATTTTTTTTTGATATATGCAAATTTTATTTGCTTATAGACTCATGATGCGGTAAGCGAGATATGCGCCATAGGTAAGTAGCAACACTGCTCCGTGCCAACGTTTGATCTCGCGTTTTTTATTAGTATATACGAATAGCATCACCAGCAAACTTGCTAATGCGGCCATCGCGGCATCCAATTCCAAACCCTTGTAGCCAGGCAATGGCATCACGCATGCGCTGGTGCCGAGGATGAAGAAGATGTTGAAGATATTACTACCAATGACATTGCCGAGTGCGATGTCGCAGTTCTTCTTAAACGCCGCCATGCAGGAGGTTGCTAATTCGGGAAGCGATGTACCCAATGCCACAACGGTCAATCCGATGATAGCATCACTTACGC
This sequence comes from Paludibacteraceae bacterium, assembly GCA_045124995.1. Taxonomy (GTDB): domain Bacteria; phylum Bacteroidota; class Bacteroidia; order Bacteroidales; family Paludibacteraceae; genus Colicola. The sequence goes on along the minus strand of JBGVMY010000016.1, from coordinate 137,721 downwards.
CAAGCGATTGAGCGATGCTGGTGGCACTCTTCACGATCACTTCGCCACCAACCACTAATCCTACCAAGCCGCCAATAATCAGCGCAAAGGCACGGCGTGCAGACATTGGTTTGTAATCTTCGTCGCTTCCACTATCCTTGGCATGTTTGAAACTATGCCATAGGAAGATGATGAAGAAAATCAACAATATGGTTCCCCCCACGCCTGATATGAAACTCACATTACCTGCACCCCAGTCGAAAGAACCTAGATTGCGCAAACTAGGGTCGCTCACATTGATATTGAAGATGTTTTCGATATGCAACCACGAAGGACCGTTGTATACTACGAAAAGTAATACCAATAGAGCTGCCAACACGGAGAATGGTATATCGAATCGGCGGGTAGATTTTTGCGATGAAATCGGGAAAATCAGTGCCGTACAGCCCAAGATGACGAAGGTGTTGATGATATTGCTGCCAAGCACATTGGTGATAGCAATCTCGGTACTACCTTGTCCGACAGCCACCATATTCACCACAAACTCAGGCATGCTAGTACCGAAGGCTACAACGGTGAGGCCGATGACAATATCGCTTACACCGTATTTTTTTGCTAAGCCCGAAGCACCCACCACAAGCCAATCAGCACCCTTGATGAGTGCTACGCAGCCCACGATAATCAGCGGAATAGCTACCCAAAAGCCGCCGTTGCTTAACCACGCATTTAGAAAGTCGAACATATATTATACGTTAAATAGGAAGTGCATAATGTCGCCATCTTGCACCACGTATTCTTTGCCCTCGATGCCGAGTTTTCCTGCTTGACGGCAAGCAGACTCGCCACCAAGTGCGATATAATCCTCGTATTTAATCACCTCTGCACGGATGAAGCCACGCTCGAAGTCGGAGTGGATGACACCTGCACATTGAGGGGCCTTGCTACCCGCCTTGAAGGTCCAAGCACGCACCTCGTCGCTACCTGCGGTGAGGAAGGTACGAAGCTCAAGCAATGCGTATGCCGCTTTGATAAGACGGCTAACGCCTGACTCAGAAAGCCCGATTTCATCGAGGAACATTTGGCGTTCTTCGTATGTCTCGAGTTCAGCAATCTCGCTCTCAATCTTCGCAGCTACGATGAGCACTTGAGCGTTCTCGTCCTTAACTGCCTCGCGCACTTGCTCCACGTACTTGTTGCCATTGACAGCGGAGTTCTCGTCCACGTTGCAGACATAGAGCACAGGCTTGCTGGTGAGGAGCATGGTCTCTTTCGCCACTTGCTCCTCGTCCTTGTTGATGAGTTCAACGGTACGCGCTGAGCGACCTTGTGACAATGCCTCGCGGTACTTGAGGAGCACATCGAGTGCCACTTTGGCTTGTTTGTCGCCACCTACGCGCACTTGTTTCTCGATCTTTTGGATGCGTGCCTCTACGGTCTCAAGGTCTTTGAGTTGGAGCTCTGCATCGATGATATCTTTATCACGGATAGGATCCACCGAGCCGTCCACGTGTACCACATTGTCGTCATCGAAGCAACGGAGCACATGGATGATGGCGTCTGTCTCGCGGATGTTCGCGAGGAACTTGTTTCCAAGTCCTTCGCCCTTGCTTGCGCCTTTCACCAATCCCGCAATATCCACGATTTCAACGGTGGTTGGGATCACGCCGCGCTCTGGTTTGCAGAGTTCGCCGAGCTTGATAAGACGCTCGTCAGGTACGGTGATCACGCCCACATTGGGCTCAATCGTACAGAAAGGGAAGTTCGCCGATTGTGCCTTGGCGTTGCTCAAGCAGTTGAATAGGGTTGATTTGCCGACATTAGGCAAACCTACAATTCCACATTGTAATGCCATTTTATCTTAGGTTAGAGGTTAAAGGTTAGAGGTTAGAGGCGGGTAATATGCGGTTTTGCCGCTATTCCTTGCCTCTCGCCTCTTGCCTTTCGCCTAATTCTTAATTCTTAATCAAATTATGTCCTGTCATTTCTTTTGGTTGCTCGATGCCGAGGATGTGGCAGAGCGATGGTGCTACGTCAGCGAGAATACCATCTTCGAGTTGCGCATCGGTGTGCTCTTTGCTCACGTACACGAATGGTACTGGGTTGAGTGAGTGCGCTGTGTTAGGCGAACCGTCAGCGTTGATTGCGTTGTCGCAGTTGCCGTGGTCAGCGATGATGATGATCTCGTAGTCGTTGTTGAGAGCAGTGTTCACCACTTTATCTACGCAGTTGTCAATAGTCATAACGGCTTTCTCTATAGCTGCATATACGCCAGTGTGACCCACCATATCGCCGTTGGCGAAGTTGAGGGTGATATAGTCGTACTTTTGTGTGTTGAGTGCCTCGCAGAGTGCCTCAGTCACTTCAGGAGCTGACATCTCTGGTTGGAGGTCGTAGGTAGCCACCTTTGGTGAAGGGATAAGGATACGCTCCTCGCCTGCGTACTCAGCCTCGCGACCGCCGTTGAAGAAGAAGGTCACGTGTGCGAACTTCTCGGTCTCAGCGATACGGAGTTGCTTCAAACCTGCGGCAGACACGATCTCACCCATGGTGTTTTGTACGTTCTCTTTTGGGAAGAGGATGTGCAAACCTTGGAAAGAAGAGTCGTATGGGGTCATGCAGTAGTATTGGAGATTAGGAATGGTGGTCATACCATTCTCTGGCATATCTTGTTGAGTGAGCACGATGGTGAGCTCTTTTGCGCGGTCGTTGCGGTAGTTGAAGAAGATCACTACATCTCCTTCCTCGATGGTAGCCACTGGCTTGCCATCGCGTACATGAACGATTGGCTTGATGAACTCGTCGGTTACGCCTTCTGCGTAGCTCTCCTCAACTGCTTTGAGCATATCCTCAGATGCTTTGCCCTCGCCCTTTACGATACAGTCGTATGCTACTTTCACGCGCTCCCAACGTTTGTCGCGGTCCATAGCGTAGAAACGACCTTGGATAGATGCGATCTCACCGCAGCTGGTAGCGAGGTGTTGTTGCAATTGGTCGATGAAACCAAGACCAGACTTAGGGTCGGTGTCACGGCCGTCCATAAAGCAGTGGATGAAAGTGCGACCGTCTAATCCGTAGGTTTTTGCAATATCGCAGAGGTAGAAGAGGTGGTCGAAAGAAGAGTGTACACCACCGTTGGAGGTGAGGCCCATGAGGTGGAGCTTCTTGCCTGTCTCTTTGGCATAACCGAAGGCAGATTTGATTTCTGGATTTTCGAGGATGCTACCGTCTTTGCAAGCGCGGTTGATCTTCACGAGGTCTTGGTACACCACGCGACCTGCGCCGATGTTGAGGTGACCTACTTCGGAGTTACCCATTTGTCCATCAGGCAAACCCACGTTTTCGCCACTGGCTTGGAGTTGGCTGTGAGGATACTTCTCCAACAAAGCGTCCCAATGTGGGGTTGGAGTGCAAGAGATAGCGTCGGCTTGTGATTTGTTTCCGATTCCCCAGCCGTCGAGAATCATAAGTAAAGCTTTTGACATAGTTGTATGTTGTTTTTAGTTATTACATTGATTATATGGCATTTGCCTATTTGAAATCTTTCATTGCTCGTTGCAGTTCGCGTTTGTCGTCTGCTGCGCGGAGTGCTTGTCGTTTGTCATAGGTATGTTTACCTTGACAGAGGGCGATCTCCATCTTGGCGAAGCCTTTTTCGTTGATGAAGAGTCGGAGTGGGATGATGGTTTTACCTGTATCTTTGACTTGTTTCTCGAGTTTGCGGAGCTCTTTGCGTGTCATCAGGAGTTTGCGGTCGCGTTTGGCTTCGTGGTTGGTGTAACTACCAAAACGATATTCAGCGATGTGCATTTGTTTCACCCAAAGTTCGTTGCCGACAAACTGGCAGTAGGTGTCCACCAACGATGCTTTGCTCTCGCGGATGGATTTGATTTCCGTTCCGAAGAGTTGGATGCCTGCGGTATAGCGCTCGAGCACCTCATAATCGAAGGTGGCACGGCGGTTTTTGATATTTACATTACTTTTTAAGCGCATAAATCGTGCAAAGGTACAACTTTTTTCTTGCATACGCAAGCGCACGCGAATTTTTTGCCCGATTTTTTTGTGATTGTCACTTCTACTTTTCATAAAATGCTGGTGGTGACATGCTGAAAAAACACAGAAATGGCATGTATATCGAGATGGTGCAAAATACAAAAACTGATGCAGCAGGCAAAATAGCTTGCATATATTCGCAGATTGTAAGGTGGATGCGCAATTAGTGAAATTATAAAACTGTATTATTTTGCTAGGGGAAAAGACTGCCGAGAGGTGGTCTTTTTTTGTGCATAAAGAGGAAGAAAGTAAGGTGAAGTTTCGGTAAAGGCTCAGTATAGTATCGGCAATCACTAACTAATCACTAACTAATCACTAACTAATCACTAACTTATCACTAACTATCGACAGGTAATTGACAGGTAAAGGACGGCTTCGTCCAAGGACGCTTTGCTATAGGACACCTTGCTATAGGACGCCCCGTTGGGGCTATAGGATGGCGCAAGCGCCTATAGGTGAGAGATTAGAAGTTAGAGGTTAAAGGTTAGGGGTGAGAGGAGAAGTGGATGGGGTCTGTTAATTTACGAAAAAGTAGATTAAATTTGGAGATATACAAAAAAAGTACTACCTTTGCAAACGAATTGAGAAATAACTAGTCATGCGTCTTTTATTAGGACATATTGGGTGTGTGTGGCGTTGTCTCTGTCTGCTGTGTTTGATAGGCAGTTGTTCGTCGTGTAGCTATGTCAGTCGTTGGCAAGAGGCAGCTACGGTGATTGCTACTGCTGATAGTTTGGATCAAAATGAGTATGTGCTCTATGATGATACTGTTGCCTTGCAACGCACGATTAAGACACTGGATAACCCTCTCGGTAAACTACTGATGCGCAATGAGTTGGGTAGGGCACACTATTACATGGGACGCAATCTCAGTTTGGCAGATCGTATTACTCACGCCGCCAATCACTATATCAAAGCTGACCGCCTACATATTGATAACCCTATCTATCGTGGTCGCATCAACTCGTGTATGGCGCATATCTGCAAGCAGAACGAGAGCGATAGTCTGGCTCTGATATTCTTTGAGCGCGCCAATGAGGCGTTTAAAGTTAGTGGCAATGATTGGTATTATGCGCATAGCTTGTTGGATATTAGCGAGTACAACCTCTATCTGCATCGTTTTGCGAAAGCAGATAGTTTGTTGCAATTGGCACAAACATATACCTCTGATGAGATGTATTTGGCACGGCTTTACGAGACGAGAGGTCTGTATTTCTACGAGCAGCAGCAATACGATTCGGCACTTGTGTATTTCAAGAAGGGACTGCCATATTGGCAATATGAGGAATATCGGCTATACAGCTATATGAAGATCATGCAAGTGTATTTGGACATGGATGATCTGTCGCAGGCGTTGCCTTATGCTCAGTCGATTGTAGCGCATACGGAAAACCCTACCTACTTGGTCAATGCGTATTACTGCTTGCAGCAAGATGCTAATGCTCAGAACGATATAAAGCGTCATAGCCACTATTCGCATACTCGTTCGGATGCCGAGAAAGCATTGCGCGATGGTCTGGCAAGGTTCTCGGAAGCCCTTCCGAAATTAGAGGAGCATCTGGCGAATCCTCATCCGTTGCGTTGGGTGTGGGTGTTGCTCTCGTGTGTGGTGGCCGTGTCCTTGTTGCTGATAGGTAGCATTATTATCTATCGTAAGCGTTCGCTTAGTCGCCTACAAGCGAACCATGATGAACAGATACGTATGTATGATTTCAACGCTTGTCTATCCGATGTGCGCACCAAATATCCTACGCCACTTAGACGTTGGAATGACTATATGACTTTGGTGAAGGACGTTGATCCCTATTTGCATGATTGGGTCGTGGCATTGGAGCGTTTGCCATTGTCTGCACGCGAGCGTACGTTCTGTATATTCTATATGGTGTATCCACAGTTCTCGTTGATTGAGATTGCTAAACACATCAATTATGCAGAGAAAAGCATCCGCACCTACAAGACCCGTATCGCAGCCAAGTTGTCATGCACTTCGGCAGATTTGCGCAACTATCTTGCCAATATTTGAGGTGTTTGTTAATAAATCTCTAGAAAATAGCATATTTCCGAGCGTACGCATTTTGCATGTTAATCAATTGATTTACAATATACTTAAATATCACACCGTACGCATTCGCTGTTAACGCTTGACAAAATCAAACTTTTGCAGTACCTTTGCACAAAAATTTGATTTGTCAAACAACTAAAAAATTCAACGTTATGAAACTTATTCATTTTCCTCAAGAGCTATTAACTTTGTTGATTGCTTTTACTGTAAGCACTTGTGCTTTTGCCAACAATCATGAAGAAACAGACCCAGACTGGAATTGGGTTCATGATTTTGTGGTAGATAATTATGCGTACGATATTATTCCAAGTAGCTCTAACTCCATTCCATGTGTCGTACTCATTGAAGCTCATGGACATAGTGGACATATAGATATACCCGCATATGTCACACACAATGATACAACTTATCAAGTTAGTACTTTAGGAGTGGGTGGTCCTGTATTCCGTGAATGCCGTGACTTAACTTCTGTCTATATTCCCAAAGAAATTATGATGATTAATAACAATCCTTTCGTGGGTTGTTCAAATTTAGCGAATATTAGTGTAGATCCTGAAAATAAATATTATGATAGTCGCAGCTTGTGCCATGCACTCGTCACAAGCCCACAAAATCCTTATGAAGAGCCTAATATGTTAGTAGCTGCATGCAAAAATACGACTATTCCAAATGATGTAGAAGTCATTGGTACAGAAGCATTCTATCAATGTCATTATCTAACGCAGATTAACATACCTAATAGCGTTACTACCATCAAACGCTCTGCTTTCAACGGATGTGAACGATTGTCCACACTCGTTATAGGCGAAGGTGTTCGCACTATCGAAGGTTATGCCTTTTTTAAATGCGCCGCACTAAAGACCGTTATGTGCTTAGCAGAAACACCGCCATTTCTTGATAATTGCGTTTTCAAAAACACGCCAGTAGATGCCTTGGACGAAGTATACGAAATCGCACTGCAACTGCCTGTTTATGTGCCAGATCAATCTGTTGATATGTATAAAAGTAAATGGCCTTGGTCCAACTTTAATATCCAACCACTCAGCAAAGCCAACTCACTTGCCTACAAATCGCAATGGTGCGACAGCTGGACAACTTTTTTTAAGGATGAAGAGGCAAATACCGCAGAGAAGACTTGGCTCTATCGCTTGGGACAAGACACGATTATCAATCAACACACCTATACTATTGTTAATCGTTACTCCACTATGCAGGGGGCTAAAGCAAGAAAAGAGTATGTAGCAGCGGTTCGCTTTACCGATGACAAGAAGGTTTATATCTTTTACGACAATACCGAATACTTATTGTATGACTTCAACGTGCAAGAGGGAGATAAGATAGAGGTGTTTGCTGGTATCAATAACTATAGCGAGCAGAACAAAACTTTCCGTTGCGTTGTGCATGAGGTAAATATGGACCCAAATACAAATCTTTCAGAGATTCAGCTTTATGTACACCCTAACGATATGACAGCACAGATCATGGAGACCAAATGGATAGAAGGTGTGGGCGATACTCTGGGATTTATGATGCTTAATGGTTTTAAGTTTCCCCGCAAAACCACTTGCGCGCTCGTATGCGCTTCCCTAAATGGACAATTTCTATACACAATGAGCGAATCCGAAATGGAAAAACTAGATACTAAATGTTATGGAGATTTCAGTTTCGAAGACAATGCCAAAGAAGGTAAACTTGGGGGACGTCCAACACCAACGCAGTGGTACCAACTCTATGAGAAAACACAGATGATGAAGCTTAGAAGTGCAAACGCTAACAACAATAATTCTATCGAATCGGCTGAAACATTTGTATATGAATTACTTAGCGATACTACGCTCATCAACGAAAAGAAATACTTGCCTCTCATTTGCTCTGCCACAAAAGAAGATGTCGATTCTACTTCCTATGTCGGTGCTTTGCACTTTAGCAAAGAGGATAAAGTCTATTTCCACTACAACGATATAGAATATCTACTTTATGACTTCGGCGCACAAGTAGGCGACACGCTTGAGCTATTCGCAGGTGTGGAAAACTACCACAACCAACAAACCTATACGCATGTTGTTACCCACAAGGACACCTTGTCCGATGGTCGTGCAATCATTACGTTGAATACGATATTGTATGATGATCAACAAACAGAAAAACGTCATAAAACCGTATGGATTGCAGGTGTAGGTTCGTTGGATGGCATCGTGCACAACAGTGCTACACTTGCAGAGAACGACAATGCAACAACTATGCTTTGTGCTTGGTTGGAGGATGAATGTATATATACCACTGATCTGCCCTTCTATAAATCACTGGGTTGCGTGTACAATAAAGATGGCGGAACGAATGTAGAGGATGTGCCCGTGTTAGAGACGGCTGATGCACAAAAACTGATTCGAGACGGACAACTATTGATTATCCATGAGGGTAAGACCTACAACGTGATGGGTATGCGAGTGAAGTAAATATGTGTCATATTTTTTGTTAATTTGAATCCAGTCTCCCACGCCTCTCTTTCACGCGAGCTTGATTGAGGTGTTGGAGATTGGATTTAATAGATTAAAATCTATTCATTTGCAAAAAAAGTGTCGATTATTTGCGTATATCAAAAAAAAGTACTAATTTTGCAGCGAAATTGCCAAGAAGGGGCAAAAAGGCAACCTAAAGGTTGGATTTTACAACATAAGTATATAAATCAAGAAACTATGTTAAGAGATATTTTATCAATCACAGGTAAACCTGGACTTTACAAACTAGTTAGTCGCGGAAACAACATGCTCATCGTTGAGTCGCTGCTCGACGGCAAACGTATGCCAACTTATGCTCGCGACAAAATCGTATCATTGGGTGAGATTTCTATGTACACCATGGGCGAGGATATCGTACTCAGCGAAGTACTTACCAAGTTGGGTGAGAAAGAGGGCTTGAAAGTGGCGGCTCTCGACCCAAAGAAAGCCGACAATGACGAGTTGCGCGAGTTCTTTGGCGAAGTGTTGCCAGAGTTTGACCGCGATCGAGTATATCCAAGCGACATCCGTAAGTTGATCCAATGGTACAACATCCTTATCAACGCAGGAATTACCGATTTCACCGTAGATGAGGAAGGCGAGGAGATCGCTGTGGAAGAGAAGAAGATTGAAACAAAGAAACCTGCTCCACAAGCGCAAGTGAAGACCCAAAAAGCAGCGGCTTCATCTGCTCGTACTGGCGTAGGCGCAAAGAAAGGTTGATCCTTCAGGATATCATCAATATCATAGAATCTGTAGCTCCCTTGAGTTACCAAGAGGCTTGGGACAACTCGGGACTGCAGGTGGGTGACCGCAATGCGGAGATAAAAAGTGCATTGTTGACCGTAGACGTGACAGAGTCTGTGGTCGATGAGGCTATTTCTCTGGGTTGCGATTTGATTGTGTCGCATCATCCGTTGTTGTTTCGCGGGCTGAAGCAGTTGACTGGCAGCACGCCACAAGAGCGCTGCGTGGAGAAAGCCATCCGTCATGGCATCGCGATATACTCCGCCCATACCTCAATGGATAGTTATCTGCATGGGGTGAGTGGAAGGATGGCAGAGAAATTGGGCATTGCGGATTATCGCGTGTTAATCCCTTCGGCCAACGATGCGGAAGTGGGATTGGGCGTGATAGGTGACTTGGCGGAAGTCATGGATAACGAGGCATTTGTGGAGCAAGTAGCCAAGGTGTTTGGCATGTCAGGTGCTACATTGCGCTGGGTGGAAGGCCGCAACAAGCAAGTGAAGAGTGTAGCACTGTGCGGCGGTGCAGGAGCCGAGTTCATTGAGCAGGCAATTGCCCAAGGGGCCGATGTATTTGTTTCGGCAGACTTCAAATACCACGAGCTGCAGAGTGCCTACGAGCGTATCACCGTGGTGGATATGGACCACTGGGTGAGCGAGCACTTTACTCGAGAGATATTCGAGGAACTCCTCGCTCCACACGTGCAAACGTATGTGGCAAGTGCGGACAAGAGTCCTATAAGGTACTCCCAGCCTCTAACCTAAACAAAAAAGAATATTAACATCAAACAACATACAATTATGGCAAAAGAAAAAGTAGAACAAGAGTTGACCGTAGAAGAGAAACTGCGTGCTCTGTATGAATTGCAAACTGTAAACTCAAAGATTGATAGCCTGCGTATTTTGGCAGGTGAGTTGCCTCAAGAGGTGAAAGATATGGGCGACGAAATCGAAGGTTTGAAGACTCGTTTGACCAACATTGAGAATGGTATCAAAGAGTGCGAGACAGGTATCTCTGATCACCGTGTACGCATCGAGAACGCTAATGCCGCTATCTCACGCTACAAAGAGCAACAAAACAACGTGCGTAACAACCGCGAGTATGACAACTTGACCAAAGAGATCGAGTATCAAGAGTTGGAGATTGAGGCATCACAACGCAAGATTAGCAAATTCAAAGCAGAGTTGGAGGAGCGTCAAGCAGATAAGGCAAAGACCGTTTCTGATATCGAGGACAAGACTGTAGATCTCAACCAAAAACGCAATGAGTTGGATTCTATCTTGGCAGAAACCAAAGAGCAAACCGAGAAACTGATGCTTCGTGCATCTGACTTGGAGAAGCATATCGATAGCCGCCTCATCACCGCTTTCCACCGTATCCGCAAGAATGCACACAATGGTTTGGCAGTAGTGAAAGTAGAACGCGACAGCTGCGGTGGTTGCCACAGCAAGATCCCTGCACAACGCCAATTGGATATCCGCCTCCGCAAGAAAATCATCGTTTGCGAGTTCTGCGGACGTATCTTGGTAGATACCGAAATCGACGCAAAGAAGAAATAATCTGCTTGTCTAACTTCCAACAGCGAAGCAATCTAACTTATGGCTGAAGAAATCCAACCAGTAAGCACCTACAACGACGATAACATCGTTCACCTCGACGACCGCGAACATATCCGCCGTCGTCCGGGTATGTATATCGGTAAACTCGGTGATGGCAAGCACGACGATGATGGCATCTACGTGCTGATCAAAGAGACAATCGATAACTCAATCGATGAGTTCCGTATGAACGAAGGTAAGGTGATAGAGGTCAGTGTGCGTCCATATACCGATGAAACGGGTTACATGGGCGAAGTGGTGCGCGTGCGCGACTACGGTCGAGGCATCCCATTGGGTAAGATGGTGGAGGCCGTATCGCTGCTGAATACAGGCGGAAAGTACGACACAAAGGCCTTTAAGAAATCTGTGGGTCTGAATGGTGTGGGTACAAAAGCCGTGAATGCGCTGAGTTGGAAATTTGTGGTGCAGAGCTTCCGCGACGGTAAAACGCGTCGTGCGGAGTTTAAGCAAGGACACCTGGTGTCCGATACCGATATTCAAGACTATAACGGCAACGAGAAACGCGGTACATGCATCGAGTTTGTGCCAGATAATAGCAAGGGATTGTTTGAGAACTATCGCTTCCGTGACGAGTTTATCGAGACCATGATGCGCAACTATGCGTACCTCAATACGGGTCTCACACTCGTGTACAACGGCAAGAAATATGTGTCGAAGAACGGATTGTTTGACTTGCTGACCGATAATATGACGGTGGAGCCACTCTATCCAATTATTCACCTCAAGGGTGAGGACATCGAGATTGCGCTCACGCATACCAACCAATCGGGTGAGGAGTATCACTCGTTTGTCAATGGTCAGCACACCATCCAAGGTGGAACACATCAGGTGGCATTCCGCGAGGCAATAGCCCGCACGATCAAAGAGTTCTTTAGCAAAAACCAAGAATATAGCGACATCCGTAATGGTGTGGTTGGCGCGATTGCTATCAACGTGTCGGAGCCTGTGTTTGAGAGCCAAACCAAAGTGAAATTGGGCTCGAAAGACATGTCACCCGAAGGTGGATTGTCGGTGAACAAGTTCGTTGGCGACTTTATTAAGCAACAGTTGGACAACCACCTGCACAAGAATCCTGAGTTGGTGGAGGTGATGTTGCAGAAGATTCAAGAGTCGGAGAAAGAGCGCAAAGCCATTGCAGGTGTGACCAAAGCAGCGCGTGAGCGTGCGAAGAAAAACCTCTTGAACAACCCTAAGTTGCGTGACTGCCAAGTACACTACAATGATGCTAAGCCAACCAAATCCGCGAAAGATGCGGATGATGATTTGCGCCAAGAGAGTAGTATCTTCATCACAGAGGGTTTATCTGCTTCGGGCTCCATCACCAAGAGCCGCGACGTGCGTACACAAGCCGTGTTCTCACTTCGCGGTAAACCGTTGAATAGCTTCGGCTTGAGCAAATCGGTGGTGTATGAGAACGAGGAGTTTAACTGCTTGCAATCGGCTTTGAACATCGAAGATGGTTTGGACGAACTTCGTTATAACAAAGTCATCATCGCCACTGATGCCGATGTGGATGGTATGCACATTAGATTGCTGATGCTGACGTTCTTCCTACAGTTTTTCCCTGATCTCGTGAAGAAAGGACACGTCTATATCCTCCAAACGCCACTTTTCCGTGTGAAGAACAAGAAAGAAACGCGCTATTGCTACTCCGAGGAGGAACGCTTGAAGGCAATTGATGACCTCAAACCAAACCCAGAAATTACCCGATTCAAAGGTTTGGGTGAGATTAGTCCAGATGAGTTTAAGGGCTTTATCGGTACAGGTATTCGTTTGGATCAAGTGACATTGCGCAAAGAGGATGCGGTGAAGGATTTGCTGAACTTCTATATGGGCAAGAACACCACCGAGCGTCAGAATTTTATCATTAACAACTTGGTGGTAGAAGAAGATGTGGAGTAGTATTTTGCCTTTGATACTGTTCGTGTGCCTCGGCATAGCGATACTTGTTATCTTTGAGATACGCGCGCGTAAGGAACAAAAGGCCAATAGTGAGCAAAGCGAAGCGGCCGATAGCCGTGAAACAGCGTCCGATCCAGACGACGGCTGCTGCGGTGAGCACTTGGTTTGCGAACGTGAGACACTATTGCAAACCAATGCCAAGGTAGAGTATTACGACGATGAAGATTTGGATGCACTAATCGGTATTCCAGCTGAAGACTACACGGCAGAACAATATCAGATGATACGCGAAGTGTTTGACACACTGCAAAGCAAGGATGTACCTGGCTGGGTACGCAGTATTCAATTACGCAATATTCAGTTGCCGTTAGACATCCGCGAAGAGGCGTTGCTCATTGTGGTAGAGCGACGGAAAATGTAAATCCCTATAATCGTAAGTATAAGACTGACGACACCCAACCAAAGGGTGTCGTTTGTGCCTATAGCATCTACCTTGTCCATATCCCAATCCGCGCGCAAGGCCACAAAATAGAGGATTACCGCCATGGAATTGTTGGTGAAGTGCATCAGTATAGGTACCAACAGACTGCCCGTCCAAACCAACATATACCCAAACAACGCTCCCATCAACATACGAGGTAGAAAGCCGTAGAACTGCATGTGTATTGCCGAAAAGAGTATCGCGCTGCACCAGATAGCCGTGTGAGGCACCCTCTCATCTCTCGTTTCTCGCCTCTCGCCTTTCGCTTGAAAGAGACGTTGCAGCACACCACGGAAAGTCAGTTCTTCGGACACTGCTGGCAGCAATGCCATCAGCAAGATATTGATGATCAGACCACTGATAGTGGTGACAGAAAGAAATTGCTCTGTCAAAAGGGCTGCGTTTTCTTCTGCAGTCTTCATCCATTGTTCTAATGGTTCGAGGAATATTGGCAGGGTCATCTGCTGATTGAGATAGCCGAGCATGTTGATTGCAGGTAACGCTACTAGCATGAGCACCACAGCCCATAAAATATCGCCTTTCACCTTTAACTTTTCGCCTTTCATCTTTAACCACTCGAGTGGTTGCTTACTCCATAAGTACGCCATACATAGCGGTGGAAGAAGAAAAATTGCTGCGGTTTGAATCAGTTGCACCCACTTTAGTGCACCTACCGATAGTGGCTGCGGAAAAAGTACGATACTACCCATGGCGGGTATGCTAAATAAGAATATACATCCAAGCCATTGGATTACTTTCACAACCACGTGCGATTGTTCATATTTCCCTCGAAATGCCATACTGCTTTTCACTATAAAAAATCTATAAAAAAAGAATGAAGGCAACATAATCCCCTCATTCTCTTTCCTGTTAGTTGTTTGTCGGGATGACAAGATTTGAACTTGCGACCTCCGGTCCCCCAGACCGTTGCGCTACCGGGCTGCGCCACATCCCGCCTCGTTGGAATCCGCTTGTCGCAAGGACTGCCGCTCTGTGGTATTAGGCGACCGCGATTCCTCCTCTTAACTCGGACCTACGAGATCCTTGTTATTTTATTGCTATGCGGCTTCATCATTTAAGGTTCTGCCGAAAAGCGAGTGCAAAGGTACTGCTTTTTTTGCATATGTGCAAGATTTAAGGGAATAAAAGGCAAAATTAATCCTTTTTATGTAAAATTGCAAGGTATTCTTGTTCGCTTTGACCAGGGGTGGGATGGAACTCGGCTTTAGAGAGTAGTCCTAATACAGCCAAATCCATAATCGTACTATAGCCACTACGCACGATTATTTTTGTTGCCCCTTGCATCAATGGTAATAATTCTTGCTCGTGCATAGATGGTATTAACGTGACCGCTCCAATATGTGTAGTGGTCATTGGACCACCTATTTTACCACGAATAATTAAGGTGGATTCGTTACATTCGCGAAAACGATCAATTAATTCCTGTTCGAATAAGGTACGTTGAGGCTCTAGTCCTGAGAGAATAGCAAGGTTTGAGTATCGGGTATCGGATATCGGGTATCGGGTAATTGGTAATGGATGAGAAAAACGAGAGAGCGGACCGATATATTTGGCTTTATGATCAAAATGATGTCCGTGTGCCAAGACTCCTGCAAGATTATGGTTTGAATCTTCATAATCAGGTACCCATACTTCGTTATACCTTTTATATATGCATGCATGTAGCGCACGTGCGAGAGGTTGAAAAATCTTTAGGCGTTTGGGTAGCTGCACATAGAGTTGGTGTGTCATATACACACACTGTGTTTGGCGCGAGAAAAGACCGAAACGATTATCAGAAATGATCAAGTCGAAATGTTCGATAGCTAATCGCTGGCGCAAATAGTAGTGGTCTGCAATAGTAAAACGGATGAGTGCAGGTATAGCGCGCAAGTAGAATCCGTATTGCTGTGCATTGTAGGTGTAGCGCAATTCGAGTGATGGAAGATCAATGATGCGTAAGTTAGGGAATGTGCGATGCAAAAGCATGATACTTTCGCCATCTCCACCCAAAACTACTTCATCTCCAGTTGCAATATACTGGCGAATAAGTGGGATACAACGGGTAGCATGCCCAAGACCCCAATTGAGTGGTGCAATTAATATTTTCATGCGCAAACAATGACATCAATACCTTGTTGGCGAAGTGGCTCTGCAATGGCTTCCATCTCAGATGCAGGTACCTTGGAGAGTGTTTGTAGGGGAGTAGCGCGATCAATGACATAAATCATGACTTGCTTAGGGTGCAAGCGTTTGATCATGGCATACCATGCAGACAACTCTGCGGGAGTAGTATTATCAATGATTTGTCCGTGATATTCGCCACGCAAGAAACAAGTTTGCAATGTAAAATCGCCTTCGAAAAGCGATAACCATTGTGCAATTTGTTCTACTGTTAGGTTTGGATTGACAGGTTGGTCAATCAATTGCATAGTAGCGTCGATAGCAGAATCGAGTTTGAGTATGCGGTTGTCGCAAAGGCGCAATGCCTCTATCACCTCAGGTCGTCCGAGTTGTGTGGAGTTGCTAAGTACCGATATCTTAGCATTGGGGCAGTATTGGTCGCGCAACGCACAAGTATCCTCAATAATGCCCAAGAATTCGGGATGTAAGGTTGGTTCGCCATTTCCGCTAAAGGTGATGACGTCGAGTGGAGTGTTGAGCGTTGAGAGTTGAGAAGTTAGTGCCTCGCTCACTTGTTTGCGGGTAGGAAGAACGGGATGCGAAACCGGCTGATTCCATCCACATTCACAATATACACAATCAAATGTACATAGTTTGGCAGTAGTTGGCATGAGATTCATTCCCAACGAAACACCCAAACGACGTGAATGGATTGGACCATATACAATTGAATCGAAGAGCATGTTAGTTTAGTGTTTAGCGTTTAGTGTTTAATGAAATAGGTTATCTAACGATAACACGATTGCCAAGTGCGCGACAAATCTGCTGACGTATAGCCATGAGATCAGGTTGTTGTTGGATAATTCTATTAATCATATCCCAATCGCCTTGATCTTGTGCTATTTTAAGTGATTTCTGCATCGAATCAATACGCTCGTTTACAACGGTGTATTTTAATTCCAATAAGAGACGTTGTACTAATTCGGGCAGAATCTGCGTTTCATCTTGTATGACCTCTTTTGTAATATTCTCGGAGACACTATGCTTGCTGTAAATTCGGCTGAGTTGGTATTTATCCGCAATCATATCCACAGCCAACTGACTAATAGCTGTATCTGGATGGTGTTGGAAAAATACTGAAGCTACGAAATTAGGGGATTTGTAATTTGCTACATATTCCTTAATAATCTGCTGATGTAACGGATTAGTGACCTCAACATGATCATTATTCATCTCGGTGATGATATATTCTCCTGTTGTGATTGTTTGTTCCTCAGTTTGATATAATACTTTTTCTCCGTATCGTACTAATACTTGTATGAGATTCAAAATATTACGCTCCTTATGTGTAAGAGATATGCGCTGTTGTGGTTGTTCGATGGTAGTTTCAATCGATTGGCTATCAAGTGATGTGTCGTTTATCACTTCTGCTTCGCCTGTTTTTCGTTGCTCTACCTCTTTTCGTTTTTTACGTTCTTCTGCTTCTTTTTTGCGTATCTCAATGACTTTTCGTGTAAGTACATCTTCGGGGATAGCGAGCAGAGTAGCAGTATCTTTGATATATACTTGTCGCTTGATGATATCTGGAATAATAGCAATCGATCGAACGATTTGCAGAATCATATCTGATCGCTTGGTAGGATCGTTTTGTGCTTCTTCGCTCAGCAATTGGGTCTTAAAGCGAATGAAATCTTGGTGGTTATTATCCAAGAATGCTTGCAGTTCATCTGCATTTCGGCTTTTCGCAAAACTATCGGGATCTTCACCTTCTGGCAAGAGAATAATACGCACATTCAAACCCTCCTCAAGCATCATATCAATACCACGCAGTGCTGCTTTGATACCAGCTTTGTCACCATCATAGAGCAAGGTAATATTTTCTGTGAAACGGTGAAGAAGACGTATTTGGTGAATAGTGAGAGCAGTTCCACCAGAAGCGACTACATTCTCAATTCCCGATTGTACCAACTGTATAACATCCATTTGACCTTCTACTAGATAGCAGCTACCATTTTTAGAAATAGCTTGCTTAGCTTGGCATAGTCCGAAAAGTTCGTTATGTTTTTCGTAGATCAATGATGTAGGCGAATTGACATATTTTCCTACTTTGTCATTCTTGACCATTAGGCGTCCCGAGAATCCAACTACTTTTCCGCTAACGGATAGGAAAGGAAACATTACACGTCCACGGAAACGATCGTAGAGTTTGCCATTTTCGCTTTTCCCGCAGACACCTGTACCAATATATGGTGGATTTTGTGAGTCGTTGAGTAGGTATTTCTCTTGGAATCCTTTTTTCTTGGCCACATCCCACAACATTGCTTTCTCTGGGGAATATCCGATTTGGAATTTGCGGATGATATCCTCACGCAATCCTCGTTGGCGTAAGTAACTCATCGCTACTGCTTTGCCCTCTGGTGTATCCCAGAGCTGCTCTTGAAACCATTTGTTGGCAAACTCGTTGACGACGAACATGGATTCGCGGTCATCTTGCTTCTGCTTTTCTTCGGCAGTGAGTTCGCGTTCTTCAATCTCAATATGGTATTTTTTTGCAAGATGGCGCAATGCTTCTACATACGAGCATTGCTCAATCTCCATCACAAAACCTACTGCATGTCCTGCTTTTCCACAACCAAAGCACTTGAAGATACCTTTGCTAGGCGACACAGTGAAAGAGCCCGTTTTCTCATCATGGAATGGGCAAAGACCAATCAAATTGGCACCTCGTTTTTTGAGCGACACATAATCACCCACTACATCTTCGATGCGGGCTGCGGAAAAAATTCTATCAATTGTTTCTCGTGGGATCATAATCGTTCTATCTTCTGCGTATCTTCAGCGCAAAGTCAGCACGTGGTATCGGGATTACCAGTTGAAAAGGTACATACCGATTTTGAGTTGCCATTGGTCGAAACGGCCACGGGTGTATGGACTATATTCGTCGCTAATGTTAAATACATCTGATTTGTATGGGTTGATGAGACCAAAGTCATATCCACCACGTATGAAATAGCGCTCGTATTGCAATCCAGCACCAACTCCCCAAGTGACATTGAGGCGATTGAGAGCGAAGACACTCTTCATGTTGTAGCGATCTTTGGCATCAATGGTGATATCTCCGCTAGAGGTGATTTGATTATAGGTAGATTCCTTAAATGCTAATCCACATTGCAAAGTAGGACCTGTGTAGAGCATAAACCATGTCTTCTTAGCAATCTCGAACTTGTATTGCCAATCTACAGGAATCTCTAATTGGTGGTACATGGTGGATTTATAGCTACGAGGGTATGTGTTTGAACCTACTGATTTCCAATCGGTTTTCTTGGCACCAAAGGTGTAGTTGAGGCCGATGGTATAGCCAAATCCAGCAACTAAAGTAGCGTCGTACACCACACCCACTTTGAATCCATTGAGGGCAGTAGGAGTAAGTGTTTTCTCCTTGCCAGATACAGGCATATTCAGACGAGTAGTGGGTTGAGTGAATCCCACTTGTACACCAATGTATTGCTTTTGCGCGTTTGCAAATTGGATGGTAGCGCATGCCAATATTGCGCATAAGATGATTTTTTTCATACTTATTGTGTTTAGTAATTATCGATTATTTCTTCTTTTAGTTTTTTTGTTGTTTTCTTCGTCTTCTTCGTCATCTTCGGCAGCTGCGGAGATAGTGCCAGCCACAGGACGGACAGTACGTGCTGGGTGGCGGAATATATCTTGAGGTGACGATGGTTTTTCATCCTCTGCCCAGAAGAATCCGCTTAATTTCCGCTCTTCTTCTAATGCTTGGTCAAGCGGAATCATTACTCCTGTGGTGGCTGTAGTAAAGAGTACACGATCGATCTTACGGTCTTTGAGGTATAGTTTGACGAAACTACTTTGTGTGCGGTTGACTCCGATGTATGTGCCGTCGTCTTCTTGAGGGTAGAAGACAGTTTCAGCATTGCCTCGTACATCTACCAGATATATCTCATTGTCGCGTACATATGCAAACATCTCTTTGCCCGCCAACTGGTTGA
The DNA here is from genome assembly GCA_045124995.1 of Paludibacteraceae bacterium. Lineage (GTDB taxonomy): Bacteria > Bacteroidota > Bacteroidia > Bacteroidales > Paludibacteraceae > Colicola. Next base: position 118,243 of record JBGVMY010000016.1, on the reverse strand, counting down.
ATTCTTCGAATCCTTCTCGTTTGATGGCCATGGCGTTGCTAACACCATGTAGGTAATCTATTTCTTCGTTGCGGATATATATGTCAATCTGATCTGCCGATAGTTGATTATCTTCGTTCCAACAAATAGGCATTCCAAACAACGTTAATAGCGAATCACGTCCGTGGTATCGTGCGGAGTCGCAAACGGCTTGCACATCGCTTCGGTAAATGCGAACATGTCGGAATGCGCGCAACTGCTGGTACGTAGAATCTCTCCAAATGGTATCAGGCGCTTGCGCCGTCATGACCGAATCAATGAGTATGCTATCTCGTTCACGGAGTGAAAAGATAGGATAGGTGACTTCTTCTGTCCATAAAGTGTCAGCATGCATGTAGGTGAGGTCCGTGGTATCAGACCACTCTAACATCATGGCACTATCGGTGACATATGCGCGATTTCCCTCTTCCCATACCTCGCCTCGGTTACCGTATAGCGTCATTTGATTGGTTGAATCTACGGATTCAATGTGTCCGATACAACGACCATATCCATTGTGTTTGTCGTAGTAGATGGTGTCTCCCGTGAGTGTCATACCATCTACGTGAACTATTCGTGAACGATCAAGGAGCATAGAGTGCTCGGTGTCGGTATTGTACCACCCCTTGGTGGAGAAGATGGTAGTTTCCTCTTCATAAAGGATAGTGGTAGGACCTACAAGATCCGATTGGTAGGATTCGGTGTTGTAACCTAAAGTGTCAGCGGTTAGTACAAAATTGGAATTGACCAATTTCACTTCATCTCGGAATAGGGCTTGGTGGTCATCTGGTGTATATTGTCCCCAACGTGATGTAAGGGTGTTGAGGCTATCCTCAATCATACCACCTGAGAAATAGTAGGCAATATTGTTTTTGCGGTCGTAATTGAGGCTATCAGTAGTGAGTATGGTCTCTTGATGAATTAGTCGTACATGTTGGCGTAGTCGTGCCAATTTAGTATTACCATTGTAAAATAATCTATCTCCAAATCCCTCGAGAGTGTCGCCCTGTATCATGTGTACATGACCAAAAGCATGGAGTGAGTTTTCCTTCTCAAAAAAATATGCAGAGTCGCAGTACATTAATACAGAGTCGTGACGAAAACATACATTGCCTCGCAGAATTTGTGCATCAGGTAATCGTTTTTCATCAAACGACAATGTTTCGGAATGCTCCAAGTACACCAAGGAGGTTTTGGTGGATTCTTGGGCCATACCGCTTATGGTCCAGCATCCGCCAATTATCCATACTATGAACGCAATCCGTAGTTTCACTCTAAGAACCTTTTTATTCTTTTACCCAATTGGGATATAGGAAATCGCATCCACTCCAATTAGGGTCAATATGTACATAAATCTCTTTTTGTTTGTTGGCAATCCAATCGCTGATAGTTGTTGCACTTTGCTTCTGCGTGAGCATAGTGCGAATCGTTTGGAAGTCATCTGCAAGATTGGCTTTGTGTGCATCGCGCTTACTTTTGAGTCGTACGATGGCGCATACCTCTTTGTTTTTAGCACGATCGATCATGGTGAATGGCATACTGATATCGCCTTCGCTCATAGTGTAGATTTGTCGTGCAATCTCGGGAGGTAGTTCTTGGTATTCAAATTTACTAGCTCCCGTGTTAGGGTTTGTCATCAATCCACCACTCATGACAGTGGATTTATCTTGGGAATATTTGGCAACAGCGTGATCAAAAGGCAGACTATCGGCAACAACTAAGTTGCGGATAGAGTCTAATTTAGCGATAGCATTATTTTTGTCTTCGTATGATACGCGAGGTTTGAGCAAGATATGGCGGCAATTGATACGGTCGCCTTTTTTCTCAATGAGCTGGATGATATGATATCCGTACTCGGTTTGCACTACGCGTGACACACGTTTAGGATCAGTTAGGTTGAATGCGACTTCGGCAAATTCGCTGACTAATTGACCTTTGCCTACAAAGCCCAATTCACCACCACGTTTAGCCGACTCTGTATCTTCGGAATAGAGGCGTGCCAACATACTAAAGTCGGCATTGCCGCTAGTGACACGCTCGGTGAACTCACGCAATTGTCCTTTGATACGTTCGGTTTCTTCTATAGGTACAGGTGGCTCAAAGCTTAATATCTGTACTTCTACTTGTGCAGGCACCATAGGTAGTGAATCCATAGGCAGCGAATTGTAGTATCGGCGCACTTCAGCAGGAGTAGGTTGAATATTCTCTGTGAGTTTGCTCTGCATCTGTTGGATGATCATTTGATTGCGTACCATGGTCATCATATCCTCGCGAATCTCGGAACTTGTCTTACGGAAATACTCTTCCATCTTCTCTTTGCTGCCGATTTGCGAGATGTAGTAGTTCATACGCATATCTACTTGGTGACTTACTGACGACTCATTAGCCTCAATAGAGTCTAACTCAGCTTGGTGGAGAAATAGTTTTTGAATAGCCAACTGCTCGGGTATTACGCAATAAGGGTCACCTGCAATCGGTTGACCTTCGTATTGAGCACGGAGGCGTTCTTCTTCTACTTCGCTACGCAAGATAGCTTCATCACCAACAATCCATATCACCTCATCGATGATATTATCTTGAGCTACAGACAGCATACTCATAGCCAATAGCCCATAACCAATAGCCAATAATTTATTTCTCATATCTTTTTAATTGTCCTTCTTTGATTGCCTTTTCGTATAATAAGTCTCGTTCGCGACGGAGGAAATCCACTTGGCGATTACGCAGAATGATATTTTCGATTTCTTTGTGCGCGTAGTCAATAGGCATTTGTTCGCCCTTTGGATGCATGGCTGTAACTTGTAGCAAATAGGTGTTGATGGAGTCGCTCAATTCGATTTGGTGGCTCTTTTTGAGTTGTTGTAGCAAGTTGTCCTCCTCAAATGGCATTCGCAACAATATCTGGTTCGTGGTCATCCAATGATCCAAGAATAGTTCATAACCAGTAGCATATTGATAAGCAAATTTCTCAATCCACTCGATATTTTCCTCGTTGTGAGGGTCTTTGATCATCTTGCGCAGCTTGTCGAGGTTAGGGGCATCCTTAGGGGTGACAAGTAATAAGCCTTGGACGATATCGTTGCGAAGAATCAACTGATGGCGATGGGATTCATAAAAGGATTGGATCAGCGTATCGGGCACCTCTCGTGGCATGCGTTGTGCAATCAATCGTTCTTCGTATTCGTGGATATACAGTGATCGACGATAATCTTCGACCAATTGATCAATATGCTTCTTCGACTTGTCGCGTGCGATATCATACTCTAAAATATCAATAGCCCATTGGTGGATGTATTGTTCAGCGAACGCAGCACTATCTGCGGCAGATAGACCTGCAGTGAGTTGATCCATTTCGTGCCATGAAATCATCTTGCCTTTACACTCGGCTACCACGCCATTGTTGCGTTTTTTCTCAAACAGTGTACAGCTACCTAGTAAGGTGATACATGCTATGAAGATAATTACTTTTTTCATAGGAGTGATAAAAAAATCAATTCAACCGGCAAAGGTACAATTTTTTTCTCACATATGCAACTATTTTATTCGAAAAGTTGTGCAGCAAACTCAATCTCCTGTGTAGGGAGGATATGAGGAGAAGTTATATGTAAGTCCTCTGCCTGTGTGAGTCCTGTTGGTATGCTTAGTTTAAGAGTATCTTGCGGTAGTAATCCCTTGAGGGATGTGGTAGAGCGATGTTCGCCAATAGCAAAGAACGCATCACGGTAGATTGGTGCGACACCTTGGTTAGTAACGCTAAGTCGAGTTTCCGTACCATTGATAACACATTGCAGTACACGGAATTGATAGCCACTAGCCAAAGCAGCTTCTTGAAAACGCTCTGTGGTACCATAAATGCCCCCAGTAGCATCGTTAGAAATCATAAAGGTGATATGGTATTTGGCTGCTGCTGCTTCCCATGTCCAACCGTACATGCCGTCAGGGTTGAGGAAGTTGCGTTGGTCGTTTCTCGTGTAGTAACTAATCTCACCGCCACATACACTACGTTGCCAACGGGTATCTTGACCAATCTCACGCCAGCAACGCTCGTTGTAGCCATCGCCTTGGTTGATCTCGTGATGCTCGTGCATAAATGAATCGTCGAATAATCCAAAGTTTAATGCCATCAAAGCCTCATTGCCCACGATAGGTGTATAGCCACTATCGGCTGCATCGATTGAGATAGCCCAAGGTATGGTCAACACTTGGCTTACATGGGTGAGGAACTCTGTCTGATAGGCTTTAGAAGGGAAGTTTGTACCCAACTTTAGTGGCGTACCATAGATATGATATTCTGACCAGTGTCCGAAGCCCAATTCTAGGAATGCTATGCGAGGGTCATTGTTGTAGCGCTCAGCAAAGTCGCTATAGAATTGTTTGGTAAACCATTGCAGTTCTGCGTTGGTCCAATCGGCATAGTAGGTTGGTCCGTCTTCGTTTTTACGGAAGGTCTCGTTGTAGTCTTCCATGTCTTTGATGTACTGAGGAACAGCCGTACTGCCAGCTACACCATCCACCATGGTATTACCAGGGTATTCATAGCGGAAACGGATGATAGCTTGGTGATTGCGTGATTGGATATCGTTGAGAATATCCTCGAAATACGACCAATCGTATTGGATTTTGCCATCCACTTTGCCTGTTACTACGCGGCATGGCAAGCAGTATTGGAACTCTAACGAGATAACTGGCGCATATTTAAGGCGCGCAGAATGGGTAGTCCACATCACTAAGCCCGTCATAGGTTGTACATGGGTGATACTCTTCTCGAGTATGATTGGTGTAAATCCCTCCTCATTGAAGAAAGGGTCTTCTGGGTTGCATGCTAGGAGCATTGCAGGTGCCAGGAGTAGGAGAAGTAGTTTTTTCATTGCAGTAATTATTGAATAGGTTGTCCTAGGAGTGAGTAGGTATTGTTATTATATGTGATAACCAATTGTCCATCACGTAGTTGTTTTATTCCTGATTTGTGAGTAATAATATTTTCGACGTTCGTAAAGACGCCTGTCTCAAATTCAATTTGCTGTGTAGGCAAGATATATGGCGATACGATTTGTAGGTCGTCGGCTGTTGTAAGTCCCACGGGTATCACAATCTCGATTCCTTTGCCAGGTAGCAACCCTCGTAGTGATACATCGGATTGCGTATCGCCAATAGTGAAATATGCATCGCGGTAGATAGGTGCGATACCTTGGTTGCTAACTGTAAAACGCGTCTCAGTGCCATTGGTTCGGCAATCACTCACGCGGAAGGTGTAGCCAGATGCGATGCCTGCTTCTTGAAAACGCGCTACTGTAGCATGTTTGCTACCAGGGGCATTATTGGCAAGCATATAAGATATATGATACTTAGCTGCAGCAGCTTCCCATGTCCAGCCATACATGCCATTGGGATTAAGAAAGTTCTTTTGGTCATTGGAGGTGTAATAGCTGATTTCGCCTCCGCAGATACCTTTGATCCAGCGATATTCTTTGCCGATACCATCCCAGCACATTTCGTTCCATCCGCTACCAGATGCCAACTCGTGTCCCTCGTGCATAAACGAGTCGTCGAATGCACCAAACTCCAATGCCAACAATTCTTCATCTTCTGCTACAGGCGAATAATAGGTATCACCACCATCGATTGACATTGCCCAAGGAATCTCCAAGGTCTTGCTCACATGCAAGAAATACTCTTTTTGATAGGCTTTGGATGGGAAGTTTACACCTAACTTCAAGTCAGTGCCGTAGATATGTCCTTCTGACCAGTGACCAAACCCTAATTGAATCACGGCAATGCGTGGATCGTCCTTGTATTGGGCATTAAAATCGGTGATAAATTGCTTGGTAAACCATTTCAATTCCTCGTTGGTCCAGTCGGCATAATAGGTTTTTTGTCCTTCTGCATAGTTGGATGTTTCCTTGTAATCCGATAGGTTTTTGATATATTGTGGAACGGCCGTAGCGCCAGTTTCTCCCACCTCTTTGTTGCCTGGGTTCTCATAGCGGAAGCGGATGACGCCTTGGTGATTGCGCGAGGCGATATCGTCCAATATATTTTCTAGGTATGACCAGTCGTACTGCAATTTGCCATCTTTTTTGCCTGTAACCACTTTGCATGGTAAGCAGTAGGCAAATTCGAGCGTGATGGCAGAGGTGTATTTGTTCATCTGATCATGTCCGCGCCAGAGCACCAAACCCGTCATTGGTTGTACAGAAGTGATAGTACGATGAATATCGACTGCGGTGAAGTTTGGCTCCATGGCTGCCACACCCAATGACGCGAATAGCATCATAGGGATTAGTAAGCAAGCATATTTTCTAGAGATTGTCATAATATAGTATTATTTATTGAAATGTCTTTCGATGAAAACGCGATGATTATCTATTATCCATGGTTTTGTTTGTCGTTGGTAATCAGGTGCTTTTACGCCGTCTGCAGGGGTGTCTGCGGTACCTAAAGTCTTGTCGCTGACCTCGATATGTACTTCGTCGTAAACACCTGTATCTAAGATATGCTGTAGTAATGCGCGTCCGCCTTCTACCAAGACGGAGTGGATATTGCGCTTTGCTAAATCTGCTACGACAAATGCCCAGTCGGTATTGTCGCGATAGACAATGGTAGATGCTTCGTCGGAAAATATACGACTATCAGCAGGTAGGATGCCATGTCTGTCTAGCGTGATGCGAATAGGATTGCGCCCACTCCAATGGGTAGTCAACAAGCGAGGATTGTCCAATAATACGGTGCGCGTTCCAACCATAATCGCCATATTCTCAGCACGTTGCTGATGCACCAATTGCTTAAGCAATGGGGTAGATATGATGATAGGTTTCGAATCCTCTCGCTTTACATCGATATATCCATCGGCTGTCTCTGCCCATTTGAGTATTACATATGGACGCTGCTTTTCTTGCAAGCAGAAGAAGCGTTTGTTGAGTTCACGGCATTGGTCTTCTAATACGCCTACAACTACCTCGATTCCTGCCTCGCGCATCATCTTGATACCGCGACCTGCTACTTGTGGATTAGGGTCGAGTGTACCTACTACTACGCGACCAATGCCCTTGCGGATGATCAGTTCTGAGCAAGGAGGGGTCTTGCCATAATGGCTGCATGGTTCAAGGTTTACATATAGTGTACATTGCTTATAATCAATACCTTCTGGATGTGCTTCTTCCGCATGTCGAATGCAGTTTGGTTCGGCATGTGCGCTACCATATTGCTCGTGCCATCCTTCGCCGAGGATCTCGTCGCCATCAGTACGATGACGCACCAACACCGCACCTACCATAGGGTTGGGTGCCACGTAGTACTCACCTATACGAGCGAGTTGTAAGCAACGACCAATATATATATCCTCTTTCGTCATTCTCTAATCAAAATTTGCATATGTGCAATTTTTTCCATACCTTTGCAGCGTGAAACAACAAATCGACTATATTATTTCGCAGTTGCGCGGGTATTATCCCGATAATGAATTACGCGAGTTGGCCTATTGGATTGTGGAAGAAACAACGGGCATCACGCGTACCGAAATCCTTATCGGCTGCAAAAGTACAAAAAATATTCCAAATCTCGAAATAATTTTGCAAAAACTTCGCACGCATGTGCCCATTCAATACATTTTTGGTCATACAGAGTGGATGGGATTGGACTTGCGTGTGACTTCTGCTACCCTTATTCCTCGTCCTGAGACGGCGGAATTGGTCGAATGGATAGTGCAGTCGGTCGCTCCTGATGTGTATGCGCGTGTACTGGATATAGGTACGGGTAGTGGTTGCATTGCTATCGCCTTGAAGCAACGCGCTCCTCAGTGGCAAGTGACGGGCATTGATATTAGCTCGGAGGCGCTAGCGGTTGCTCGCGACAATGCCCAGCGCAATGGTGTAGAGGTAGAGTGGAAACAGGCAGATGTCTTATCGAATAGTGCGAGTGATCTAATACTCACAGATGGTCCAACTTCTAATAGTGCTAGCGACCTAATCCATATCATCGCTAGTAATCCGCCTTATATATGTGAGAAGGAGAAGAAGGATATGGACGCGCGTGTGCTTGATTATGAACCACATAGTGCGTTGTTTGTTCCCGATAATGACCCGCTTTTGTTCTATCGTCGCATAGCGTCCTTGCCTCTAGCCTCTAGCCTTTCTCCTTATTATATCTTCTTCGAGATTAACGAGGCTTATGGCGACGAGGTGTGCGAGATGATGCACGAGATGGGATATACGGATGTACAACTTAAATACGACATGTATGGCAAACCACGAATGGTCTTTGGCGCAATTGCGCGCAAAAGCTGAGGCATATTGTGCTGCGGCGGAGCATTGCGCATGGGAAGTGCGTCAGAAGTTGCAGCAATGGGGGGCGACTTCTGATCAGGTCGAAGATATTCTTGCGCACTTGCAAGCAACATGTTTTGTGGACGAGCAACGCTATTGTGATGCGTTTGTGCATGATAAGTTGCTTTATCAAGGATGGGGTCGTGTCAAGATGCGTGCGCAGTTGCAGGCCAAGCATTTACCTTCGCAGGCGATAGAGCAGGCGCTTGACGCGATAGATATGGCAGAGTACACGCGTATTCTTGAAAAGGTGATGGCGTCCAAGAAGCGTGCCATCAAGTCGTCGGATCCTCAAGCTCGCGAGAAACTTGTCCGCTTCTTGTTGCAACGAGGATTCACCTACGAGGAGATACTATCCTGCCTATAAGACTAGATAAGAAAGGAACTATATACGATTTGACACTATTTATCTCCTTGCCCTAGCGGGCAGAAAAAATCGTTCGAGCCGTCAGGCGAGATAAGAAATCTTAATAAATCTTGGACCCACCAAACCTCCCTTAAGGGAGGCTAACTCGGTACTCCGTAATATATTGCCACCGCTCTCTCGTCAGAACGGACTTGCAACAAAGAACTCACTTTGTTCGTTGGGGGTGCCGTCGTTCTTCCTCTCCCCAAAAAAACGTGCATTTCCTTTGCAATGCACGATACTCAACCGCTGAATCTGAAGTAAATGCTGATAGAAACAAAGAGTGTGTCAACAGGTATATAAATCCCATAAAAAAGACCGCCGAGCGGCGGTCTTTTTTGTATGAAGTATGTTGGATTAAATCCAGCGAACGTAGCAGAAGTCCATGCGGTGAGGGAGGAGTGCGTTGTTAGGATACATACGCAAACCGAACTTCATACCGCCAGCGTAAGCCAATTGGTACTCGGTCTCGAAGAAGAGGTGTGAGCCCTCTGTCTTTACCAATTCCAATGGTTTAACTTCGTACAACTTCTCGTTGTTGTGAGTAGAAGTGCGAACTGCAACGAGCTCTACGCCGATGCCCTTGTCGTTGAGGTCCTTGGTGTCCAACTCTACTGCGATGGTGCACTTGTTACCAACGTTGAGGTCTGCGCTCTTGGCGTTGAGAGTAGAGTTAACAACCTCGATGCCGTCCCAGTGAGCTACGATATTTTGCTTCCAAGCTACGATGTCTTTTGCTACTTGGTAGTTGTCTGCCTCAAGGAGTGCGTGACGCTTAGCGAGTTTGTTGTAGAACTTCTCGAAGTAGTCGTCCATCATACGCTTGGTAGTGAAGCGAGGAGTGATCTTGGTGACAGAGTTCTTGATGGTTTGAATCCACTCTGGAGAATAGCCCTTAGAGTTCTTAGCATAGTACAATGGGATAATCTCTTTTTCGAGCATTTGGTAGATGGTAGCAGCATCCAATTGGTCTTGGTGAGCTTGGTTCTCGTAGGTGCGAACGTCGGTCAATGCCCAACCTGCGCCCTCTACGTAACCCTCTTTCCACCAACCGTCGAGGACAGAGAAGTTCAATACACCGTTCATTTGTGCCTTCTCGCCAGAGGTACCAGATGCCTCGAGAGGACGAGTAGGAGTGTTCAACCAGATATCCACACCAGAGATGAGGCGTTTAGCGAGGCGCATGTCGTAGTTCTCGAGGAAGATGATCTTACCGAGGAACTGTGGCATACGGCTGATCTCGATGATGCGTTTGATGAGTCCTTGACCACCGCCATCAGCTGGGTGAGCCTTACCTGTGAAGAGGAATTGTACTGGGCGATCAGGGTTGTTTACGAGTTTGTCGAGGCGCTCCAAGTCGGTGAAGAGCAAGTGAGCACGTTTGTAGGTTGCGAAGCGACGACCGAAACCGATGATGAGGTTGTCAGCGTTCATCTCATTGAGTGCGCGAACGATACGAGCAGGATCACCTTGGCTCTTCATCCAATTGTCGCGGAATTGCTCTTTGAGGTAGTTGATGAGCTTTTGCTTGAGGCTCATGCGGGTAGCCCAGATCTTCTCTTCTGGCATGTCGTTGTATGGAGCCCACATTGCGAGGTTGGATTGGTCGTTGAACCACTCTTTTGGGAAAGTCTCTTTGTAGATTGCTTTCCACTCGCTAGCAGCCCAAGTAGGCATGTGTACACCGTTGGTTACATAATCCACGTGCAACTCCTCTGGGAAGTAGCCTGGCCATACAGGAGCGAACATTTTCTTGCTCACCTCGCCGTGCAACCAGCTCACACCGTTAGCCTCTTGGCAGGTGTTGAGTGCGAACACAGACATTGAGAATTTCTCAGTATTGTTGTCTGGGTTTTGGCGACCCATGCCGATGAGGTCATGCCACTCGATGCCGAGGCGGCTTGGGAACATGTTCATATACTTGTAGAAGAGTCCCTCTTCGAAGTAGTCGTGACCAGCAGGAACTGGGGTGTGGCAGGTGTAGAGACCGCTCGCGCGAACTACCTCAAGAGCTTGTTGGAAGTTCAAGCCCTCTTTCTCCACGAGGTCGAGCATACGTTGCAAGCCCATGAAGGCAGCGTGACCCTCGTTGCAGTGGTAAACATCTTTCTTGATGCCAAGTTTGGTGAGTGCGATGGTACCACCCATACCGAGCATGATCTCTTGCTTGATACGGTTCTCGATGTCACCACCATAGAGTTGGTGAGTGATTTGGCGATCCCACTCAGAGTTCATCTCGTTGTCGGTATCGAGCAGATAGAGGTTGATACGACCTACAGCTACCTTCCACAAGTATGCTTTTACGGTGCGCTCTGGGTAAGGTACTTCGATTACCATTGGAGTGCCGTCAGCCTCCATTACTTGTGAGATAGGGAGGTTCGAGAAGTTTTGTGCCTCGTATTTAGCGATTTGTTGACCCTCTGGAGAGAGTGTTTGTGTGAAGTAGCCGTAGCGATAGAGGAAACCGATAGCGGTCATATCTACGTTGCAGTCAGAAGCCTCTTTGAGGTAGTCACCTGCCAATACGCCAAGACCGCCCGAGTAGATTTTCAACACGTGGGTCAAACCGTACTCCATTGAGTAGTAAGCTACACTTGGTTTGTTAGGGTTCTTTGGCTCGTCCATATATGCGCGGTATTCGGCATATACAGTGTCGAGTTGCTTCATGAATTTTTTGTCTTTGCTGAGCTCCAACATACGGTCGTAGCTGATGATGTTCAGCAATACGATTGGGTTGGATTGTGCTTTGTGCCAAGCATCGTTGTCGATGTAGCGGAAGATGTTCTTTGCCTCAGAATTCCATACCCACCAGAGGTTGTATGCGATTTCTTGCAATTTGTGAAGGTTCTCTGGAAGGTTCGCGTTTACTTTTACTTCCGTCCAGTTGGGTTGATTAGTGTTACTAACTTTGATTACCATAATTGTATTTTATCTTTTTTGTACTGATTTACATAGTGTTACATAACCAATTCGCGCGTATAGCGCGCAAAAAGCGGCGCAAAGGTACAATAATTTTTCGACATGACCAAATTTTTTGCCCATAATCGTATTTTTGCCCTCTGCAAACGGTTGCAACCTCGATATATTTGTTGTTGGAACTAGGTCAGAGTTGGCACTGCAACAGAAAAGGATGAGAATTATTGATAAAAACAACTTAAACAACTTTCGCTCGCGTTCGGCAATTGAAGCGCACAGAACTCGCTAGCGAGTTAAAAGCGCTCAATGCCTCCGCTCTCCCCAAAAATCAACAGATTTTCGGGGACCCCAATAGATAATCCATCGGGTGGCGAGGGAGATTTTTTTTGAAACAAAAATACGCTCGTGCCGAGCTACAAAGATATACAAAAATAACGAATATATATTTGGCGCTTGATGCTTACTCCGCGTCGCATTGCAGATAAAAGGTTGTTTGAATGTCCTTCGGTATTTTATTCTGGCTATATGTTAGAGGTTAAAGGTTAGGTTTTGTTTTAACTGAGTCTTCTCTGAAGGCGGGGAATTGTGGGCTTATTGTACGTCTATTGTGCGTGTATTGTGCGTCTATTGTCCGTGAATAGTGCGTAAATAGTGCGTGTATTGTGCGTAATCTCCTATAGATTTCGAAGTAAAGTTTAAGGAGTTAACGAATGAAGGAATTAACGAAATAGGGGATTAACGAATTAGGGAATTAACGAGTTAAGGGGAAGTTGAAACTAACTATTGAACTGAAAAAACGCATATGCTTTTGCGTATTTGCATTTTTTGTAGTACCTTTGCACGATTTTTGTAACGAACTAGATATGCGAACAAAAGATTTGATAGCCAAACGCGAGCGTCGTGAGCGAAAACGTGCTCGTGCTGAGCGCAACAACATAGAGAAGAAAACTCAATTGGAAGTGCCTGCAAAAGAGGCATTTACATTGCCTGCGGATTTTAGTGACGAGGTGCTGAAAGAGCTTCGCCAGTTGCCCGCTACCATCTCACAAGAGGAGATACTTCGCCGTCGCGACATGCGCGACGTGCTGACCTTTACCATCGACCCTGCCGACGCGAAGGATTTTGATGACGCCCTCTCGTTTCAAGTGCTGGAGAATGGTAATTATCAGATCGGAATTCATATCGCCGACGTGACGCATTATGTGGTAGAGGGTAGTGCGGTGGATGAGGAAGCATATCAACGTGGCACGAGTATCTATCTGGTAGATAGGGTGATACCGATGTTGCCTGAACGTCTGTGCAACGAGCTGTGTAGCTTGCGTCCGAACGAAGATAAGCTCTGTATGGCGGTGGTGGTGGAGATGGATCAGCAAGCCAAAGTGCTGCGCCATAAGGTGTGCCGAACTGTCATCAACTCAGACTATCGCTTGGCGTATGAGGAGGCGATGGAGATGATATCGGACGCTGCGCTACAGGATGCTGCGCTATTGGAGGCTTTGCGGACATTGAATGGATTGGCAAAGCAGTTGCGTGCCAAGCGATTTGAGCATGGTGCAATCAATTTTGAGACACCCGAAGTGCGCTTCCTGCTTGATGAACAGGGCAATCCGACAGAGATTATCTTTCATCGTTCGAATGATGCTAACCACCTCATTGAGGAGTTTATGCTATTGGCTAACCGCATAGTAGCCAAGGAGATAGGAGGAGATAGAGGTGAGAAGTTAGAGGCTAAAGGTGAGAGGCGAGAGGCGAAGCCATTTGTGTACCGTGTGCATGATGTGCCCGACCCAGAGAAATTGGTGAAGTTGGGCAATTTTATTCGCCAGTTTGGTTTTCATCTCCGCACGTCGTCTAAGCGTAGTGTGCAGAACAAGCATATCAACTCGCTGCTAGATAGTTGTCAGGGTACTAATAGCCAAACGCTGATAGAGACGCTGGCTATTCGTTCGATGGCAAAGGCGGTGTACTCGACATCGAACATTGGTCACTATGGTTTGGCATTCCCTTACTACACGCATTTCACTTCACCTATTCGCCGTTATCCCGATATGATGGTGCATCGTTTGTTGTCGCGCTATCTGTTGCAGTCGAAAGTGCCATGTCGCCACGACAAAGAGGTGCTGGAGGAAGCATGTGTACATTGCTCAGACACCGAGCAGATGGCTCAGATGGCAGAGCGCGACTCGATCAAGGAGATGCAAGCGCGCTGGATGAGTAGCCGTATCGGCGAGGAGTTTGATGGTGTGATTAGTGGCGTGACGGAATTTGGGTTGTTTGTGCAGTTGCGTGACACATTGACCGAAGGTCTGGTGCCTATCCGCACGATAGCACCACATGATTATATGCAATACGATGAGGAGAACTACTGCCTGATTGCTGCCCGTAGTGGCAAAACGTATACGCTGTCAGATAGTGTGCGCGTGCGCGTGACGAAGGCAGATGTGGAGCGAAAGCAGATAGATTTTGTGCTGGTAGAAGACGATCAGTATTAGTCGAATAGGGTAGGAGCGTCTTTCTCGAAACGCTTGAGTACGCTGCGCATGAGTGTCTCGCGCACAAAACGTGAGCGGTTGCGCACTCCGTACTTCTCGCAATAGCGATCTAATGCCCGCAACTCGCTATCATTAAGCAAGATACTCACACGATTGGTTCGCGCCTCGCGTACGCGAGGACGGTTGAGAGTGCTGATGGCAGGCTTGGAGCGTTTCATTGTATTTTCCTGATTAAAACTGTATTCCTATTGTTAATCCCAGACTGACGAGGGTGCATCCTCTGAGGTTCTGGTAGTCGTTGCCGTTGATGTGTTCAGTAACTTGTAAACGCGTCTGCAAGCATTGTGCTGAGAGTGCTAGCCAAAGGCTGCTCTTGGGGTTGATGGCATGCCACCAGCCGAAATTCATCCCTGCGCTGATGCCGCCTCTCCATTGTTGGTTGGTGGCGATGGCATAGCCGATGGATGCGCCTAGCATAGGTCGATTGGTGGCCTGTGTGTTGCCTATTGGGTAGCGCAGTGTGGCTTGCAGCGGGATCCACGAGTAGGTGTCTTTGCCCACAAACACACCATGATAGCCGATGCTACCGCCTACGGCGATGGGTTGATCTTGTAGGTGATGGGTGCCGATAAAGATCATCGGATTGACAAAACCGCCCCAACCGTTGGGTGTGTAGGTCGTACCGCTAGCCATGGAGACATGACATGCCACGTTCTTCTTCGACGCAGGTGTGGTGGCAGAGGTGGTCTGTTGTGCTTGCTGCTCTGCACGAATCGCTACTACGTCCTGCTTCGGAAACTGGAAGCGTGATCCGTCTTTCAGCCGCAAGATAACTACGTCGTCGTTGTTGAGCAGAATCTCACCTTTGAGGGTCTTTCCCGAACGCAAGACTACAACCTCAGCGTGCACTGAAACTATCAGTGCCATCCATATCAGTAGTATGCCTATTATTCGTTTCACCTTTAATCTTGCATCTCTTATTGTGACCCCGCTATTCACATTGACCTTGTCCCACCTTTGGTGGAACGAGCTCTATTGTGACCCCGCTGTTCACATTGACCTTGTCCCACCTTCGGTGGAACGAGCTCTATTGTGACCCCGCTGTTCACATTGACCTTGTCCCACCTTCGGTGGAACGAGCTCTATTGTGACCCCGCTGTTCACACCGACCTTGTCCCACCTTTGGTGGAACGAGCTCTATTGTGACCCCGCTGGGATTCAAACCCAGGACCTTCAGAACCGGAATCTGACGCTCTATTCAGCTAAGCTACAGGGCCTTCGTCGGAATGCGCTTGTCGCATGAACGACGCCTGACGACGTCGTTGGGGCGCCCGCGATTCCTCCTCTTAAATCGAAACGCGTTTCGATTTAGTTTTATTCTTTGGTTTTTATTAATGCGCTTGTCGCATGAATAACGCCTGGCGACGTCGTTGGGGCGCCCGCGATTCTTATTTCGGCAATGCCTCAAACGATTATTTCCTCCTCTTAAATCGAAACGAGTTTCGATTTAGTTTTTGAGTTGTATGTTTTCTTAGTCGCGGCGACCGACTAAAATCATTACATAATAAATCAGTGTGCCAAGCGATGCCAAAGCCGCTACTACGTAGGTATATGCGGCACTACGCAAGGCAGCTGCTGCCATTGGGGTGGTCTGACGGTCGGTGATGCCCGCCTGCTCCAACCATGCCACTGCACGGGTGCTAGCATTGATCTCTACTGGCAATGTGACAAAGGCGAACAAGGTGGTTAATCCATAGAGGATAACACCTATGGTCAGCAGTTGTGGAAAGGATTCAATCATCAATATCCCCGCCAACAAGACCCATGTCAGCCATTTAGAAGCGAAGTTGACAGCGGGTACTAATGCTGTTCGCATACGCAATGGCGCATAGCCAAATGCGTGTTGCAGAGCATGTCCGCACTCATGTGCCGCTACTGCAGCTGCTGCCACCGTGGCAGAGTTGTAAACCGATTCCGACAGATTGACTGTCTTGGAACGAGGATCGTAGTGGTCGGTAAGGTGACCTTGGGTACAAGTCACACGTACATCCGTGATGCCATTGTCGCGCAGCATCTTTTCTGCTACTTCACGACCTGTGAGGTGCAACCCCACTTGTGAATACTCCTTGAATCGACGCTCCAGTAATGCGCTCACTGCCCAACTGGCAAGAGCAATAATGATAAATAAAGTCCAATACATAATAGTTAAAAAGTGTTAAGTTTAATGTATGTTAAGTTGGTTTGTCTTGCGTTTTCTTGCGGCAGACTTTGCATTTGCCATACACATAGAGTGTGAAGTGCTGTAGTTCAAAGTTGCTCCAGCGTTTGTCAGCCAACATGCGTTGTATCGTGCTGTCCTTTATCTTGCTGACTCGTCCACAGCGTGTGCAAATCACTTGTACAGATGATTGGCTTATCCTCACGAGTTCGTATTGTATTGCGCGTGTGCCAAAGTCCTTGTCTAATCGGCGGATGATATTAGCATCCACGAGGAGTGTAAGTGTATTATAGACCGTGGCCCGACTAATCTTTAGGTGTGTAAGGACATCTCGCAACTCATCCACCGTAAAGGATTTGAGACGGCATATAGCCTCCAAAATCACCATCCGCTCGGTGGTATGGCGCAACCCATGCTTATCGATATAAGCATATAATTGATTGGAAACTTCGGTAAATATGTCCGTCTTTCTATAGGGCATTATCAATGCGTAAGTGCTTAGATATCTTTGATATAAGCACGACGACGTTTGTGAATCTTATGTGGGAACATCTCCCAGTGTGTTTGGTTTTTGGTGTTGGTTTCCAAGATGGCAGTTGTCTCTACCTCCTTGATGCCATACTTCACAAAATATGGATGTTGATCTGCAATAATCACTGCATTCAAGCCTTTGTCTTGATAATCAGGACGTACCGCGATGATGAGCAAATCGAATTTTTGCATTTGCTTTGCGCGCAGTGCCTTCAGCATGTGGTACCATCCGAATGGGAAGAGTTTGCCATTGCATTTGCGCAATGCCTTGGAGACATCTGGCATGCCTACACCTACGCCTACTACTTCGTCTTTCTCGTTGACAACTACGGTTACAAAATCGAAATTGAGCAATGGGAAATAGACATCGCAATAGTATTTCTTTTGGCGCTCGGTGAATGGCTGGAAATTGTAGAGCTTTTGATATGCCACATCAATCACATCCATGTATTGTGTGCCGTACTTCTTGACCAGTTCCCTACAGCTTTTTACTTTGTCCACACGCACGTTGGTTCGTTCGCGGACAATCTTGTCTAAGCGCTCGAAACGCTCTGGTAGCACTTCGGGAGGGTATATTTGATATTCAATCCAATCGGCCTCTTTGCTTAATCCGTATGCCTCCAAGTGACGCACATAATATGGATAGTTGTAGAGCGATGCCATAGGAGCCAGATATTCATATCCCTCGATCAGCAAACCTTGATGGTCGAAGTCGGTCATACCCACAGGACCATTCAGCTTATCCATGCCCTTTGATTTTCCCCATTCAGATACCGCATTCAACAACGCGAAACTCACCTCTTGATCATCAATAAAGTCAATCCAGCCAAAACGCACCTTCTTCACGTTCCACTTCTCGTTGGCTGCGTAATTGATGACACCTGCAATACGTCCTACAGGTTTCCTATCGCGATATGCCATGAACAAAACATACTCACAAACCTCATGTGCAGGGTTGACTTTTGGATCAAATGCATTCAATTCATCACTAATCAACTGAGGACAAAAATGCTCGCAGTCTTTATAGAGATCATTTCCGAAGCGAATGAACTGTTTTAACCCCCGATGAGTCGTGATTTTCTTGATTTCTACTGCCATAATCGTTAAAAATTATATATTTGGGGTGCAAAATTACAAATAATTTCCAGAAAAACAAAATATGTCGATATTTTTTTGTAATTTTGCAGCCGATTTCGTATCGTTTTGTTAAAAAAGTTAAAATAAGCATGAAAAAATTGTCATCGATAGCAGTCTATTGTAGTAGCTCGAACAAGGTACGTAGTTCGTATATGGAGGCTGCGGAGCAGTTGGGTGCCCTATTCGCACAGGCGGGTATTCGTTTGATTTATGGTGATGGTGGAATAGGATTGATGGCAGCAGCTGCAAAGGGTGCGTTGGATGCAGGGGGTGAAGTGCTGGGTGTGATACCTCAGTTTATGGTGGATCAGGGTTGGAACAATCCGCGCAGCACGCGCACAATTATCACGCAGACGATGCACGAGCGCAAGGCTACTATTTGCGAAGAAGCAGATGCGATGGTGGCATTGCCTGGAGGAATCGGTACGTTTGAGGAGTTGTTGGAGTGTTTGACGTGGAAGCAATTAGGATTGCATAGTTGCCCTGTGGTAATATTGAATACAGATGGCTATTTCGACCGTTTGCTAGATTGCCTCGACTATATGGTGGAGGAGCAGATGATGCGTCCTATTCACCGTGAGATGTTTGCGGTGGTGAGCACCCCAGAGGAGGTGCTGCCTGCCTTGTTGGCAGCCGAAGAGTGGGATCCTAATACGCGCCGTTTGGCATCAATATAATGCATATAGTGGATCACATATCCAGTTTGTATTCCGATTCGTGGGTAGTCTGGACATTGTTTGTCCTGCTATTTATCGCATTGCTTAACCGCTCATCGGAAACGAATATTGTGATCGCATTTCGCAATGTAACGAGCCATTCAGAGCGTATTTATACATCGCAAACGCAGAGTTGGCTAAGCATGATCACATCGCGTGTGTTCTGCTTTGGCATCTTAGCGATGGCGATGATGGTGCTGGTGTATCAAGGGGGAGCGATCCGTATGGTGCAATACCTGCAGGTGTTGGGCATCGTGGGATTGGTGTTTGTGGTGCAGAGATTATTGTTGCACCTAGTGGGATACGTGTTTGTACCGATGAAGAAGATGAATAATGCAATGGAGCAGTATCGCGTGTTGCGTATGTTGGCGTGCATGCTATTGTTTCCGATTGTATTGCTGATGATCAACTTTCCAAATCCTCTCTTGGCACGCATTTTGTGTGGAATTGTAGGAGGTGTGTATGGTCTGGTGCTATTGGGCAAGTGTGTACAATTGTTTTATCGCAATATATTATCCATCCTGTATATCTTGCTATACATCACCATATTGGAGATATTGCCTATAGCGGTGATTGTGTTGTGGACACAGCATGTGATAGCCTAGCAAGAACATAAATTGACATATGAAAAAAATTAAAAATATTCTTATTTCTCAACCTCGTCCTCTGTCCGATCGCAATCCATATGCGGATATGGAGGCCAATTTTGGTGTGGCATGCGATTTTCAACAACTGATTAAGATTGAGGGTATTGGTATCCGCGAGTTTCGTGAGCAGCATGTGTATTTTGAAGAATATACAGCGGTAATTGTTAGTTCGCGATTGGGTATTGATCATTTCTTCCGCTTGTGTGAAGAAGCACGTTACACGGTTCCGCAAACGATGCACTATTATTGTATTTCTGAGGCAGTAGGCAACTATCTTCAGAAGTATATTCAGTATCGCAAACGCAAAGTGTTTACAGCAGAAAACAACCGTTTTGAGGATCTGCTGCCTGCTATGTTCCGTCGTCCAAACGAGAAGTATCTGATGGTGTTGTCAGATGTACACAATGACGATGACTTGAATATGTTTGCCGAGAATAATATCAAGGTGCAGCCAGCGATTATGTATCGTACGGTACCTATTGAGTGGGATGAAAACAAACCATTCGACTACGACATGATTGTATTGTTTACTCCATCGGGTGTGTCAGCACTTAAGAAGAATTTCCCTAATTGGGAGCAAGGTGATACTGTCATTGCCTGCTTTGGTTCCAATACCTTGGCAGCTGTGGAGGAGAATGGTTGGCGTGCGGATATCAAAGCACCTACACCAGAGTGCCCAAGTATCACAACAGCAATCAAGCAATATTTAGAAGCGCTAGAGGAACAATAGTGGTGAAGCAAACCTTTCCAAAGTCGGAGAAGCTGTGTGGGCAGATTAACGTGGAGCATCTGTATGCACATGGACAGCGTTTTGTGGCATGGCCTTTGCGTGTCACCTACCTGCCTGTGGAAGAGCAGACCCAAGTGCTGATCTGGGCACCCAAATCGCTATTTAAGCATGCGGTAGATCGCAATCATCTGCGTCGCTTAATGCGTGAAGCATACCGACTGAATAAGGTGGTGCTGGAGGAATCGGGTTGCCATTACCAATTGGCATTCAACTATATAGACAAACAACAGCAGCCTTATGCCATCATTGAGAAAGCAATGCGCAAAGCGCTGCGGCGTTTGGTGACATCATCCACTGAGGAGCAAGTATGACGATTAAAACATTCATACGAAAGTGCTTTTTGCTGCCTGTATATTTCTACAGACACTGTATCTCTCCGCTCACCCCTCCCTCGTGTCGCTACACACCTACATGTAGTCAATACATGGTAGATGCAGTGATGAAATATGGTATTTTAAAAGGGGGATGGTTAGGAATAAAACGCATATTGCGTTGTCATCCATGGGGAGGAAGTGGATATGATCCAGTACCTTAGTCGTTGAATTTTAGATGTAAAACTATCAAGAAAATGCGAATAGATATTCTCACAGCGTGTCCCGAATTGTTGGAGTCTCCACTCAACCATTCAATCGTTCAGCGAGCTAAAGACAAAGGGCTCGTGGAGATTTATGTGCATAACTTGCGCGACTTTACTTTGGATAAGCATCGCAAGATTGATGATTATGCCTTTGGTTTTGGTGCGGGTATGGTCTTGCAGGTTGAGCCGATAGATCGTGCGATAGAGTTCTTGACAAGTCAACGCCATTATGATGAAATCATCTTTACTGCGCCAGATGGCGAGCGGTTTACGCAGCGTGAGGCGAATACCCTATCGCTCAAAGAGAATATCATCATCCTTTGTGGTCACTACAAGGGTGTGGATCAACGTGTGCGCGATCATCTGATAACCAAAGAATATACGATAGGCGACTTTGTGCTTACGGGTGGTGAGATGCCTGCGGCCATCATGACAGATGCTATAGTACGCCTATTGCCTGGTGCGATGGGCGATGAGACTAGCGCGCTTAGCGATAGTTTTCAGGACGGACTGCTAGAGCCAGGTGTCTATACCCGTCCAGCAGAATATAAAGGGTGGAAAGTGCCAGAGATACTGCTATCTGGTCATCAAGCTAAGATTGAAGAATGGCTCTATGAGGAGTCGATCCGTCATACGCAAGAGCGTCGGCCAGATCTGCTAGAAGAATAAGTATTTAAGAGTGTGCTTGTAGCCACTCGTACACGCGACCAATGGGGAAACCCATGACGTTGAAGTATGAACCTTCCATGCGTGTAACACCCACATAGCCAATCCATTCTTGTACACCATATGCCCCTGCCTTGTCAAGGGGCATATATTTTTCTACATAGTAGTCAATCTCCTCTGTAGTCAATGTGCGGAAGGTGACATCGGTGCAATCCACAAAGGAGTCATAGTGAATGGTGGTGTCGCGCCATGTGAAGCATACGGCGGTATATACCTGGTGTGTATGTCCACTGAGTTGTGCCAACATTTGCTTGGCCTGCTCTTTGGATTGAGGCTTGCCGAGCATCTGTCCGTTGAGCCAAACAATCGTGTCAGAGGTAATGAGCAAATCATTGGCTGCTAGTAGCTCCTCGTGCGCGCGCGCCTTGGCGCGCGATATATATAAAGGAATATCACCTGCTTGAAGGTGAGATGGAAACGATTCGTCAGCATCGATTGTGATGGATGAGAAGGGAATATCCAATCCCGCCATCAACTCGCGACGACGAGGGCTCTGACTACCAAGAATGATATTGCGCATGCGCTAGAGAGTTGATAAGTTTTGAAAAATAACGAAACCGTACATCACTCCCATAAACATCACAAACTTGAGAATTGTTTGGATGCGATGCCATTCGATCTTGTTGTTTGCTGACCAAAGCAGGGCAAGTGTACACAAGACAGGAGTGATGATACCGAATACCACATATCGTACAGAGAATGTATGCCAATCATGTGGGAAAGGCAATATGCCAATAACCACATATGCCAATAACGCAACTATTGCCATCAGCAATATTGTAGCAATAATCTTGCTTGTCGTTATGCCCCATACAATTGGTATGGTACGACATTCCATTTCTCTATCTCCTTCAATATCCTCAATATCCTTTACGATCTCTCTCGTGAAGGTCATTAGAAATGCAAATATTGCAAATCCGCCTAACCACACATACAACTGTCCAACGATTGGGGTGTATGCCAAAGTGTTGCCATAGAGGTGATTCAAGTAGTCGGCATTGGCAATAGCTATGAGCAACGGAACCAATGCAGACACGAAAGCTACGACGATATTACCCACAATGAGTTGGCGTTTGTAGCTAGCTGAATAAAACCACAGCAATCCAGGAATCACTACAAAGATCATCAGTAAGGTCCAGCTGTGTGCCCACCACGCAGTCGCCAATCCCGTTACTATTCCGATACCACTCAATGCCATAAAGAGGTGCATAGCGCTTTCGCGAGAGATGTGGCGAGTGACCACTAGATCGTCTGGGCGATTGATACGATCGATTTTGACATCGAAATAATCATTAATCACATATCCTCCAGCAGCGATACACGTGGTGGCTATAATCAATAATAATAGTACCCACCAAGGCATTTGTTCGGTAAATTGTGCCAGTTGAAGTAATGGTGTTGCTACCCATTTCTCCATGATCCAAAGCAAGATAGCAATAAAAGCGATGTTGCCCACACGAAGCAGTTGAAAGTAGGGTTTGATGATTTCTGCCAATCGTTTCATTGTGTTGAGTAGGATTGTATAGAGTGGTTAATTCTTAATTTTTAGGATGACTCCTTTCCATGCTGGTAGCGTGAGGCATACTGGAGTATGTGCAGAGAATGGGAAGGTATATTCTGTGCCAGTGAGCAGGTCGGTAGCTTGTACCATGGCATATTCAGGTTGTTGTAAGTGGGCAAATGCCTCTTGTGGAATACGCACACTGATGTCACGCTGGCGGTCGTCGAAGTTGAGAATGACCAGTATAATCTGTTGTTTGTATTTGCGGATGTAGGCATATTGTTCGTGCTTGTTAAAGCCTTCACCTTGTGCATATTCTAGGTCATACATTTCGCCATGGGTAATGGCTTTCTCGGTGCGTGACAAGCGTAAGAGATTGCGATAGAATAGGCGCAAAGTACTTTGCTCTTCATCTAATCCTGCTCCGTCAAATTTACCATGATTGCTCCATGCTTGTAGCGACTTGATTCCCCAGTAATCGAAGATAGTACTACGTCCATCCATGCCTGAGAATCCTTCTGCATCCATACCTTTCTCGCCTAATTCTTGTCCAGCATAGATCATTACAGGATTCGAACCCAGAGTGGCTGCCACAATCATTGCAGGTTCGGCACATATACCTCGTCCGCAGAAGAAACCACTAGCGATACGTTGTTCATCGTGGTTCTCCAAGAAGTATAACATATGATCACGGATATCATCCACAGCCTGCCATTGCTGTGTGATGCCTTCTGCTGGCCAGTTTTTACTAGTCACACCGCGTAGGTAGTCGTACATACCCACTTTATCGTATAGGTAGTCAAAACCCGCTGCAATGTAAGCGCGATAAAGTCCAGGGTTGTATACTTCGGCAATAAAGAGGATATCAGGATATTGCTCTTTGACTTGTGCGATGGCCCATGACCAAAAGGCTTGTGGCACCATCTCTGCCATGTCGCAACGGAAGCCATCAATGCCTTTGCTCGCCCAGAATAGCAAGATGTGCAACATCTTGTGCCACGTGTTAGGGATTGGGTCGAATTGCTGTTCGCCACCATTTTGATAGAAGACACCATAATTGAGTTTGACAGTCTCGTACCAATCATCTTTGGATGGATGGGCCGTAAAGCAGTCATTACCTGTGGCACGGCTAGGGTTCTCTGTATAGCCTTGCACATCAAATTGCGGAGCAAATGGTTCGTGGATATAGTAGAAGTTGTTGAGTGGTGAGAAAGCCCACGTTGGGTTGTCGGTTGCACCTAGATCTTCTACGCCTTTAGGCTTGCAAGTGGAGTGGTATTCACGTGCCACATGGTTGGGCACGAAATCAATGATTACTCGGAGGTTGGCCTTGTGACTGCGTTCTACCAAGTCGGTAAATTCTTTCATCCGTTGGCGTTTGTTTTCGCAGAGGTCAGGGTCTATGTCGTAATAATCAGTAATGGCATATGGGCTACCCGCTTTGCCTTTGACGATGGCGGGAGTATTGTATTGTGCGGTGGCATGACGTATCACACCTGTGTACCACACATGTGTAGCGCCCAAATCGCGAATAGCGCGTAGGGCCTTAGGAGTAATGGCATTGAGTGTGCCACAACCATTTTCTTGCAGCGTACCATTATGACGACGAGTGTCGTTGTAGTTGGTAAACGTACGCGGCAAGAGTTGATAAATAATAGGTTTCAAGGTTCAGTGCGTATTTTGTATGGGGAAGCCACTAGGTAGTGGCTTTCCCATTGAGATTCAACTTTATTGTAACTGAAGTTTGTGATTAAACAAGGTGCATAGTGTCGGATGCAATCATCCACTCCTCATCGGTAGGGATTACACATACGGTCACTTTGCTATCAGGTGTGGAGATTATTGCTTCTTCACCGCGGATACTATCGTTTTTAGCTTGATCAATAGTAGCACCGAGGTATTCCAAACCTTTGGCAATCTCGCCACGGATATAAGTGTCGTTCTCGCCAATACCGCCAGTGAATACCACCATATCTACACCATTCAAAGCTGCTGCATAAGCACCGATATATTTCTTCACACGGTAGATAAACATGCGGCGGGCGAGGTCAGCACGTTGGTTGCCCTCTGCGATAGCAGCAGCAATATCTCGTGCATCGCTAGATACACCACTCACACCCATCAATCCTGATTTTTTGTTTACGAGATTAGAGAACTCGGTTGTGTTGAGATTCTCTTTGTCCATGATATAGGTAGCAGCTCCAAGATCCACATCACCAGCGCGGGTACCCATCATTAGACCCTCCAATGGGGTGAGACCCATGGATGTGTCCATTGATTTGCCATCGTAGATAGCAGTACAACTACCACCATTGCCGATATGTGCGGTGATAATCTTCTTGCCAGCAGGATTTACACCCAAGAACTCACATACGCGGGCTGATACATAGCGGTGGGAGGTGCCATGGAATCCGTAGCGGCGGATGGCATATTTCTCATAGAGCTCATATGGCAATGCATACATGTATGCCTCGTCTGGCATAGTTTGGTGGAAAGCGGTATCGAATACTGCCACTTGTGGTACGCTTGGCAATGTTTGCTCAATAGCCTCAATACCTTTGAGGTTAGCAGGGTTGTGCAATGGAGCTAACTCAATGCATTTTACGATCATCTCTTTTACCTCTGGAGTAATGAGTACAGATTGGTTGAACTTCTCACCACCATGTACTACGCGGTGACCCACAGCGTTGATCTCCTCGAGGGATTGCAAGCAGCCAATTTCTTTGTCGATGAGGCTATTGAGAATCAACTGAATACCTACGGTATGTTCAGGCATTGATTGCTCAATCTTGACTTTCTCGCCGTTAGGCAATTTTACTTGCAGAAATGAATCAGGTAAACCGATTTTCTCTACGCCACCTTGTGCCATGATGGCACGGGTGTCCATATCAAACAGTTTGTACTTGATACTGCTACTTCCGCAGTTAAGAACTAGAATCTTCATATTATATTTGTGTTTTTATGGTTATTTATTGCTTTGCACCGATAGCTTGGTTGGCGGTGATGATTACCATCTGTACGATGTCTTGCACCTTGCAGCCGCGGCTAAGGTCGTTGACAGGCGCTGCGATACCTTGGAGGATTGGTCCTACAGCATCTGCGCCAGAGAAACGCTCTACGAGTTTGTAGCCAATATTACCTGCCTGCAGGTCTGGGAATACCAATACATTGGCCTTACCAGCTACTGGTGAACCAGGAGCCTTTTGTGCACCAACGCTCTCCACAAGCGCAGCATCCAATTGGAGTTCGCCATCGAGTGCGAGGTCTGGTGCCATCTCGTGTGCGAGGCGGGTAGCTTCGGTAACTTTATCTACGAGTTCGTGTTTTGCACTGCCCTTGCTAGAGAAGCTGAGCATAGCTACACGTGGCTCAATGCCACCTAGCGCGCGTGCTGTCTCTGCGGTAGTCACGGCAATCTCCGCCAACTCTTGTGCGTTTGGACATGGGTTGACTGCGCAGTCAGCAAATACGAGGAAACCATTTTCACCCAGATGAGTAGCTGGAGTGAACATGAGGAATGCACCCGATACGATGTGTACGCCAGGACGAGTCTTCAGGATCTGGAATGCTGGACGAATCGTGTCAGCGGTAGTACCGCGTGCACCAGCCAACTCACCATCTGCATCGCCATTCTTAATCATCAAGCAACCCAGATACAGAGGATCTTTGACCTTCTCAGTAGCTTGCTCAAGGGTCATACCTTTGGCTTTGCGGAGTTCGAAAAGCAGATTGGCATATTCTGGCATCTTAGGATCGTTGAGAGGGTCAACAATCTTGGCCTCTTTGATGTATTCAAAGCCTTTTTCGGCTGCCATCTCTTGAATTGTCTGAGGATTACCAATCAGAATGAGGTCAGCAATTTTGTCTTTGAGAAGAATGTTTGCTGCTTCCAAAGTGCGAGGTTCATCGCCTTCGGGCAATACGATGCGCTGAGGATTTGCTTGCGCACGTTTGAGCATTTGTTGTAGAATTTCCATATCGTTGTTTTATTTATTATCGTTGTTTCGTATGTTCTGGAGCATATAGCTCCAAATAGTGTGCAAAGTTACCAAAATATTTGTATATTTGCAACTAAAAGCGGATTTTTTTGCTTTTTTCTTCGTTTTTCTTGCGTATATGCATTTTTTGTAGTACCTTTGCAGCCGCAAAACTATTTAAGAAAAGGTTTTGAGGGGTCCTATAGCTCAGTTGGTTAGTAGCACCTGACTCATAATCAGGGGGTCCTTGGTTCAAGCCCAAGTGGGACCACAAAAAAGAGTTGCTCGGAATGGCAACTCTTTTTTGTTATTTATTCGGTGTTGTTTGGATTTGTACTATCGCAATGATGTTCTCGTACTATTAGACGTGGGTCTATAGGTGCGATATCTCTTGTTAATGTAAGGGTGAGATTCCGATGAGGTTCCAATCAGGTTCCAATGAGGTTCCGATGCGAACAGGTGGCAAGTAATTGGAGGTGGCCTAGAATTTCCACTTTACACCGGCTAAGAAATGGATACCTTGGGATTGGAAGCCGTAGAAGATTTCATCTTTTCGGTTGAGGTAATCGTTGAGTTGAAGATATACCAATAACCAACGGTTGATTGCATATTGACCACCGATGTTGAGCGAAATGATAGGCTTGATTTGCTTATCTCCTTCGGATGTGTATGCCCAACGACTTCCTGCAAAATAATTGTCGGAATAGATACTCCATTTGGAGTCAATATGTACATCAACTCGAGCTTTCAAGTCCCAATTTGGACGATCATAGGCTATTTGCTGAGGATCTGTTGGTTCGATGATGCCTGGCTGTAATGGCTCTGTGCGTTTGAAGAAATAGTAATTACCATTGACGTTGAGTTCCACAATATCTCGATAGTGGTAGTGCAAAGCACCGCCGACTTTCCATTGTTGGTAATTGCTCAGTCCGAGTTCATAAATAGCAGATGTTATATGAGTCGAATCAGGGGGAGTAATAGGAGGCATGGTATTTTTCCATCCGTATTCGGATATATTACTGATGTTAATGAATTGATCAAACACCATAGCATAGCCTCCGTAGATGTTAATCAAGAGCGTTTTAGAAGGGCGTAGTTTGAAACCGAGAGTTGCGTCAATAGGGGTGTAAGGTGCAGCATGTAAGTCATCATATTTATAGGAAACATAGCGATTGTATGCAAATATTTCCTCCATTGCTGCCGTACCATATGAGCCCTTAACATCTGCGTAAAGATGGAAAAAGCGATTCTTTGTATGCCATTCGAGCTGAATATTGGGCGATGGTGCAAAACTAAGTTTATCACTTTTTGTGAACCATATATTTTGGATAAGTGGATCAATATTCAAATCTAAATTTACACCAACATGTAACAACAAATTATTCTTGTTGTATCTATAGAATGGTTCGATTCGAAGAGCATGGTGTGGAGTAATGTATAAATCTTTTTTACTAGTAGTGGTAGAGTATAAATAATTTTGAACATTTGCATTGAGACCTGCTGTATGGGTATCGTTTGACCAAAATAAATTGATAAGTGAGCGTACTTGATGTTCGGTTTTCAAAGGTGTAGCAGCTAGTAGTTTATATCCCGTTTGAATGCGGTATTGGATAGGATTATTGTATGTCGAAACAATACCAATATTGGTATTTGCTGCCCAAATGTTATTCCTGTATTTTAATTCATTTATAGTAAACCATTTACTAACTTCGTTGTTTTTGGAGATACGTTGTTTATATTGCCAATACTCTTGTGCTCCTTCTACATTGAAATATATATCAACTTTGTTGAAATGATGGGTGAAATTCATCCCAATTTTAGACTGTGATTGTGCATCTTTGCCCCAATACGCATCGTGGTTGGCATAGAGGTTGAGGTCATTGTTCTTCTTCTGTAGTTGGTAGCCGAAGAGCAAGTGAGTATTGCGGTAACCTACAGCGCCTTCCAATACACCATTTAGTGGAGCTTGAGGTGTGAACTTCGTCTCTGCCACTTGCAATGGGTGAATATTGTGCCCCACAGCTAGTGGAGTAGAGTAGGTGGAATATACCACAGGATTGAGTTGCAAGTCGGGTTGCAAGATTATCGGACGTTGGTCAATCTTGCCAGCGCTTTGTATCACAGGTTGAAAATCACGCTCTACTGTCACCACACGGTTGATGGTAGTGTCAGTTTGAGCATATGTGTAGATTGCCGCGAAAAGGCAAAGGCATATTATTAGTTGTTTCATAGCGTATTCTCCTCTGTTGTGTTGCTATCGAGTTCGGCGATAGCAGATAACTTTTGCGTAATGATGGATTGTATATCATCCTCTTGGCGATAACTACTTTGTAGAGCCAAGAGATATTGTTTGGCTTGGAAGAGGTCGTTGCGTGCGACATTGATGTCGGAGAGCAAGATCAGACTCTTAGCCAACCAATATTGTTGGGATGTTTGCATTTTGGTAAAGGACATAATCTCTTCCTCTGCCATGTCGATTGAGCCGAGTTGGAAATAGCAGTTTGCCAATTGGTACTTGGCTTCTGCCCCCATAGCAGTTCGCACCTCTTTGGCGAGTGGTGTGAGATCCACTACTGCCAACCCAAATTGGTTGTCCTCGAGATGAGCTTTAGCTCGGTAGTAGAGTGCTTCCTTGCGGATGTCATCAGCAATGCTTTGCTCTTCGAGCAGTCGGTTGGCCGCTTCAACGGTAGTTGCCTTATCACCCAATAGATGGCTGCAACGGAGTACACCGAGTTGTGCGGTAGTTCGCATCGCAGAAGATGAAGCAATCTCTTCCATGCGTTGGAAGTAGTAGGAAGCTGTACGGTATTCGCCTTTATCGTAGCTCAATTCCGCTACGCGCATGCATGCTTCTTCCATATATGGATTGCCTGCCATATCTGCCAAAGCGCTATATTGGTCGATAGCATTATCGTACTGCTTGAGGCGGTAGTAGCTATTTGCTGCATAATACTGTGCGATCATACAATATCGTCCGCCAGGGCAGAACGAGGTGAGATAGGTGGTCAAACCTGCTGCGGCTTGCTCATAATTTCCCATCATGTATTGCAATTCGGCTGTGACATACACGAGTGAATCCTCGCTAGTGGCTGCTTGCATATTAACCTTGTCAAGGGTCTTGGTGTATGCGAGGTAGTCGCTGATGCGGTTGGTCTCTACAAACACTTGCTCCAGTCCTTCGAGGGCAGCATAGGCCTCTTCACTACCTGCATAGCGTTGGATAGTGTTTTTGTATGCTTGGATAGCACTATCATACTGCTTGAGTGTACGGTAGGTCATACCGATCTCCAGTGCCGATTTGGCTGCTTTGTTGCTGT
Source organism: Paludibacteraceae bacterium (assembly GCA_045124995.1). Classification (GTDB taxonomy): domain Bacteria; phylum Bacteroidota; class Bacteroidia; order Bacteroidales; family Paludibacteraceae; genus Colicola. Next base: position 87,950 of record JBGVMY010000016.1, on the reverse strand, counting down.
TTGGATAGTCGGTAGTGAGTTGGGTATATGCCTTGATAGCTTCTTTGTATTGGTCGAGTTGTAGGTGTGCGCGCGCTTGCTCGTAGAGGGCATCATCTGCATAGTCCGAATGAGGGAAGCGTGTCTCGAGTGTCTGCATTGTCTGTATCTTGTTAGGATAACGATGTAGCAGACCTTGTGCATAACCCTGTTGGAAGAGTGCATAATCCACTCCGGTAGTGTTGTGCTCTACTACCTGTTGGTAGGTGGCAATGGCATCATCAAACTGACGGCTATAGAATAGGCAGTCGCCCAATCGATTTGATGCATCGGCATAGGTGGTGGTTTGGTTATCCGCTTTTGCCAAGTATTGACGGAAGGTATATTCCGCATCTTTCATCTGCTGTTGGTTGAACAATGCATAGCCCTTGAGGTACATAGCAGGCACTTGGTTGGGCGAGTTGGCCACGTTGCTCTGTGACTCATACTGCTTGATGTCCTCCAGACATGCAGCATACTGATGCATGCGGTATTGGCTTTCAGCGCGCACATAGTATGCCTCTGTCTTGTATTGCGATGTTTTTTTGTCGTTGTTGATCACCTGTGTCATCCACTCAATGGCATCTTGCATCTTGCCTTGCAAGAAGGCGTCCATACCCAATTGATAACGTAGGTATTGCTTCGTCTCTTGCATCTTAGCATCGGGGTGCTGAATCTCGGAGAGCGCCTCGTAAGCCGCTTGGTAGTTTTTGCTGGTGAGGTACATGTCTGCCATAAGGGCATACACTTTGTTGGCATACTTGGTGTTGGGGTACTCGGTCAAGAAATCCTGGAAGGCGGTGATGTTCTCACCCAGAGCCGATCCTTGCAAGTAGGTGATTTGTACATAATTGTACATGGCTTCCTCGCGCAATTGATCGTTGATCTTAAAGCGCATGGCTGCGGCGTACGATAGTTTGGCTTTCTCCTCATCTCCCACTCGCAGATAACTATGACCCAAATGCAGGTATGTATTCTCGGAGATGGAGTCTTGCTGCTCCTTAACCTCCTTGAGGTAATCGATGGCGTTGGCATAATAGCCTGCGCTGTAGTTAGCCATACCTAGCAGGTACAGATCGTTGCGCAATGGCTCTTGTTTCTGCTCAAGGCGCAAGGTGCGGTATGTCTGCAGGTGGTTGATCGCCTCATTGTATGCACTATCTTGATAGTAGATTTCGCCTAACATACGATGCAACTCATCGTTGTGTGGGTTGTCAGGGAAATCGGTGAGTAGTTTTTCAGCACGGTCGTAAATCTGGTCATACTCGTGCTGAGCATAGTATATCTGTACAATATAATAAGGTGCAATCTGCTTGTATCCTCCGAGCGATTCTACCGCAAGGAACTCCGCCATGGCATGTGGGAAGTCCTGCTTGCAATAATAACAATAACCTGCGTAGTAGTGTGCATGGGGGGTATAAAGCGTTTGATGCTTCGTTAGTGTGAGGAAAAGAGGTAATGCTTGGTCGTACTCCTGCTGCTGGATATATGCATAGCCCATGTAGAAATACCACATGGGTTGCGTTTGGCGTGATAGGTTTTTGGATTTTACCTGATTGAATAGTTTGATGGCTTGTTTGTATTTGCCTTTTTCTGTTTGCAAAACACCTTCCATCAGAAGAATCTCATCGCTATATGGGGTGTAAGGGTAGTCTTTGAGATACTGCTTAAGATGGTTGATGGTAGCAGGTGAACGTTGCTCAAACTGCTGTTGGAGTTCGGTAAATGCTGTTTGATAGTCCTGCGCAAATGTGACGGCAGTACTAAAAACGAAACCGATTAGTATATACAAGGCTCTTTTCATCTTAGGTAAGGTGCACGAATAGTATGGTTATTGTCTGGTTATAGTGTGGTTATTGTGTGGTGCAGACGGGACAATTAGCGTTTGTTTTTGCGTTTTTTGCGTTGCATTTTTTTGCGTTGATTGCCCTTGGTGATGGTGCGGATGATGACCGTGAAGACGATCGCCGCAGCCACAACGAGCATAAAGATCACCATCTTAGGGGTAAGGTTGTCACCCTTGACGCGTGACCACATAGCCAACATATCTTCGGTCTTATCTCCGCAATCGTGCATCAATGCGCAACGCTCGATTACAATTTGGTCAGGATAGAAGACGTGGTTAGCATGTACAGAGTCAGCTCCTTCACCGAAGAAATAAGTAAGGTTGGATGTTTGCTCAACCTCCTCGTCATTTGCCCAATCCAAGATCTCGGGTGATGCTATTACGCTCACATAGCCAATCTCCTCCATGTTGAGGATGGCATTGTGAGGGATACACATATAGTTGATGAAGTAGCTAGCAGCCTTGATGTTTTTTGCATAGACAGGGATACACCAACCATCAAACCATACGTTGCTACCCTCTTCAGGAACGAGATAATCCAATGTAATGCCCACTTCTTTGGCCTCTTCGATTGCCCATTGCGCGTCGCCTGACCAACTCAGATTGATGTATGCTTTTCCCTTGGTCATCTCCTCTTTGCCGAAGTCTACTTCCCAGCCAGCTACATTATACTTGAGGCTGCTAAGGAACTCCTCTACGCGAGCAATGCGCTCGTCGGTGATGGTGCCGACCAATTCGTCGCGTGTGACTTCTCCGCGAGCAATCTCATCGCGATACGCATAAAGTACGGTAATTGAATATACATCGCGGAAAGCATCTTTCATAAATACTTTTCCAATCAAATCAGGGCTTTGCAAACCAGATAGCGAACTCACTTTGTCCATGCTAATGAGCGAAGGATTGTAGAGCATACCTGTGGTTCCCCACATATATCCCACTGCATAGTCTGCCACACAAACACTGCTGTCTGGTGTCATCTGTTGAAATTTATCGATTGCAAATGGTGAAACAAGTTTGGTGTAATCAGGGGTGTTGCCAAAATCCTTGCAGATGGGTTGCAAGAGTTTGTTGCGCAACATGCGTTCGATAATGTACTCTGAAGGACAAATCACATCGTAGTCCTCATGTCCTACCTCAATCTCGGTGAGCATTGACTCGTTGATGTCGAATGTTTGGTAGAGTACTTCTACTTGTTCGCCTGTTTGTTGGAAGTACCATGCAGGAAAGCCATTCAGCACATCCATGTTGATGTAATCTGCCCAGTTGTACACCTTAAGTGTATGCTCGCGATCAGCAGCGAATGTGTTGGATACCAATACACAGGGTAGCACCAAAGCGGCTACAGCAAAAAAGAAGCGTTTCATTTCGTTTTGTTCTGTTGTTTATGGGTTCGTATATTCATTATTATTAATAATACTAAGATTGTCAAGAAGATGAGCGAGAAGAGTGGTCGCAATTCAGGCGTCAGACCTCCCTTGCGTGCATCGGCATAGATAAAGGTGGAGAGCGTCTCCAATCCGCTACTACCTTTGGTAAAGTATGTGACACCAAAGTCGTCAATACTCAGAGTTAGACTCAAGATAAATCCACTAATCATACCTGGCCACAACTCGGGCATCATTACTTTACGGAGGGCTTGGAATGGGGTAGCACCAAGGTCCAGAGCAGCTTCGTAGATGTTCGGATTCATCTTTGTCAAGCGTGGCATAACGCTCAGCACGACATATGGCGTACAGAACACTACGTGCGCTGCAATCACTGTGCCCAATCCGCGACTAATACCCAAGAATACGAATAACAAGAACAGACTGATACCCGTCAGAATATCGGGGTTGATCATTGGGATACTGTTCATAAAAGTGAGAATCTTGCGGTCGCGTGTTCGCATGTGGTAGATACCGATGGCTGCCAACGTGCCCAATATGGTGGAGATGAGTGCCGATGATAGAGCAATCACCACTGTAAAAAAGATGGCGCGGTAGAGGTTAGGATCCACTTTCACCTGCGATACGGCATCATAGCCCGTGAAGAGGTTTTCGTATAGACCAAAGGTGAATCCTGTCCAGTTGCCAAATACCTTACTTTGGGTAAACGAGAAGATGATGATGAGCAAGATTGGCGCGTACAATACCACCAATAGCAACCACAAATATGCTTGTGCTGCTATGCGCGATGTGAGATTGCGCTGCTCAACTTTGGATTTCTTATAATTTTCAAACATGTCTCTAAACTCTAAACTCTCAACGATTAATGTCCTCTTTATCGCCTCCGAAGAAACTAGTCAAACCAATGATTATCAACATAATCAGCGACAGGGCTGCGCCGTAGTTCCACATTGCGATACCACCCTCTCCAAAGCAGCGCTGGATCAGCGAACCGAATAACGTCACCTTGTTGTGTGTCAGCAACTCCGCAATAGCAAATGTCGAAACAGTAGGCATAAACACCATCACAATACCCGAATAGATACCAGGAGCAGAGAGTGGCAAGGTGACTTTGAGGAATACTTGATGACGTTTTGCGCCCAAGTCGTGTGCCGCCTCAATCAAACTGGTGTCCATCTTTTGCAGGGTGTTGTAAATAGGGTAAATCATAAACGGCAGGAAGTCGTACACCATACCAAAGAGCAATGCGCCCTCACCTAACGGCAGTCCGAACATGCGGAACAACTCCACGGTGGCAATCGTACGCAACAAAAAGTTGATCCACATCGGCAGAATAAACAGCATCGCCATCACTTGTGGCGTCTTGAAATCTGCCATCGCCATGATATACGCAGCAGGATAACCCAGCAATAGGCATATAATCGTGGTGATCATCGCAATCGCCATCGAGTAGATAAAGGTGTTGATAGCCTCAGACTTGGTGAAGAAACTCACGAAGTTTTGTAGTGTGAAGTGTCCTTGCGCATCGGTGAAGGCATATACACCAATCAGCACTAACGGCAAAATCACCAAGCATAACATAAACAGCGCATAAGGCCATGCCCATGTCCTCCGCGATTGAAAAAACATTCTCAGTTTACTACTCTTCATCTCTAAACTCTAAATAGTAGCCCGCTGGGCGTTCACTAAACAGTTTTTACCTCTTTCTTGTACAATCGAATATAACTTGGTGCGATGCGAATACCTACACGGTCACCATCATCCCACACATCGTTGGTGTCCACAAAGAGATCATCGCCATCGTCCGTGCGAACAGTCAGATGGTAGTGGTCGCCCTTGTACAAAATGAAATATACCTCGCCACACAATACACCATCTTCCTCATCGTCTTGCAGGTTCACGCGGTTGAAATCTACTTCTACATCAACCTCTTCACCTACTTCAAATCGCTCAGCTACACGCTCTGGGATATCCCATTCCTCGTCCAAGAAACGCACACGGTTGTCCTCCAATACCTCACCTTCGAAGGTGTTGCACAAGCGCTCCTTCTTCATTACTTGAATATCCTCGGGTTTCACCAAAAGTCCCACTTTCATACCTGGATCAAAAGCATGGTAGTCCTGAATCATCAGTTCGTAACCCTCGTCCGTTAGGACGGTCATCTCGTAATGCACACCCTTGAAGATGCAACTCATCACCTCTCCATGCAATTGCCAATTATCTTCTTTACCTTCTTGCAGCAAACCAATATATACATCTTCAGGGCGAACAACCACATCCACTTCGGTGTCCTCGCCAAAACCTTTGTCAACGCACTCAAAGTCGTGTTCGCAGAAGTTCACCACACCATCTTTCACCATGGTGGCATCCAAGATGTTACTCTCGCCAATAAAGTCCGCTACAAAGCAGTTTTGTGGTTCGTTGTATACGTCAGTAGGTGTGCCAATCTGCTGGATCTTACCCTCGCTCATCACTACCACGCGATCGCTCAGTGTCAGCGCCTCCTCTTGGTCGTGCGTCACGTAGATAAACGTGATACCCAACTTCTTGTGCATCGCACGAAGCTCCATCTGCATATCCTTGCGCATCTTCAAGTCCAACGCAGCCAATGGCTCGTCCAAGAGCAATACCTCTGGCTCGTTGATGATAGCACGCGCAATCGCTACACGCTGCTGCTGACCGCCCGATAGACTGTCCACATCACGGTACTCATAGTCCGTCATACCAACCGTCTTCAACGCTTGCTTCACCTTCTTCTCAATCACCTTCTTGTCAATCTTCTTGAGCTTCAAACCAAAAGCTACATTGTCGAAGACATTCAGATGAGGGAAAAGGGCATACTTCTGAAACACGGTGTTCACGTCACGCATGTGAGGAGGCATCTGCGTCACGTCCTCGCCGTTCAGCAAGATATCACCTTCGGTGGCTACCTGAAAACCTGCGATACAACGCAGCAAGGTCGTCTTGCCACAACCCGATGGGCCTAAGATGGTTACGAACTCGCCTTTCTTGACTGAAAGACTTACATCGTCCAAGGCGAACTTGCCGTCTTCAAACTGCTTGGAAACATGGTTCACCTCAATGATAAAATCCGATTTTTGCATTTCTTTTTTCGCTATGGTACACTAAAAGTGTAATACACAAAAGTTCGTTTTGACAATTTGGGTGCAAAGGTACAAAAAAAATACGATATGTGCAAATTTTTGTTTAGAGTTTAGTGTTTCGTGTTTGAAATTGTACTATTCTCTCGGTAAAGGTGGCTCAATCACTAACTAATCACTAACTAATCACTAACTAATAACTAACTAATCACTAACTATTGGCAGCTAATTGACAAGGCAAAGACAATAAGAAAAAGGCTTTTGCTTGTGTATGTCAAAAAAAAGCAGTACCTTTGCTCGCCGAATGGGAAAAGGGTGCAAAAATATCCCCGAAAATATCCCGCAAAAAATAGCAAAAATTCGCGTAAAAATAACATAAAAATATAATGAAACGAATCCTCTTTTTTTCAATCTTTTTGGTGGCTTGTTCGTTGGGCATGAACGCCGAGAAAACTTGGGCACAACACGAGCGTTATGCTGCTAGTAATGACACAGTTATGGCAAGGTGCCGTATGCCAGAATTTGGCTACAACAAGCTAGCTAAATCCCGCCGCGTGGAGGCTGTGTTGATGGGTAATTCGATTACCGATAATTGGGCGAAAATGGACCCTGATTTTTTTGCGCAGAACAACTTTGTAGGACGTGGTATAAGCGGTCAAACCACTGCGCAGATGTTGTCGCGTTTTCAAGCCGATGTGATAGCACTTGATCCAAAGATGGTGATTATCATGGCGGGTACCAATGATATTGCCATGAACAATGGCTATATCTCGCACGAGCATATCTTGCAGAATATCCAGTCAATGTGCGAGTTGGCCAAGTTTCATAAGATCAAACCAGTGCTTTGCTCTTGCTTGCCTGCTGCCAGCTTTAAGTGGCGTCCCAACTTGACCCCAGCTGAGGATATCAAACGCCTCAATGAGATGATCAAAGCATACGCGAGAGAAAACAAAATCCTATACGTGGACTACTACTCTGCCTTCGTTGATGAGCAGGGTGGTTTGCCCAAGAAATATGCCAAGGATGGAGTGCACCCTAATTTGGAGGCATACAAGATCATGGAGCATATTTTGCTACAATCTTTGTAAGAATTTTGGGAAAATCATAGAAAATTGACTAAAATTTGCCAAAAAGTGCAAAAATATTTGGTCAATTGAAAAAAAAGCAGTACCTTTGCACGCTTTTTCGCGCGTTTGCGCACACTTCGTTGTGTGTGAGTGTATGCGTAAAGCAAAATAAATACTAATTATTAACAATTTAATTAACAAACTAAAACATTATGTTAAATCATTACGAAGCCGCTTTCGTGTTGACTCCCGTTTTGTCTGAACCACAGATGAAGGAAGCGGTTGACAAATTCGAGAACCTTCTCAAGGAGAATGGCGGTTCCATTCTTAACCGTGAGGAGTGGGGTTTGAAGAAATTGGCTTACCCTATCCAAGGCAAATCAACGGGATTCTACGCCTTGTTGCAATTTGATGTAGAACCTGAGATGATTGCAAAGCTCGAGACAGCTTTCCGTCGTGATGAGCGCGTGTTGCGTTTCCTCACTACCCGTCTTGACAAGTACGCCTTTGAGTACGCTCAAAAGCGTCGTAACGCAAATGTTAAACCAGTAGAACAAGAGGAGGCTTAATTATGGCACAGAATGACGAAATCCGCTATTTGACTCCAAAGACCAACGAGGCAAAGAAGAAAAAGTACTGCCGTTTCAAAAAGAGTGGCATCAAGTACATCGACTACAAAGATCCTGAGTTCCTCAAGAAGTTCCTCAACGAGCAAGGTAAGATTTTGCCACGTCGTATCACTGGAACAAGCTTGAAGTATCAACGCAAGGTGGCTCAAGCCGTGAAGAAAGCACGTCACTTGGCTTTGCTCCCATACGTAACCGATATGATGAAGTAATTTCAGATTGTTTAACTATTTAATGAGAAAGGAAACATCATGGAAGTAATTTTGATTCAAGATGTAGCTAACTTGGGCTACAAGAACGATATTATCAAGGTAAAAGATGGTTACGGTCGTAACTACCTCATTCCTAACCGTTTGGCAGTGATTGCTAACGATAGCAACCGCAAACAATTGGCAGAGAACCTCAAGCAACAAGCTCACAAGATGGCTAAATTGCTCGCTGACGCTCAAGCATTGGCTGAGAAATTGGCTAACACCGTAATCACCCTCTCTGCTAAGGCAAACGAGGATGGCAAAATCTTCGGTACAATCACTACCGCACAAGTAGCTGAGGCTTTGGCTGCTCAAGGTATTGAGATTGATAAGAAGGTTATCACTATCGACGAGGCTGTGAAGACCCTTGGCGAGGCTACTGCTACCGCTAAACTTCACCGCGAGGTAAAAGCAGAAATCAAGTTGAACGTTGTTGCTGAATAAGCGCTAAAGAAAGGAAATGTAATTATGAAAAAAGGAATTCATCCAGAGAGCTACCGCATTGTAGTTTTCAAAGATATGTCCGATGGAACACAGTTCTTCAGTCGCTCTACAGCTAACACGAAGGACACCATCGAGATTGACGGTACTACTTATCCATTGATCAAGTTGGAGATCTCCAATACCAGTCACCCATTCTATACTGGTAAGTCTAAACTTGTGGATACCGCAGGTCGCGTTGACAAGTTTATGTCTCGCTACGGAAACCGCAAGCGTAACTAATACTGCTCCCCAACAAATGTCACATTTGTGGGGTGCTCTATGTCACAAAAAGGCGAGCACTTTTGCTCGCCTTCTTTGTCCCCTAAAATACCCTTAAAACTTTTAATACTATCTCAATGAAGCAGACCCTCTGGCAAGAACTGGCTCGAAATACTCTCATCTCAATTGGCGTATTCTCTGCCCTATTCCTTATATTATATATAGTAGAATGGGCTGTGCCTTCGCTTGGCGGTGTACTTTTGCAATGGCATGATCCTGCTTTTGTGGTGGGTATTCCTGCCAGTGTGATTGGGGTGGCATATGTATTGACCATTCGCAACCCACAAAACTATACCGGTTTTGCAGGTGGTATGCTAATGGCTGTGTTGTTAGCTACACAATTCTTTTTGTTAGGAAGTTATGATTTAGTGATTCTGCAATTAGCAGTATTCTTCCCCTTTATGCTGATTTCTTACGTTCGTTGGCGACGTCAGACACTCAGCCCTTCAGCCGTAGATCAGCCTTTCTATCCAGAGTGGTTGCCGCTAAGTCAACTGCTCATCTCCCTGTTGTTGCTCGTAGTTATCATCGTGGCAGACTATGCATTGGCTACACTAGTCATTCAACACAATACTTGGAGTGATAATATCGAATTGAAATTAATAGGGGGACTGATGATTGCATCCTCCACGCTAGCCAATTTTATCCTCATCTATCAGAAGATTGATGCATGGTTGTGGTGGACGGTTTATGCGTTGGCTGGGATGGCTTTTTATGCGTTGATTGGCAATGCTTTTTCCTTTGTGCTCTTTACAGTCTTCCTTTTGGTGAATGGCGGAGCAGGTATCGCCTGGATTAAGGCATCCAAAGGGCAGAAATAGTAATAGAATAATTAGAATGAATCTTTATAATCTTTATATCGTATGAAACAATACTTAGAAGAAAGCTTCCAGATTTCGGCAGAAGATGCTAAGTTTATGGAAATGGCTATTCGCCTTTCTGAAGACAATATTGATACAGGTGGCGGTCCTTTTGGAGCCGTTATCGTGCGCGATGGCGAAGTGATTGCAACGGGCACGAATCGTGTCGTACCAAACAATGATCCTACCGCCCACGCAGAAGTGATGGCCATACGCAATGCTTGTGAGAAACTGGGCACTTTTCAGTTGACCGATTGCACGGTATATAGTTCCTGCGAGCCATGTCCAATGTGTCTGAGTGCATTGTATTGGGCAGGTGTGAAGCGTATCTGCTATGGCAATACCAAGGATGATGCCAAGGCTATCAACTTTGACGATTCGTTTATATATGATCAGCTTGATTTGAACTATGCTGATCGTTCTATCCAATGCGACCATTTCATGCGCTCGGAAGCGATAAGGGCATTCAAGAAATGGGCAGAGAAGGAAGATAAGGTGGAATATTAAAATTCTCTAATACGCAGGGTGACAAGTTTAACGATTTGTCACTTTTTTTTGTGTATATGAGAAATAATTTGTACCTTTGCACCGGTTTCTGTCGTGAAGATGACAGACGTGCTATATACATTAAAAATGAAACGCAAACAAGATACATCTTTTCGAGTGGAGGCAGTCTGTGAACTGATGCCTTTCCTACTCGCTAAACTAGGCGGAATGACCCGTACTAGCGTAAAACAGTTGCTTAGTCAACGTCGTGTGACGGTAAATGCAGGCATTCAAACGCGCCATGACACTCCGCTCAAGGCGGGTGATCTGGTGCAAGTATTGCAAGGTCGTGGCAATGTGGAGCTTCGTCACCCCAAACTACGTATCGTCTACGAGGATGATGCCCTGATTATTGTGGAGAAGAAGAATGGTCTGCTCACTGTGCCTTACAACCCCAAGAGCAGCGAGATGACGGCATACTCCATTCTCAAAGAGTATGTCAAGAAGCAATCCAAACGAAATACCGTACATGTGGTTCACCGTCTCGACCGTGAGACAAGCGGCGTGCTCGTTTTTGCCAAATCACCTGAATTGCAAGAGTATATGCGCACCTATTGGCGACAACTAGTTACCAAACGCACCTACGTAGCCCTCGTAGAAGGACAGTTCGAGCAGAAAGAGGGCACGATTACTACTTGGCTGACCGAAGACCCACACACAGGTATGGTCTATTCATCGCCCAAGGATGATGGCGGACAAAAATCCGTGACGCACTACAAGGTCATCAAGTCAACTATTCTGGGTGAAGACGACCAAGCGCTGCCTGTATCGCTGATAGAACTGAACCTCGAAACAGGCCGCACCAACCAAATCCGCGTGCATATGCAGAGCATCAATCACCCCGTGATTGGCGACAGAAAATATGGTCATGGCAACGAATATTCACCTGTAGATCGTCTGTGCTTGCATGCCAAGGTGTTGGAGTTTATCCATCCAATGACCGAGAAAAAGGTGCGTTTTGAGGCTGCTGCACCTAAAGAAATGACGCGCATATTTCAAGAATAACTATTTATAACATAATTACTTGTGAAATCATTTATCTCTTTTAAGGACGTTTTTCGTCCTAAACTGTTTGAAACACTTCGCGGTTATACCAAGCAACGCCTACTGCAAGACGCACTAGCGGGCTGGATTGTTGGTGTCATTGCTATTCCTTTGGCTATCGCTTTTGGTATCGCATCGGGTGTAGGTCCTGCTGAAGGCCTCATCACAGCTATTATTGCCGGTTTTATCATTTCCGCTTTTGGTGGAAGCAAGGTACAGATTGGTGGTCCTACCGGCGCCTTCATTGTCATTATCTACGGTATCATTCAGCAGCATGGCCTCACGGGTTTGCTCATCGCCACGATCATGGCGGGTATATTGCTCATCCTCATGGGTGTATTCAAACTGGGTAATATCATCAAGTTTGTTCCATATCCTGTTATCGTAGGTTTCACGGCGGGTATTGCGCTCACCATTTTTTCTACCCAGATGAACGACCTTTTCGGTATGAATATCCAAGGTGTTCCTGCCGATTTTATTGACAAATGGGTGTGCTATGCTGAGCATATCAAGGACATTAACTGGTGGGCTTTTGCCGTGGGTGCTGTTTCCTTGGCAATACTCATTTTCTTACCTCGTTTGAACAAGAAGATTCCCGCATCGCTAGTAGCCATTATTGTCATGACCCTTATCACATGGCTTCTTCGTCGTTTCGCGGGCGTGGATAGCATCCTCACTATTGGTGATCTTTATACCATCCCATCGGGTATCCCAGCGCCTCACTTACCTTCTTTCGAACTGGCTGAGGGCGAAACTTTCTGGAGTCTAGTCAAGTCGCTTTTTCCCGCTGCTTTCACCATTGCTCTGCTCGGAGCAATCGAGTCTTTGCTCTCTGCTATGGTGGCTGATGGTGTGATTGGCGACCGTCACAACTCCAATACTGAGCTTATTGCTCAGGGTATGGCCAATGTGATAGTGCCTTTCTTTGGTGGTATCCCTGCTACTGGCGCTATTGCCCGTACCATGGCCAATATCAATAACGGTGGTAAGACGCCTGTTGCAGGTATTGTACACGCACTCTTGCTCTTGGCTGTCCTGCTTTTCTTCGGACCATTGGTAGCCCTCATCCCGATGGCTTGCCTTGCGGGTATCCTCATTATGGTCAGCTACAACATGTCCGAGTTCCGCTCCATCATGTGGCTTGCCAAAAACCCTAAGTCGGATTTTGTTGTGATGTTGGTAACGTTTATTCTCACTGTGCTTTTCGACTTGACTATTGCTATAGAGGTGGGTCTGTTGCTTGCAGTGATTCTCTTCCTCAAGCGTACAAACGAGTCTACCACAGTGCAGTCATTCACTAGTGAACTTGATCCTACACACAACAATGATCTTCAGTTGCATGGTCAAGACTTAGAGTCGCTCAAGATTCCACTCTTTACGGAGGTGTATGAGATAGATGGTCCTTATTTCTTTGGTATTGCCAACAAGTTCGATGATATCAGTCGCCGTACGCAAAGTGGAGAACAGAAGGTGCGTATTATCCGTATGCGTAAGGTGTCGTTTATAGACTCTACGGGTATTCACAACCTTGAGCAACTTCATTTGCGTTTGCAGCGTGATGGTATCCAACTAGTGCTCTCAGGTGTCAATGATAAAGTCTTCAGTGCCCTTGATAAAGCAGGACTTGTAAACAAAATTGGACGCGAGAATGTGCGTAACCATATCAATGGAGCCCTTGCTCGCGCAGCAGAAATAGTTAAATTAGGTGACTAGTTATGAAGTTAGTAAATATAGCTTCGCTACTAACTTTTGAACTTTAAACTTGAAAAATATGAAACGTTTCTTTCTTTCCGTATGGCTCTGTTGTATAGCCATCCTGACAATGGCGCAAGCCAAGTATGTATTCTATTTCATAGGCGATGGCATGGGTCCTAACCAGGTATTGGCTGCAGAGATGTACCAAGCAGCCCTTCAGGGTAAGATAGGGCGTGTCCAACTGCAAATGAGCCAGTTCCCTTATTCGGGTCAGGCTGCTACTTTTTCGGCTTCGCACGGCATTACCGACTCGGCTGCTGCGGGTACTTGCTTGGCTTCGGGCAAGAAAACCAACAATGGTATGATTGGTCAGGCACCAGATGGCACACCTATATACAGTGTTGCCTCCGACTTGAAGAAAGAAGGATGGGGTATTGGTATCATGTCCACCGTGCCTGTGGATCATGCAACGCCTGCTTCACATTATGCACATGCCGAGAAGCGTAGCAACTATTATTTGATCGGTACGCATTTGGCTCAATCCGAGTTCGATTTCTTTGGTGGCGGCGGTTTCCAACGCCCAATCAATAAGGATGATGCATCGGCACCTAATCTCTACGACCTCTGCAAGAAGAATGGCTATACATTGGTTGGCAGTTATGCTGAGGCGAAAAAGTATATCAAGAAGCGCAAAATGCTGCTGGTGCCACAAACCAATCTGGATACCCCTAACAACGGCGCAGAGGCTTTGCCTTATGCTATTGATCAAAATGAGAGCGACCTCTCCTTGGCGAAGATTGTGGATATTGCTATCCAACATCTCTCTAAGCACGACCGCTTCTTTATGATGGCTGAGGGTGGCAAGATTGACTATGCGGGTCATGGCAACGATGGAGCTACCAATATCCACGAGGTTCTGGATTTTGATAAGGCGATACAGGTGGCATTCCGCTTCTATGAGCAGCACCCAGAAGAGACGCTTATCGTTGTGACAGCCGACCACGAGACAGGTGGTCTGGCGTTGGGTAATAATAACCCATTGCGTTTGGAGCGTTTGGCATATCAAAAGTGCTCTTCGGATACACTTTCGGCGCGTTTATCTGCCTTGTGTCAGCAGTATGCTGACCAACTCACTTGGGAGCAGGTGAAAGCATTCTTGGCGGAGAACATGGGTTTGTTTGAAGAGTTGTCGGTTAGTGCTGAAGAAGAGGCTGTTTTGCAGGAGGCCTTCAACAATATGATGCGCCAACAGGAGTCGCTCAAAACACTCTATGCCGATATTAATGCCTTGGCTGCCAAAGCCAAAGAATTAGTAAATCACAAAGCAGGATTGGGTTGGACCACACATAGCCATACTGCTACAGCAGTGCCTATCTTTGCTATTGGTGTAGGCGCAGAGCGTTTTACGGGTTGGTTGGACAATAGTGAGATCGCTCCTCGCATTTATCAGGCTACTCGTTAAGCGTCTGTCCGCTTTTTAAAATATGATAATACAACACCAATAGGGCATGCCGTCGCATGCCCTATTATTTTCTATCTCAATGATTATTATTTTATCAGAGCGATTTATTGTAGTGTAAACTTCGCATGTGTACCTTCTGCAGCATTTGGAGCAATCCAAACATGGAAATCACCTGGTTCAGCAGAGAAAGTGTATGCACCATCTGCGCCCAAGGTCACCCCTTCTGCCAAATGCCAATATGCCAAATCATTAACTGTCAACTCAAAGTTGATAGTGCGCGATTCACCCGCAGGAATAGTAACTCGCTGGAATCCTTTAAGTTCGCGAATAGGACGTGTGAGCGAACCTACTAGGTCACGGATATATAGTTGTGGAATAGCTACTGCTTCATAGTTTCCCGTATTGGTAATGACGCATGAAGCGATGATCGGAGAGTGATCATCGCTGAGCGACAAGATAGTGTCAGACAATATGATTGGACTATACTCAAAAGTGGTATAAGTCAGTCCGTAACCAAAAGGAAAGAGTGGCTTATCGCCGTACTCAAGCCAATAACTATCGGCACCAATAGAGAATTGAGGTGCATCTACTGGGATATCATCATAAAGAACAGGATTTACTGTAGGTCGTCCACTATTTTTTTTGTTATAATACATAGGGATTTGACCTTCTGCTTGTGGGATCGTCACGGGTAATCGTCCCGAAGGAGCTACTTTACCCATCAGCAAGTTGGCTAATGCTGGGCCTTGCATTGTGCCGCCATGAAAAGCATAGAGTACTGCATCTACCAATTCAATATCCTTGCCAATACATAATGGACGACCTGCCATTACGGTTAACACAATAGGTTTGCCCGTTGCCTTGAGTGCGCGAAGTTGTTCTCCTTGATCGCCAGGTAAATCCAGATGTGCTCGGCAGCGTGCTTCACCAGACAAGATACTCTCTTCGCCGCCGAAATATAGTATCACATCCGCTTGCTTAGCAAGTCGGACGAGTTGTGCAATATTCTGTTTGTTTACCTCGCGCGACCAGTGCTTTCCTGGTTGTTCAACAAGGCGAATCTGACCATCCTTTGCCAATTGACGGAAAGCCATGAGTGGAGTTACTGTAGCTGAATCCACTTTATCAAAACACCATGTGCCGTTCTGATCATTTTGACTGTGGGCTAGGGGACCGCACACTAAAACTGTAGGTTTGGTTTTGGATTCAAGAGGTAGGATTCCGTTGTTCTTGAGTAGGATTGCGGATTCCTCCGCAGCTCGTTGTGCTGCCTCTAAAGACTCGGCATTGTAGTAATCAGGATTCTCGACTGCGCAGTATGGATTATCAAAGAGACCCAAGCGAAACTTCATGCGCAATATATCACGCACGCAGACATCGATCAACTCTTCTTTGACCAGGCCCTCGTTGACTAGATCTTTCAAGTGGAGCATATAGCCATGGTTTTCCATATCCATTTCCATCTGCGCATTAATGCTGAGCAAGGTGGCCTCTTTGAGGTTGGAACAATTGCCATGTTTAGTCATATTCTCGGATGATGCATAGTCAGATACAAGTAGCCCATCATATTTCCACTCGTCACGGAGAATATCCTTCATGAGATGTTTGTTGGCTGATACTGGTACGCCGTTGATATCATTGAATGCGCACATGATAGATAGGGAACCAGCATCCAATGCCGCCTTGAAAGGCGGAAGATAAGTCTCTCGCAACTGTACCTCAGGGATCCATGTAGTGTTGTAATCGCGTCCGCCTTCGGAAACTCCATAACCCACAAAGTGCTTTACGCAAGCTGCCATTTGCACAATAGAGTCATATCCCTGATATCCGCGTACCGTGGCAGCGCCCATTTGTGATGCTAGGTAAGTATCCTCACCATACCCCTCAGCAATACGTCCCCAACGAGGATCTCTGGCTACATCTACCATCGGAGAGAATGTCCACCGAATACCCGCTTGCATGGCTTCTTTAGCAGTGAGTCGCGCTGCCTCTTCTACCAAAGTGAGGTCAAAAGTGGCTGCTTGTCCCAATGGGATAGGGTAGATAGTTCGATAGCCGTGGATGACATCGCGAGCGAAAACCATCGGGATACCCAGACGGCTTTCCTCTACCGCAATACGCTGGTAATGGTTGGCTTCTTCGCCCATGCTATTGAGCATGGAGCCAAGTCCAGCACGGACCTTGTTTTCAAAGTC
This sequence comes from Paludibacteraceae bacterium, assembly GCA_045124995.1. Classification (GTDB taxonomy): domain Bacteria; phylum Bacteroidota; class Bacteroidia; order Bacteroidales; family Paludibacteraceae; genus Colicola. Next base: position 71,092 of record JBGVMY010000016.1, on the reverse strand, counting down.
TTCTGTAATTTGACCACCTGCCAGTTGGGTCATCTGAGCTATTTTTTCATCAAGGGTCATTTGCGAGATAAGGTGATCTATCTTTTGCTCGATAGGATCTATAGGTTGGCATGCTACAAGAATTAGCAAGGTAAGGAAAGGAAGAAAATGTTTCATGATGTATAGTGATTTAATATCGTTCACGGAATTCGGAAGGTGTGCAGCCCTTGGACTCTCGGAATAATCGATTAAAATGGCTGAGTGTGTTAAACCCGCATGAGAATCCAATCTCGGAGACTGCCATTTTCGTGTTGAGTAACAAGCGCGCTGCAATTCCTAGGCGGTAGTCAATGATATATCTATTAGGTGTGCGTCCTGTTCGATGACGGAAAAATCGTGAAAAAGACTCAGCAGACATACAGACCATATCAGCGAGTTCTTGCAGGTGTATATCGTTCATGTAATGCTTAGCGACATAGTTCTTTACTTGACGAATACGGTCATCTTCGTTGCTCTCTTCTGCATCGATGAAAGACGAAGAAGATAACTCGCGAGCATCCTTTACCAGCGAGAGGCGATATAATAAGTTGAGTAAGCGAATAACGGATGCAAAACTATCAGTGCTATGAGCCAGATTGACAATATCCTCGCGCACAATTTGAATAGCAGCTTCAGGAAATGCTAAACCTCGTTGTGCCCTTTCTAGCATATGTCTAATAGATACTAGAGCACTCTTGTCCATCAAGGTTCCGTGGAAAGTATCTGGTGCAATATGGATGGTGATCTCATACATATCGTGTTCTGGACAATCGGCTTGATCCCAGACATGTACGAGCTTACTACCCGTCATTAATACCAAATCCAGATTGCCAATCGTTTCGCGGCTATCTCCTATGGTACGTACTACTCCCGCAGCATTCTCCACAAAGTTGAGTTCATACTCTTCGTGGCAATGTGCAGGGTAATCAAAGTAGGTTTTGTATCGCTCACCGACATAAAACACATCTAGTGGTTCTAGATGGGTAATTTCATTGAAAACTTCTCGCATATGTTTATGGTATTATATTTTACAATGCAAAATTAGTAAAAAAAAACAATATAGCAAACTATAAATAGCATTTTTTGCAAAAAACGCACAAAATCGGTCGGAAAAGTATTAGTGGTTTATTAAAAAAAGCAGTACCTTTGCAGCGTTTTAAATCACTATACCATGGCAAAAGTACAATATGGACACTTTGATGACGCACATCGTGAATACGTCATTACCAATCCCAAGACACCTTTTCCTTGGATTAACTACTTGGGTAATGAAGACTTTTTTGGTCTAATTAGTAATACCGCAGGTGGATACACGTTCTACAAGGACGCTAAATTTCGTCGTATCACTCGCTATCGATATAATTGTGTTCCAATGGATAACGGAGGTCGCTATTTCTATTTGAAAGACGGTGATACTGTTTGGAATCCCGGTTGGAAACCTTGTAAAACACCATTGGATTACTATGAATGTCGTCATGGTCTAAATTACACCCGCATCGTAGGCGAGAAGGCTGGCGTGAGAGCCAGTGTGTTGCATTTTGTACCTCGAGGAGTAAAAGCTGAGATTCAGCGCATGACTATCACCAATCTCTCAGCAGATAAGAAGCAACTCAAACTATTTAGTTATACCGAATGGTGTCTATGGAATGCTGCTACCGATGGTGAGAATTTCCAACGCAATCTCTCTACAGGCGAGGTGGAAATTGAGCAAAATGCTGCCTTTACAGCACTCTATCATAAGACTGAATATAAAGAGCGTCGCAATCATTATGCATACTATGCTGTAAACTGCCCAGTACAGGGATACGATACAGATCGCGAGGCATTCGTGGGACTATACAATGATTTTTCGGAGCCGCAAGCTGTGTTGGACGGACAAGCTACGAATAGTCTTGCGCATGGCTGGAGTCCTATTGCCAGTCACTATATTGAGATTAATCTTGCTCCTGGTGAGAGTCGTAATCTCATATTTGTATTGGGTTACGAGGAAAATCCACAAGAGGAGAAGTTTGCTGTATCCAATGGCGAGATAACTAGTCTGGCAGAACGCGATCATCATATTATAAATAAGGTACGCGCACACGAGGTGATTCGTCGATTCGCTACCACAGAAGCTGTAGATACTGCTTTTGCGGAGCTGACTGCCCTCTGGGACGAACTGCTCAGTAAGTATCAAGTAGAGAGTTCTGATGAACGCCTCAACCGTATGGTGAACATTTGGAATCAGTACCAATGTATGGTCACTTTCTGTATGAGTCGATCGGCATCCTTCTTCGAGAGTGGCATTGGCCGCGGCATGGGATTCCGTGATTCGAATCAAGATCTAGTGGGCTTTGTACATCAGATACCATCACGCGCTCGTCAGCGAATTATTGACATCGCTTCCACTCAATTCCCTGACGGAGGCTGCTACCACCAATATCAACCTTTAACCAAGCGCGGTAACAATGACATAGGTGGTGGCTTCAATGATGATCCTATGTGGCTCATTTTTGGTACGACTGCCTATATTCGTGAGACGGGTGATATGAGTATCTTGGACGAGATGGTTCCTTGGGATAACCAAGCGGGTACAGAAGTAAGTTTGTTGGAGCACTTGCGTATTAGTTTTGATCATGTGATTCATAATCTAGGACCTCATGGATTGCCGCTGATAGGTCGTGCGGATTGGAATGATTGCTTGAACCTCAACTGTTTTTCAATGGATCCGAACGAATCGTTCCAAACAACAGGTAATAAGACTGATGGTTCTAAAGCAGAATCGCTTATGATCGCCGGACTGTTTGTTTATTGTGGACGTCAATATGTGGAATTATGCCACAGGAGGGGATTAGTTGAGGAAGCTGCGCGCGCTAGCAAGCATATTGATGCGATGTGTCAGGCGGTAGAGCAGTATGGCTGGGATGGCGAATGGTATTTGCGTGCATATGATTTTGATGGTAATAAGATTGGTTCGGCTGAAAACGAAGAAGGTAAAATATTTATCGAGAGTCAAGGGTGGTGTGCTATGGCTCGTATAGGTGCTGATAAGCAGATGCCAGAGAAGGCATTAGATAGTGCGGTCAAATGGCTCGATAGTGAACATGGAATGGTACTCAACTATCCAGCATATACCCGCTATCATTTGGAAATGGGCGAGCAATCTACTTACCCTGCTGGCTATAAGGAGAATGGTGGTATATTCTGCCACAATAACCCATGGGTAATCATTGCTCAGACCGAAGCGGGACGTGGTAATGACGCATGGGATCTATATCGTAAAATTGCTCCAGCATGGATTGAAGATCAGCAACTACATAAGGTAGAACCATACGTTTATTGCCAAATGGTAGCAGGAAAAGAGGCTGCGAAACCTGGCGAGGGTAAGAATTCTTGGCTTACAGGTACCGCAGCATGGAATTGGGTTGCTATTACACAGCATATCTTGGGTATCTGCCCCACTTACGATGGATTACTAATTGATCCATGTATCCCAGCAGACCTGAGGGAGTACACCGTTCGTCGCAAATGGCGCGAAGCGGAATATGTGATTACGATTAAGAACCCACATGGTAAACAACATGCAGATAAACCTACTGTACTGCCATATGCTGCTGGTAAACACGAAATAACAATCACCTTATAATATATCATATGAAAAAGTTAGTTGTACTATTTATAGCCTTGATAGGCACTTTTATCAGTTGCGACGGACAAACTACAACCCCTCCTGTTCCTGAGAAAACAGCGGTGGAATTTGGTATGTCCATGGGTATTGGTTGGAATTTGGGTAACCAACTCGATGCTCATATAAATGGAGTGTCTGGAGAGACTTTTTGGGGCAATCAACCTGCTACTCAACAGACTTTTAACAATCTTAAGAAGGCAGGCTTTCGCTCGGTACGTATTCCAGTAACATGGATGGGACATATCGGACCTGCACCTACCTACACCATCGAGCGAGCTTGGTTAGATCGAGTAGAAGAGTTGGTGTTGATGGCCAAGAAAGCCGGTTTGATAGCCATCATCAATATCCATCACGATGGGTTTGGAGCGGAAACGGATGTCGTAAAACGTGGTTTCCACTGGTTGGATTTGCCTGCTGCAGTGGCTAGCGAAGAGAAGAACATGCTCATCAAACAACAGCTCACTATGATGTGGCTTCAGATTGGTCAACGATTCCAAAACGAGGGTGACTACTTGGTATTTGAAACCATGAACGAGATACAAGATGGTCAATGGGGCGCTGGCGCCAACCGAACCGATGGTGGTGCGCAATATCGCGTGCTCAACGAGTGGAACCAAGTATGCGTAGATGCTATCCGTGCTGCGGGAGGAGAAAATAAAACTCGCTACATCGGTGTACCCGGATATGTGTGCAATCCTGATTTGACGGTAGAGAACTTAGTGTTACCCGAGGATGAGACGCCTAACCGATTGATGGTAGCAGTACATAGCTATGATCCATGGGATTTTGCGGGAACAGCTAAGTACAACGAGTGGGGACACACGGGTAAGGATGTGGTACCAGGCAGTGGCGAAGCGCAATATGTTAATATGCTCAATCGTCTATATAATATGTATATTCGTCGCGGTATTCCTGTATATTTTGGCGAGTTCGGCTGCGTGCGTCGCGTGAGCCAACAAGACGAAGCTTTCCGCCTTTACTATCTACGCTACATATGTAAAGCGATGCGTGATCGTAAGATGTCGGCCATGTATTGGGATAATGGCAACACGAAGAGCGGAGATGATGGTTTTGGTATCATCAACCACGCTACAGGTAAGTATATCGGCAATGGCGAACAGGTGGTAAGAGCCATGGTGGAGTCTTGGGAGAATAACGATCCTAACTATACTCTACAGTTGGTATCTGGCACGGCTCCAGCGTCCAGCCGCAAATAAAAGACAACAAACAAACTAATTATAAACTCTTAAAATTGAACGTATTATGAAAAAGATTTTTACATTTTTGGTGTTTAGCATTATGGTCCTGACTAGTACAATTGCTGCGGAAACAGTATTGTGGGAAGGCAGTTGGTATGTATCTTGGGATGAACCAGAAGGTAGCGAACATCGCGAGTGGAAACACCTCGGCCAAGCTGATTTTGCAGCATACGAAGTGGGTACTACCGTTTGCTTCTATATGGAGCAAGCCGAGGGTGCTACCTATGCTAAATATCAAATCGACAACTGGAGTTGGGTATTGCTTCCAGGACAAACTGGTACTGATTTCTCAGGCAATGTAGTAGCTAAATTACCTATCACACAAGAGGTTAAAGATGCTATTGCAACAGGTGGTTTTGCTATCCATGGTCATGGTTTCAACGTAGTGAAAGCTACCTTAACCACCGAATCTGGTAATGAGCCACAAGGTGATGTGCTCTGGGAGGGTGATCACTTCGTATCTTGGCACCATGCTGATGGCAATCCTAACAAGGAGTGGAAATTCCTTAACCAAGCTACTTTCGCTGGACTAGCTGATGGAACAACGCTATATTTCCTATTCGAAGCAAATCCGATCACTGTAGATCCTGCGAACACAGATGACCAAGAATATTCAGCTTATAAGTTTGATGATGGATGGTGGGGGGCACTTCCTGGTTATGACCAAGTGGATTTCGAAAATGATACAGTGGCAACCTTGGTAGTTACCGCAGAGATCAAAGCTCTTATTGCAGAACGTGGTTTTGCTATCCATGGCCATGGCTTTAATGTAAAGAAGGTTAGTCTTTCTCCAATCGATATTCCTTCTGCTTTGGATAATGTAGCTATTAAGAAGGATGGCATTCGCTACAACTTGATGGGTCAAATTGTAGATGAGAACTACAAGGGTATCATTATCCTAAACGGCCGCAAGATGATGGTTCGCTAATAGCATTCGTATATCTCTCGCTATCAATAATCACATGCGCATTGATAATGTGAGATCAAGATAATCAATTTATTAACTAAAATTTAATTCACATGAAGTCCTATTTTAGACACATGCTATGCATCGTAGTCCTCTTCTTGGGTACCACGAGTTTAGCATTTGCACAGAACATCGTATCTGGTACGATTGTGGACAAGGATGGTCCACTGATGGGTGCCAGTGTACACGTGAAAGGAACTACCAACGGTACTATTACCGATATGGATGGTCAGTTTTCTATCGAGGCTAACCTAGGCGAAGAACTAGAAATTTCGTATGTAGGTTATATTACTCAGACTCTCAAAGTGGTTGGTAATACGTTGAATGTCACCATGCTTGAAGACACCGAGGTACTCTCTGAAGTGGTAGTTACTGCCATGGGTATCAAGCGTGATCGTAAAGCTTTGGGCTATGAGGTAGGCGAGGTAAAAGGCGCCGAACTGACCAAAGCCAAAGAGACGAATGTAGTCAATTCATTGGCAGGTCGTGTGGCCGGTTTGGTGGTCGAAGGTACCGCTTCTGGTGCATCAGGTTCTACTCGCGTTATGCTCCGTGGTACTACCGAGATGACAGGTAACAACCAACCACTCTACGTGATCGATGGTGTACCTATGGACAACACCAACTTCGGCTCTGCTGGCACAGAAGGTGGTTATGACCTAGGTGATGGTATCTCATCTATCAACCCTGATGACATCGAGTCAATGTCCGTACTCAAAGGTCCTGCTGCTGCCGCTTTGTATGGTAGCCGCGCAAGCCACGGTGTGATTCTCATTACCACCAAAAAAGCCGATACCGGCGACTCGAAATGGGCTGTGGAGTACAATGGTACCTATACCATGGAGTCACAACTCAGTAAGTGGGATAACGTACAACAAGTCTATGGTATGGGTGCTGACGGACAATACAATGTAGATGCTGTCAGCAATACCAACAAGTCTTGGGGTCCAAAAGCGGACGGTGGATTGATGCTTCGCTATTTCGATGGCCAAGAGCATCCATTCTTGATTATTCCTAACAACACCGCCAATTTCTTTGAGACAGGTCTTACTGCTACGAATACTGCTATTGTATCTACCAATACGGGTAAGTCTGGTATTCGCTTTACCTACACTGATATGCGCAACAAGGATATCTTGCCTAACTCTGGTATGAGCCGCAACACCTTGAACCTACGCGCCAACACCTCGATGGGCCCTGTAGACATGGATTTCACCGTCAATTACACACACGAGGATGTCAAGAATCGTCCAGCATTGGGCGACGATAAGTCAAATGTGGGTAAAAACTTGATGACGCTATCTACTACTTATGACCAATCTTGGCTCCAAAACTATGAGACAGCAGCTGGTGAGTATCAAAACTGGAATGGTATGGATCCGTATAACGTCAATCCATATTGGGATATCAATAAGAACAAAAACCAATCATACAAAGATCTCGTTCGTATGAATGGTAAGATTGTTTACAATATCATTCCTCAACTCAAGTTGCAAGCCACTGTCGGTGCAGAGTTGAATCGCTTTGAGTTCTCTGACTTCAAGTATCCTACCACGCCAGGCTACGAGGCTGGTCGCTTGCAAAATAGTTATTTCAACAATCGTATGATCAATGCTGAGTTATTGGCTATCTACCACGACAGTTGGGGCGACTTTGACCTGACCGCTACCGCAGGTGCTAACCTCTATAACGTACACAATAGTACCACCATCAACACGGGAACCAACATGGGTATCCGCGAGGTGATTGCTATGGGCAGTTTCGAGGATCAATCCGTAGAAGAAGCTACATATAACAAACGTATCGTATCTGCTTTCGGTTCGGTTAACTTCGGCTGGCGTCATATGTTATATATCGATGCTACTGTACGTGGCGATAAGTCATCTACTTTGGCTAGCGGTAGCAACTTGTACGTATATCCTTCTGTCAGTGGTTCTTGGGTGTTCTCAGAGCTCATCAAGTCTAATCGCAAAGTGTTGCCTTATGGTAAGATTCGTTTGAGTTGGGCTGAGGTAGGTAGCGATACCGACCCATATCAATTGAGCTTGCGTTATACCAAATCACAATTTGGTTATTCAGGTTATACTATCGGTCATGTGTTTGGTAACACTATTCCTAATGCCGACCTCAAGCCTACCCGTACTCGTTCTATCGAGACTGGTTTTGAAACCAAATGGCTCAACCAACGCATCAGTCTCGACTTCACATTCTATCATCAAAAGTCTCGTGACCAGATCATCGGCATGGCAATTTCTCCTACCAGTGGATACAACTCTCGTATGATTAATGCGGGTGAGATCCTCAACCAAGGTTTCGAAGTTACTTTCGGTTCTCGTCTAGTCCAAACTAAGGACTTCAGTTGGGATTTGAACATCAACTGGTCTAAGAATAACAACAAGGTCCTCTCGCTCACCGAAGGTACAACCGAGTTGGAACTCGCCAAGGCTACTTGGTGTAACGTCTATGTATCTGCCCGCGAGGGCGAAGAGTATGGTGCTATCTGTGGTCCTGCATTGGCTCGTACCGAAGATGGTCGTGTGATCGTTAATGGTGAGACAGGTTTGCCAACCTATACCAGCGAAAACAAGGTGCTTGGCAACGCACAATGGGATTGGACAGGTGGTGTGCTCACTACTTTGCGCTACAAGATGGTTAGCTTGACTGCACTCTTCGACGTGAAAGTAGGTGCTGACATCTTCTCCATGTCGCAACGTTCATCGTTTGAGACCGGTAAAGCACTCGAGACTCTCGAAGGTCGTGCCGAGTGGTATAAGTCAGAGGAGGAGCGCCGTGCGGCTGGTGTTACTAGCGGTTGGGTTGCTACTGGTGGTTACCTCGTGGATGGTGTGATTGATAATGGCGATGGCACCTATCGCGAAAACGATATATACATCAATCCAGAAGACTACTGGATGGAGGTATCACGTAATTCTCCTGAACTCTTTATCTACGACAACTCCTATATCAAGTGCCGCGAGTTGACGCTCAGTCTTGATTTCCCAAAAGAGTGGCTCGACAAGAAGGGTGTTCTCAAGCACGTAGGTATCAGCGTAGTAGCTCGTAACCCATTCATCATTTGGAAGAATATCAAGGATATCGATCCTGACGCTCAATATAACACCTCTGGTCTTGGATTGGAGTATGGTTCATTGCCAAGCCGTCGTAGTTATGGTCTAAACGTTAACCTTAAGTTCTAACACAGAAAACCTTTACGATTATGATTAAGAAACTTTTTATAATGTTCGCTGCGGCTGCCGTTCTCGCATCTTGTTCCGACAAGGTGTACGAGGAGATCAACACCGATCCTACCAAGGCTGCCTACGTCAACCCAGCATCGCAGCTCACCTATGCTGAGCTCCAAATGTTTGGTGATATGAACTATGTCGATGTGCATCGACTCTATACCTATGCGTTCACACAACAACTCATGGGTTGTTGGAACACTACCAACTACGGTGGACAACACCGTATGGACGACAATGAGATGTCACGTCCATGGAACAACCTCTATCCTGGTGCTATCCGCAACCTCACCGATGCGATTGAGAACACCAAGGATGATCTCTCTCAAGTGAATATCAACGCTGCATTACGTATCTTCCGCGTTTACACGGGTGCGTTGTTGGCTGATTTCTATGGTGATGTACCTTTCGCAGAGGCTGGTCTAGGTTATATCTCTGGTAACTCCAAACCAGCATATGACACCCAAGAGAATCTCTATCGCTCCTTCTTCACCGAACTCAAGGCTGCTGCTGATCAGATGAATATCAATGCTACGCCTATCTCTAGCGACCCTATGTTTGGTGGTAATATCGATGCTTGGAGAGCGTTTGCTCACTCGCTGCGTTTGCGCTACGCGATGCGTATCTCTGATGTGTTGCCTGATTTGGCTCGCGAGGAGTTTACCGCTGCACTTGCTGCTGGTGTGATGACCAGTGCGGCTCAAGACGCTTGCGTCAAGCATCTCAATGTCAGTTATAGCTTCGGTCAAGAGTCTTACTCTGACTTCCGTGGCAACGCCATGTCTAAGTTCTTCTACGGCAATGACCCTGCTAACAACCCATCGTATATCTGCCAAACCCTTTGGGAGCAACTCTACAACAACAACGACCCTCGTACCTTGCGTCTTTGCCGCTTCTTTATCGACGACTTCATGTCGCTCTCATCAGCAGATGGTCGTATCGACATGACGGATGCATTGATGGCTACCCAAGCTGCTAACCCTGATACCAAGGTGGTTCATATGATTGCTCCAGGCGAGTTCTCATGGGACAACTGGCCTACTTATCCTGAGATACCAGGTAGCCCATTGGCTGAGCAAGTAGCAAGCATCCAAGCTGCACACCCCGATTACAACCCAGGTAGCAACCCACGCTGGCTGATGCCTAAGTTGGCAAACAATTTCCTTCGTTCAGACAACCCAGGTGTAATCATGACCTATGCTGAGGTATGCTTCTTGCGTGCAGAGGCTGCTGTCTTAGGATGGACATCCGATGATGCTAAGTCTATGTACGAAGCTGGTATCCGTGCCGCTATGGACATGTTGGCTACCTACTACGGTTGCACCGCTATCACCGATACAGAGTTTGCGGATTATATCGCTCAACCTGCTATTGCTTTTGGTACAGTAGCTGACCAACAGAAGAGCCAAATCAATACCCAAGCATGGATCTTGCACTTCCACAACCCTGCTGAGTGCTGGTCTAATCTTCGTCGTTCTGACTGGCCAAAACTCAAAGCACCTAACTCCAAGAACCCTCTCATTGATGGTGCTGATATCCCTGTCCGTCTTTGCTATCCGCTCAAAGAGCAAACCTATAGCAAGGAGGCTTACGATGAGGCTGTACAACGTGTAGGCGCTTATTCATGGCACGCTCGCCTCTGGTGGGATGTGAAATAATAGAGTAGTATAGTCATTAACCACTAATAGTACTATTTATGAAAACAAAAAATATATTGCTGCTTATTGCTTTAGCAGCTGCAACTATCCTCACAGGCTGTCAGCCAGAAGCACCATTTGACACGCAGTCACCAGATGATGCTCCTATTATCCTGACACCTTACAACGAATCGGGCACGGGTACCTTTACCTACGATTTGTTGAATCCAGATACCCCGCTATATGACTCTGTGACGGTCACTCCATCCAAGTATACCACCGTCAACTGGTATCTTGATCAAGAGTTGGTATATACAGGTATCAAGATGGACATGTGCTTCCTGGCTGGTACCTATGCACTCACTATCGAGGCTGTTACCAATGCGGGCTTGCGCACCGAGCGTACAGGTACTGTCACTGTGCATCCATATGACTACGATCCATACTCTGCAGCTCCTGCAGCAGGTCGTCACCTCGCCCCTGGCGTAGAGACACAGATCGATGGTCAGAACCTGAGCAAAGCCCAAACAATCATCATCTCTACCGATATCTTTGGTCTTGAGGTAGTACATACCATCACCCCTACTTACCAAGAAGATGGCTTCCTCAAATTCATCCTTCCTGAGACAGAGGATGGTGCTTATTTCCTTCGTCTGCAAGATGCCAATGGCAAGATCTATGGTGCGGATAATATCCACGTACACAATGGTGCTGTTGCTTTGGCTGGCTTCCAAGAGATGCCTGCGGGTAGCGAATGGGTGATTACTGGTGTCAATCTACAACATGTTGCTAAGGTGAAGGTTGGCGATATCGAGATCACCGATCTGCAAGTCACCGATAATGCTGTCACCCTCACAGCTCCTGCTTTGGAGGTAGGCGAATACACACTCTCTATGTTCAACGAGGACGGATCTGCCGTGCTCTTCATCACCAACGAGGGTGCAGTTGAGCAGGTGAAGACCGTTGTTCCTTCTGAGACGACTATCTGGACAGGTTCTGTCACCATCGACTGGAATGCTGACCTTGTGAAGGTAGATGCTGCTGTCATGACGGCTGTGCCTGTGGGCGCTACCATCTATGTTTACTTCGAAGTGCCAGCTGCTGAGTACCACGCAATGCGTGTCACTACACCATGGTGGGACTACGACTTCTTACCACAAGTAGATGGTATGGAGAACCAACCTAATCCATATAGCTTCACCTATGAAGCTGCTGGTAAAGAGGCTGTTGATCGTACAGGCGCAATGTCAGTCGTAGGATTTGGTTTGACTGTTACTAAGATTACCTTCAAATAATGGCTACTTTAAAGGAAAAAATTGGATATGCTCTGGGTGATGCCGCTGCTGGCGGCATCACTTGGAAGATCATGTCTATCGCTTTCCCGTTGTTTTTCACCAACGTGTTCGGTCTCACATTCGCTGATACGGCAGCGCTGATGCTTTTAGCACGCCTATTCGATGTAGTAACCGACCCGTTGATGGGAAGCATCGCCGATCGTACACAATCGCGTTGGGGTACTTATCGTCCTTGGCTTATCTTTGGTGCCATACCATTTGGTTTGATATTTGCCTTGTTATTCTTCACTCCCGAATTGGGCATGACGGGTAAGCGTATCTGGGCATATACCCTCTATCTGCTGATGATGGCGGTATATACCATGGTCAATGTGCCTTACGGCTCGCTCTTGGGTGTGATGACCGAGGACGACAATGAGAAAAACCAATTCTCGGCATTCCGTATGGTGGGAGCCTACGCAATGGGTTTTATCACATTGCTCTCTTTCCCTTACCTACAAAAGTTAATTGGTGGTACTGACCAACATCAGTATGCGGTACTTGGAGCCGTCTTTGGACTTGTGGCAGCAGGCATGACCCTTGCATGTGGTTTGCTGACCAAAGAGCGATGCAAACCTGTTCGCGCAGAGAAATTCAGTTTTCGTCAGTATGGCGATCTCTTCCGCAATCGTCCTTGGGTATATATGACCCTTGTGGCGGTATGTACCAATTTCTTCAACGGATTCCGTTATGCAGCGGCGGGCTATATGCTAACCTACTGTCTTGGAGGCGATGTCACAGTGGGTAAACTTATCATTAACTACACGGTCTTTATGGCCTTTAGCGAAGTCACTTGTATGCTCTTTGGAGCTTTGAGCCCTGCTTTCACACGCTGGGTGGGCTCCAAACGTATGGCATTCGTATGGGCTTCGGTTATCTGCTGTGTATTCTCGGTGGGCTATTTCTTTATTCCGATGAATCCTGCCTATATCTGGCTAATGGTGGCGGTGTCTGTGCTCACATCTATTGGTGCGGGCCTATATTCACCATTGTTGTGGTCAATGTATGCTGATGTGGCGGACTATGCCACCGAGAAGAATGGTACTAGTTCCACGGGACTTATCTTCTCTTCGGGTACGATGGCGCAGAAGTTAGGCGGTGCTATATCTGGCAGTCTGATAGCATTGCTGTTAGGTATGGCGGGATTGGTATCTCAGACCGATGTACTCACAGGCGAGACCATTGTCACAATCACCAACGAGGAGTCGGTTCGAACAATGGTTTGGTCACTCTTTTCGCTCTTCCCTGCGGCGATTGCATTCGTTATGGGGATATTAGCCTATAAATTCCCTATCAAAAAATAATAATGAAAAGATCATATTTCCTTCTCGCGTGTGCTTGTGCCCTTTTTACGGGGTGCAAGCACTCGTTGTCTTCTTCCGAGATTCGTATTAATCAGGTAGGTTTTGCTCCTGAGCAAGAGAAGACGGCCACTATCGATGTCTGTGCGGCAGATGCTGCGCCTTGCGCTGTGGCTATCCTGTCAGAGAGTGGCGATACGGTATGGACGGGCATGGCTTCTGCTACGATGATCAATCCTTTGTCGGGTAAGCCACGCCAATTAGTGGATTTCTCATCGCTTACCACTCCTGGCACCTATCGCCTTATTGCCTCATTGCCTCATAGTCTTATCACCTCATCGCCTATCACCATCACCTCTCGCCCTTATCGCGAGTTGACTCGTCAGGCACTGCGCGCGTTCTACTATCAGCGTACAGCTATGCCTATCGAGGAACCTTATGCCGAGGGATTTGCACGACCTGCGGGGCATCCCGACACCCATGTCCTCGTACATGCTTCAGCTGCCACTACGGAGCGTCCTGAGAATACGGTCATATCTAGTTCGGGCGGTTGGTACGATGCAGGCGATTACAATAAGTATGTTGTCAATAGTGGTTATACCATGGGCGTTTTCCTAATGGCGTATGAGCAACAATCTACATACTACGACACCCTATCGCTCAATATCCCTGAGTCCACTTTGCCTGTGCCAGATATGCTGGCAGAGGCAATGTATAATATCCGCTGGATGATGACTATGCAGGATACCGATGGTGGCGCTTATCATAAACTCACCGAACCTGAATTCGAAGGTTTTATCCATCCTACCGAGTGCCAAAAACCTCGTTATGTAGTGCTCAAGACCACTCCTGCTACACTGGATTTGGCGGCTACTTTGGCACTTGCAGCGCGCATTTATGCGCCATACGAGCATGTCTATCCTGGCTTCGTTGCCGAAGCTACTGAGGCAGCCAAGCGTGCATACGCATGGGCGAAAGATCATCCTGCTATCTACTACGATCAACCTGCAATGAATGAGCAGTTTGCGCCTGCTATCACTACAGGTGCCTACGATGATTTCCAATCGCAAGATGAGTTTTATTGGGCAGCCACCGAGTTGTATCTCCTCACCCACGATCCTGTCTATCGTGATGAGGCGTTGAGTTATTGTCCTGCGACTTTCATACCTGCTGTATGGGGTAACGTGGCGGAATTGGCTTCGTTGGAGTGGATGTTACATCCACAGGGCGTAGAGGAGTTCGCAGCACACCGTCAAGCCGAATTGCTGGCTCATTTGCAACCTTATATTGAGGAGGCTGAGACTACATCGGTTCATCGTTCTCCTTATGGTAACCGTGCGGAAGATTTTTTCTGGGGTTGCAACTCCGAGGGGTGTTGCTGGCGCGGTATAGAGTGTCTGTATGCGTATCGCCTTACGGGTGATGAGCAATACCGTATCAATGCGGAGCGTTGTTTAAACCATGTGTTGGGTCAGAATGCCACGGGCTATTGTTTTGTTACGGGTTTTGGTACACATTCGCCTAAGCAGCCACACCATCGTTTGTCTAATATCTATCCCAACGGGCCACTGCCTGGGTTCTTGATAGGCGGACCTAATCGCGAACGACAAGATGAGGGTGTTGATGGTGTCAAATACCCTAAGAATGTTTCGGCTGATGAGAGTTATTTAGATTTTCGTCCTAGTTATGCTTCTAACGAGGTGACGATCAATTGGAATGTCACTCTCTTTGCTCTCACTGCAGGTATTGATGCGCTTCAGCAATAATTCTTGACGCATATCTCATAGCAACTAATAATAAAAGGAAGTCCCATCGGACTTCCTTTTATTATCTCTTTCTTTGTTTTTCAAGGCTCATTCTTGAGCCTTCAATAGCCGCAACGCGATGTCCACTAAACGCTACTCTGTACGCAGCGCTCGGTGCGCCGATTGCTGTGTCAGGCGCTTTTGCTTTTTGGTCATCTCGGCGTTCTTGTATGGGTTGCGGCGGCAGTCTTTACCTGTCAGCAGTTCGTACCACACGCAGGCTGCGGTATACCTACCGTACACATAGTTCAGGTGATAGCCATCGCGGCATAGCGTATCACCCAGTTTGGTTTGCCGGGCTAGTGTGATGGCATGGCCACAAGGAATCAGTGTTAGTTCGGGGTAGCGCAAGAGTAGCGCATGGGTAGCAACTCGAATACTATCGTCCATGATCTGCTGGCTTTTCTGATAGCGTGGGAAAGCAGGATGCTTAGCATCTTGAGCATACGACCATGTCTGCATCCAGCACAACTGCGCCTTGGGTTGGTAGGCACGTACCGTGTCGATGAGTGCGCCTAGGTAGGGCTCGTAGCTAGCTTGTATGCCGCTGTCATGGCTCGCTTGTTGCAGCGAGATATAGTCCCATTGATCCAGTCGTAGCGCTTGGCGCAACGAGTAGCCATCGTTCAGGGTGCGCACGCCATCTTTGATATAACGGAAACTGTAGGCGGCGGTGTCTTTGAGGAGGAAAGTGTGGTGTTGTTCTAGCGAACAACCGCCGTAGTAGAGGTTACCGATAAGGATGGGCTGATGTCCCGCTTCGCAGAGTGGTGCCAGTTCTTGCTCTACGGCATCCCAGGAGAAACTGTTTCCTATACAAAGGATACGGATGGTGTCCGACGCAGAGGAAACATGAAATGTGAATTGAGTAAGCAGAAAAGCGATAAGTAGTCGTTTCATGATATATAAGTTTTATAGGGTTTAAAATCGCTGCAAAAGTACAAAAAAAATTGTATATATGCAAAGAAAAGGCGCTTTTGCGAGAAAAACCCTGCCTTTTTCTTTTTCTGCGGAGAGAGGGATTTCTTCGTAATCCCCAATCTCTGCCACGGGCATCCAGTGCAACCCAAAATGAAGAAGTTGCCGGAGCAACCCTCTTTTTTGATCTATGCACATTTCCATTCAACAAGTTGATGTCCATGTGCCTATATACAAAAAACGAGCCCTATCGGACTCGTTCTTCATTTTGTGTTGCGGAGAGAGAGGGATTCGAACCCCCGGAACCTCTCAGTTCAACGGTTTTCAAGACCGCCGCAATCGACCACTCTGCCATCTCTCCTTTCGGTAAAACACAGTCGTTTCCCGAAATCGGGTGCAAAAGTACTGCTTTTTTTTCAAATATACAAATTTTTAGCGAAAATTCTTGCCAATATGCGAAAAATATAGTAATTTTGCACGCAAATTTGTACAAATATGTTGTTACAAGTACTCAAATCCAAGATTCACCGTGTGACGGTGACCGAAGCTAACTTAGACTACATCGGTAGCATTACCATCGACGAAGACCTGATGAATGCTGCCAATATCTACGCAGGTGAGAAAGTGCAGATCGTGGACAATACGAATGGTGCACGCATCGAGACCTACGTCATCCCTGGTAAACGCGGCAGCGGTTGCATCTGCATCAATGGTGCAGCGGCTCATCTTGTGCACGTGGGTGACATGGTCATTATCATGGCTTATGCTTTGATGACAGAGGATGAAGTCAAGACCTTTAAGCCTGCTATCATTTTCCCAACCAACAACCATCTCGCTTAATGGCATTTTTCGACCTTGTACATACGGATGCGCACTCGTGCGCACGCGCGGGCGTGGTGCATACCGACCATGGGGATATACAAACCCCTATTTTTATGCCTGTTGGCACGGTTGGTACTGTCAAGGGAGTACAGCGCACGTTCCTTGAGGATGATATCCACGCGCAGATTATCCTCGGCAACACCTACCATCTCTATCTCCGTCCAGGTACGGAGATCCTCCACAAGGCAGGTGGTTTGCATCGCTTCGAGGGCTGGACACGCCCTATATTGACTGACTCGGGTGGCTTCCAGGTTTTTTCCCTGACCGACATTCGCAAAATGACCGAAGAGGGTGTGCAGTTCTCTTCTCATATCGATGGTCGCAAACTGATGTTCACACCTGAGAGCGTCATGGATATTGAGCGCGAGATTGGCGCTGATATCATGATGGCCTTTGACGAGTGCTGCCCAGGTACGGCTGATCGCCAGTATGCGCAGAAGTCCATGGAGCGAACCCATCGTTGGCTCGACCGCTGTATTGCGCGCTTCGACTCTACGCCTGATCTCTATGGTTATAAGCAGCATCTTTTCCCTATCGTGCAGGGCTGCGTCTATCCCGACTTGCGTCAGGATGCTGCCAAGCGTCTGCGTGACCTTGACCGCGATGGCTATGCCATCGGCGGATTGGCTGTGGGTGAACCTACTGAACAGATGTACGAGATGATTGAGGTGGTCAATGATATTCTTCCTGAGAACAAACCTCGTTACCTCATGGGCGTAGGTACGCCATGGAATATCCTCGAGGGTATTGAGCGTGGAGTGGATATGTTCGACTGTGTCATGCCTACTCGCAATGGCCGTAATGGTATGATCTTCACGCAGAATGGTGTAATGAACTTGCGCAACAAGAAATGGGAAGATGACTTTACCGAGCTCGACCCATGTGGCACCAGTTTTGTGGACCATCATTACACCCGTGCGTATGTGCGTCACTTGATTCATGCGCAGGAGATGTTGGGTTTGGAGATTCTTAGTATCCACAACTTGGCGTTCTACCTATGGCTTGTAGGTGAAGCGCGTCAGCACATCCTTGCGGGCGACTTCAAGGCTTGGAAAGACGACATCACCCCACGACTCATGCAACGCCTCTAACCTAAAATAAAGTGAAACGACTCGACAAATACATTATTGGCAAGTTCCTTGGCACGTTCATCTTCTCGATCGTGCTGATTATGAGTATTGCGGTGATTTTCGACCTTACGGAGAAGTTGGACGACTTCTTCGAGAATCAGGTTAGTGTCCGCGAGATCGTTTTCGACTACTATCTCAATTTCATCCCATACTTCATGAATATGTTCAGTCCGCTGTTCATCTTCATCTCGGTTATTTTCTTCACGTCGAAGTTAGCGGGTGATAGCGAGATTATTGCCATCATGGCGAGTGGTGTGAGCTACCATCGCCTGATGTGGCCATATTTCTTGAGTGCATTGTTGCTGTTTGTCTTCTCGTTTTGGATGACGGGTTATGTGATTCCGCCGGCATCGGAGAAGATGCTCACATTCCAAGATAAGTACATCCAGCATTTCACCCGCGAGAACGCGCGTAACATACAGATGGAGGTGGAGCCAGGCACAATCTTGTATATCGAAAGTTTCCAAAAGCGAACCAATATGGGTTACCGTGCGTCTCTTGAGCATTTCGATGGCAAAAAACTCACCATGCGTATCACGGCTGACCGTATACATTACGACTCGGCCTACAACTGGCGTCTCGACAAGTATGTCCGTCGCGATTTCGATGGTATGCGTGAGACCTTGGTGCGTGGTATGCGACTTGATACGATTATCCCTGTCCAACCTAAGGAATTGTTCTATACGGCAGAGAACGCGCAGATGATGACAAATCCCGAACTCAAATCCTATATCAAGACACAGCGCAAGCGTGGATCGGGCAATGTGCAGGCGTTTGAGACGGAGTGGTGGAAGCGTTGGGCGAGTCCTATAGGTGCGTTTATCATGACGTTGTTGGGTGTCACCTTGAGCTCGAAGAAGGTGCGTGGCGGTATGGGTAAGAACCTAGGTGTGGGCCTCACGCTGAGTGCGTTGTATATATTGTTTTCTACTGTTTCTACGACCTTCTCGGTCAACGGAGTGATGTCTCCGTTTATGAGTGTATGGCTGCCTAATTTCATTTTCCTAGCCATCGGTATCTTCCTCTACATCCGCGTCAGCAAGTAATTATATTTTGCAATAAACAACAAAAAAACGCTCAACTTTCGTTGAACGTTTTTTTTGTGCGCAGGATGAGACTCGAACTCACACGGTCTTGCGACCACTACCCCCTCAAAGTAGCGTGTATACCAATTTCACCACCTGCGCATTGTTGCTTTGCAACTATTTTGAAAGATCTCTTTTCCGAACGGAAGGTCTGTGCCCAAAACAGGACTCGAACCTGCACGTCTCTCAACACTCGCACCTGAAACGAGCGCGTCTACCAATTCCGCCATTTGGGCGTTTAGAGAAAAAAAAGCAGGAACTATGTTCCTGCTCATCTCTATAGAGCGGCAAACGAGACTCGAACTCGCGACCCTAACCTTGGCAAGGTTATGCTCTACCAACTGAGCTATTGCCGCAGAATGTTAAAGAACATCGCTCTCATCCGAAAGCGAGTGCAAAGGTACAACAAAATTTGGACATGACCAAATATTTTTGCAAAAAAATGCATTTTTTTTGAAAAAAAGTGTATTTTTGGGCAAAAAAAAGGTCATGGGCTGCAAATTGCGACGTACTTTGGGGGTGAAGAAGCTCCTGAATGGAGGTTCGATAGTGAGCGCCTGTCATAACTCCTATGGCAGGAAAAAAGCGAACGGGAGAATAAATTACTTTGACACAAGGCGGCGTCCGAAGGTACAATTGTGTCGCAAGTTGCGAGGGTGAAGCCCGCAAAAAATCCAAAAGTGCAAAAAAAGTGCATTTTTTGCCATTTTTCTCGTTTTTTTGCCAAAAAAACACTATCTTTGCATGATTTTTCGCGTCTTATGCAACGAACCCCCGAAGAAATAGAACTCATCCGTTTGCGCACTCGTTTGAGCAAGCGTTTCAACAAGGCCTGTGCTGACTACGGCCTGATTGCCGATGGCGATCATATATTGGTGGGTCTCAGCGGAGGCAAGGACTCGCTGGCTTTGTTGGAGTTTCTGGGTCGTCGTTCTAAGATCTACGTGCCTCGGTTCCGTGTCACGGCGGTTTATGTGCGTCTCAAGGAGCGTTCCTATCAGTCCGATATCGATTACCTCCAGCGTTTTTGCGCGGCGGTGGATGTGCCTTTCTTGGTGCGCGAGACCGAGATTGGTGCCGAAGAGAAGAAGGACCCTTGTTTTCTGTGTTCGTGGTACCGACGCAAGGCGCTCTTTGACGTGGCGCAGGAGCTGGATTGCAACAAGATTGCTTTGGGGCATCACAAGGACGATATCGTCGAGACGCTGCTGATGAATCTCATTTTCCAAGGCAGTTTTGGCACTATTCCTCCGCTTTTGCACCTGCAGAAGATGCCTATCCAGATGATCCGTCCGTTGTGTCTAATCGACGAGCGCGACATCGCACGTTATGCTTCGCTCAGTGGCTACGAGCGCCAGACGAAGGCCTGCCCATTCGAGAAGGAGAGTAGCCGCACCCAGATGAAGAACCTCATCACCCAGCTCGAGCAACTCAACCCCGATGTCCGCGACAGCATCATGGCTGCCATGGAGAACATCAAAACCGAGTATTTGCCTCAACGCACAAGGCGCTATGATAAGCCTGCAGAATAATATGGCCACTATATCCACCTATACCATTCCAGACAAAGCAATCACCGTTTCGGGTTTTGTCGCTTTTCTGCTCCATCAGGGGCAGGAATGGGATATGCGTTGTGTCGAGGCTGATATGCATGACTATCAACAGCTATACTATGCCCGCATGGATGCCCGCGAGGCACTGCTGCAAGAATTACATTGGTGGATCGATTTCGCGATGGATCCTCGCCTAGAGGATATTCCTTATTTTGCGGATTTGCGAGCAGAAGGCTTCGTCTATCTCTTTGGGCAAGCGCGCGAAGTCATATGCCCTATGAGCGATAGCGAGAAACTCGAAACGGGGATGGCTATATACCTTGACGAGTATCAGTACCTATACAAGCACCAAGACGTTTTGGCCCTCTTTCAGAAAAACGGCGAAATTGATCTAGAATCTGTCATTTCGGGTTTCCCAGCGCAATTGCTCACGTACGCAGCATGTACTACTATCGACATCATGCTTGACGAGCAACGTGTAAGCGACATGGCCTGTTGGACCGAAATGATCATCGAATGGTTACAAAGCCCCTCTGCCATCATGCTCCGACACATACGATTTGACATCACCGACGTCTATGCCTTATATGCCACCTATGTAGCTGAAGCCAAAGCAGACTGGGATGCACAAAACCTCAAACGTTATCAATCGGGCAAACCGCAAGTGCGCTATTTTATGACCCACCTGCTCGAGCAACTCCAGGAAGAAGCGCAGAACGCTATTGACCTGCTCACACCTTATCTAACAGAGAAGCAGCAAACGGCCTTCACTCGCTATCTATGGGAGTGTCAGCAGTATATTGCCGATCATACCAAGACGCGTCGCCAACCGCCACGCAATACGATGGATAGCTATTGGGGCGAGGAGGCCAATACCTATTGGAGAGGTGAAGCCGTCAAACGTCTCAAAGCCGCAGTACAAGCCAAGCATCCAGCCGCTGCATTGGCGTTAGAGGTAAAGAAACTGCAAACTAAGAATATTCTCAAACGCGCCATCTTACCTTATTCCGCATTTGTGGCCGCCATCAAGACCATCACTGGTGTAGACATCAACCCCGATACATTATCCAAGCATTTTCGGAGATAGTGCTTTGCGTTTGCAATCCTTTTGTTTATATTTTGTCGAGGAGCTCGGTTGTGGGCATCTCCATGCGATTGAAGGCGAACCATTTTTTGCCAAGATCTTTGATGCTGGCGCCCAGGTGATAGACTGTCTCGTCGATGCAGAGGAAGCGGTCGTGAGAGCGGTCGAAGGGGATAATATCTATTGGGGTGTACTGCGCATTGTGTTTCTGAATATCCAGTTGCAATTGTGCGGATGGTTTCTTGGTATAGATGGTAGCTGCTACCTCGTCTGTTCGTTTGGCGAGCATGCTGAGCACGCTATCGTCGATATAGTTGTCAATGAGGATGATGCGGGTAGTGGCTTCTCGTATACGGTCGTTGATGAAAGTGTAAGCATCAAAGATTTGACCGTCGTAGAAGATGCCTTGGTGGGGAGGTAGGCTTGTGCGGACGAAGAAGTCGATTTTTTCTTGATGAGATGCTAAAGTGTTTTCTATTCGTCCTATTCGTTTATCCATATGTTCTTCCATCGCAAGGAGACGTTGGTTTATTGCATAACCACGGAGCATATATTCTTTTAGTACTTTGGTCGCCCAAATTCGAAACGCCGTACCACGTTGACTTTTTACGCGATAACCTACAGAGATGATTACATCAAGGTTATACATAACTGTCTCATATTGTTGTAAACCATCATGACCCATGTGTGCAAATTTTGCACATGTGCTCTGTTCTTCTAATTCTCCTTCATTGAATACATTGCGTATGTGCCTTGAGATAACAGTTCTATCTTTCTGAAACAGTTCAGCCATTTGTGCTTGTGTTAACCATACTGTTTCATTTTCCATATGAACCTCAATTTGTGTTTGATTGTCAGCAGTCTGATAAACTACGATTTGATTGTTGTTGTCCATAATTTTGCTTGATTTTTTAATTTCGCTGCAAAATTACTACACAAAACTGACAAAACCTGTCAGTATGTCAAAGAAAATTACAAAAAAATGCATTTTTTTTCATTTTTTTGCATACTAGTGGATGAGCAAGTTGGATATGGATAGGATGAATGATGAAAAAGATTCTTGGGCGGCAAAGATAGTATGTGCTTGTCCAAGATATGGGTACAAGGGTAGAAAAATGCACGAAAATGTATTTAAATGTGTGTTTTATGCAATTTTATAGAAAAAGGATTTGTTGCATCAATTATTTGTTGTACCTTTGCAGCGCAAGATGCGCAACCGTGGTCGCAAGACTTCGTGGGCTGCTTGCTCCAAAGCCATCTCTAATTAAGGGGTGGCTGGCTTTTAGAAAGCGCATGGCGCATACCATACTTGCTATAAGCATAATAGGGGGTTATGCGTTTTCTTTTTCAAATCACCTATTGGGTAGAGCGAATGATGTGGAACGGATCGCGGTAATTTATTACCTCATGAGTAGGTGCAAATCCTGCCGCTCAATGGGTGATTGCTTTTAATGAAAACGGCTGAGCGAGTGCTCAGCCGTTTGTGTGTATGATAGGTATATGGTAGGTATTGACAAGGGTGTATATTAGTAAGGTGAATGATAATACTTTACCAATATGATTTACGGATATATTAGAGTCAGTAGTGACAAGCAGACGGTGGAGAACCAGCGTTTTGAAATTGAAAAGTTCTGCAAAGTGAATAACATAGGCATTGATGGTTGGATAGAAGAAACTATCAGTGGTACAAAAGCCTACAATAAAAGGCAATTGGGTGTGTTGTTAAGGAAAGTACGGAAAGATGATGTAATTATTTGTTCCGAGTTGTCGCGATTGGGAAGATCCTTATTTATGATTATGGAGATACTGAGTATCTGTATGAAAAAAGAATGTCGTGTATGGACTATCAAAGATAGTTACCGATTGGGAGATGATATACAGAGCAAAGTATTGGCTTTCGCTTTCGGATTGTCAGCTGAGATAGAGAGGAATCTGATTAGTCAACGGACGAAAGAGGCATTGGCAAGAAAGAAAGCAGAGGGTATTCGTTTGGGAAGACCACAAGGATGTAAAATGAAACAAGATAAATATAAATTAGCTCGATATGATAAACAGATTCGGTTAATGTTATCATCTGGTTCCACATTCAAGAATATAGCGGAGCGCTTTAAAGTAGATCGAGATACGGTATCGTTGTATTATCATACATTCATACGGAAATAAAACGGTCGTTTCTTTTACACATCGTTTAAGGAAATTACAGGAGGGGAATTAGCACCTTTGAGTGTGCAGAATAGAGGCAAGCAATCTAAGAGTACACAATATAAAGAAGTCCGATTATCAACAATAGCAACCATTACAAAGGGGCAAGCAATAACTAGTAAGGAAATCATTGATGGAGAGTACCCAGTAATTGCAGGTGGACAAAGTAGTCCTTATACTCACAATCAGTATAATCATGAAGGAGACGTGATTACGGTTAGTGCCTCAGGTGCGTATTCAGGATATGTATGGTATCACGACTATCCAATTTTTGCATCTGATTGTAGCGTTATATTTTCAAAAGATAATAATGTGTTTTTAACAAAATATATTTATGAGATTTTGCGTTTAAGACAAAAAGAAATATATTTGTTGCAAAAAGGAGCAGGGCAACCGCATGTGTATGCATCAGATCTCGCTCAAATAACAATACCAGCTGTTTCTATTGAAAAGCAAATGGAAATTATTTTGCATTGTAATAATTTACGTATTGCTGCGGCTGAATTAACACAAGAGGGAAAAAATCTTGTTGAATCTGCAAAGATGACAATAGAAGCAATGATATTGGGTAAATAACTATTCACCCAATATCATTGCTTCTATTTCTTGTTTTGCCTTATTGATAATCTCTTGTGCTGATTTCTGCAATTCAATAGCCTTATTATAAATAATTTCTATTTGGGATATTATATCTCGTTGTTTCTCTATAGAAGGAATTGGTATTTGTTGTGCATAGTATTCTGATAATATCAGATTACGAATGCCATTAGTTTGGCTTTGCATAGTTTCTGTAAGTTTCATATTATGCACTAAACGCAAGAAATAATACATATATTTAGGAATTACTTTATTTTTATTTATCCTAATTTTTTGTACGAAATTACTATAACACAATGTGTCATATTCCCATAGGTTTTTAGTAATAATTGCAATACGTCCAACAGGTTGATTTTCGCTGCCTCCAGATTTTTCTATTATCAAATCATCTACTTGTAAATCAATGCTATGTAATTTCTTCTTATTAATCAAACGATATTTGGCTTTTGAGTTATCTATCAGTAAATTATGATGAGCATTAAATTCTGTAGAACGAAGAACAAGACATTTAGAATAAACCTGCATATCATAATCATCTGTAATATCTATGCCCCAATCTCCTGCAGCCTCTTGGATTGTCAAAGATTTTAGAGAAGAGCAAGGATATTTTCCATTTATGATAGCATATTTTATTTTCTGCGCTTGCTCAGAATATGCAAGTGGATCCAATCTTTTTCCGATGACCTCTTTATATGATGTGTAAAAGAAACGACCGTTTTCTGTCCGCGCTATTGTTGGGCGTTCTATTCCTAATTCAGAAAGTAAATAATTATCTATGCTTGCTAGCAAATCTTTTGCTTCTTGCTCTTTCTGCTGTTTATATTTAAGAGCAAGATCAATACCCGAAAAATCTAAATCTTCAATTATAGGTAGATTCTTAAGTGAGGGATAATCTAATGCAGGCCGTGTTCCTCCTGTACTATGGCGTGAAGCGATTTTTTCTATGCTATCAAGATTCAAATAATGAGCTAAATATTTACTTAATTCTACATTTCCTGTTTTAATGACAACCATATGTTGATTAGTGTTGCCAACAAATCCCGCGGGAGCAACAGAAGCTATAGCCATTCTACCCACTCCTGTGATTTTAATTAACAAATCCCCTTCCGATACCTGACTCCTTTTTAACAATCCAGTATGAGTTTCCTTGTTAATATATACGCAGTCATCAAGCAAAAGTTCACCATTTGTCTGTAAATTTTGTACTCGAAGAAATGGTACTCCATTCGTTGAGTCAGAATAATACTTGTCGCTTTCTGTTTTTGGAGGAGTTGCCCCTCCAGTTAGCGTTAATGCAAAATCTTTTAACTTTCGAGAAGAATGCGAACGTATTTTCTTTTCGTATGAAGCTATGGAGGGACGATAAAATTCAGGTTCTAATCTCCCCTCCAATTCTGAAAAATTGACAAAAAAGATTCTATCTGTATTAATATTTTGAGGCACTGGGCATGTCATACTTCTTTTTTTATTTGTTCTATTATTGTAGGTATGTTATTTTTCATAATACTTTTAATATCATTATAATACCCAGAATTGGAATATGGGATGTATTGCAATTTATCCATATCGAATGGTATAATTTTC
This sequence comes from Paludibacteraceae bacterium, assembly GCA_045124995.1. Lineage (GTDB taxonomy): Bacteria > Bacteroidota > Bacteroidia > Bacteroidales > Paludibacteraceae > Colicola. The sequence continues at coordinate 44,827 of JBGVMY010000016.1, read as the reverse complement.
CCCTTATCCAGTTTCGTAGCTTCATCAAACGGTAATTGTTTTGAATCTTCTTCAGATTTGATAAGCAAAATCTTTTTATTACAACCTTCTGCTAAACCTACCTCAAATATTACATTATCATTCACGGTAGTAAGGTCTCCTATGAAAATATCACATTCTTTGATTTTTTCAATAAGTCTATAGTCTATACGTTGAGATTCTCCGCGAAATCTCATTATTGGTATTAACTCTAATCCAAATCCATTTTTTGTTGATATTTCAGATAAAACCTCTTTAAATAAAGAATTGAATTCATTTACGCGTTTGTGAGAAATATAAGGCATTGCCACAAAAACTTTATAAGCTCGTTGTTTATGAATATTGTCAAATAAAGTTACAATATTTTTATAAAAGATATCATGGATATTTCCAACTTCATTTTTATTAACCCATTCTAAAAATGTATCAAATACATTATTTTCCGTCAGATACACCAACGTAAGTGCTAATAGTATATTGCTCGTTGGTTTTTTGATTTTTTGTGTAACAAACACACTATTAACATATTTGACTGCATTGTGCATTTTTATTAATTTATCCTCCTCATAAATCTCATTGTCGCGAATAACACTTCGAATCAAAGTAACACTAAAAGAATAATAGTATTTATGAAACACCTCGGTTAAGAAATCTATGTTATTATCTGCCAATCTTTTCCCCAACGCATCAATATATTGAATCTGAGTCTCGTTTAACATTAATAGCGATTGTTTTTCTATCGGAGAGAAAAGACCATCTTTTAATATGGCTCTAAGATTCTCATCTGTTGTAAGAGGTTTCGCTTTTGAGTTAATGAGATAGAAAAATGCAGCCTCTCTTTTTGCAGCTTCATTATTAATATCTTTAGTTTGGATTATTAAACTAAAAGGAACAACTTGGTTGCTGATATCTCCAAAATCATCATCTGCTTCTCCCGTTAGAATCTTATCAATAGCTGCAAGTCGATGATTGCCGTCTATTCGGTTAAATATTGGTGAAGAAAGGCTATTCGGGATTTCTACCGTGACTACTTTTGTTTTAGGTTCTTCGCCATCAACAACACCTTTAAATTTGAATCTTGCTTTTTTAATTTTTATACCATTCTCAATAGTAATACTACTTGCACTTTCATCTTCTTTGATTTTACGAATAGCATCAATATCTTCTATTTGCCAACCAAGTATTAATTCGGGAAAAAATAAAAATTGTGACTCATCCATATAATGACGGATATCCTTTATTCTATCCGTATTATGACTACGTTGATAATTTGTTGATGTTGATAATTTAGCCAATGTTTTTAATGTTGCATAACCACGAAATATTGTTACTCCGCGAAAAACATCCTCAATGATTCCTGTGAGTTTCATAACTATTCAATTATCGAGGTAATAAATTTCTTTAATTCTTCTCCTATTTCTTGTAAATCATTTTGTTCTATCGGACGACCTGTCGCATCATAGCCAATTTCATCTGCTATTGCCATGAAAATTGGATAATCAGGAAGCTCTTTTTGCTTAGTTTCTTGGTAATCGGTACGCAGTTTATCTCGTAACTCTTCCAACAAATCAGCATAACACTTTGTGAGATCGGCGTTCCAATCTTTATATTCTTGCAGTTTCTTAATCTCAGTTGCAGACAAATGAAGCTTAGCCTTTAATTCTTCTATTTTCTTTTTTTGCGCCTCTTTCTTTTCTTTTTCCCATTGCTGATATATTTCTATATATCTGTACTGCGTGCGCAAACGTTCTTCAATTTCTTTCTTTTGTTCTTGTAATGCTTTAGTACGCTTTTGAGGCCATTTTTGCAAGAACATCACAGAACTTTTTACGCCTGCTCCGTTAGCGGAGAAGGCCGTTTGAGGCATTGATACAACGGCAACAATGCGGAACCAATCTTCTATTTGATTGCGAAGATATTGTAAACTGCTGTTGGTAAGAATACCATCTGGGATCACTATTGCTAAAAAACCACCATGTTTCAAGAATTTATAATCTTGTTCAATAAATAATACTTCTGTACTTTGATTTTCGCGTATAGTTTCTGGTTGTGCTTTTACCGCTAACCAGTCTTCCTCCTTTTTACCAAGTTGATATGTCTTTAGATATGCTTGCTCTGTTTGGCGAATTGTACTACCAAACGGTGGGTTAGTAATAATGAAGTCGAATGTGCCATATGTAAATCCTTTATTTGCAGTACGCTCAAAGATAGTTTTATCCGAAACTAATCCGTCAGAGGTAATTACATTGGTATGACCATCATCATGAATAATCATATTCATCTTCGCAGCACGAGATATCTGCTCGTTGATTTCAATTCCATACAGATTTTTTTCTGCAAAATCGTGCCAATATGGGAACCAACGAGCATACTGCCTTGCATCCTTTTTATAATTTGGATATAGTTCTGTGGCTTGATTACGCACTTTATTCAATGCATATAACAAGAAACCGCCACTACCACATGATGTATCAAGGACTTTTGAATCATTTTTAATGGGTAGTACATCTACTACAAATTCTACAATTTGGCGTGGTGTGAAATATTGCCCAAAATTTCCACGAAAGAATGAGCCCATAAATGTTTCAAAAGCACGTCCTTTACTATCGAGATCCGTATCGCTGAGATTTACACTTTCTAAATACCCAACTACTGTGCGTATCTTTTCTGGCGTAAGGCGAATGTTATCTCTAAAGACCTCGGCATCTTTTTTGCGCCCCTCTTCGTATAAAGCAATAATACGTTTGTATAAATTATCATTTTCTTTTTGTCTACGCAAACGCTCATCTTTGATTTCCTTATCGCTAATTGTAATAATTTGGAAATCATATGGTTCTCCCATTTTGCGATGTTTTCGCTCATCCCAGACCTTACAGAATATCAGTTTGTCAAGTTCGTCAAATGCTTCCGAAGGGTTAAGTTGCCCACCTGCCCAGAGTGCATCATGCGCTTGTTTAAAACGTTTGGTAAGGTCGGACTGTTCAATTACCGTCAATGGAAAGAATCGTTGTTTTCCTTTCTCCTCTGGCAAAAATTCCGCATCAAATACATATTTATACGGAGCCATCTCACTAACGCCAAACTGAGGTATATCTGGTAACTGAACTCGTGAATTATTATTTTTGTCAACAGCAAAATATTCATTCTTGATGCTAGATGTTACCCACACATATTTTACATCAGAAGGTAATGCATACGAATAGCTATATGCTTGCTCTATAGCTTGCGCGAATTCAGCCTCACTAACTTCCTCACGTTTACATTCCACAAGGATATAGGGCTGCAAGCACATATCATCATTATATACGACAATATCTGCTTCTTTTATTTCTCGTCCCATTGTTACAGGAACAAATTGGCGAATACGCTTAACATCATAACCATAAACAAGAATCAACTTCAGAAATGTTTCTGCTTGGACTTGTTCTTCTGGATTATTGTAATTACGTTGCTTATTTTGATGGAGGTATGTAATTGTTTTTCCATCCTCAGATATGCGGATAAGTTTTTGCCTGATTCCGTCTTCAACAAGTGACATAATATTTGTAATTTAATAAATTCAAGATGTTTTGATTCTTAGGCACAAGTATCATTGTGACTTATTTATTGTTGGCTATTTAATTTTTGTTGGCTGTGAGGGTAGAATGGTTTTGCGTAATTGTCCTTCTGCATCTCTTATAAAAGCACTATACAAGTTATCTTTCCCATGCATAAGTAGCAAACTTGTTCTATCATCATGCTTGTATTCTGATATGCGTACGATTGGTGCATCTTCGGTTACTCCTGTATACACAGATTGTTTAGCAATATCTTGAAGTTGCGTTTTCACACGTACTAATACAGCAATTAATATTTCTTTTACAAAATGTTTATCTCCGTTTATATCTATCACATATAATTTATCAGGTGGTGTAATAGTCAACGGAACCTCGCTTGTATTGGTGTGTTGAGAGTACAAATGATTGTGTATATTTGGCAGCATGTGTGGCAGGTGTTCATGCAGAATTTTATATAGATATCCAAACATTTCAACCTCCTGATCATTAGCATGACAGAAGATACCTTTATCTGGATTCAAGTCAGGAGCACCATCCTCTGTAATAACCCAATATGTAGTAGATAGGCTAACCCAACATTGGTTACGAAATATGTCGCAGTTGGGTAAGAATATATCATTGAAAGGAACATTTCCCAACTGATATAATTCGATTCCGTATAAGTTGGCTTTGCTTTGTGCGCCAGAAGAAAATCCATTAGAAGCAACTATAATTTTTTTATGTATTTGAGAAATGTCATTGCATTTACTCTGGAATGCTTCAACTACGGAAACTTGTACTACACTCTTGTAATCTTTACATTCAAAGGCTATTCCGATTTTTCCACCCTGCACTTTTGTCTGAACAAAAACATCAATTTCTCTTTGCAGTCCAGCATTATCCGTTAGTTTGGCGTTACGCTCAATATGAGTATCTGGATTGTCACCCAAATACTCCTGAATAGCTGCCACTAATTGTTCTAATGTTTTTCCTGCTTTCATGATGAATATATATTTGCCTGCAAAGATACAACAAAATTTGCATAATTGCAAATAAAAATCGCTTTTAGGACGATTTTTTCTGGTGTAGGGTGTATAGTGTATGGTGCAAATCGGCTTTTCCGAGGTTGTGTGCGCGGAGCGCAGGTTGTGTTACTTCGTGAGGTTGTACGCCTTTGGCGGGTAGAGGGGGATGCTCGGCGAACTACCGCAAGCAATAAACAGACTGATGAAACCGAAGAGCACGCAATAATCGGAAATGTTGTTATTAATCTTCTTGCTCGTAATAATACGAGTAGTCAATTCCTTTCATAAAAATCTCGCGATCGTTGATTTGGTCGGTCATTGCACTGCGGAGCAATTCGTGAATAGCTGAACATTTGAAATCGTGAGTGGCACTCACGGGTTGAGTTCTTCGCTCAAGAATGCCCCTATGGGGCTACCGTTTAGGGATAAAAGACGATGAATACAAAAAAGGCGGGATTACGACCCGCCTTTCCCGTTACCACTCCGATACCACTAGCCGAAGATAAGCCAATCTGATGCATAAAAAACAAGCGTGGAAATTCCACACTTGTTTTGGCATAACAGAGCATTTATCAATGCTTTCCTGCGTACTTTTTTCTGCGCCTCAGTAGGTGGCTTATCACGTTTAGGGCGGCGTTGAATAACTACCTTGCCATACTGCATACGAGCATAATACTCTTTGCCTAAATTTCCTTTGAGAGACTTGACGGGAAAATTTGTTTCTGCAATCATACTATTTGTGATTTTATTAGGTTAAACAATAGATTAGAATCTTTAGAAAACTTAGAAAATTTAGAAAAACTATTTACGAAGAAATTCTAAGAATTCTAAAGATTCTAAAAATTCTATCATGCTATCAATACATTCGCTTTTTGGTACTTTCCGTTCATAATTCGCTGTAGATCACCACTATTGACGAATTTGGTCAGCCAGTAGTCCATCGTCTTGATATTAATTCCAAGGACTTCCGCCTGCTTCACGGCATCTTGCTTGGTGAAGTCCGCAGGAAGCATCTCGAAGAACTGTTTTTGGATCAGCGTATGACCAATTTCTCTGGGAGTAGCTTCCTTGTTCTCGGGCAACATCTGGAACATCATCGCCGCATGCAGCAGCAGTTTGTGACCAATCAAGAGCATCGTCTCAAAATCCTGCTCCGAACATACCATACGCTCGGGCAATGCCTGCGTGATGTCCATACGCAAACCTGTGAGAATCATACCGATACGCTTCATGATAACCGGCATACGTTTGAGAATGGAATCAAACTCATTGCCAAAAGCATGGCGCTGCGTCTCATACATTGCTCGGAACATACGAGTAATTGTTTTGCGCTGCGCGTCCGTCAGATAGAAATAGCAGGTGTGTTTCGCGTTGCGCATCCAAGCATAACGCTGGCTGAGTTCATGGCCCAACTGCTCGTACAAGGTGACTTCTTGAGGAACAGCGTCTTCTTCTGCATCTAGCCAAACACGGTCATCGAAGTCTTGCGTCTGCTTGACGACATAGCAAGCAAAACGACTCATCAGACCATTCTCGCGGCTCTTGATGAGCGGCTTAAGCTGGTTGTACGTACCTGAGAGCAAGACCGCAAAGTGTGGATCGGGAATCTCGATAAGCTCCTCTTGGTTCTTGCGCAGCTTGCTGATGGTCTCATGCTCAAACATACAGCGAAGCACATCGGAGAAACCGCCTGTACTGCTGCCAAGTGCTTTGCTAAGGGTATCAATCTCGGTGGCCATCATGATACCTCGACCTTTGAGCATCTGTAGATAGCTCATGAGGGCAGCTGCGGAGGTGTTGGCAGGCAGGAAGATCAACTCGCCATGCTCCTTCTCAATGCCTTGCAGCAGTTGTTTGGCATAGTTCATGATACCTTTGCCGGAAGCTGCAGGGGCGAGCACCATGGTCATGAGTTCGGGACCATAGACATGATGCGGAAAGCCGTGGTACATACGCATGGCGGGCAGGGCGTAGGCGTAATTGGTTAATAACGAAAGCAATAGCATGTCGCGCATCTCGCCCTCAGGGGCAATGCTGATTGCTTTTTCTACTTGCCAAGGTAATTGACCTTGACGAAAATGGGTAGTGATGAGGGTGTCTGCACCCTCGGAAGAAATGATTTTTTTCATAGTTTAATTTAGTTAATAGTTAATAATTAATGGTTAATAGTTTGTTATTGACACCAACTATATTCCCTTGTTGTGAGCAATGCGACCAGCTTGCCGAACGCGAGTGCAAAGGTACTGCTAAAATGGCTTTTTTCAATGGCTCGTATGCATTATCGGAAGTGAAAGTTTGTATCGCCTTGATAATGAGCATAAAAGAAGCACCTCCGACGGATGTCCGAGCGGAGGTGCGTTACTAATTTGCGGAAGTGCAATTTCTTACTTAAACCCAAAAACGAAATACACAGCGGCGATGAGGCAGAGGCCAGCGACGATGTGGTTCCACTTGATGTGCATGTCAAAGGCAATCACCGAGAAGAGGATAAACACCACCAAGGTGATGACCTCTTGCAATATCTTAAGCTGCATCAGCGAGAACGGACCGCCATTACCCTCGAATCCGATGCGGTTGGCAGGCACCTGCAAGCAATACTCGAAAAAGGCAATTCCCCACGACAATGCTATCACAGCAATCATAGGTAAGGCCTTAAACCATGAGAACTCAGCCATCTTCAAATGGCCATACCACGCCAGTGTCATAAAGACATTCGAGGCGATGAGAAGCAATATTGTGTAGAAACTATTCATACGCTAAAAAAATACACTTTTTGTTTTGCGCTGCAAAGGTAGTGCAAATTAATTAATTATGCAAATTTATTTGTACTATTAGGGATTTTGGCGTGTTTTTACTTGGGAACTTGGCGCAATCATATCCTTACCTTTCATGTGTTTTTCTAACGTTGCACTTCGCGATTGAACACTTCCTCTAAACTAATAAATTCTGAAAAAGTTGCTATTTATTTGTATATCTCGAAAAAAAAGTGTAATTTTGCGGGCAAATTTAATAAAAATGTCAAAAATTCTCTACATAATAGCAGGATGTAATGGCGCTGGTAAAACGACTGCTTCTTTTACGATATTGCCTGAAATCTGGCATTGTCGAGAGTTTGTGAATGCTGATGAGATAGCTCGTGGATTATCGCCGCTCAATCCTAATAGTATGGCGATTCCAGCAGGACGTATCATGTTGCAACGCATTGATGAATTGTTGGCGCAAGGCGTATCTTTTTCTATTGAGACCACTTTAGCTACCCGCTCATATGTCCAACTAGTCAAACGTGCTCAGGCAGAAGGATATACGGTCAATCTTCTATTCTTTTGGTTGGCAAGCCCAGAAATGGCCGTGCAACGTGTTGCCAAGCGAGTCAGTACAGGCGGACATGATATTCCTGTGGATGTAATATATCGGAGATATCAATTAGGTTTATGTAATTTCTTTCATTTATACAAGGATATTGTAGATACTTGGACTTTAGTGGATAATGCAACTAATCCCCGCCAAGTAATTGCTACCGATGAAGAGATAGTTAATGTGGAACTTTATAATAAAATAGAAGCGTATGTCAAGCAGTGAGAAACAACAATATCAAAAAGACTTATTGCGTGGTCTTGAATTAGCGGAATATCGTATGCTTCGTGAGAAGGCGATGCATAACGAGACGATTATCCAAGGTGACGGCAAGGGTGGTTGGCGTGAAGTTTCTGCCCGTGAACTGTTTGTTCGTTTATATAACGAGCCAGTTCCTACATTTTGATTGCAAAAAAATGTCTTGTTTGGCATTAATCGCCATCAAAACTATAGATGTCCGTTGGACTATAGTCGATTGCTTCGAAAAACAAGCGCTCCAGTCGTTAGACGCGGAGCGCTTTTCTTATATCATTGCATTATTTCATTATTTGATAAATCGAAGCATTTATTCAATCGCTATACCCATCACGTTATACGTCTTGCCCTCGTGGATGATCAGGAGTTGTCCGTCACGAATGAACTTTTGTGTATCAGATGTGTCTGGCATAGTGACATCTTCTACACCCGTTTCGCCATCTTTGTTGTACACACAACCTAGGGTATCGTAATCAGGGAAGTTGGTGGTATAGAGGCAACTATCTTTACGCCATGCGCAGAGCATGACGGTAGTTTGTGTTTCGCTGCTGCGGGCAACACTTGCACGTTTGGCCGTGTTATGCACAATACCATCGATTGAGCCTAAGCCTGCTAACCATACCTTTTCTGCGTTTTCTACAGTCGTGGTTTCTTCTCGGAATACTACCTCTAGGAACATTCTGCAAGCTCCATCTTCTGTGGTATCTTTGTCAGCTACCACATGGGTATAGGTGGTATCTTGAGGGTAGTTGTTGATACCCGCAAAGATTTCGATGGTGTCGCCTGGCTCAGCAGTGAAGTCGTAGAGGAGATATTCCACACCATCGCGCAGGAAGTACACGCGGTTGCCTTTGTCTTCGCTGAAGTGTAATGAACCTACAATAGACTTGGTGATGGCAGTGTCTTTGGTAGATTGGCGTGCGAGGTGGTAGAAGGTCTTGCCGTTGGCAACGATGGAGTCATTCTCCAATGTGTAGCTGAATGTCTCTGCTCGTACGATTGTTGGTGTGACGTCGCCCATTTCCTTCGTTTCTACTTCCAACATATTCCACTGTGTAGGAGTAGGTCTGCCACCAATTTTGCCGTTTTTCGCATTGTCGTTGAGTCTGATATTGCACAGACACTTTGCACCAAGTCGCTCCATTTCTGCATCATCCATCAGGTAGAGGAGTTGTCCGTTTTTGCTTGCGCAGACGAGGTGGTCGGCACGATAACAGGTGGGCACTGCTTCAGGAATAATCAAACTGAAGTAATTGCCATCCATACAACCGAGTCCTTGTATATATTCCATACCATTGTTAAATGTCCATTTCTTATATTCATTGCCATCTAACAAAGTAACGGTTGAGATATTGGTAACATAGATTTTACCCAAAGGTTCTTTGGTAATTGTTCCGTCTGAATGGGAGCGTGCCATATAGTTTACAACTACAGGATACTCAGAGTCTGGATAAGAATAATTGTCTATTGAGCGATATGTCATAGAGTCGCCTACTTGCAGATTCCAATCATATAGAATCAAGTCTCGCTGATCGGCAAAGCTATAGACGAATACACGATTGTGATATTCGCGTAAGAATAGCGTACCATAAGGAGTGTCGTCAAAACGTAGATAATAATTAGATCCTATTCGCATAGTGCGGTTCGAGATCATCAATTGAGCATAATTAGCACTACAATCCTCTCCATGCTCATAAAAACTCGTTCGTTGTAAGCCTGCTAAGGTAGGATAAAAAGAATCATTTATCTCATTTGCATTGCATTGACAACCATATTCGTTATACCAAGTACTAGTATATTCTAATTCATTGTCCTTGTATGCGCAAAGGAGTTTATAGTTGCTATTTCCGACGATGCCACCTAATCCTAGCGGACTCATTACAAATCCATCTGTAGAACCTACTCCCTCTATCCAAGTGGTCTCGATTACAAATGATTCTGCTTCATCATCAATAACATATGCTTCTAGATGAATCTTTTTGGTTCCATCTTCTGGTATTTCTTCTATACCAGTTACTGCATAATAACATGTGTTCCAAGGGCCATAGTGGTTAATTCCTACGAATGTTTCAAGTACATCGCCTACTTGTACATCAAAATCATACAATAGATATTCGGTATTATCGTAGAAGATATATACTTTTTTATCTTCCGTAAAACGTACAGCTGCTACGTAGCTAGTAGGATTTGTCCCAGAAGAAGTCGGCTGACGTGTTAGCGCAGTATAAACATATTCGCCAATGATGGTGTCCTGTGCTAATTTGTATTGATCAGTCTCTACGCTACTCTCAAAGACCATACCATCAAAAGACATTATATTCCATGTGTCGCACCATTGATCTTTGTAGGAAGTCTCTACTTCGCATAGGCACTCTACGCCAAGGCGTTCCATTTCGGCATCGTCCATCTGATAAAGGAGTTTGTTGCTCTTGCTTACGCAGACGAGATAAGAACCTAAATAACTCACAGGAACAGGTAAATGATCCGCAATGTGATGGAAGAATGTTTCGCTCATTGAACCGATACCTTCTACATACACCGTTCCATCGCTAAATTTCCAGCGTGTATATTCTTTTCCATCCAACAATGTCTCTTTTGATAACTCAGTAACAACCAATGTGTCAATAGGATATGTATAGTCATAATCTGACAGAGGATAGTCCACAATTCCTACAATTCCTTCGTATTCGAGGAATTCAGGAGTTACCAAATTTAAAGTGGTCAATGTATCTCCTAACTCCAATGTGAAATCATACAACACCAAATCTTTTTTCTGTATTTCGCTATAAACGAGGATTTTGTCATTCTCCTCTCGTAAGTACCAACTTCCCCATTGAAGGTAAGGTTTGCCATCCATCATTGTTATTTCTTGGCTTGGACCTGTCAGTCCTGATGCCCATTCATCACCTTCTTCGCCATAATAACCACTACAAATAGTCTGCTGCAAGCCCCAGAGTGTTGGGAAGAGGTCTTCGGGACTTTGTTCTGCATCATCACCACAACCGTATTCTTCGTATAAATCCCCTGTATATTTTAATTCATCGCCTTTGTAGGCGCAGAGCAAATACTCTGAACCACCACCATCCATTTCTACGTAATGATTGATGCCATTAAGAAATCCATTTATATCACCGACTCCTTCTATCCATTGGGTTTGACGATAGAATTCTCTAAAATCATTAGGATGATTATGTACTTCCAAAGTAATAGCCGCAGGACACCCTACACATGCGTATTGTTCAACGCCTGTCACGGTGCATTTGTATGTTGTGATTTCAGATGTATAGTTGTTGATACCAGCAAAGACTTCTAACTCATCACCTTCTTGCACATTGAAATCATATAACAGATATTCGGCATTATCGTAATAGATATATACCTTTCTATCATCAGTAAAACGAACAGCTGCCACATAATGAGGTGCATCAAGAGCGTCATTGATAGCTTTGCTAACAATAGCAGTATAGGTGTGTTCACCTATGACGGTATCTTTCGCCAATTGATAGCGATAAGTTTCTTCAACTGGTGGATGTACACTGCCAGTTTTTACTAATATATTCCATGTATCGCACCACTGGGATTTGTAGGAAGTTTCTACTTCGCACAAGCACTCCGTGCTAAGGCGTTCCATTTCGGCGTCGTCCATTTGGTAGAGTAGTTTGCCGTTGCGGCTAGCACAAACGAGAGGCGAACCAAGATATGTCGCAGGATGTACTGTGTGTTGTAAGCAAAGGTAGTTGCCATATCCTTCACCATTAATAGCACCTATGCCTTCTATGTATTCTATTCCACAAGCCAATGTCCACTTCTTATATTCTTTACCATCCAATAATGTGACAGTAGAAACATCTGTTACGCGGAATAATTTGCCTCTTTCTATTTCATCATATAGACCAACCTGCAATGTATCGCCTTCTTCCAAAGTCCAATCATATAACACTATATCTTCATTTATACCATTCCCAGGAGAATATAACAGGACTTGATTGTTTTCTTCGCGCAGAAATGTTATTCTATCATTGGTTAAGTACAATCCATTCCTTCCACGAATCACATAACGTGTATATTCGTTAAAGGACATCAGATGTGGTGTATCTGCTCCATCCGTATAATATTCCACCTCTGTACGCTGCAAACCCAATAGGGTTGGGAAGTAATCTTCGTCAGTTAGTGGTTGTATTGGCAAGATTTGACCAAATTCTTTCCATTGGTCTGCCGTTTTATATGCTTCTACGGATTCTACAGGTACATAGAGGGTTGCATTACTGACATCGACATCCATGAATATCTCGGATTTAGCAGAAGGATTAGCATATACTCCTGCTATCGGAGGAGTGGGTGCAAGACAAATCACCTCTGTCAAACTTGTACACTCTGCAAAAGCATTAGCACCGATGAACGTCACATAATAAGGTATTGTTACACTATTTAGCTGTGTACATTCCTCAAATGCGCTATGTTCAATAACCGTCAAGGTTTGAGGTAATTCAACAGAAACAATATTCGATTGATTCCAAAATGTAAATCCAGCTATACGAGTAGTTCCATCTTTGACTACAATTTGTGTATTTTCGGGTGCAGTACCTTTATATCTGTAAAGGGTGTTATTGATATATACTTCGCCATCGGGTAAGTTGTCATACCATTTTGTATAAGAGAATGCAGATCCTTCTACAGTGGTCACACTTTTGGGAATATATACATCTGCTAGATTTTCGCAGTCATGAAAAGCACTTAATCCGATAGTAGTAACAGTAGTTGGAATAATTACTGACTTTAGCATGGTACAACCATGGAAAGCCCATTGGTCGATAGAAACTACCGTATATCTTTTTCCTTGTAAAGTTACTTCGCTAGGAATAACTAAATCTTCTGGTAGGTACTCATAGCAAGGCATTATTATATGTTCACTTTGTCTTGTTACAGCAATGGTATTCTCCGTGAGAATGTTATAACATAATAGACCATCACTAAAATCATACGCGAAGGTTGACACACTTGCCATGAGGGCGAGGATGAGAGCAAGGAGTTTGCTACTGAAAGAAGCGATTGTTTTCATACGCATTATTTTTTATTGTTATACATTTTTGCTGCAACTGAATTTTGCTGCAAAGGTACTGCTTTTTCCGAAACGCTGCAATAGCGCGAGGCATTTGTACTGATGGCAAAAATGTATAGTGTTGATTATCTATTGTTTATATTAAAAATGTACAGATTGTAATTTTTGCTCTTTTTACATTATACACATAGTTCATCGTGCAAGAAGTCGTATAGGTGCTTGTTGTCCACGCCTATCTTCTGTGCGATGCGGCGTTTGAAAGTGCTGATACCTGTGGTGGAATAGTGGATATACGATGCTAACTCCTCTAAAGATGCTTTTGGATAAACAAGCATAAACACGCAGAAGACATTCTCGCGGTTGGAGAGGTGGAGTTGCTCTAACTGGCAGAACCAATCGTGCAACTGCGCATCAAGGTCTTTCTTCAACGAATTATAATCATTCCATTGTTTGCGAGGTTTGGGGTATGTGCTGCGGATATCTGCTAACGTAGCATTGAAGTCATATACTCGCTTCTCTTCTTGGTGCTCTGTGGCTTGCACCTCCATGCGGGCCGACAAGTCATCTATCTGGTGATGCGCCACTTGTAGGCGAGTTGCTGCATATCGGCGGTGAAGTACGATTGTTGTGATCAGTAGCAGGCAGGCTACGAACAGACATAGGAGTGTAATCCATGCCCAGCGATAGGGATAGGGGTTTGCTAAATGCTCTTCTAGTATGGTTCGTGCGCCATTATAGTTGCCCACACTCTCCATCAACATATAGTTTGCATCTTGGCGCGCGTGCGCATACGCGCTCAGTTTATCTATATCTCCGCGCGTCTTGGCATCATGCATAAGGCAATAGTATGCATTGACCAAGTCGTTGGGGTCAGCAGACTGCTCAACAATGATTTGCGCGTATGGCAATGCCGATACTTGATCGTCCATGTCTAGATAGACTTGCATGAGTTTCTTGTAGGTGTAGAACTTATCCTCTTCGTACTCCCAGAGGTTTAGGCTCTGATGAAAATAGAGCAATGCGGAGTCGTATTGCTGCTGTTCGTAGAAATAGAGTCCTTTGGTTTCGTAGTAGCGTGCGAGGTAGTAGTTATCTAGGTCGTATGACTGCGCGATATGCAGCACGCTATCGGCCTCAGTGAAGTGGTGAAGATTGGTGTGGAACTCGCAGACATCCAGTAGGGTGTGTGCATAGTACCAGTCTTTGCCGCTAGTTTGGAAAGCAGCGTTGGCGCGAATAAAGAAGATGAGCGCGAGTGTGTCGCTTTCGTTTTGCTTGCTGATATGCGCTAAGCATGAGTTGATGCGTCCGCGGTAGATAGGGTCGTCAATCTGTGCGCGGTCGGCAGCGATATAATGTTCAGCCGCTTGGGTGATTTGGTCGTCGAGACTGAGATGACGCCCCATGTAGTAGTGCGCTTTGCCGAGTTGGTTGTGTGCGAAGAGTTTGCCCAGTGGGTTGTTGAGGGTGCGGATGGTTTGTTGGAGCGCTGCGGTGTCATTGTAGAGCACGTGCTCGGTTTGATCGAGACTATCGGCAAGACAAATCACCTGCTTTGCCTCCTGCCAATGGCAAGAAGATAGCAAGCTAACCAATACTATGAACAAACAAATATTTCGCATGGTTACTGATTTTGAGTGCAAAGGTAGTGAAAATATTTGAATCTGTCAAGAGGGCGGGAGAAATGTACATGATTTTGTGAGAAGAAAGGTTGATTATGTGGTGGTTATGGGGAATTTGTACAGATGGAAAGAAGATAAAAGACAATAGATTATTTCAATGTTTTTTTACCACATAATACATTGCAGTTGTATAAAAATCCTGCAAATAGGGAATTTGTAGCAACTTCGGTACTATACGAGGGCGTAAGCCAAATTTGATTTCGTAGTTTGGATTAATCAAATAATGCGTGTGGCAAAGCACTTGATATTGTTCCTTGGATAGTATCTTTTCAAATCGATGCAAACTGATGCCAGTAGCCTTAATCTCCAATAATCCTTTGATTGTACCAGGTTTCTCTTTGCCCCAATGCAACACCTTCTTATACAACGCATTTGGGAATAGGTGTAGCCACGGCATATGCGCAAGCAGTTTGTTACTGCATATCTGCTGATGTCCACCAAAGGGATTGCACCAAACGGGAAAACCAAAGAAAACAATCGATTCGCCATGCATAAAGTCCTTTAGATAGTGCATGAACCGCTCTTGATTGGGTATATGCTCTATCACATCGCGTAGCATGATAATATCAAAAGTGCCTATTTCATCTGGTGTAACCGTATAAATGTCGCGCGCAATAAGGGTAAGTTTCTCTTCGTGAGAATAATCAGAAAGGTATTGCTTGGCTTTTTCTAATTGTGCCACATCAATATCCACGCCCACGCATTGGCATCCAAGTTGTAAGAATGGTTTGAGATTGCCGCCTTCGCCACAGCCAATCTCCAAAATGCGAAGATTTGGTGTAACGGGCAATACTTGCTCTATGTATGGAATGACATATTTGCGAGTGCATTCTGATTGCTCTTGAAAGTAAATCAAGCGATTTTTGTGTCGTAGTTGCATGCTGTTGAGGGTTTATAATTTGCTGCAAAGATACAGCAAAATCATAAATCGGTCAATAGCTATTGCGAAATGTACTTGTCCATCAGAAAACACATGCTGTCTATCTGGTGGTTATGTAAAATTTGTACATATAAAGCAAAATCACCTGCACCGATGGTGCAGGTGATTTTTATTAGGTAATCAATAGGATTAGTATGATGTACGTTGGGTAGCAGCGTAGCTGATCTTCAGTGCGTATGCACGGCGAAGCTCTTGCTTGATCTCTGCAATGATACCCATCTTGGTCTCCTTGTCCGCCTTGATAGATACGGTCATCAAACCTTGATCAGACTCCTTCATAGAAGAACGCTCGTTGATGATAAAATCACCAATCTCTTTCGCATCAGCAAATGCGTCGTCCAATTGAATACGAGTCTCAGCACCGTATTGCTTGCGGAACTCCATAGTAGGAGTACCTACGTAGATGTAACGAACCAATGATTTCTTCTCAAGTTTAGTCAACTCAGTTGCTTGTGGATTGTGAATCTGAACCTTGTAGGTCACCTCTTTCATAGAAGTTACCGACATGAAGAAGAAGAGCAACATGAAGATGATATCAGGCAATGAACTGGTGTTCAAAGCTGGCATCTCGCGCTTGTCATTTCTACGAATTTTTGCCATAATTACTTTCCTCCATAATTTTTAGGTTCAGCCTCAGAAATCTTTTGAGGATAAATCTTTTGGATTTTCTTTTGCCACTCTTCATCCAACTCCGTATAAGGTTTGTGGAAGTATTTTTGAGCGCATTCCTCACGCAACTCGTTGTAAGCTGCCACCAATTCGTTTTGCACCTCCAGATATGCTTGGTACTGTGTCTCTGCGTCGTTTTGCACAGAAATCACGTGCTCCTTAGTATATTTGAGCGTACCGAAAGGTTGTCCAAAGTCCTCTTCGAAGAGCTTTGGCATATCAGCCTTGTCCTCTGGGTTAGCAATAAACTCCTTGGCTTTAGCGCGCAGTTGCTTCACATCGAGTTCTTGGCCCTGAACGAGGAGTTTGTTCTCCCAGTTGATCTTCACAACAAACAAGTTACGCTTGTTGATATCGGTGTCCTCAACCTTAGCATCAGGTGGAATAGGTGCAGGCAAACGACGTGCCAAACCTTGATTCACATCCATAGAGGTGGTCACCAAGAAGAAGATGAGCAGCAAGAACGAGATGTCGGCCATGGAACTGGCGTTAATCTCTGGAATTTTCTTTGCCATAGTGATTGTTGAATTGGTTTACTTTTTAACTTTAGTGTAAATAACACCCCATACCAATGCTGCTACAGTAGAAGCGGTAAGGATGTAAACGAGATACATGATAGCGTCGCTCAAGCGAGCCATAGTACCTACGTTATCGGTACCCTCATAACCAAGGATCTCCACTTTTTCTGGGCTACCCAAGAACCAGCAGAGAGCTACGAGACCAACTGCTGCGAGCACTACGAGAACAGAGCGGATACCTGCTTTAGGATCAACCTTGAAAGTCTCAACGAGCTTAGCAAGAACGAAACCGAAAGTAACAAGGATAACAAGACCTACGAGCACATAGATCCAATAGAGGAGAGCGTCGGTGAACTTAGGAATGTTCAAGAAATCACCTGCAACCTCCAACGAACCTTCTGAACCTCCTGCGAAGAACATCACTGCTGCGAGGATGCCTACGAGCATGAGGACCAAAACGGTTACCTTTGGGATTAATTTATAATTTTTCATAACAATAATCAAATTTTGCAAGTTTAACAATAAGAGTTCTGCACAATGCAAAATCGATTATTTCTTTTGTGCTGCGTCGTACTCAACAACGAGGTCGAGGAGGCTGATAGAGCTATCCTCCATCTCATTAACGAGACCCTCGATCAAGCTAAGGATGTAGTTGTAGAATACTTGAAGAATAATAGCAATGATCAAACCGAGGAGAGTTGTCAAAAGCGCAACCTTGATACCACCAGCCACAACGGTAGCAGAGATATCACCTACTTGTTGAATCTTATCGAACGCTTGGATCATACCGATAATGGTACCCAAGAATCCCAAAGATGGAGCGATAGAGATGAACAAAGAAATCCAAGAGAGGTTCTTCTCCAAAAGACCGAGTTGAACACCACCGTAAGAAGCTACAGTTTTCTCAACTACGTCAACGCCCTCGCTGTAACGGCTCAAACCTTGGTAGAAAATACTTGCTACAGGACCACGAGTGTTGCGGCATACCTCCAAAGCAGCCTCAATACCACCGTTCTTCAAAGCAGCCTCAACGTTTGCCAAGAGAGCTTTGGTGTTAGTTTTGCTCAAGCTCAAATAGATAATACGCTCAATACAAAGAGCCAAACCGAATACCAAGCAGAGGAGAGTTGCAGCCATGAAGCCAGCACCACCTTCAATAAACTTAGTCTTAAGAGTTTTGTGGAGAGCTACGATACCGCCTACCTCAGCCTCTTGAGCTACTTCTTCTACTACTGCAGGAGCTTCCTCAACTACAGTTTCAGTTGTTTCCTCAGCTACAGGAGCTGCAGCCTCAGCTGCCTCTTGAGCCATAACAGCAACGCTTCCGATTGTAAGCATTGCGAGCACCGTTAGGGTTGCAAAAACTTTTTTCATAAGAATTTTGTTTTTTGTGTATTAAATTGTTAATTTATTTTGTTTGTTTCGTTCTGTTCTATCTTATTTGTATACCCTTAGTATAGCTTTGGTATAGCTTTCTTGCGGGAGGGGGATTTCTGCGTAATCCCAACAAGCTGCCGCTGGCATCTCCATTGAGAGGGGGATTTCTGCGTAATCCCTTAGTCTGCCGACGGCATCCTTGCAATCCTTTTACTCTCAACCTCACTTGAGCAAGCTCAGATTCGGTTGTTCGTAAAAGTCTTGCGGAGAGAGGGGGATTCGAACCCCCGAAACCCTTTTGGAGTTTACACGCTTTCCAGGCGTGCCTCTTCAACCACTCGAGCATCTCTCCTTCGCGATCTGTGACCGCCTGGGAATGTATTATTCAATGTCCGCTAGCCGCAGTTTGGTGCCAAAATGCACGTGTTACAATTGCTTACAATTGGGCACACTACACTAATCGACCCGCAAAGGTACAAAAAATATTTGATATATACACAATAGTTTGTGATTTTTTTTTAATTTTTCACAAATTTATAACAAAAAGCGCCTTTGCATTGGCTGTTGTCACTTCATTTACATACTCTGGCGAGCAATTATATACCTGTGCTAGGCGTTCTACCACATACCACATCCATCGACTCTCGTTTCGCTTACCCCGATAGGGTACAGGTGCCATGTATGGTGCGTCCGTTTCTAAAACTAGTCGCTCAAGCGGAATACCAACCAGATGCTCTGCCAACTTACAGTTCTTGAAGGTCAATACGCCACCA
Source organism: Paludibacteraceae bacterium (assembly GCA_045124995.1). Classification (GTDB taxonomy): domain Bacteria; phylum Bacteroidota; class Bacteroidia; order Bacteroidales; family Paludibacteraceae; genus Colicola. Next base: position 25,621 of record JBGVMY010000016.1, on the reverse strand, counting down.
ATGCCCAAATAATAACCCATGTCCACGACTTGTTTCGCTACTTCGTGGCTACCACTAAAACAATGCATTACTCCCCGCACAGTAGGAAACTCGCGCAAGATGGTCAGTGTGTCCTCTGTTGCATCACGGCTGTGGATCATCACTGGCAAATGGTATTGTTCCGCCCATCGCATCTGCTCGCGCATCGCCTTATGTTGCTCCTCCTTGTAGGTCACATCCCAGTGATAATCCAGACCAATCTCGCCGATAGCGATGAGTCTTTTGTCGGCTATAGGACGCTCCGCTATTGGATAGAGGACGCCCTTTGGGCTATCGGTTACATTCATGCGTGCATCAACAGCCGCTTTCAGCGTCTGAAGTTGTTCCTGCCAGTCCTCTTTGACATTTTCGGGGTGTAAGCCCAACGCAGGGAAGAGATAGTCAGGGTAGCGGTCACAAACCGCCAACACATCTTTTACCGAACTGGCATCTACGCCAGGTACTAATATCGCTTGTACACCATCTTGGCGTTGCTCCGCCAAAAAAGCATTCAAGCCTTCCGCATACTGCGGATCATCTATGTGACAATGGGTATCGATCATTTGTGTTTAGAGTTTAGTGATAGGATTCCTGCGGAACAGGATACTACTATCGCCATAGCTGAGGAAACGGAAGTCGTGGCTGAGGGCATAGTCATAAATCGTATGCCAATCGCCTCCTACAAAAGCACTTACCAACAATAGCAAAGTGGATTTGGGTTGGTGAAAATTGGTGATGAGTTGGTCCACTACGTGGAATACATATCCTGGTTTGATCATGATCTGCGTTTCCGCATGCAGGGTGTCCTGTCCCGTCTGTTCAAGATACTCCACTATCGCCTGCAAAGCTTCGTATGTAGAGAGTGTATGCGCCATCTCGTATGGCTCAAACTGGGCAACGGAGAGTGTGTGGTGTAGAGTGTGTGGTGTAGAGTGTAGGGTGTCGTGGAGTTGTACACCAAGGAAATAGAGACTCTCTAAGGTACGCATACTAGTGGTTCCTACCGCCACAATATGCCCAAGATTCTCAATGATAGTCTGAATTGTCGTTTTGGGTACAGCGATAATCTCCGTGTGCATCGTATGTTGATTAGCATCTGCCACCTTTACTGGTTGGAATGTACCCGCACCGACATGCAGGGTGACTTCCGCCGTCTGTATGCCGCGTTGGCGTAGTCCGTCAAGTACGTCGTCGGTAAAATGCAAACCCGCAGTAGGGGCTGCTACCGAACCCTTGATACGCGAATAGACCGTTTGGTAGGTGGTCTTGTCGCTCTCCTCCGTCTTGCGATTGAGATATGGTGGAATCGGCAGTTCGCCTACAGCGTCGAGTATCTCTGCAAAACTCACCGAAGCCCCCTCCCAAGAGAAGTTTACTGCGAAGGTATTGCCTGTCTGTGCGCCTTTCTCTGCCAATAATCTTACTTCTTCTCCAGAGGGCAATACTACTGGCAACGCCAGCGCACCTGTCTTCCATTTCTTAGCGTTACCAATCATACACTTCCATGTGCATCCGTCGGTACTGCCCAGCGAGAGTTGGTAGTCGTGTGGCTCTAATGGTTCTAAGCAGAAGATCTCAACCCTTGCGCCTTGTGTGCCATCTTCCGACTGTTTGTGAAACTCCAATCGTGCCTGTATTACGCGCGTGTTATTATATATAAGGAGTGAATCCGCAGGTAGGTATTCGCCTACGCGGTAGAAACGATCCTCGCTGAGTTGTCCGTTGCGGTAGATTAGCAGTTTGCTCTGGTCGCGCTGTGCCAAGGGGTACTTGGCGATACGCTCGTCAGGCAGGGGATAGTTGTATTCTTCTATAAGGATTTCTTCCATGTCTTGCGGTCGCCTTGGAATAATATATATTGGTTAAACAAACATTCGAGGTCGCCATTCACCAGATGAATGCGTTTGGCAGGGCGTAGTCCGACACACTTGAGGGCATCTTCGTTGCTGGAGATAATCCATGCGGTAGCGCCACTAAACTGGTGCTTGAGCGTGGTGCCCATGTCTTGATACAGACGGAGGACATCTTTGTCCTGTGCGAGGCGTTCGCCATATGGTGGGTTGATCATGACGAGTGCGCCATTGGTGTCGCGTTCAGCGAGTCGGAGTTCTTGCACACGAATCTGCTTAACCTCGATATCACGTTGGAGATTGGCCGACTGGATATTCTTGGTAGCAGCTTGTACGGCATAGAAGCCCGCATCGGAACCATAGATCTTGTGGTGGAAATCGCGTTCGCGGCTATCGTCGCTGTAGATGTCCTCAAAGAGGTCGGCGTCGAAGTTTGCCCATTTCTCGAAGGCAAACCCCTTGCGGTAGATGCCCGGTGCGATGTTGCGTGCGATGAGTGCAGCCTCGATGAGCAGAGTGCCCGAACCGCACATCGGGTCGTAGAAATCGCCCTGTCCGTTCCACCCAGCCAACAAGAGCATACCTGCTGCAAGTGCCTCGTTGATAGGTGCTTGTGTGTTGGCTACACGGTAGCCTCGTTTGTGCAAACTCTCGCCCGAACTGTCGAGTGACAAGGTGACGGTATCGCCTGCGATATGGACGTTGAGGTAGATGTCGGGGTTGGTGAGTTGCACATTAGGACGTACACCGCCATGCTCCATCCACCAATCTACGATGGCGTCTTTGACGCGGTAGGTCACAAACTGCGAGTGACGGAAAAGGTCAGAATAGACGGTGGCATCGATGAGAAAACTGGTCTTGGCAGTCATGTGTTGTGCCCAGTCGAGTTGCTTGACTTGCTCGTAGATATCGTCGGTAGTCTTTGCTCGGAAAGTGGCGATAGGTACGAGGATGCGTGACGCGGTACGCAAACAGAAATTGGCCGTGTACAGCATACGCAAGTCGCCTGTGAAAGAGACAGCACGACGTTCGGTTTGTACATTGTTAGCACCTAACTCAATGAGCTCTTTGGCAAGGACTTGCTCCAAGCCCTTGAAGGTCTTCGCCAACATTTGAAATTCTTGGTTCATACGCTTTGATTTATGGCGCAAAGGTACTGCTTTTTTTTGAATTGACCAAATTTTATTGCGCTATAAGGGCTATAGCCACTTGGCGAGCTCGTTGTAGTATCGAGGTGACACGGGGATTGGTTGTGCCTGTGTCGTATCAAGTTCGGCTGTGATCATGCCCTCTTTATCTCGGCGTAATACTTTGATATGCTGCGGGTTGACAAAATAACTGCGTTGGCAACGGATGAGTCCGTGTTTTTGCATAAGCTCTTCGAGCGACTTCATGGATGCACGTAGCGGATACTCGCGCAGTCGGTCGCCTTCGACATAACGAATACGGACATAATTCTCTTCCGCCTTGATATAAAGTACAGCAGAGGATGCAATCATGAGTTTGACTCGTTGTGTGCTATCCACAAACCGCATAAGGGTGTCGTCATACGGAGCATTCTCCTCTTTTTGTCCCGCAAAAGCCATTGACACATTGAAGATAACATAGGGGTAGATGGTAATAAGTGCCAGCGAGTAAAGGCATTGCCCTACGATATGGAAATAGGGATAGTCACCATGGTACATTAGTGTGATGTATAAAGCAGTAAATAGGCTCATGGTGATGAGTTCCGCCAATTCCCAATAGATATATCGCAGCCAATCTAAGCGAAGCTGATGGTGGTAGAGCACTAGCATCAGCACACGCGAGATAATCATTACTCCGAGCAGGATACACATGATGATGGTGGCGTTGAAACTGAGCATCGCTTCGCCCATGTCGAGCAGCTGAGTGGCTGCACTAGGTTGGTAAATGAGCATGAAGCAAAGGAAGAAAACAGGGATGCCCATGATGTAGAGCAATTGGCTGTGGAGCTTGCCAAAAATAGCAGGTATTTTGTCCATAATTTTGTGTATTTATTTGGTGTGACGAAATGTCATGTTGTGGGTATTTTGTCACAAATATGGCATTTTTGTCACTATATTTGTATTTTCAACAAAAATTATGCCATACTATCACAAAAGTTTGTCTTGGCAGAAAAATGGCAGTACCTTTGCAGCGGATTTGGTCTTGATGCAATGGCTAAAACAGCCAAATCCAACCACTTGCGCTCGAATCAATATGTTCGAGCGCTCAAGGGAAATAATAACCAAAATAAGTAAATGGTATGAAAAAGATTGTTGCATTAGGTGATTCGGTGATTAAAGGTGTGATCTTGAATCGAGAGGGCGAGAATAGTCGCTATTCTTTGGCAGATAAGAGCATCGTAGAATGTTGTGCGGAGCGCTTGGGCATAGAGAGCGTGAACTTGGGCAAGATGGGTTGTACCATTGAGGCAGGCGAGCGTATATTAAATCGTTTTGCGGATAGGCTTGCGGGTGCGAAGTATGTATTGCTAGAATATGGCGGTAATGATAGTGATTATGACTGGAGAGCTATCGCAGAGGCACCAGATGGTCAGCATGTGGCTAAGACTCCGATTGAGATGTTTGAGTGTGTGTATGAGCGCGTAATCAATAAGGTGAAGGAGTTGGGTGCAATACCTTTGGTATTGTCATTGCCTCCAATGGACGCACAGCGGTACTTTGAATTCTTCTCGATAGGTTGGACGCAAGAGTTGAAAGAGAACGTGTTGCGATGGTTGGGCGGCTCGACTAATACCATTATGTCGGGGCATGAGTTGTATAACTTAGCGACTTGGCGCGTGGCGCAGCGCACGGGTGTGCAGTGGGTGGATGTGACGAGTGGCTTGCTGAAGGGAAATCATTTCCGTGATTATCTGTGTGAGGATGGTATTCATCCTAACGAAATGGGGCAGAAGAAGATGGCAGAGGCAATACTGCGTGCGTTGGAGTAGGATGGAATATGGAAAAGATCTCGGTATAGAATAGGCTGAATCTCGGTAAAGTATTGGTAGTGTATCGACAATCACTAAGTAATCACTAACTAATAACTAACTAATAACTAACTAATCACTAACTATTAACGGCTAATTGACGGGTAAAACACGGGTACAGAAAGAGGGGAAGAAGAGGGAGAATAAGTGAAAATTTGAGGAGTGTGATTGATAAAAAATGAGCACTTATGCAGGTAATGTTGAAAACTTGCGTAAGTGCTTGTTTTTTGTGGGGGTTAGGTGGAAAAATAGGGGTAATTTTGCAAAGTCGGTTTAGCAATTTTAATTTTTAGGGCGAAAAAAGCGGGAAAAGTGTAACTTTTAGGTAGAAATATTTGCCCATATCGGAAAAAAGTAGTACCTTTGCATGCTTTTTCGCGGCGCGTGTACGCGAGCATAGTGCGAGAGAGCGAGAAAACAACAATTAACAAACAAAATTATTAACCAAAATTAAAAGTTTAAAATGCCTACAATTCAACAATTAGTTAGAAAAGGAAGAGCAGAACTTATCGACAAGAGCAAGTCTCCAGCTTTGGACAGTTGCCCACAACGTCGTGGCGTTTGTGTACGCGTTTACACAACAACTCCTAAGAAGCCAAACTCTGCTATGCGTAAGGTAGCACGTGTTCGCTTGACAAACCAAAAGGAGGTGAACGCTTACATTCCAGGTGAGGGTCACAACTTGCAAGAGCACAGCATCGTAATGGTGCGTGGTGGTCGTGTGAAAGACCTCCCAGGTGTACGTTACCACATCGTTCGTGGTACATTGGATACCGCTGGTGTGGCTAACCGCTTGCAACGTCGAAGCAAATATGGCGCTAAGCGTCCTAAAGCTAAAAAGTAATTTCTGACGAACTAAAAACTAACTAAAAGTTCCATACGCTGGGACAGATTATTAATGGGTTGATCGGTTGAGTAAGCAGATGGAGTAAGTTCTTGAGGCGAGAGGCTAAAGGCTAAAGGCGAGAGGCTGAAGAAATCTGCTGAAGTTAAGACAATCAACAAAAAACTAAAACAAAACAATGAGAAAAGCAAAACCAAAAAAACGAGTTATCCTCCCAGATCCAGTTTACGGTGAGGTAATGGTGGCAAAATTTGTGAACCACCTCATGCTCGATGGTAAGAAAAACACTGCTTACAGTGTATTCTACACCGCTTTGGAGATTGTTACCAACAAGATGAAGAGCGAGCAAACAGCTCTTGAGGTTTGGAAACAAGCTCTTAGCAACATTACTCCTTTGGTAGAGGTTAAGTCAAAACGTATCGGTGGTGCAACATTCCAAGTGCCAACTGAGATCCGTGCTGACCGCAAGGAGTCAATTTCAATGAAGAATATGATTCTCTTCGCTCGCAAGCGTGGTGGTCACTCAATGGCTGAGAAACTTGCAGCAGAGATCATGGATGCGTTTAATAACCAAGGTGGTGCGTTCAAGCGCAAAGAGGATATGCACCGCATGGCAGAGGCTAACCGTGCATTTGCACACTTCCGTTTCTAATTATATAGCATGCGCGCGATATAATATATACGGTATTAGAGAAACGAAAACAAATGGCTAAACAAGATCTTAAATTAAACAGAAATATCGGCATCATGGCGCACATCGATGCTGGTAAGACTACTACCTCTGAGCGTATTTTGTTCTACACCGGTTTGACACACAAGATTGGTGAGGTGCACGATGGTGCAGCTACCATGGACTGGATGGAGCAAGAGCAAGAGCGTGGTATTACTATCACTTCTGCAGCAACAACTACTTATTGGCAATACAAAGGCGATAAGTACAAAATCAACTTGATTGACACTCCGGGACACGTGGACTTTACTGTTGAGGTAGAGCGTTCATTGCGTATCTTGGATGGTGCTGTAGCAGCATTCTGCGCAGTAGGTGGTGTACAACCACAGTCTGAGACTGTATGGCGTCAAGCTGATAAATACAACGTACCTCGTTTGTGCTATGTAAACAAGATGGACCGTAGTGGTGCTAACTTCTTTGACGTAGTAACTCAAATTAAAGAGGTGCTTGGTGCTAACCCATGTCCAATCCAAATTCCTATTGGTGCTGAGGAGACCTTCAAAGGTGTAGTTGACCTCGTAACCATGAAGGCTTGCGTTTGGAATGACGATACAATGGGCTCAGCATACTCTGTAGAGGAGATCCCTGCAAACCTCGTAGCTGAGGCTGAGGAGTGGCGCGATAAAATGCTCGAGACTATCTCTGAGTTTGACGATGCTCTGATGGAGAAGTACTTTGATGATCCATCTACCATCACCGAGGATGAGATTCGTGCTGCAATCCGCAAAGGTTGCTTGAGCATGCAAATCTTCCCAATGGTTTGCGGTTCTTCTTTCAAGAACAAAGGTGTGCAAACTATGTTGGACGCTGTGTGCGCATACTTGCCTAGCCCAATGGATACCCCAGTGATCGATGGTACCGATCCTGCAACTGGTGATGCGTTGACCCGTACCCCAGATGAGAGCGAGCCATTGTGTGCATTGGCATTCAAGATTGCTACTGACCCATACGTAGGTCGCTTGTGCTTCTTCCGTGTGTATAGTGGTAAGTTGGAGGCAGGTTCTTATGTTTACAACCCACGTTCAGGCAAACGCGAGCGTATCTCTCGTATCTTCCAAATGCACTCAAACCGTCAAAACCCTGTAGATTTTATCGCAGCTGGTGATATCGGTGCCGGTGTAGGTTTCAAGGATATTCGTACTGGTGACACATTGTGCTCTGAGGAGAACCCAATCGTATTGGAGTCTATCGAGTTCCCAGCACCAGTGATCGGTATCTCTGTAGAGCCAAAGAGCCAAGCTGACCTTGATAAGTTGGGCGTAGGTTTGGGTAAGTTGGCTGAGGAGGATCCAACATTTACCGTTAAGACTGACGAGCAAACTGGTCAAACTGTGATCTCTGGTATGGGTGAGCTTCACTTGGAGATCATTATCGACCGTTTGAAACGTGAGTTCAAGGTAGAGTGTAACCAAGGTCGTCCTCAAGTAGCATACCGCGAGGCAATCTCTGCTCCAGTAGAGTTGCGCGAGACCTACAAGAAGCAATCTGGTGGTCGTGGTAAATTCGCTGACATTATTGTTCGCGTTGAGCCAGCAGACGAGGGCTTCGAAGGTGGCTTGCAATTCGTGGATGTAGTTAAGGGCGGTAACGTGCCAAAAGAGTACATCCCAGCAGTAGAGAAAGGTTTCACCGCTGCTATGAAGACTGGTGTATTGGCTGGTTATCCAGTAGATAAGTTGAAAGTAACTTTGTTGGATGGTAGCTTCCACCCAGTAGACTCTGACCAACTCTCATTCGATATCTGTGCACAAATGGCATTCAAGAGCGCATGCGCTAAGGCTAAGCCAGTATTGATGGAGCCAATCATGAAGGTTGAGGTGGTAACTCCAGAAGAGAGCATGGGTGATGTTATCGGTGACTTGAACAAGCGTCGTGGTCAAGTAGAGGGTATGGATACCGCTCGTACTGGCGCTCGCGTGATCAAGGCTAAGGTACCATTGAGCGAGATGTTTGGTTATGTAACCGCATTGCGTACTATCACTTCTGGTCGTGCAACCAGCAGCATGGAGTTCTCTCACTACGATGCAGTATCTAGCACCATCGCTAAGACTGTCTTGACAGAGGTAGGTGGTCGTGTAGATCTCGTATAATGAACAACAAAGGTCAAGGACCAATCTTCCAATGTGTTGGTCCTTGGCTTGATAAAACAAAATAACCAGAGTTCGAATGTTCGAAAAGGTTGAGCAAAGGGCCGCTCGATACTTCAAACCTCTTCACTCACGCGTGCATGTGTGCACGCACCCGCGTACAATATATATTATATAGGATGCTGCAAAGCAATTTGCAGGATTTTGATAGGTGCGCAACCATAAGTAAAAACCCCGCGGCGCGAGTCATCTGAGCAAATGACTCTTTGGGTGTGCGAGCGCCAAGGATAACGTAAAACAACATTAAAAAAACAAAAGACAATGAGTCAAAAAATTCGTATTAAACTGAAATCATTCGATCACAACTTGGTTGACAAGTCAGCAGAGAAGATCGTGAAGACCGTAAAAGCAACAGGTGCAGTAGTAAGTGGTCCAATTCCATTGCCAACTCACAAGCGCATCTTCACAGTAAACCGCTCAACCTTCGTAAACAAGAAGAGTCGTGAGCAATTTGAGTTGTCAAGCTACAAGCGTCTCATCGACATCTACCAATCTAACCAAAAGACTGTAGAGGCATTGATGAAACTCGAACTCGCAAGTGGTGTTGAAGTAGAAATCAAGGTTTGATAAACAAAACAGAGGCCACTTCCCGCGGATAGACAAGGTCGTAAGGCACGTAATCCCGAGGGCGAGAGTGGAAAACAATAATTATTAACAATTTTAATCACAGCTAAAATGCCAGGATTATTAGGTAAAAAAATCGGAATGACATCCGTTTTCGGTGCTGATGGCAAGAATATCCCATGCACCGTGATTGAGGCTGGTCCTTGCGTTGTTACCCAACTCAAGACAGTTGAGAAGGATGGCTATGCTGCTGTACAAGTTGGTTTCATGCCAAAGAGCGAGAAACACACCAACAAGGCAGAGGCAGGTCACTTCGCTGCTGCAGGTGTACAACCAATGCGTCACTTGGCCGAGTTCGATGGATTCGAACAAGAAGTCAAACTGGGAGATACCTTGACTGTAGAGATGTTTGAGGAGAACTCTTACGTTGATGTAGTAGGTACTTCTAAAGGTAAAGGTTTCCAAGGTGTAGTTAAGCGTCACGGCTTTGGTGGTGTAGGTCAATCTACCCACGGTCAAGATGACCGCTTGCGTGCTCCAGGTTCTATCGGTGCATGTGCTTACCCAGCACGCGTATTCCCAGGAACCCGCATGGCAGGTCACATGGGTACAGATCGCGTAACTGTACAAAACCTTGTAGTATTAAAGGTGATTCCTGAGTACAACTTGATCATGGTCAAGGGTAGTATTCCAGGTGCTAAAAATTCAATCGTTGTTATTAACAAATAAGAGGTATGGAACTTAGTATTTTGAACATGGCCGGCAAAGAGACCGGCAAGAAGATCGTTTTGAATGACGCTATCTTCGGTATCGAGCCTAACGACCACGCCATTTATTTGGATGTAAAGCAATATTTGGCAAACAATCGTCAAGGTACAGCTAAAGCTAAACAACGTAGCGAGAACGCTCACTCTACTCGTAAGCTCGGTCGCCAAAAAGGTGGTGGCGGTGCTCGTCCAGGTGATTTGAAATCTCCAGTACGTGTAGGTGGTGGTACCATCTTTGGTCCAGTTCCACGCGACTATGGCTTTAAACTCAACAAGAAGGTAAAACAATTGGCTCGTCGCAGTGCATTGAGCACCCGCGCAGCTGCAGGTCAAGTAATCGTATTGGATGCTCTCCAATTCGAGGCTCCAAAGACCAAAGCTATGATCGAGGTAATGAACAATCTTCAAGTTGCAGGTAAGAAGGTATTGTTCGTATTGGCAGAGAACAACTACAACGTTCTCAAGTCAGCTAGCAATATTGAGCGCACCAACGTGGTGACTGTAAGTGAACTGAATACATACGCAATCATGAACTCAAGCGCTGTAGTGTTCGTTGAGAACGCAGTAGCAGCTCTCGAGGCAACTTTAGCATAAGGAGGTTACAACTATGGCAATTATTTTAAAACCAATCGTCACTGAGAAGATGACCGCCGCAGGCGAAAAGTTCAACCGTTATGGTTTTCAGGTAGTTCGTACTGCTAACAAGGTTGAGATCAAGAAAGCAGTAGAAGAATTGTACAATGTACAAGTGCTTGATGTAAACACCCTCATCGTTGCTCCAAAGACCAAACAACGCTATACCAAGAGCGGTTTGATCCGTGGTGCAAAGGCTGCTTACAAGAAAGCAATCGTTACATTGAAAGAAGGTGAAACAATTGATTTTTATAGCAATATCTAAAAATGGCTGTACGTAAATTAAAACCCTCTACACCGGGGCAAAGACACAAAATTATTGGCGCATTTGACACAATTACCGCAAGTGCACCAGAGAAATCTCTTGTGTTTGGTAAAACCAAAACAGGTGGTCGCAACCATCAAGGTAAGATGACCATGCGTTATATTGGTGGTGGACACAAGCAGAAATATCGCGTAATTGACTTCAAACGTAACAAAGATGGTGTACCAGCAGTAGTTAAGACTATTGAGTACGATCCAAACCGTTCGGCTCGTATCGCACTCTTGTTCTACGCTGATGGCGAGAAACGTTACATTCTTGCACCAAACGGTTTGCAAGTAGGTCAAACAGTAATCTCAGGTCCAGATGTGGCTCCTGAAGTTGGTAATGCTCTTCCAATGGCTAACATGCCTCTTGGTACTTTGATCCACAACATTGAGTTGCGTCCAGGTCAAGGTGCATGCATGGTTCGCTCGGCAGGTGTGTTTGCACAATTGTCTTCTCGCGAGGATAAATATGCAATCATCAAGTTGCCTTCAGGCGAGTTGCGCAAGGTGTTGTCTGCTTGCAAAGCTACCGTAGGCGTAGTTGGCAACAGCGATCACGCGTTGGAGAAGAGTGGTAAGGCTGGTCGCAGCCGTTGGTTAGGACGTCGTCCACGCAACCGTGGTGTGGCAATGAACCCAGTAGATCACCCAATGGGTGGTGGTGAAGGTCGCGCATCAGGTGGACACCCACGTTCACGCAAGGGCTTGTTAGCTAAGGGCTACAAGACACGCGCTCCAAAGAACTTGAGCAACCAATACATTATCGAAAGAAGAAAGAAATAACCTATTAAATTAAGAGAAATTATGAGTCGTTCATTGAAAAAAGGACCATTTATCAACGTTAAGTTGGAGAACAAGGTGTTGGCTATGAATGAGTCTGGCAAGAAAGATGTTGTTAAGACTTGGAGCCGTGCATCTATGATTTCTCCTGATTTCGTAGGTCATACTATCGCAGTTCATAATGGAAACAAGTTTATCCCTGTGTACGTAACAGAGAACATGGTAGGTCACAAGCTCGGCGAGTTTGCTCCAACCCGTTCGTTCCGTGGTCACTCGGGTAACCGTTAATCCATGAGTCATTCACAACAAATTAAATTTTAGAATTCAAAATGGGTGCTAGAAAACATAATACAGCTGAGGCAATGAAAGAGGCTCGCAAGGGTCAATATTTTGCTAAGCTCAACAACGTTCCTACCTCTCCACGCAAAATGCGCCTTGTTGCCGATATGATTCGTGGTATGGAAGTGAACCGTGCACTGGGTGCGTTGCATTTCTCTACAAAAGAGGCTTCACGCGCTCTCGAGAAACTTTTGAAATCTGCTATCGCTAACTGGGAAACCAAAACTGGCAAGAAAGCTGATCAAGAGACTCTGTATGTAAGTCAAATCATGGTAGATGGCGGTATGATGCTCAAACGTCTGTTGACCGCTCCTCAAGGTCGCGGCTATCGTATCCGCAAACGCTCTAACCATGTTACTATTTTTGTAGACACAAAGAATACTAACGAAGCTAAGTAATTAACGAAATGGGACAGAAAATTAATCCAATAGCAAACCGCCTTGGTATTGTTCGTGGTTGGGATTCCAACTGGTTTGGCGGTAAGAACTACGGAGATACTATCCTTGAGGATACCAAAATCCGCAAGTATTTGAATGCCCGCTTGGCTGAGGCTAGTATCTCACGTATCGTTATCGAGCGTACTCTGAAACTTGTGACTGTAACTGTCTGCACTGCTCGCCCTGGTTTTATTATCGGTAAAGGTGGACAAGAGGTTGACAAATTGAAAGAGGAACTGAAGAAAATCACCAAGAAAGATGTGCAAATCAACATCTTTGAAGTTAAGCGTCCTGAGCTTGATGCTACCATCGTAGCTACCAAGATCGCTCGCCAACTCGAGGGTAAGATCGCATACCGTCGCGCAGTGAAAATGGCTATCGCTTCTACCATGCGCATGGGTGCTGAGGGTATCAAAATCCAACTCAGCGGCCGTTTGAATGGTGCCGAGATGGCTCGTAGCGAGATGTACAAAGAGGGTCGTACCCCATTGCACACTCTTCGCGCTGACATCGATTATTGCCACGCTGGTGCTCTCACCAAGGTAGGTATGATCGGCGTAAAGGTTTGGATCTGCCGTGGTGAAGTTTATGGCAAGAAAGACCTTGCTCCTAACTTCACACAAAAGCAAGAGAATGGTCGTGGTGGCGATCGCCGTCGTGATGACCGTCGTGGTGGTTTCCGCAGAAACAAAAAACAATAATGTTTAACCGATTTGTAGATTACAGTTATGTTACAACCAAAGAAAACTAAATTCCGCCGCTGCCAAAAAGGCCGCATCAAAGGCAATGCACAGCGTGGTACTGAGCTCGCATTTGGCTCATTCGGTATCAAGAGCCTTGGTACCATCTGGTTGACAGGTCGTCAAATCGAGGCAGCCCGTATCGCAGTAACACGTTATATGCAACGTCAAGGACATGTATGGATCCGCGTTTTCCCTGATAAACCAATTACCAAAAAACCATTGGATGTTCGTATGGGTAAAGGTAAAGGTGCTCCAGAGGGCTTCGTAGTTCCATTGGCTCCAGGACGTATCATCTTCGAGATCGACGGCGTTCCATTCGATGTAGCAAAAGAGGCACTTCGTCTGGCTGCTCAAAAACTTCCTATTACAACCAAATTTGTCGTAAGACGTGATTACGACCCAACCCAAAATGTATAATCAGGATTATGAAAACAGCTGAAATTAAAGAATTAACAACTGCTGAGATCCAAGAGCGTTTGGCTGCTGAGAAAGAGGCACTCGTTCGCATGAAACTGAATCACAGCATTTCTCCGCTTGACAATCCGTTGCAGATTAAGGTGGCTCGTAAGACTATTGCTCGCCTTGCAACCGAACTTCGTCAAAGAGAATTAACAAAGTAAAAAACGAATTGACATGGAAACAAGAAATCTAAGAAAAGAGCGTCAGGGTATTGTCGTTTCCAACAAGATGGACAAGACTATCGTAGTTGCTGTTCACTGGAAAGAGAAACACCCTATTTATGGCAAGTTTGTCAATAAAACTCGCAAGTTCCATGCTCACGACGAGAAGAATGAGTGCGGTATCGGCGATACTGTACGTATCATGGAGACTCGTCCTTTGAGCAAAACTGTTCGTTGGCGTTTAACTCAAATTGTAGAAAGGGCTAAGTAATATGGTACAACAAGAATCAAGACTCGTAGTTGCGGACAACTCAGGTGCTAAAGAGGCATTGTGCATCCGCGTTCTTGGCGGAACCAAAAAGCGTTACGCCAGCTTGGGTGACACCATCGTAGTAGCAGTAAAAGGTGTAATTCCTTCTTCTGACATCAAGGATGGTACAGTAACACGCGCTATCGTTGTTCGCGTGAAGAAAGAGGTTCGCCGTGCTGACGGTAGCTACATCCGCTTCGACGACAACGCATGCGTGCTCGTAAACAACGCAGGTGAGATCCGTGGTTCACGTATCTTCGGCCCTGTGGCTCGCGAGCTTCGTCAAACGAACATGAAAATTATTTCTCTGGCACCTGAAGTGCTCTAATCATCTAAATTCTAAAAGTATGGCAAAATTGCATATTAAGAAAGGTGATACCGTTTATGTAAACGCAGGTGCTTCTAAGGGCAAAACCGGCCGCGTGTTGGAGGTGCTCGTAGAGAAACAACGTGCTATCGTAGAGGGTGTCAACATGGTATCTAAGAGTACCAAACCTAATGCTAAAAATCCTCAAGGAGGTATTGTTAAACAGGAGGCTCCTATTCATATCTCAAACCTCAACCCAGTTGAGAACGGTGTACCAGTTCGCGTAGGCCGCGTTGAGAAGGATGGCAAGCTCGTCCGCGTAAGTAAAAAATCTGGTAAGGAGATCTAACAATGAATACAGCAAGTTTGAAACAAGATTATTTGGAGCGCATTGTGCCTGCTCTGATGAAGGAGTTTAACTACACTACTGTAATGCAGTGTCCTAAACTCGAGAAGATCGTTCTCAACCAAGGTCTTGGTGAGGCTGTAGCTGATAAGAAGATCATCGATGTTGCACAACAAGAGATGACACTTATCACTGGTCAAAAAGCTGTTGCTACGGTTTCCAAGAAGGATATCGCTAACTTCAAGGTTCGTAAGAAAATGCCTATCGGCGTACGCGTAACTCTCCGTGGTGAGCGTATGTACGAGTTCTTGGAGCGTCTCGTACGCGTGGCTTTGCCTCGTATCCGCGACTTCAAGGGTATCCACAACAAGATGGATGGTCATGGCAACTATACACTTGGTATCCAAGAGCAAATCATCTTCCCTGAAATCAACATTGATAACATTTCTAAACTCCTCGGTATGAACATCACTTTCGTGACTACAGCTAAGACCGATGAGGAAGGCTTCGCTCTCCTCCGTGAGTTTGGTTTACCATTCAAAAAGTAATTAGACTATGGCAAAAGAATCAATGAAAGCTCGCGAGGTGAAACGCGCTAAATTGGTGGCAAAATATGCTGCTAAGCGTGCACAACTCCTCAAGGATGGTGACTATGAAGGTCTCCAAGCATTGCCAAAGAACGCTAGCCCAGTTCGTTTGCACAATCGTTGCAAGATCACTGGTCGTCCAAAAGGCTACATGCGCGTATTCGGCTTGAGTCGTATTCAATTCCGTGAGATGGCCTCTGCAGGTCTTATCCCAGGTGTGAAGAAGGCTAGCTGGTAAAAACACTGAAATTCGCCCAGAGGACGTAGGTGCCTCTGGGGAATAAATAAAATTAATTTATTAAATATTGTCCCGAAAGGCGGGATTAATTTAACAAAAACATTTATGACAGATCCAATCGCAGATTATCTGACTCGACTCAGAAATGCAATCAAAGCTGGTCACCGCGTAGTTGAGGTGCCTGCTTCGAATCTGAAGAAAGAGATCACCCGTATCTTGTTTGAGAAAGGTTATATCCTTTCATACAAGTTCGTGGAGGATGGCCCTCAAGGCACTATCAAGATTGCCTTGAAGTATGATCCAGTTAACAAAGTTAACGCCATCAAGAGTTTGAAACGTGTATCGACCCCAGGTCTTCGTCAGTACGTTGGCTATCGCGAGATGCCACGCGTATTGAATGGTCTCGGTATCGCAATCCTTTCTACATCTAAGGGTGTGATGACCAACAAAGAGGCTCTTGGTATGAAGTTGGGTGGCGAGGTTATTTGTTACATCTACTAATTAAGGAGGAAACGCTATGTCAAGAATTGGTAAATTGCCTATCGCTATCCCTGCAGGTGTAACTGTAACAGTTAGCCCTGAGAACCTCGTGACTGTTAAAGGTCCTAAAGGTGAACTTCAACAACAAGTTAATCCTAGCATCACTGTGACTGTAGAAGACGGTGTTTGCCGTGTAGCTCGTCCAAACGATGAGAAGGAAAATCGTGCAATGCACGGCCTCTATCGCTCCCTGATCAACAATATGGTTGTAGGTGTTAGCGAGGGTTATAAGAAAGTGCTCGAACTCGTCGGTGTTGGTTACCGCGTAGAGATGGCTGCGGGTATGCAAAATACTCTCAACTTCGCTCTCGGTTATACCCACCCAATCTACCTCCAACTCCCTAAAGAGGTTAAGGTAGAGACCAAGTCTGAGCGTAACCAAAACCCACTCGTGATTTTGGAATCTGCTGACAAGCAACTCATTGGCCAAGTATGTGCTAAGATTCGCTCGTTCCGCAAACCAGAGCCTTACAAAGGTAAAGGTGTTAAGTTCCAAGGTGAAGTTGTTCGTCGTAAAGCTGGTAAATCGGCTGGTAAATAATTAGAAAGGAATAAGTTATGAATCAGAAAATTGCAAGAAGACTTAAAATTAAAGCATCTATCCGTACACGTGTATCGGGTACCGCTGAGCGTCCTCGTCTGACTGTATTCCGTAGCAACAGCCAAATTTACGCTCAAGTAATCGACGATTTGCAAGGCAAGACTCTTGCTTCTGCATCTTCGCTCGCTATCAAAGATAAAATGACCAAAACTGAGAAGGCTGCTCAAGTAGGCAAACTCATCGCAGAAGCTGCTAAGGCTGCTGGCGTAGAGGCTGTTGTATTTGATCGTAACGGCTACCTCTATCATGGTCGAGTTAAATCATTGGCAGACGCTGCCCGCGAGGCAGGTCTCAAATTCTAAAACAAAGAGACTGTTATGAATCGAGTAAAATCAACCCAAGACTTGGAGCTCAAGGAGCGCCTTGTTGCTGTCAACCGCGTAACTAAGGTTACTAAGGGTGGACGTACATTCACATTTGCAGCCATCGTTGTTGTAGGAAATGAGGCTGGTATCGTAGGCTGGGGCCTTGGTAAAGCAGGTGAGGTTACAGCTGCTATTGCTAAGGGTACTGAGGCTGCTAAGAAAAACCTTATCCAAGTGCCTGTGCTCAAGGGTACTATCCCTCACGAGCAAGAGGCTAAGTTTGGCGGTGCACGCGTTTACCTCCAACCTGCTTCTCACGGTACCGGAGTAAAAGCCGGTGGTGCTATGCGCGCCGTGTTGGAGTCTGTAGGTGTAACCGACGTGTTGGCTAAATCAAAAGGTTCTTCTAACCCTCACAACCTCGTTAAGGCTACTATCGCCGCTCTCGGCGAGATGCGTGATGCACGCACCGTAGCTCAAAACCGTGGCGTAAGCCTTTCTACTGTGTTTAACGGATAATAATTTGTGAAAATCATGGCAACTATTAAAATTCAAAAAGTACGCAGCACAATCGGCTGCCCACAAGTGCAAAAGGATACAATGTTGGCTCTTGGTCTTCGCAAGATGAATGCCATCGTTGAGCATGAGGCTACTCCTGCTATCCTCGGTATGGTTAACAAAATTAAACACTTGGTAAAAGTTATTGACTAATTAAATTAATTTGTAGCATTATGGAATTAAATAATTTAACGCCAGCTGCTGGTTCTGTGAAGACCGCTAAGCGAATCGGACGTGGTCCAGGTTCTGGTCTTGGTGGAACTTCTACACGCGGTCACAAAGGTGCTAAGTCACGTTCTGGTTACTCTAAGAAAATCGGTTTCGAGGGTGGTCAGATGCCTATGCAACGCCGTTTGCCTAAGTTCGGCTTCAAGAACATCAACCGCGTTGAGTACAAAGCTATCAACCTTGCTACCTTGCAAGCGCTTGCTGAGGCTAAGGGCTTGGAGAAAATCGGTCTTATCGAATTGCACGAGGCTGGTTTCATCAACAAGACTCAACTCGTTAAGATCTTGGGCAATGGTACTTTGACTGCTAAACTCACTGTAGAAGCTAACGCTTTCTCCAAATCAGCTGAGGCTGCTATCACAGCTGCTGGTGGTACTATCAACAAAATCTAATTAGTATGCGTAAGTTTATTGAGATAATCAAAAATATCTGGAAGATCGAGGATCTCCGCAACCGTCTGTTGACCACACTTTTGTTTGTGCTCATCTACCGTTTCGGATCATTCGTGGTACTTCCAGGTATTGATCCTACAGCATTGACCGCATTGCGCGCTCAAACTGCTGGAGGTCTGATGGCTCTTCTCGATATGTTCTCAGGTGGTGCGTTCTCCAATGCTTCTATCTTCGCATTGGGTATCATGCCATACATCTCTGCTTCTATCGTAATCCAACTGCTCACTATCGCAGTGCCTTACTTCCAAAAGATGCAGAAAGAGGGCGAATCTGGCCGTCAGAAGATGAACCAAATCACTCGCTATTTGACCGTAGCTATCTTGCTCTTCCAAGGTCCAAGTTACTTGGTAAACCTTTCAGTGCAAATGGCACAAGCTGGTCAAATGCTTGAGGTTGGACTCAACTGGTTCACTATCTCATCTACCATCCTCTTGTGCGCAGGCTCTATGTTCGTAATGTGGTTGGGTGAGCGTATCACTGACCGTGGTCTTGGTAATGGTATTTCCTTTATCATTCTCATCGGTATCATCGCTCGTTTCCCTGCTGCTCTCATCCAAGAGTTCTCATCACGTCTTAATGACGCAGGTGGTGGATTGATCGTGTTCCTCCTTGAGGTAGTTATCCTTCTCTTCGTTTTCGCATTCGCAATCTTGCTCGTACAAGGTACTCGTCGTATCCCTGTACAATATGCAAAACGCATGGTGGGTAACAAGCAATACGGTGGTGTTCGCCAATACATCCCATTGAAGGTGAACTCAGCTAACGTGATGCCAATCATCTTTGCGCAAGCAATCATGTTTATTCCAATCGCATTGGCTGGTTTCTCAAATGCAGAGGGCGCAAGTGCTTTCACACGCGCTTTCATGAACAATGACGGATTCTGGTACAACTTCGTATTCGCAATCTTGATCATCGTTTTCACCTATTTCTACACCGCGATTATCATCAACCCTGTACAAATGGCTGAAAACCTCAAGCTCAACAATGGCTTCATCCCTGGCGTTAAACCAGGCAAGAAGACTGCTGAGTATATTGATACCATCATGAACCGTTTGACTTTGCCAGGCTCTTGCCTTTTGGCTATCATCGCTATCTTGCCTGCTTTCGCTCGACTCTTTGGTGTGAGCATGAGCTTCGCGCAATTCTTTGGCGGTACGTCACTCCTCATTATGGTAGGTGTAATCTTGGATACGCTACAACAAATCGAGAGTCACCTTCTCATGCGCCACTATGACGGATTCTTTGAGTCTGGCATGCGCATCAAGGGACGCTCAGGTGCAATGGCATATTAATACGAAATGATCTACCTCAAGACTGACGAAGAGATCGAGCTTCTGCGCCGCAGTAACGACTTGCTCGGACGCACCTTGGCCGAAGTGGCCAAGGTGATCCGACCTGGTGTTACCACTGCTGAGCTGGACAAAGTGGCATACGAATTCATCCGTGACAACGGTGGTAAACCATCCTGCCTCGGATACGAAGGATTTCCTGCTACGCTCTGTACCTCAGTCAACGAGCAGGTGGTACATGGTATCCCATCCAACAAGGTTGTCCTCAAGGACGGCGATATCGTATCCATTGACACTGTAGTCGAACTCAATGGTATGCACGCTGACTCGGCATATACTTTCCCTGTTGGAGAGGTTGCGCCAGAGACTTTGCAGCTGATGCGTACTACCAAGGAGGCTCTCTATCTTGGTATCGAGCAGGCCATCACTGGTCGTCGATTAGGAGATATCGGATTTGCCATCCAAAACCACTGCGAGAAAAACGGCTATTCCGTGGTTCGCGAGTTTGTGGGGCATGGCATCGGACGTGAGATGCACGAGGAACCAGAAGTGTGCAACTATGGTCGTCGTGGCAACGGACTCGTCCTGAAATCGGGTATGGTACTCGCTATCGAACCAATGATCTGCCTTGGTCGCCGCCAAGTGATTCTCGAGGAGGATGGTTGGACAGCACGCACCATCGACCGCAAACCTGCTGCTCACTATGAGCACAGCGTATGCGTCCGAAATGGCAAGGCTGAGATATTATCTACCTTCGAGTATATTCAGCAAGTCTTAGGAGATCGTTTTATATAAAATATACCAATTACAACTATGGCAAAACAAGATGCAATTGAAGTAGATGGAACTGTAACCGAGGCATTGTCCAACGCGATGTTCCGTGTTCAACTCGAAAGTGGTCATGTCATCATCGCCCACATCTCTGGTAAGATGCGTCAGCACTACATCAAGATCCTTCCTGGTGACCGTGTGAAAGTGGAGATGAGCCCATATGACCTCACCAAAGGACGTATTTCGTTCCGTTATAAATAATAGGTACGAAACCCTTATAATTAACACTCTAAAACTCTATTAAAAATGAAAGTTAGAGCATCTGTAAAGAAGCGCAACGCGGATTGCAAACTCGTACGCCGCAAAGGTCGCTTGTATGTAATTAACAAAAAAGAACCCAAAATGAAAATGCGTCAAGGATAAGCATTTCATCGAGGTAAACCATTTAATCAATATCCTTAAAGTAAATAATTATGGCTATAAGAATTGTCGGTGTAGATCTGCCACAAAATAAGTGTGGCGAAGTCGGATTGACTTACATCTACGGAATAGGTCGTTCAAGCGCAAAGAAAATCTTGGCAGAGGCAGGCGTTGACCCAAGCATCAAGGTGCAAGATTGGACGGATGACCAAGCAGCTAAAATCCGTGAGATCATCGGTGCTAACTACAAAGTAGAAGGTGACCTCCGTTCGGAAACACAACTCAACATCAAGCGATTGATGGATATCGGTTGCTATCGCGGTGTTCGTCACCGTATCGGTCTTCCTGTACGTGGACAATCCACCAAGAACAATGCCCGCACGCGCAAGGGTAAAAAGAAAACTGTTGCTAACAAGAAGAAGGCAACTAAGTAATAATCAACCTGTTAATATCTATCAATTATGGCAAAGAAAACAGTTGCAGCTAAGAAGCGCGTCGTAAAGATTGACGGTGTTGGTCAACTTCACGTGATGTCTTCTTTCAACAATGTAATCGTAACACTTGCAAACGGCGAGGGTCAAGTGATCTCTTGGTCATCTGCAGGTAAAATGGGCTTCCGTGGCTCAAAGAAGAATACTCCATATGCAGCTCAAACTGCTGCTGAGGATTGCGCAAAGGTCGCTTTTGACCTCGGCTTGCGCAAAGTAAAAGCGTATGTTAAAGGTCCTGGACAAGGTCGTGAGAGCGCTATCCGCGCTTGCGCTAACGCAGGTATCGCAGTAACCGAGATTATCGACGTTACTCCTATGCCTCACAATGGTTGCCGTCCTCCTAAACGTCGTCGTGTATAATTTTTTAACTATTAAAATCTTAAGAAAATGGCAAGATATATTGGACCAAAATCACGTATCGCACGTCGTTTCGGAGAGGCTATCTTCGGTCCTGACAAAGTGCTTGATCGTCGTAACTACGCTCCAGGTCAACACGGTGTAAACCGCCGCAAGAAAATGTCTGAGTATGGTACTCAGTTGGCTGAGAAGCAAAAAGCTAAATACACCTATGGTGTACTCGAGCGCCAATTCCGCCTCCTTTTTGCTCAAGCTTCTCGTATCAAGGGTATTACTGGTGAGATCCTTCTCCAATTGCTCGAGTCTCGTCTCGACAACGTTGTATATCGTCTTGGTATGGCTCCTACTCGCGCTGCTGCTCGTCAGCTCGTTAGCCACCGTCACATCTGTGTAGATGGTAAAGTTGTTAACATTCCTTCTTTCCAAGTTAAACCTGGTCAAGTTGTGTCTGTTCGCGAGAAGGCTAAATCTTTGGAGGTTATCACTGCTTCTCTTGATGGTTTCAACCACAGCAAATATCCTTGGTTGGAGTGGAACGAGGCTGACAAAGCTGGTAAGTTCCTCAATATGCCTCAACGTGAGGAGATTCCTGAGAATATCAAGGAGCAATTAATCGTCGAGTTGTACTCTAAATAAAAAATAAATTCATGGCAATATTAGATTTTATTAAACCTGACAAGGTAATCATGTTGGATTCGAGCAACACACGCGGAGTTTTTGAGTTCCGTCCGCTCGAGCCAGGTTATGGTATTACAGTTGGTAATGCTATTCGTCGCGTCTTGATTGGTTCGCTCGAGGGCTTTGCTATCTGTTCGATTAAGATCAATGGTATTGATCATGAATTTGCTACTATCCCTGGTGTTATCACTGATGTAACCAACCTTATTTTGAACCTCAAACAAGTTCGTTTCGGTCGCAAAGACGGCATTGATGCCGATGGGGAGACTATCCGCATGCACGTTAAGGGCAACAATGCTCTTTTGGCAGGCGAGTTGAATAGCTATTTGCAATCATTCAACGTGCTCAACCCTGATCTCTTGTTGGCTGAGATGGACGAGACTGCTGATTTTGAGATTGAGATCACTCTCAACAAAGGTCGTGGCTATGTATCAGCTGACGAGAACCGTCAAGCTAACGATGCCATCGGCGTTTTGGCTATCGATAGTATCTATACTCCAATCCGCAACGTGAAGTATAGCATCGATCCTTACCGTGTTGAGCAACGTACCGACTACGAGAAACTCACACTCGAGATCTGCACCGATGGTTCCATCACACCACAAAATGCCTTGACAGAGGCGGCTAAACTCCTGATCTATCACTTTATGTTGTTCTCTGAGGAGCGCATCATCATTGAAGATCACGCTAAACCTGCTGATAATACTTTCGACGAGGAGTACTTGCGTATGCGTCAACTCCTCAACCAACGTCTCATCGATATGGACCTTTCTGTTCGTGCTCTCAACTGCTTGAAGGCTGCAGAGGTAGATACCTTGGGTCAATTGGTGAAGTATCATCGCTCCGACTTGCTCAAGTTCCGCAACTTTGGTAAGAAGTCTCTCACCGAGTTGGACGAGTTGCTTGAGAAGAACGGCCTTGCGTTTGGTATGGATATTAGCAGATTCAAACTTAATGATTAATTGAAAAACTAAAAAACAATGAGACATAATAAGAAATTCAACCACCTTGGTCGTAAAGCAGCGCACCGTCATGCAATGCTTTCTAACATGGCTTGCTCATTGATCATGCACAAGCGCATTTCGACCACATTGGCAAAGGCAAAAGCTCTCCGTATGTATGTAGAGCCATTGCTCACCCATGCTAAAGAGGACACTACTGCTAACCGCCGTTTGGTGTTCGCTAAACTCAAACAAAAAACTGTTGTTACCGAGCTCTTCCAAAACGTAGCTGAGAAGATTGCTAACCGCCCAGGTGGTTACACTCGTATCCTTCGCACCGGTTTCCGTCTTGGTGATGCTGCTGAGATGGCTATCATCGAGCTCGTTGACTACAACGAGAACATGCTCAAGGCTCCTAAGGCTGCTGCTAAGAAGACCACCCGTCGTGCTGGTAAGAAGGCTGCTCCTAAGGCTGAGGCTCCTGTAGAGGCTGCTGTTGAGGCACCTGCTACCGAGGCTGCTGCAGAGTAATACAACTGGTCGGACCTGTCTAACTCGTCTGACTACAATCAAAAAATCGCATCCCATGTGGGTGCGATTTTTTTTGTTAAACCTTAACTCCTTCCTTCGTTAATTCCCTAATTCGTTCATTCCTTCATTCGTTAATTCGTTCATTCCTTCATTCGTTAATTCCTTAAACTTTACTTCGAAATCTATAGGAGATTACGCACAATACACGCACTATTCACGCACTATTTACGCACTATTCACGGACAATAGACGCACAATAGACGCACAATAAGCCCACAATTCCCCGCCTTCAGAGAAGACTCAGTTAAAACAAAACCTAACCTTTAACCACTAACATATAGTCCCTCAAAAATACCCTCCTCTTGCACATATGCATTTTTTTTTGTACCTTTGCGCTCGAAATGAGAAAAGCGATAGCATATCTATTCCGTCAGGCATGCAGAGTGGTCTGTATGTTGGGCTTGGTATGCGGTTTGGCATCATGTAGCTGGCACGAGGCGAAGGAGGTAATCGTTTTGGCGGATAGTATTGACCAGACAGAGCATGTGATCTATGACGACACCGCAGCGTTGGGCAAAGCCATCCGCAGCTTGGATAATCCATTTGGCAGATTGCTGATGCCGAATACCCTCGGCAAAGCGTATTACTACATGGGACGAAACCTCAGTTTCGCGAATGAGATTGCTGATGCGGCGGAATGCTATATCGAAGCCGATCGCTTGCAGATTGATGACCCTATCTATCGTGGTCGCGTAAACTCGTGTATGGGGTATATTTGCAGGCAAAATAATAGTGATAGTCTAGCATTGATTTTCTATGAACGTGCCACAGAAGATTTCAAGGAGAGTGGTAATGAATGGCGATATGCGCAAAGTTTATTGAATGTAGCTCAATGTCACATCTATCTTCAAGAGTTCTCTACGGCAGATAACCTACTACATATAGCTCAATTGTATCAATTGGATAGTGCCTATCAAGCACGCTATTATGAAACGCGTGGACTATATTTTTATGAGCAACAGCAATATGATTCGGCATTGGTATATTTTAATCGTGGACTAGATTATTGGCAAAGCGAACATGACAAATGCTTCTGTTATCTAATAATAATGCAGTCGCATTATTTTAGTAATAAAATAGATGATGCTATACAATATGCCCTTGTATTGATATTGCTCTCGGACAATCCTAATTATATCTCAAATGCGTATTATTGCCTAATGCAGGATGCAAAAAGCAGAAATGATGTGGAATTGCTTAGCCAATACTCGCATGCGCGTACGGATGCTCTAAAGCTATTACGTGATAATGCCAATAAATATGCAGAAGCATTACCTATCTTGGAAGACTATTTGCACAATCCTCGCCCATGGCGTTGGGTGTGGATGGTGATGTGTGCCTTTGCTAGTTTGTGTGTCGCATTAGTTGTAGGCATTGTTCTTTATCGTAGATTTGCAACAGCACAAATACATGCTTCAAAAGAACAAATCGTTAGTTTGTCTGTACAAGTGACGGAGCAAGCTGGTGAAATTCACAAGCATGCGATGCTGCATTATTACGATGAACGTTTGGATAAAATCCGTCGAAAATATCCCAAGCCACTCTCCAGTTGGAATAAATATGATCAGTTAAAAAAAGATATTAATCCTTATCTTAAAAATTGGATTATTGCTTTGGAGAAACTGAATTTAACTAAAAGAGAAAATGTATTTTGCGTGCTGAGTTTTATCTATCCGCAAATGGCTATGGAAGACCTTGCTAGTAGCATGTGTATTACAAAATCTGCGTTTATGGTTCGCAAAACTCGTATCGCCCAAAATTTAGGTATACCCTCTGCGCAATTAGGTGATTTCCTGTATAACTTGTCTCCTATTGATTAATTACGCCTTCTGCGT
>JBGVMY010000015.1:0-56992 GCA_045124995.1 Paludibacteraceae bacterium | reverse complement strand
AGGAGGTAATACATAGGATAGTTGGTTCAAATCGTTGTACACATAGTATGTGGTAGCATTATCTACTTTTTCCATGACGGTCTTACCTTGCAGGTTAGTGTAAACCACTTTGGTATTGCCATCTTCATCTGTCGTTTCTTTAACATGCAGTTTCTTAGGAAAATAACAACTATCGCTCCTTAGTGAACCATCTCTAGTAACATAAAACAGTTTCACTTCGTTATAGTTATTTCCACGAGAGACAAATTGCACTTTATGGTTTCCCATATCAGCACCTGCTTTTTGAGAACCAATTAGTTCGTTTTTTGTTGTACCATTTTCCCATATTTCAACACTATAAGTTTTCTCAGAATATGGCCGCGATTCGTTTGGGTAGTATAGTGCAGCATTATTTTTGAATATCTGACTTGTTAAATAACTTCCTTCTACCGCAATTGGGAGCCATTCTTTTGTAGGTCGCGCATACGTATCATATTCACAAAGAGTCATCATATTCTTTTGATTGGGAGAAATTCCATATTCAACTATCAAAGTGGGACGATACATTGCATCATAATATGTACGTTTCACGATTGCTCGTCTATCGTTTATTATTTGAGTAGTATCAATACTAGATAATGCAGTATTAGGAGTGATTTCTTGAATATAGTTTCTCTCATTAGAAAATTCCCATGATTGCGGCAATATATTCGAACCGAAAAATTCTGGAGACATGCACCCCAGTGAATTATTAGGCATTTTATTCTCATATCTTAAATTATACCCATTCCAATCTGTGGGTCGAAAAATAGACTCTCCTGTTATCTTAAAATGGATAGAAGTTCTCTGTATAGACCATATCATGCTAGGCCAAAATGTTGCTTTATCATAGTTAGGCGCGTACAAGGTGTTGTGTTCTACATATCCGCCATATATAAGAGAATCTCTAACTACATTATTATTGTCTTTTAATAGCAAAATCGTGACTGTATCAGGAAGAATAAATGTGTGTTGTAACAGAAGTTTTTCCCCTAAAGGAGATTCATCCATTCCATACAAAAAATCAAATAGCGTAGCTCCTCCTTCGAAGTCACTAGTTTGAAAATTGTATTTTGAACTATCAAAGTCGCCACCATCATGTCCAATTACCAAACAAGAATGCGGAGGTATAATCATTCCTTCTGGAATAACAAAAGTTTGATTAGGCTCTATAGTTTGCAACATCCATCCCCCAATATTCACCTCATCTTCATTGGCATTGTATAATTCTACAAATTCACACAAGTTAGGTGGCATGATTGATGGTTTCTCATCACAATACACATCATACAATACTTCCGTGATTGCTACAAAATCTGTTGCAGTTATTGCAGCTGACAAATACGCTAAAATAGATATAATAACAATCCGTTTCATGATATTTTATTTAACGATTTTTCACTTGATAATCAAAGCGTTTTAGAATATGTATGGTATCACCCACTATTTCATATATCTCTTGAAGCTGTCGAAAATCATCATACTTATAATACTGAGTATAACCTTTCTCATCTGTATATGAAGTGATTCCAACAAAGGGTTCATAAGTCATCGTCTTAATAGTAGCATTAGGGAGATGGTCTCGCAAATTATCCAAGATAGAGATATCTGGTTGGGAGGAATCTCTCAAATTTCTCATCTCTAATGCGCCACCAACCAAATCTGTGATGTAGATTGGCTCTTCACTATTAATCTCAGCAATCGGATATTGTCCCTTATATGACCATACGTATATTGTCCTAACATTCATTTTATGATTGATTATTAGGGTTATTTTGCTTGTTTCTGAATCATAAAGATACGTTTCTAATGTATCCCATTCTATAGTATTTATTGATGGCAATGACGTTGGACATAACTTTGGCTTATATTTTTTTATCACTCGGTTTGCTTCATCATAATCAAGCTTGTATCCATCAACTACGTATCCATTCTTTGTTATTAAACACGAATCTATCATATTGGTTTCACGATAATAACTATAGTGCTCTATTAGTGTATCACCCTCCGAAGTAACATATGTATGTGTTAATGGTAAATTGGCATTGGCTGATGATGCGTACGTATCATTAGCGTAGGTATAGGCATGGTATATGTTAGTCTTGTCTCCTACCGTCTGTTGATTAATAAGTCGTTTGTTATATGGAATAACACGATATTTTGTAATGCCGTAATTTTTATAGGGTCTTGAGCCTTCATATCCGTAGTTCAGACCTTGAAAATCGGCAGTAACAAAGGCACTCCCTGTGTAAAAATTAGTAGTTGGTTTTTCTAAAATCTGGTAATTATAAGTTGTCGTTTTTATCTCATCTGTGAACTCTACCTTTTTCTTCAAATGCCCACGTTGGTGCTTTTTTGATGTTAATTGTAGTTGATCCGTTGGTATATATATAGTGGCATTAGTTTCATCTAAATCGGAATATATACTTGAATCAACAGACGTACAATAATAATAGTCTATCCTTTCAATAGGATGAAATATATCTGAACCATGCCCAACTTGTTGCACTGTATGTTCGGTTACTTGCCGATATTCTATGTGCCCTCCGCCATTTAACACATAGGGCAATCCATTCGAACGAAGAATCAATAAATTAGAAGTCAACTCTCCTATTCCACCACCTACGTACTGATTATAGGTGACAATTTTTTTAATAGGATAAGTAGATGCGTAACGTGGAGAATATGACAATACACCACTTGAATGTCCTGTTGAGTCTATATATGAATAATTTTTTATCAACAAAGGTGTTTGTCCATCTTTATATTCTATTTGCTTAATACGTACACCACCCACATTGCGAGCATTGTATGGATTCTTAATTTCGTTTTGCTCTGTGATTGAAATGAAAATTTTCCCTAAAGATGTTTCAGGTTTATTAAACATTTCGTGATAGTGGACACAGTAATTAGTATGTGGCGACACCAATGTGGTTCGAGGATGTTTAAGTATGAATTTATACATACCAGCACCATAGTCTTGCACCGCAATATGGTTCGAATGTTGATTTATCATTGATTGAATGCTAGCGGAATCAAGGTGAAAATGTAGAATTTCTTCTCCTTCATATTCTATACAAAAAACAGGCCTGTCTGAAGCCATAGAATTTTCTCTCCAGTCCATAACACAATCCATAATATTCCATACCTCATGGTTGTAAAAATAGCTTGACAGATCTATATTAATGTATTGATCTGTTGTTAAATATTTTGCTATTGATAGATTCTCATTATTCTCCTTGCCACATAATGAAAATATATCTTTATATATTATCTCGTATGTTGTTTCTGGAGTTTTAAGATAATCATACTCCTTATAAAATTGGTATGCATCATAGCCTACAGGACTTAATAAGCTAAAGGTATGGGGCTCCCATGTAAATTTAACGACCAAACCAGAAGGGTATGTGATAGATTCCAACATATTATTAGAGGCATTTTCATTATCTGCATATCGCTCTGACATTACATTAGATGATATGCCATGTGGAACCATAGGCGCCAGATTACCAATCCCAGTCAAATATTCTTTATTTGGATATCTACCATTAGAGTACTGCGAGAAGAATCCCCAATGATCCTTATTGTCTGCACCTATCCCTTTAGCATTCGTAGAATGATAAGTAAAAGTATAGTACTCTTTTGCATTATTTCTACATTCATGTGTTAATTGATAAAGTCTAGCTGCTGAAAAGACTCCAGCATATGAAAATATATATCGCTCTATTAATGTATCGACATCACCAATCGTAGAATACAATGCTAATGTATCTAATCTATAAACTCTATTATTTTGCTGCGGTGAATAACGAAAGTCTAATCTACAATATGGGGTACTGATGGATGAAAGCAATTGATGCTTAATACTATCTTTCTTGGGAACAAATGGATAAGCATAGCTACTATAATTATGATGTATAATTGTATCTTTCTGATATGAATTTTGAGTAGTAAATTGAGTGTGGGAATAGAAATTTGAACGTGGTGGAATTTGATTTTGCTGCACATATTCGAATTTTATGCTATCACGAGCTATATTATGGATTGAACTCAGCCACCATGCAGATGTGTAATGATGGTTATATTCCGCAGCGTTAGACCATTCATTGGTGTTATACACATCGCATATACGGTATGGAAAATTCCTTTGTTCATGATGTGAAAATGTATATACAAGCCCCTTCACATCCGTCACCCGATATATATTTCCATTATCTAAATACTTTAAGTGATATCCTCCATTAGATTGTACATTATCTGCAGTCATACCAACAAATGCACCTGAATAGTCTAAAACTGAAAAAATATAATTATCAGGTGA
The DNA here is from genome assembly GCA_045124995.1 of Paludibacteraceae bacterium. Classification (GTDB taxonomy): domain Bacteria; phylum Bacteroidota; class Bacteroidia; order Bacteroidales; family Paludibacteraceae; genus Colicola. The sequence continues at coordinate 52,653 of JBGVMY010000015.1, read as the reverse complement.
TACATCAATTTTATTCTCATCATATGCTATACCACACTCACTTATCAATTGATTTTTTTCTGGATTATCTAATAATGTTAGTGATTCTGCAGGATCCATTTGCTTTAGTGCATTGATAAACTCATGTTCACGAGCACCCAAATAATTAAAACCTTTTACAGGACCATTACTATTATACAAATCATCAGGTAATCCTTGTACGATACGACTAACTACTCCACCTGCATTTAATGTCCACCCCAATCCAACTAATCCTGCGTCATCATCCACTTTGATACCTCCACCATGATAACTGATAGATATGGGAACTTCAATATCATTGTGCTTGATTGTAAATAAAGGTATGTTAATATTCGTTCTTCCAGTATATAAATCTACTGGGATTTCTGAAAATTTGCCCAAAGATTGTGCTTCAGTAGACGGGAGTGATATTTGCATACGAGGATCTGTGTATAGCTTATCATCTTCTGCATACACAGGTAAAAACGATGCCACTACTACATATAGGAATATATGTTTAAATAAGTTTTTCATACGAGATATAATAGAATTTTAGTTATACTTTATTCTACACAAAAACTCACCAACCATTACTGTACCTGATTCGGTATAGATATATACTTCGTAGTCGCCCTCTTCGGGGATAGACATAGTAGTCTGACCTTCGAACTCATCTTCAGCAACAATCTCACCTGTTTTTGCGCTTTTCGCTCTTCCGCCCGCAAAGTTACGACAATTTTTTGATTCGTGCAAGAGCAAAGGGCATTTGTTAACACACAAAAATGTATTTGTTAACATGGTCTGAAAAAAGTATCTTGATTTTCAGGTAGATATAGTTTATTTTGTTAACGTACTTAGAAATGCTTGTTAACACACCCATACAAAAAACCTCACCCAATTCACATGGAAAAGGGCGAGGGGGATATGTTACAACATTGATTTATCCAAAGACTTGTGTGTCTTTCATTTTTGTTTTTTTATGTTAACATAAAATGATTATTGTGCAAAATAATATCCGTTTCATATATATCACCATTTAGATACTATACTACAATATTCATCAATTTGATTCGTTTCTATCAGCCGATTTAGTGTCTCTACGACATCATCGATAGTCATCATCTCTGGATTTTGTCTTGGAAAATGCTTAGTGGACTTTTTAGTAAGATTCGCTAAAGTGCGCTCTCCGATCCAATACCGCTTACTGTACACATGATGAGAAGGAATTGCTTCAACATTTCTAAAATCTGTTGTGTAGTAATCTTCCCACTTGGCATTGATATAGCAACAGTATAATTCAAGAGCCATAAAAGGATAACAGATGTAATATCCTCCCTTAAGGGCTATGAATTTGGGGCTCTCCACAACATCTTTAACCGTATAAAAACATCCATCTAGATAATAAAAGTCCATATTGGTTCCCTCTCTTGTTCTCTCTCCGAATATAGGTTGTCCTTCATGATGATTTTTAGGAAACAAAGGTAACCACCATTTACCACCACCTAATACCTTACCATAGTGAAACATATAGTCAAAATCTTCCATTCCTGGCGAAACCAGTATGTTGTTCATATAAGAAGTGTCAGTAAATTGAAAAAAACAGATATATCCGCCTTCAGGATCCTGTGCTATTAGATCGGGATGGCCACTACCATGATTAGGCTTACACCCCACAAGTAGGCATGCGATCGCGCCTAACAATAAGACTAATGGATGCTTTTTCATAACTCTACTTTTTAACAGTTCGACTACTCAGTCTGTGCTAACCGCCCGCAAAGTTACAACATTTTTTTGATTCGTGCAAGAGTAAGACGCATTTGTTAACATACAAAACTGTATTTGTTAACATGGTCTGAAAAAAGTATCTTGATTTTCAGGTAGATATAGTTTATTTTGTTAACGTACTTAGAAATGCTTGTTAACACACCCATACAAAAAACCTCACCCAATTCACATGGAACTAGGCGAGGATATAGTATATTTCAATGTGGGATTATTCTCCCACTTCTACTCCCATGACATTGTAGGTCTTGCTGTCACGGAGAATGAGGAGTTGACCATTGTACATAATCTTTTGAACTGATTGGGCGGGTGCATTCACTTCTTCTGTAGCACTAAAGATAGGATCATTATACACGCAACCTAATGAGGTATAATAAGGGTTATCCGTAGTATAAATACAATCATCGTCATAATATGCACATAGAAGCACACTAGGTCCTGAACCTATCCGATTTGTCGCACTATTCTGCACAATACCATTTTTAGACCCGACGCCTTCTATCCAAATTTTAGGATATATCCTTTCAAATGGAGTTTCATAACCTTCCGACTCTTGAATTATCGCATTTGAATAAATCTGCAACCTTCCATCCGCCAATGTATCTATTCCTGTGATGACATGTGGAAGTATCTTAAAATCTTTGTAATGATCGATACCTCCAAATATTTCCAGCGTATCGCCTACTTGTGCACCAAAGTCATAAAGTAGGTATTCGGTATTGTCGTAATGCACAAATACCTTTTTATTTTCCGCAAAACGCAATGCGGCAACATATTCTTTATTCGAAGGCATTGTACTTAAACTAAAACGCCCTGTAAGTCTTTGATAGGTCAAATCATTGATTGTAGTATCTTCTTCCAACTGATAAATGAAAGTATACGGCATATATGGGTCATCTCCACCTTCAGGATCCCAACCATGATAAAGCACGTTCCACGTATCGCACCATTGGTCTTTGTAGGAAGATTGGCTTAAACATTTGCAAGTCAATGTAAAACCATCCATCTCTTCTTGAGTCATAGAATAAAGTAGTTTACCGTTTTGACTAACACATACGAGATGGTCTCCTATGTATTCTGTTGTATATGGATGATCATATATCAATCTAAAAAAGTCTCCAGACTCATTAGTGTTTTCACCATAGCAACCAATACCATCTACATATTCTATTATGGGAAGGTATTTATTTTTTAGGATCCATTTCTTGCGCTCTATACCGTCTAAAAGTGTAATCATTGAAACGTCAGTAACGACATATGTAAACAGATCTTCTGCTTTGTTAAGTTTAGCAAAATTGTCATCGGAAAACCAATCATCTCCTGTGATTGCATGCAGAGAATCACCAAGTTCTAAAGTGTAGTCATATAGCACCAAATCGTCTTGCAGTATACTGCTATAAATTAGTATCTTGTTATTCTCCTCCCGTAAGAATAATGAAGAATAATACTCATCAAACTGCAAATATGTTTTGCCTTGAATAATGGAATCTTTTACAGGTGCAGTTAGCTCAGGATAACCACCACTACGCTTGCCGTCATTAGGAGCATAATCATACATCTCTATCGTATGTGTTCTACTTAATCCTGCTAAGGTAGGAAATAATTCCTCTAAAGTTTGAGATTGTGACATTAATGAGGTACATACACAGAAATATGTAAAATATAATATAGTTCTTTTCATAAGGCTACTTTATTGTTTGATAAATTTTAAATAGATAGATTCATGTTTAGTGCATAGGGATATGACATAAACACCAGATGGTAGATAAGTCGTTTCTAATGTGATTTCAGTTTGATTTATATGTCCAACTTTCATAAGTTTCCCGTGAATATCAAATATTTGATAAGTCAATATATTATTCGGAATATTGCTAATCATGAGTACATCATGGCAAGGATTAGGATATATGTCAATTTTGCTCTCTATTTGAGTTTGTGAGTTTTTAGGAGATGTGAAGGTCGTATTTTTCTTGCTTTTAACTCTTTGAGATGTTGTATAAGTTTCATAAGAACATGGCTCAATCATAGCACGAAATATAGCACCATTTTTTACATGAAATCCATCTCGTAAATATATTGCTTCGGAAGTTTTGTATATCACATTAGCACCTTCTTGAATTGTGTTTGTTGCAATTATAGAATCTATTGCACGATATATCAAAACACTATCAGTTGATATGGCTTCTGTAATATATAATGATTGTGGTATGGATAAATCAACAGTAATACCTACAGCCTTCCATTTTAGTAAATCATAAATCTTTGCGTTTGGATAAACGCTTTTGACAAGTGTGCTCTTGCCAACCTGTCTCGCACCCCATAAGAAGACGCTATCTTCTTGTGCATCAACTATTTTCTGAACTCGTACAAATTCGCTCATGGTGTATGTAAATTATGATAAAATAAAGTATAACTTTGCATTATCAAGACAAAATAAAGTACAACCTTTTATTTTGCGCTGCGAAGGTAGTGAAAATTTTTGATATATGCAAATGTTTTTTTTGCGAAATCCGGCATTTGCCGCAAATATACAAAAACCTCGCCCAATTCACGAGGAACTGGGCGAGGAGGATATGTTACAACATTGATTTATCCAAAGACTTGTGTGTCTTTCATTTTTGTTTTTTATGTTAACATAAAATGATTATTGTGCAAAATAAGACCTTTTTCATATTACCATGTCCATACTTCATAGCAATATTCATCAATCTTATTCGTTTCTATCAACCGATTTAGTGTCTCTACGACATCATCGATAGTTATCATCTCTGCATTTTCTCTCGGAAAATGTAGAGTGGACTTTTGGGTAAGATGAACCAAAATATGCTCTGATATATGATAACGTTTCTTATATACATGATGAGAGGGGATTTTTTCAACCTTTCTAAAATCGGTTGTGTAGTAATCTTCCCACTTGGCATTGATATAGCAACAGTATAATTCTAGAGCCATAAAAGGATAACAAATGTAGTATCCTCCCTTAAGGGCTATGAATTTGGGGCTCTCCACAACATCTTTAACCGTATAAAAACATCCATCCAGATAGTCAAAGTCCATATTGGTTCCCTCTCTTGTTCTCTCTCCGAATATAGGTTGTCCTTCATGATGATTTTTAGGAAACAGAGGTAACCACCATTTACCACCACCTAATACCTTGCCATAGTGAAACATATAGTCAAAATCTGCCATTCCTGGCGCAACTAGTATGTTATTCATATAAGCAGTGTCAGTAAATTGAAAAAAACAGATATATCCGCCATCAGGATTACTTGCTAGTAAATCGGGATGACCACCATGATGATCACAACGATTATTACAACCAATAAATAGGCATGCTATTACGCCTAATAATAAAATAAATGGATGCTTTTTCATAACTTTACTGTTCACTATTGTTTCCTAACTAAAATAGCATCTGCATAATCAAAACATAGTGTGAACATAAAATCTTCGATATACAACGTATCACCTTTTAAGGAATATGGATGCTCCGAATATCCCATAGGATGGAATGGCTTAGTCCAAGTGTATATAATTCCGTTATCCACCATATATTGGAGATGGATATAGCCATCTGAACTTCTAATTTGTGTAGAAGTAAAAGTCATGGTTTCAGAAGGATCGTTTAAGAAAATCCATTTCCCTACTAATAATGCTGTTTCTGATGTTGCATATTTATTCTCACAAGCAACAAAAACACATAATAAACCCAATAGGCATATTTTTACTATATCTTTCATGGAACAATTATAAATTTGATGTTTGTTATCTTGTTTCTAAGAATTAAGTCTTAGTTCTTGTTGTGTAATTCTATTCCGCCTGCAAAGGTACAACAAAAAATGCACATACGCAAGCAAAACGAGCATAATTTTCGGAGAAAATCGCTTCCCCTTGTCTTAAAACTTCTGCCGAAATATAGAAAAACATGCCACATAATTGCATATATCAAAAAAAAATCGTAACTTTGCAGCGGAAATGGAATACTAGATATTTTCGTTATGGCAAGAAAAGTATTGTTGATATTCACAGGTGGTACCATATCAATGGTACGCGACGCGCAAACGGGCGCGCTACACCCCGCTGATTTGCAGACATTCAAGGCCTTTGTGCCCGAACTGTTCGCAAGTGAAGTGCAAGTAGAGATGATTCCGTTTGAGCCCCTGCTCGACTCGTCGGATCTCAATCCCGACAACTGGCGCATGATGGCGCATATGGTGCAGATGAACTATGATGCCTACGATGGTTTTGTCATCCTACACGGTACGGACACAATGGCCTATTCGGCATCCGCACTGAGTTTTATGTTCGACAACCTGTGCAAACCTGTGGTGTTTACAGGTAGTCAGTTGCCTGTGGGTGTGCTGCGTTCCGATGCGAAAGAGAACCTATTGACCGCCATCGAAATAGCTGCGGCATACGATGCAGAGGGACATGCCATGGTGCCAGAGGTGGCACTGTATATGGATGGCGAGCTATATCGCGGTAACCGTGCTACCAAACGCAATGCCGAGCATTTCTCGGCCTTCAACTCCTATAACTATCCAGCCTTGGCGAAAGCCGGCGTGCATATCACATACAACCGCTCACTCATACAACCGCTGGGCAATGAGGCGCGTCCGTTGCATGTCTTTGAGCGCTTTGACACGCGCGTGGCTATTCTCAAGCTGTTCCCTGGCATCACGGAGGAGGTCGTGGCTGCTGTGCTAGATATGCCTAATCTGCGTGGTGTGGTGCTGGAGACCTTCGGTTCGGGTAATGCTCCTTCGCACGAATGGCTCTATCAACGTTTGCATGCAGCGGTGGAACGGGGCGTGTTGATCGTCAACAAGACACAATGCAACACCGGTTCGGTCAGCATGGGGCAATATGCTGTCAGTCTGAACCTGATGAAAGCAGGCGTGATCTCGGGTTATGACATTACCACCGAGGCCTTGCTCACCAAGATGATGCACGTGCTCGGCGAATATGGCGGCGATATAGAGAAGATGAAGCACCTGCTATCCGTGGCCGTATGCGGCGAGATGACGGTGTTTTAGTGTTTAGTGTTTAATGTTTAAAGACAAGAGTATATGAAAAACTTACAACCTCAAGGCGTATGGAGCAATTTCCACAGCCTTACACAGATTCCTCGCCCTTCGGGCAAGAAAGAAGAAGTTAGCGCATTTTTGGCAGACTATGGTCGTTCACTCGGTTTGGAAACCATCGTAGATACCATCGGTAACGTGATCATTCGCAAACCAGCTAGCCCTGGTTATGAAGACCATCCAGGAGTCATCCTTCAAGGTCATATGGACATGGTACCACAGAAGAACAACGATACCGTCTTCGACTTCGAGAAAGACCCTATCGAGGCATATATCGATGGCGAGTGGGTAACCGCCAAAGGTACTACCCTGGGTGCTGATAACGGTATTGGTGTGGCTGCGGCTATGGCCATTTTGGCAGATAAGTCTGTCGTGCATCCTCCATTGGAAGTTCTCGTGACGGTAGATGAAGAGACAGGTATGTATGGCGCTTTTGCTTTGGAAGGTGGACTATTGCAAGGCAAGACGCTGCTTAACCTGGATTCAGAGGCAGAAGGTGAGTTGTACGTAGGTTGTGCAGGTGGTGTGGACACTACTGCTAAGTTTGCTTACACCCCAGTAGAGGTAGAAGAAGGCGATGTGGCTATCAAGGTGAGCCTGACAGGCTGCAAAGGCGGTCACTCAGGTTGCGATATCCACTTGCAACGTGCGAATGCTAATAAACTGCTCTTCCGTTTCTTGAAAGAGGCAGTGGCTAACTACGAAGCACGTTTGGCATGTGTGGAGGGTGGCAGCTTGCGCAATGCTATCCCACGCGAAGCATCGGCTATCATCACCGTTCCTGCAGAAGGTGTGGACGATATCATGGATCTGGTAGCTGAGTGCGAAGACCTCTTCGTGGCTGAGTACGATGGCGTAGAAGACAATATCCGCCTTACTGCTGAGGAGGTAGCATGCCCTGCTACCGAACTGCCAGAGGATGTGCAAGACTTCCTAATTCATGCTATCACAGCTTGCCCTCATGGCGTCTATCGCGTGATACCAGAGATGCCAGACGTGGTTGAGACTAGCAACAACTTGGCTATGTTGAAGACTGAGGATGATTGCGTGACAGTATATTGCTTGACCCGTTCGTCTGTAGAGTCTCGCAAAGAGGAGTTGCAAGAGATCATCCAGTCGGTATTTGCCATGGCAGGTGCCGAGGTAGAGTTCTCTGGCTCGTATCCAGGTTGGAAACCAAACCTCAAGAGCCATATTCTGGACGTTATGAAGACTACTTATCAAACCAACTACGGTGTTGAGCCACGTGTGATCATTATCCATGCAGGTTTGGAATGTGGTATCATAGGCCGCAATTATCCAGGCATGGATATGATATCCTTTGGCCCTACCATCAAGTATCCTCACTCTCCAGATGAGCGAGTGAATATCCCTACTGTAGCGAAGTTCTACGACTTCCTCTTGGCTACGCTCAAAGCATTGTAATAGATTATTCTTCCTCCCTACATGTCTGGCATTGATTTTGTAGGGAGGAATGTATATATGAAAAAAGGTATATTCATATTGTTTTGCGTACAATGGCTCGCCATCTCGCTATGTGCTCAGGAGGTAGATTCGGTGGCTACTGATTCGCTGCTGATTCAATTGCCTACTCGAGATACGGTATTGCAATGGCGTGATTATCGTGATACACGCAAGGAATTGCGCACGGAGTTGCGCTCTGAACGCACGTCTGTACACTCGGAGGTGCAGCAGATGCGAGATTCTGTTCGTAAAGCGGCTTTTGCTGAGATTGATGCGATGCCACACGAGATTCGCATAGGTTGGGGAGATATGATGTTCGAGGGCTTGATATGGCATGAATCTCCAGCCCCCAACATCTTACCAGAAGATTATACGGCTGACCACAACGAGAATTATCGTTATACGCAACACTGCTTTGTGGAATATCTATACCATATGAACTATTGGTATAGTGTAGGCGGTATGGTGGATTATTCGGGTGTACTATGGGATGCTGTGACACGCAATGGCAAAGGACAAGAAGTAGGTCGTCAAGCAGATCGGATATTCCACAACATCGTGCTGATGCCGATTGTGCATTTCTCCTATTTCCACTCCGAGTATGTGTCGCTCTATTCTGCTCTGGGTCTAGGATTAAATATCAATACGGGTACCGAATTGGACTACAAGGGACGCCGTACCGCAGTGGCTCCAGCTGCCAATATATCGCTACTCGGTGTGCGTGTCGGCAAACAGCATTTCTATGGTGCGGTAGAGTTGGGCGGAATGATTTCGCTTGCAAGCACCAATGAGGTGTATATGTTAGGTTCAAGGATATTCACAGCATCCGTAGGAGTAAGATTCTAAGAGGTGAAAGTATGAAAGCAAAGATATATATCATATGTATGCTAATGGTTGGGCTGGCAAGCTGTCAGTTTGGCGATTGGCATTATGTCGATTTCACCGATATTAGTGGCGTGACACCTGGCATGTTCCGTGTTGTGACACAGCAGACTACGGATATGCAAAAACTGGTTAGTAATCCGCAGCAGTTGGCCCTTTGGGGCATGGATACTACCAACCATACAGCGGTGGATAGTGCTGTTCGTGGCCCACAACGTGCTTCTTCTACCACGGTGAACAATGTGGCACAGCAGCTCCTAGACCTTGGCAATATGACTACCGCTATCGAATTGAGTGGCATATATCAATCCGTCGATTTGGATGGCAATCCGATTACGCTATCGGGTAAAGTTATTTTGCCTGCCAAGGGACCTATCAAACGCTATATCTTGGTATCTCACTATACTATCGCCAGCAATGCGGAAGCACCTAGCAATATCTTTTCGCTAGAAGGTTTGTTGGTGAAATTAGGCTATGCGCTGATTATTCCTGACTATATCGGATATGGTATAACCGCCCACATGGTGCACCCTTATTTGGTCATGGACATTACCGCACGCAATGTGCTGGATATGTATGATGCGGTAGTGCCATTCATGCAGGCCGCAGGCTGTGCGCCTGAATATGACGATATCTATCTGATGGGCTATTCGCAAGGTGGTGCTACTACCATGGCTGTACAGCACCTCATCGAGCATCATGGCAGAGAGGATATCAAGATTCGCCGTGTGTTTGCAGGAGGAGGACCATACGATGTTAAGGCAACTTATGACCGCTTTGTAGAGACCAATCATGCTAGTTATCCATGTGCAGTACCAATCATGATACAAGGTATGGTAGTGGGCAATAAGCTCGACTTGGAGATGGATAAGATGATGGCGCCATATATCTATGAGAACCTAGACGAATGGGTGAATAGCAAACGCTATACCACTGGCCAAATCAATACGCTACTCAAAACCAATGTCACAAGCGAACTCCTGACTCCTCTCGGTATGGATCGCACGAGCAAGGAAGTATCCGAATTGTACAAGGCGATGGTTACTAACTCGATTCTTACCTATTCGTGGACACCGCAAGCACCTGTGTTTATGATGCACTCCATAGACGATGATGTGGTGCCTTATGAGAATGCAACTCGTGCTAAAAACAAGTGGCATGGAGCGAACATCCAATATAGCTTAGGCCATTTTGGAAGCCATGTGGCTACATGTATGCGCTTTATACTCACCGTGCAGACACTATTGATCAACGACGAAAAAGAGGAGGAGGGTAATTATGATTTCTAAAAGCGATAAGGCAATGAGACTATTGGCTATTGGCCGCTCGTGGTGCTTGGGACTATTGATCATAAGCTTGGTGTGCCTCTCTGCGTGCGATCCTGAAGTAGAGGCACATACCAAAGATGTGGAGATTAGTATTGAGTTGCAACAGGCATCTGCAGGATATATCAACGTGGCATTTTCGACCAATAAGAATGCCTACTATCTCCGAGGTATACACCCAGTTCGTGAGGGTGTAGATGTGCAAAAAGTGGCCAAGCAATTTATGCTATTGGCGTTGGATAGTGCGTATGTAGATTATCTGTATTGGCGAAATCAACAATTGCAACAACTCACACCTTTTGTGGCAGACTTCGCATCACATTCGTTACAGTATGGCGATACGGAGCATTATTTCACATTGCTGCATCCCTCTACTGATTATTGGGTATTTGCGTTTGTGGTAGATCCTACGACCAACAAACCTGCTGGCAAATTGTTTATCCAAACCATTTCCACCATGGCAGAGAGCCAAATGCCAATGTTCTTCGAATACCGTGTGGAGGGAAGATGGGATTATGTCTATCCCAAAGACACAGCAGGCAATATCAACTCCTATACACCTTGGGTGGGTGAAACAATTGATAGTGTGTCGCTCCGTCAGCAAGGTTGGGATAGTCCAGGTGCCTATTTCCTGTCGCGTTTTGAGGATGTGTATGATGGTACCTATCAACGAATCTTATATGGTATTTACGCCCACGAAAATAATGGTGTAGGCGATGGCACATCTACGACTACCTTTGAAGTGGGAAAGACCTACTACACAGGCATGGCAGCATTGGATGCCCTCCTGACTTTTCCACTAGATACCAATGCCTATGATATCTACCGCTTTACATGGCAGGGAGATTCTACTGATCTATATTTCACGCCTGCTGATTGCGTGAAGGGAGAGTGGTAATAAATGCTACTGGATAAAAAAACGATGGCTGCGGAAAAGCAACCATCGTTTTTTAGTTGTGTGTAGTAGTTACACGGGAGAAGGATTGTCTTACTCTTCGTAATCTACGGCACTGCGGGCTGATTTGCATTTGCCAATATACTGCGCTACTTTTACATGTTCAGGATGGGTGGCATAAGTGTCCAAATCCTCCCATGTCTTAAACGTGCAAGTCAAGCAGATATCGTGGTCGGTATTCTTAGCGTTAGGAATATTTATTCCTACAGTCTCGTCCACCAATACATCAATCTTATCGCGCAAAGCCAAAAGTCCGTCACGAATAATTTGGGCATTCTCCAATTTTGACTTGCCCTCTGCCTCGTCTAATAGACGAAAAAATACTACATGCTTAATCATAATTATGAATTTTGAATTAAGAATTATGAATTATAAATTACCAAATACTTACTCGCTTCTCAGGAGCCAAGTACATAGGCGATTCCTCAGTCACATTCCATGCCTCATACCATGCGCCGATATGTGGCAAAGCACCATTCACACGCCACATGCCCAGTGAGTGAGGATCGCTCTTGGTGCGTTGCAATACCTCCTCTGGACGGATATTTCCTGCCCATACGTTGGCGTATGCCAAGAAGAAACGTTGCTCTGGTGTCAATCCATCCTTCTCGCCTAAAGCCTCTTCGCCTGATAGCCTTTTCGCCTCTTGGGCGTTCTGGAATGCTTGATATGCTACTTGCAAACCTCCGTGGTCGGCGATATTCTCGCCCAAAGTAAACTTACCATTTGCATGTACACCAGGAGCTACTTCAATCGCGTTGAAGTACTCTTCCATCACTTTCGTACGCTCCTCAAAGCGTGCACGGTCTTCCTCTGTCCACCAATTAATCAAGTTGCCATCCTTGTCAAACTGGCTACCTTGATCATCAAAACCGTGGGTCATCTCGTGACCAATGACTACACCAATTGCACCGTAGTTAAATGCGTCGTCTGCATTCATATCAAAGAATGGATATTGCAAAATACCTGCAGGGAAGCAAATCTCGTTGGTGGCAGGATTATAGTATGCGTTGACTGTTTGAGGAGTCATAAACCATTTGTCTTTGTCAACTGGTTTGCCCAAGAATGAGAGTGAATAATCTTGCTCAAACTTCGCAGCGCGTTGAATATTAGCGTAATAGGTCAACTTGGGGTCAATCTCTAACGCGGTATAATCGCGCCATTTATCAGGATAACCAATCTTCACGGTGAAGGTATTGAGTTTCTCCATTGCCTTTGCTTTGGTCTCATCTGACATCCACTCCAAGGCCTGAATACGCTCGCCAAGTGCCACTTGCAAGTTCTTCACCAAATCCAACATACGCGCCTTGTTCTCCTCTGGGAAATACTTCTCTACATACATCACACCCACAGCCTCGCCCAGTGTGCCATTCACCATAGCTACCGCGCGTTTCCAGAGTGGAGTAGGCTCTTGTCTTCCGCTCAAAGTACGACCGTAGAACTCAAAGTTTTGCATGAAAATCTCCTCAGTCAAGAAGTCTGCACTACCATCAATCACTTGCCAAGTAAACAAGGTCTTCATGTCTTCCAAAGACTCCTCCGCCAACATCTTTCCTGCCTCTTGCAAGTGGCGAATTTGACCTACAGACAAACTATCTGGTGCGATGTTCAAACCTGCAAAATATACTTGCCAATCTACTTCAGGAACCAGTTTTTGCAATTCTTCTACCGACATCTTGTTGTAGTTAGCGATAGGATCACGCAACTCTACATTGCTAAATGCTGCCTTCGCCAAGCGGGTCTCTAATCGCAATACGGTGGCTGCTTTCTCGGCTGCGTTCTCTTGTCCAAACAACGCGAACATCTTCTCCACGTGCTTCAGATACTCCGCACGGATATGTTGTGTGTGCTCGTCTTCATCAATGTAATAATCTTTTTGGCTAAGTGCAAAACCAGCTTGGTATTCGTTGAGGATATTCATGCTCGAATTCATGGCGTCTGCGTCCACATACATCGCCCATAATCCGAAGTCCATTGCCTTGCCCAATACCTCTGACCATTGTGCCTTATCTGTCACATTATCAACATATTGCAGTACAGGTAATACAGGTGCGATGCCCTCTGCGTTGCGGCGTGCTGTGTCCATTGAGAGGTTGTACACATCGCCAATCTTTTGTGGGATAGAACCCATCTTGTGTTGCTTAGCGGCGATGTCCGCAATGAGTCCGTTGACTTGCTCCAAGTTGCTCAATCCGAGCTTGTCAAACGAACCAAAACGGCTGTACTCGTTTGGCAATGGGTTGTTCTTCATCCAACCGCCACAAGCGTATTGGTAAAAATCGTTTTGTGCCACAGCTGTCGTGTCGAGATTCTCGAGCTGAATGCCTGTGGTCTGAGGCTTATTACATGCAGTGAGTGCCATAAGCGAAAGAATAAAAACTAATGGTTTGTTCATATTGTTGGTTGTTTTAGTTGATTCGGATATCGGGTGCAAAGGTACGAAAAATTTGCGAGATGTGCAAATTTTGTTTGGGGTTTCGTGTTTCGGGGTTCGTGTTTCGGGTGGTGGAAGTCTCGGTAAAGGTAGGGCAAAGTATCGGCAATCACTAACTAATCACTAACTAATAACTAACTAATAACTAACTAATCACTAACTATTGACGGCTAAAAGTCAGGTAGAGAATGGTGGCGAAAAAGAAAAATATTGCTCACACTTGCATATATGCAAAATTTTTTGTACCTTTGCGCGCTAAAATGGAAATAATGTGTATTTGAAGCAAATTTCGCAATGAAGACATTGAAACTCATACAAAAAGACACTTACCTCCGCCCATACGCAAGTGCGATAGAGGGACGCTACAACTATGCGTTGAAACGCGAGAAAGAATTGACAGGGGGCATCAAGCTGAAGGATTGGGCCAATGGTCATATGTACTACGGTCTGCACAAAGTGGGCGCAGAGTGGGTGGTCCGTGAATGGGCTCCTAATGCGACAGCTATCTACCTATTAGGCGACTGCAACGGCTGGCAAAAGAACGAAGCCTATCGTTTGCAACCTGTGGAGAATGGCGTGTGGGAGGCAACTTTTGCAGAGGAGATGCTGAAGCATGAGCAGTTGTATAAGCTGTTGGTAGAGTGGCAAGGCGGCTGCGGCGAACGTATCCCAAGCTATGCACGTCGTGTGGTACAAGACGAGCAGACAAAGTTGTTTGCTGCGCAAGTGTGGGCACCAACAGAGGTGAAAGGTGACAAGGCGACAAGGCGAAAGGCTAAGAGAAGAAAAGCAGGCGATCCGCTGTTTATCTACGAGTGCCATATCGGTATGTCAAGCGAGGAGGAGAAGGTGAATTCGTATGAGGAGTTTCGTATCGACGTGTTGCCTCGTATTGCGAAGTTGGGATATAACTGCTTGCAGATCATGGCGATACAAGAGCATCCATACTATGGTAGCTTTGGCTATCACGTGTCGAACTTCTTTGCGGTATCATCGCGCTGCGGTACGCCAGAAGAGCTGAAGCGACTCATTGCAGATGCACATGCCTATGGCATGGATGTGATCATGGATATTGTTCATTCGCATGCAGTGAAGAATGAATTGGAGGGTCTGGGTAACTTCGACGGTACACCATACCAATACTTCCACGACGGCGCACGCCGCGAGCATCCAGCATGGGATAGCTTGTGCTTCAACTACGGCAAGACAGAAGTGCTACACTTCCTGCTATCGAACTGCAAGTTCTGGATGGATGAGTATGACTTCGACGGCTTCCGCTTTGACGGCGTGACCTCGATGATGTATCAGAGTCATGGTCTGGGCGAGGATTTTGTGGACTACTCGTGCTACTACAACGGCAATGAGGATGGCGATGCAATCTGCTATCTCACGTTGGCGAATAAGCTGATTCACGAAGTGAAGAGAAATGCCATCACGATAGCCGAGGATATGTCGGGTATGCCCGGTTTGGCTTGTCCAATCAAAGATGGCGGTATGGGCTTTGATTATCGTTTGGCAATGGGTATTCCAGATTTCTGGATCAAGTATATCAAGGAGGTTCGCGACGAGGATTGGAAGGCTGGACATATCTTCTATGAGATGACCAACCGCCGCCAAGACGAGAAGACCATTTCCTACGCAGAGAGCCACGACCAAGCATTGGTGGGCGATAAGACCATCATCTTCCGCCTCTGCGATGCAGATATGTATTGGCATTTCGAGCGCGGTCACTCAACCTATATGGTGGATCGCGGTATTGCCCTCCATAAGATGATTCGCCTCGTGACAGCTTCGACAATCAATGGCGGTTATCTGACCTTTATGGGTAACGAGTTTGGTCACCCAGAATGGATCGACTTCCCTCGCCAAGGCAACGGTTGGAGCCACAAGTATGCTCGCCGTCAATGGAGCTTGGTGGATAATCCACGCTACTTCTATTCGTGTCTGAACCTCTTCGACGAGAAGATGGTACATCTGCTCCGCGAGCACTTGGCACCAGTGAAAGATGCGTATGGCGTGCACCTGCCATGGGAAGATAAGTTGTGCGACAACGAGGGCGACCAAGTGGTGGCATACCAACGCGGTGATTTGGTATTTGTGTTCAACTGGAATGGCATCAAGTCATTTGCTGGCTATGGCATCCCTGTACCAGAAGGCAAATACAAGGTGGTACTGAACACTGATGCGAAAGAGTTTGCAGGATTTGGCTTGTCGGATGATAGTGTAGAGCATTTCACCATGCCGGATGATGGCTATCTCAAGAAAGGCAAAGGTTGGTTGCAGCTGTATCTGCCAGCTCGTAGCGCAGTAGTATTGCAAAAGATTGACTAGCATCTAGAACTAGACCAACTAGATCGACTAGAATAACTAGTAAACGAAATTATTAACTAACATAAAAACAACAAAAACCATGAGATTAATCGTTCAACCAAACTATGACCTGCTTTCAGAGTGGGCAGCAAACTACGTAGCAAAACGCATCAATGAGTTCGCTCCAAAAGAGGGTACTCCATTTGTATTGGGATTGCCAACTGGTTCTTCACCTCTCGGCATGTATCGCAACCTTATCAAATTGCACAAAGAGGGTAAGGTGAGCTTCCGCAATGTGGTGACTTTCAACATGGATGAGTATGTAGGTATTCCAGAGGATCACCCAGAGAGCTATCATAGCTTCATGTGGAAGAACTTCTTCTCTCACATCGACATCCGTCCTGAGAACGTAAATATCCTCAACGGTAATGCCGAGGATTTGGCTGCTGAGTGCGCTCGCTACGAGGAGAAAATCAAGAACTACGGCGGTATCATGCTCTTCTTGGGCGGTATCGGTCCTGATGGTCACATCGCATTCAACGAGCCAGGTAGCTCACTCACTTCTCGCACCCGCAAGAAAGAGTTGACCACCGACACCATCATCGCTAACTCCCGTTTCTTCAACAACGACGTAAACCAAGTGCCTAAGACTGCTCTCACCGTAGGTGTAGGTACTGTGATGGATGCAAAAGAGGTGCTCATCATGGTGAATGGCCACAACAAGGCACGCGCTCTCCGTCACGCAGTAGAGGAGCCTATCACTCATATGTGGACTATCTCTGCATTGCAATTGCACCAACACGGTATCATCGTAGCTGATGAAGCTGCTTGCGCTGAGCTCAAGGTGGGTACATACAACTACTTCAAAGATATCGAGAAAAACAACCTCGATCCTAAAAGCTTGCTCTAATGTTGCAGATTTATAATACGTTATCTCGACAAAAAGAATATTTTCGCCCATTGCACGAAGGACACGTAGGCATGTATGTCTGCGGTCCTACCGTGTATGGCGATGCACACTTGGGTCATGCACGCCCTGCTATCACGTTTGACTTGCTCTATCGCTACTTGCAGCACCTTGGCTACAAAGTGCGCTATGTGCGTAACATCACCGATGTGGGTCACTTGGAGCACGATGCCGACGAGGGTGAGGATAAGATAGCAAAAAAAGCGCGTCTTGAGCAACTCGAACCCATGGAGGTGGTGCAATACTTCACCAACCGTTACCATCGCGACATGGAGCTGCTGAATGTCCTTCCACCTTCTATCGAACCACACGCCAGCGGACATATCATCGAGCAGATTGCCTTTGTGCAAAAGATCATGGACAAGGGCTATGCTTATGTGAGCAACGGCAGCGTGTATATGGACGTAGAGAAGTATGCCAAGGATTATCCGTATGGCAAACTCTCTGGTCGCAACCTCGAGGATATTGTGACTGAGACCCGCGAACTCGATGGTCAGCAAGAGAAGAAGCATAGCTACGACTTTGCCCTTTGGAAGAAGGCATCGCCCGAGCATATCATGCACTGGCCAAGCCCATGGAGCGAAGGTTTCCCAGGTTGGCACATGGAGTGTTCGGCTATGGGTACCAAGTATCTCGGCGAGCAGTTTGACATCCACGGCGGTGGTATGGACCTGATGTTCCCTCACCACGAGGCGGAGATTGCGCAGAGCTGCGCTGCCCTTGGTCATGACAGCGTGCATTATTGGATGCACAACAACATGATCACCATTGCGGGCAAGAAGATGGGTAAGAGTTACAACAACTTCATCACCCTCGAGCAGTTCTTTACAGGTAATCATCATTTACTCAGTCAGCCATTCTCGCCAATGACCATTCGCTTCTTTATCCTCATGGCGCACTATCGCTCTACAGTGGATTTCTCAAGCGAGGCACTGGTGGCAGCGGAGAAGGGTTTGGGTCGCTTGACCGAGGCATACCAACGATTGATGAAGTTGCAGGCATCTGCTACCTCTACCGTGGAGATCGGCAACCTGCGTGAGCGTTGCCAAGAGGCGATGGATGATGACCTCAACTCGCCTATCGTGATCTCACACCTCTTTGATTCGGCACGCGCTATCAACACCGTGTTTGATGGCAAGGGTACTATTTCAGAGGCTGACTTAAAGGAACTCCGCGAGGTATGGAAGACCTACGCAATGGATATCCTTGGTTTGCAGTTGGACGGTGTGCAAGATGCAGGTGCAGGTATGGATGCTTACAAGGGTGCAGTAGATATGCTCCTCAATATGCGCCTCGAAGCGAAGCGTAACAAGGATTGGGCGACCAGCGACAAGATTCGCAACGCCTTGACCGAGCTTGGCTTCACCATCAAAGATACCAAAGACGGTTTTGAATGGAGTTTGTAAAAGACTGAAAGGTGAAAAGTGAAAACTGAAATCCGATATATAGGAAAATTAGTCCTGCTGATGGCAGGACTAATTTTTGTTTGTGCTTCTTGTGGTTCGAAGGCCGACAAACAACCCGAAGAGATCATTGAGGACACTCTTGTGTCCTACCCAGGGCGCACGTTTAGTTACAAAGATAAGTTCCGCGACACCCAAGCCAAGCAGGTGCAAGCAGCACAGGCGATTGGCTTGCAAACGCCACCCCAAAATCGCCAAGAGGCAGCCCGTATGCGTAGCCAGCTGTCGCTCATCAAGAGCAACGACAACTATATAGTGGACTCGCTCACGCATTCTATCCCTTATCTCGTGCCTGCTGCGGCTGCGGAATTGGAACGCATTGGCGAGGGCTTTGCCGATATTCTCCAGCGCAATGGCTTGCCCCATTATCAGTTTTATGTCACCAGCGTGCTTCGCACCAAAGATGATATCAAACAATTACAAAAAAGTGGTAACATCAATGCTACCACTAATTCCTGCCACAACTATGGCACGACCTTCGACTTGGCGTACTTCCGTTTTAAAAAGGTAACGCGTACGCGCGAGTATATGCATCAGGATAATCTCAAACTGGTGTTGGGTCAGGTTCTTCTCAACGAACAACGTGCAGGGCGAATCTATGTGAAGTACGAATACAAACAAGCCTGCTTCCATATCACTGTGCGAGAGTGATATCCACCGCTTATCCACCGCTTATCCACCCGATAAAATAGCGTTATATCTTGCTCCGTATCTCTACCAATTCGGCACGGACACGGAGAAGGATGTCGGCAGCACGCTGACGAAAATCTGCCTGACGTTTGCCTTGTTTGAGTTCTTGGCGGAGTGCTTCGATACGCGTGATATGCATCTCATCCCGCAAATAGCGTATCTGCTTGATTAGGTCGATCTCTGCCAAGGTATAATAGCGATTGCCATGACCATCCTTGCGTGGGTTGAGTTGGTCGAAATGCTTCTCCCAATAGCGCAACGTGCTAGCAGGCAACCCCGTCATCTCTTGGGCTTCCGTCATCGAATAATATATCTTCTCGCTTTGCATTGTCTTGTCTTTAACCTCTCACCTAAATCACACTTTACCAATCTTCAGGGTCTTGCCTGCACGGATAAAATCGGATGTGAGTCCGTTCCAAGCCTTGAGTTGCTTTACCGACACGCGGAACTTGGCTGCAATACCACCCAAGGTGTCGCCCTCTTTGATCTTGTAGTAGGTGACACCATTTACTGAATATGCGCCATTCACACTGGTGCGTTGCAGCAGGTCAATCTCCGCACGGCGATTGTGAATCAGTTCCTTGGCTTGGTATGCCAAGATGCTATCTTGTTGGTCGATATATGCGCCTGAGATCTCAATAGGCAAGCAGAGCGCATAGTCTTTGCCGCCAGGGATGATGTCGCGTGCGTATTGCGGATTGAGTCGGCGGAGCTCCTCGATGGTCACGTCTAAGTTTGCTGCAATCTGCTTGAGGTGCTGGCGTTCAGCGGTAACGATGGTGTCAGTCACTGGCAGTCGGAGGTCGGCAGCAGGACATATACCATGTACATCGGCATAGTTCATCGCATACGATGCTGCAATGAAAATAGGCAGATAGCCGCGCGTTTCCTTGGGGAGGAATGGATAAATACTCCAGAAGTCGCGTTTGCCACCCGCACGGTGAATGGCTTTGTTCACATTACCCGGACCGCAGTTATAGGCTGCAATCACCAAGTTCCAATCCCCAAAAATACCATACAATGACTTCAAAAAACGGCATGCCGCTTCGGTAGAACGGATAGGGTCCATGCGCTCATCAATGAGCGAGTTGACTTCCAAGCCATATTTCTTGCCCGTAGCAGGCATAAACTGCCACAAACCTACAGCACCCATGTGCGAGCGAGCTTGTGGATTGAGTGCCGACTCAATGACAGGCAAATAGCAGAGTTCGAAGGGCAATTCGTGTTGGCCTAGGATATCCTCAAAGATGGGGAAATAGTATTCCGCCTTGCGCTGTAAGCTTGCTAATTGGCGAGGGCTATGCTTGACATAGCGCAAGATATATCGGCGAACGACTTCGTTGTAAGGCACCTCAATCACAAAGGGCAGAGCCTGCAGACGCGCTTTGTAAACAGAGTCTGGCAACTCGGTGATGAGTGTGTCGGATGTACATTCGGTGGTGTCTAACCATGCCAATGCTTCGTCAAAGAAGAGTGGCAGATCGACCAATGTGTCCAGTGTATTGGCTGCTATTCTGTCCTCCACAGGGAGTGTATCAACCATCGCTACATCAATACTATCAGCAGGGAGATTAACTCGTATAGAATCGTTTGCCAGGATGGGCAAAGTACAAAAAGTCAGAAATATAATAAGAATCTGTTTCATCAAAATGAGATGGCTAGTTTTACTTCTGCAGTACGTTGGTTCTGCAGGTCATAATATATTTGTGGTGTTACATTTAGCGATAGGTCGTTGGATATGTCAAAATCAAACAACTGTGCATCTACGTACGCATCAATCAGCGACAAAGCATAGACCGCTATGGTGACCAAGATCGCCATGTCGCGATTGCGAAGCGACGCGTTTTGCCATTCTTTGAGACGGCTTTTGTAGGTATCTGCTCCACCCATGCTATTGATGGTATATCCCTCGGGTAGGATGGCGTTGTAGGATTTGTCGGGACTATCGCTGACCGTGCCATTCTGTATGTCGTAGTAGATGTCACGGTAGGCATCTTTGTAGCCGATATATTGGTTGTTGGTCCATGTTACGGCATAAATACACCCCATAAATCCGCCATAGACAATCGGTAGTTTCCAATAGCTGCGGTTGTATATCTGACCCAATCCAGGCACAATAGCACCCAGCCAAACAGCTCGCATAGGATCGGGCTTCCAGAATAGTCGGTCGATCTCCTTCTGCGTTAGAGCAGTAGAGTCGGCAATACTAGTGGAATCGTTGGCTAGTTGTGCCCATGTGGGCAGGGCCAATACAATCAGCAATATGTAGATGATTATTCGCTTCAATGGATATGCTTGAGAATATAGTTGAGTTCTTCTTCGTTGCGGAACGAGATGGTAATTTTCTTGCCTACAATCTTGGCATTATTGCCTAGTTTCTCTTTCAAAATAGCTTCTTGTGCGGTGTAGGTAGAGATCGTAGTTTTCTCTTTTGTTGTCGTTTTGGTATCGCTGACTAGTTCTTCTACTTTGCGTACCGACAAACCATTTTGCACGATGCGTTTGTACAAACTCAGTTGTTGCTCTGGTGAAGGCGAACCGAGGATAGCACGTGCGTGACCCATATCGATCTTTTTCTCTTTGATGCCCAACTGAATCTCGGCTGGCAACTTCAAGAGACGTAGATAGTTGGCCACTGTGGCACGTTTCTTACCCACGCGCTCCGACATACGCTCCTGTGTGAGGTTATACTCGTCCATCAGGCGTTGGTATGCCAAGGCTATCTCAATGGCATCAAGATCCTCGCGCTGGATATTCTCGATGAGTGCCCATTCCATCACTTGCTCATCTTTCGCTGTGCGGATATAGGCTGGGATTGTGGCTAATCCTGCCATCTTGGATGCACGGAAACGGCGTTCACCCGCGATGATCATATATCTGTTGCTCGCATCCTTACGCAGGGTAATAGGAGAGATCACACCGTGCTCCTTGATGGATTGTGCCAACTCTTCGAGTGCTTCTTCGTCAAAGGTGCGACGAGGTTGGGCAGGATTGGGATAGATTTTATCTAGGGCAATCTCGTTAATGGATGATGATCCCGCCGTAGCGATATGTGTAGTATCGATGAGCGCATCTAATCCGCGCCCTAGTCCTAATGATTTTTTCATGCGTTGCTCCTCCTAATAAGTTCTTTCGCTAAGTTGATATAGTTTTTCGCACCCTTGCTGTTGCGATCGTACTCTAGTACGGACATACCGTGGCTAGGTGCCTCGCTAAGGCGCACATTGCGTGAGATGACAGTGTTGAATACTAGGTCACCAAAGTGGCGACGAACCTCATCATGCACCTGCATTGATAGGCGCAAGCGACCATCGTACATGGTCAGCAAGAATCCCTCAATGCGCAATGTAGGGTTGAGGTTGGATTTGATAATCTTGATAGTATTCAGCAATTTGGCAATACCTTCCAACGCAAAAAATTCGCATTGTACAGGGATGATCACACTATCGCTAGCGGTAAGCGCGTTGATGGTAATCAATCCCAACGATGGCGAACAATCGATGAGGATATAGTCGTACAACGGACGCAATGGAGCCAATACCTTCTTCAAGATATTTTCTCGGTCGTCCATATTCAGCATCTCAATCTCCGCACCTACCAAGTCAATGTGCGAAGGGATCAGGTCTAGGTTCTCTCGTGAAGTAGGTGTGATAGCAGTATGAGGATCAATACCTACCACTAGACATTCGTAGATGGTATTGTTCAATTCGCGTATCTCAACACCCAATCCCGATGATGTGTTGGCTTGTGGGTCGGCGTCAATCAGTAGTACTTTCTTGCCCTCAGCTGCTAGTGCTGCTGCGAGGTTGATAGAGGTTGTGGTCTTGCCGACACCACCTTTTTGGTTAGCTAATGAAATAATTTTTCCCATATGTTTTGTTTGTTTAATGTCTAATGTTGCCAGTTTAATAGGCTTGTTGTTATTTGATTTTTATCTCCCACAGGTAAGCCAAGTTCAGGCTTAGGTTCATCGCATTCGACTGGCTGAAGTAGTCCACTTTGCGGTCGTTGTAGGTGGTACCCATACTAAAGTTGAATCGTGCTTCTAGTTGAAACAGACCAATCTTCTTGGTGCGATAATAGCATCCTAGTCCGCCAGCCAATCCCCAGTCAAAAGGTTTCTCGATGGGTTGATACTGTGGCGAAGTGATGGTGCTAGGCAGTTGGGTAGCAATATCACGAATACAATATCCTATTTGTGGTCCCAAGTTGATAAACCCGCGAAAACGCTGTTTGCCAAAGTATAGGTGCATCAGCAATGGAATCTCGATATAATCCAACTGGCGAGTATAATCCATGCTCGAACCCGTACCCAATGCGATCTGCTCGCGCCAGCCACGCTGCATATAGTTGGCTTCTACTTGGATGGCGCAGACCTTATGGGCTGCGTAGCGGAATACTAATCCGCCATTCATAGTCAGTGGCGATTGCATGATGTCAATCTTTGCTACATTCGGACGAAATAGCATCGTAGAGGCCATCACGCCCGCGTGTGCACCCACATATATCTCGGGTGTACGCAGTCGCGGTTGAGCCATACTCATCAGGCTCACTAACAATAGCAATAGTACTATGTATGATCGGCGCATCATTGGTGGATAATATGAATCACATGGTTTTCCCAACCACCATGTTCGCTGACTGGTTGATAGTGAATATTAGCTTGTGTACCTTCCCATACAGGCGTTTCTGATAGGTAGGTGCTATCGTTGGTTTGTTTTGTCATCAGTATTTGCAGCAGGTGACTAGTAAGATCATAACCCAGTAGATCGTAGCGAGGTCGTGTGGATGACAACTCGTGGTTGAAGTACTGACGATACAATGTTTCGTACTCCTCCGACACTACAGGTTCTGGCGCAAATACCGAAGTGTAGAGTTGTGGCAAGATAATCTTCTCGTTTTGCCACGAATATTGCGAGAATAGTGTAAGACGATATTGTCCGCAGGCCTTCAGCAGGTGGGGCATCACGGCTTGTAAGTTGGCATACTTTTCGGTATTGAAGATAATGATATTCTCCACATCGGGCAACACGGCTTCTTCCAGCGAATCTACCAGTATTGAGTGTACCGATATGGTCGTTTGTGGCACCTTGTATTGCTTGAGTGCTTGGCGCAAAGCAGCTATTCCTGCGGGGATTACATCGCCCTCTTTTGATTCCACAAGTACACAGTTGATACTATCGCCCTTTGCTGCTAAATAGCGTGCAATGGTGTCAGCTACTACCTGATCGGATGGGTTAAACTTAAGCAAGTAGGGATGTTGCTCAATCTCCTTCACTTTGGATACGAACGGAATCAAGATCCAGGTACTATCGTTTCGTGTAGAGTCAATCGCCAATGTTACTTGTTGTGAGTATGCGGGACCGATAATAGCGTCCACCGTATGTATCTCTGGTTGTTGGCAAATCTGTGTCAGTTCGCGTGTAGTACGACCGATGTCGTAGGTAAAGACTTCGAGCATTTGTCCTTTGGCCTGTGCTTCGTATATGGCAATCAGCGAACCTGCATAAAAATCGTAGAAGCGATCCATATTCTTATCGCGCTTGATAGCCTCAGTCTGCAATGGCAGTAGCATTGCCAATCGGATGGTAGTGCTATCCAATACCACCGAGTCGGTGATCACCGTATCACTGAGCAACGAATCTACTTGTGCAATGGTATCTGCCACTTTCTCCAAGAAATCCCATTTCACTTCAGGGATGCGCGATTTGTGTTTGCGCGACAATACTTGCTCTGCTTTTTGCTCAATGCGCTCCACGATTTGTTCGGGTTGGATAGAGTCTAATAGGGACGTTATCTTTTCTTGGATGGTCTCTTTCACCGGAATCAATATATCTTCCCCATAGCGTAACCCACGTTTCTGCAAACTAGGATTAGCTTGCAAGATCTCTTCTTGTTTTACATCAAAGTTCACACTGATGCGATACAGACCTATACTGCGCTCCACCGTATAGCGATAGAATGCTTTGCCGTCAATGGTATCTATAGGATATGATTCTGTCTGGCTCCATGATAACTGAGTTATCAGCAGGAGGGTAATAGTCAATACAATATACAATGAAGGATGTTTCATAACTATCTAATATAACGACGTTTACGTATGATTAGTACTATGCCACCTACCATGGCCAATAGCAATAATGGCACGACAATGCTTACCACTTGGGCTGCGATGCGCTGTTCTCTGGCGCGTTGGTCATTGAGTAGGCGCAGGGTAATTTCTTTCTGACGTAGCGACATCCAACCGGTATCATCGGTGAGATACAGCACGGCATTTACCATAAAATCGCGATTGCCAAACTGTGTACCGGTATAGCGGTCATAGCCCAATGGTAATGGCTGTCCTTGTTGCCATTCGTTGCGAATGATGCTGCCAGATGCTACCACAATCTGCTTGGTTGGTTCGCTTTGCTTGCGCAATGGAGTATGCAGTACCACCTCTTCAGGAGGGAGCATGTGTGCAAAGAGCGATGGGAATACGCCCTCTAGACTAGCTGCCACAGGTACATATGCATATTTGTACTCCTCACTATTCTCAGTGCCCAAACTCAAATCCACTTGTGCGGGTGTACCTGTGATACGGCTGGCCGAGGATGTGGCGAGTAGCACCTCTTTGTGTATACCATCTTCGCCTCCTACAAACTCGATGGTCGAACTCATCGTAGCACTCACTTGCATCACATTGCGTGTGATAGGCGATGCTTGCGACGTTAGCAATAATGGCGCATAGGTCCATGGCATAGGCTGCCAATTGGGTTGATGGGGATCGCTGGATACATCCACGGGAACTGGTAGGCACTGCAAATCCTGTACCAGCACACCATTCACGCGCACTCCATAGCGGAAAAGCATATCATGGATTTTCAAATCCAGTGGGATGACGGGGGTCATACCACTCTGCGACAGATACTCATCCGAAAATCGTACACCATTCACCACCCACAATATCCTACCGCCTTGCATTAGATATTGGTCGAGGATATATTTATCGGTTTCGGAAAATGGTTGTTGTGGATCGGCGATAATGACCGCGCGATAGTCATCCAATATACCTGTTTCGTTGCCTAGTGTACCACGGTCAATCTGATAGTAGCGCGACAAGACCTGACTCAGGTCATACACATCGCGTTCATCCAGTTCGCCATGTCCCTCCAAAAAGGCGATCTTCTCTACGCTGTTGCGTGTCAAGGTATGTATTGCCTCTACGAAGGCAAACTCTAGGTTCTCGATGCTATGGTTCAGATTTTCTTCGCCACTCAGTCCGCGGTTATTCCGCAGCAACTCCACCACGGCGGTCTTGCCTTGGTAGCGGAGCAATGCATAAGGATAGATGGTGGTTTGTGCTGTTTGCCCTTTGTGGGTGCGCTCGTGAATCACGGTTGGTGGAATACCTTGTGGGATATTCTCCACCGATACTCGATACTCGATACCCGCTTCCCGATTACCCACAGCCTCAAACTCCTCGATCATTTCTATGGTGGCGCGTTGCAGACGTGTGAAACCAGCATTCAGTTCGCCATCAAGCAAAATGGTCACATCCAGTGGGGCATCCAGCTCTTGCAATAGGGCTTTGGTGGCAGGCGCAATGCTATAGCGTTGGTCATCTGTCATATCCCAACGCATTACGCAGTGGTGCACCAATACATTTGCCAGTACCAGTGCCACTACAATCGCTATGCCTTTCCAACCTTTCACCTCTAACCTCTCACCTTTCACCTACAAACTCTCCAACACCTCTTCGTTCACTACCACAGGGTATTTCTCACGCAGTGTAGCCACCCATAGTTTTTCCAAGTGGTCTTGGTAGTCGGTGGTCACTTGTCCACGTACGTCCATATACTCTTGTGGCGCTTTGATGATTTTGCCCACAGGGATTACTACTGGAAACTCTTCGCTAGGGGTAAATTCTGCCTCTTTGTTGCCGAATGCATATTTGTCCACCATGGCGCTCTTGCCTGCTGTCCAGAGACCGCGTTGTACCTTTACGTAGGTTACGCTATCAATGTTCACGCGTTGGTTGAGATAGCTCATCACTGAATCTGGATTTGCATTCTTGACGATTTGTTTGGCCGCTTTAGCAGATGCCATATCTTTAGCTTGGATGATATAGCCCTTAAAGTGTGGCTCATCCCAAGTATAGTTTTTCTTGTTGGCTTTGAAGTATGCTGCCAATCCCTCGGTATCTTTGTTGGCTTTGTCCCATACCTCGCGCAGTGATACGTCAAAGAGCAAGATACCATCATGGTACTCGCGTACCAAGTTGCGCAAGTCTGCATGTTTCTCCTCCAAATGTGCCTCTGCGTATGCTTTCACATCTGCATCGCTCATCTCTGCTGGCAGGTTATACTCAGCGCGCACTTTATTGATAAAGCTCTTGTCTGCTTCTTTCATACGTACGTCGCGTTTTACTTGTGTGAGCACTTGGTTGCGCATGCTGTCCAGTGGCTGAATACCACGTTTGCCATACAGCTTCACAAAGTGCCAGCCGAAACGGGTAGGGAATGGCTCGCTCATTTCGCCCTCATTCATGCCAAAGGTGATGTTCTCAAATGGCTGTACCATCATACCGCGACCAAACCAGCCCAGGTCGCCACCTTTGCGTGCCGAACCTTTGTCGTCCGAGTTGGCAGTAGCTACCTCGGCAAAGTCCGCACCTGCCATCACTACTTGATATAGACTATCAATTTGTCTCTTCACGTCCATTGCGGTCTCTTCCGAATCGCGAGGCATCATCTTCATGATATGTGCAGCATGCACTTCCTCAAATGCGCGCTCCTCTTCTACCAATGCGATATGCAAACCATATGGCGAACGGAATACCTCTGTCACTTCGCCCACTGGGGTGTTATACACGGCCTCCTCAAATGGATATACGAAGCGGAATACTTGGATCCAACCCAATTCGCCGCCATTCTCTTTGCCTTGAGGATCTTCTGTCATCTCGCGTGCTACATCTGCAAATGCCTCTGGCTCTTGCACGGTCACCCATTTGCGGCCTTTCTTCACTTTCTTCGCTACACCTGTAGTCACGCGCTCGCGAGCCAAGTTGATCTTAGCCTCAGCAGCGGCCAAGGTAGCAGAGTCTGCATCCAATGGGCATTGGATAGCGATATGCGCAGCGCGACGCACATTTGCCATGCGGTGATAGCTCATAGCTACCAGACTATCAATAGCCTCGTTGTCTTGCATATACTTTGGCGTAGCCTGTGCACGATAGCCAGCCAACTCTTTCTTGAATGCCTCAGTGGTATCCACGCCTTGTGCGATGGCCTCTGTCACTTTCAGCTTAAAGTTGATAAACAGGTCTAGATACTCCTGCATGCTTTTCTTTTCTAGACTGCTGTCTTGGTTATTTTTCTCATAGATGTACAGGAACTCCGATGCCATCACTGGCTCGCCGTTGATGGTCAACAATACTTTGTCCTCCTGCGCGAGACCCATCATGGCACCCGCTAACAAAACGATCGATAGAATTACTTTTTTCATTGATTTTTTATCTTTTATCTGTTAAATATATCTGCGTTGATTCTCCTTGAAAAGGAGATGCTACAAAATAGCGCGCAAAAGTACAAAAAAATTTTGATATATGCAAAAAAAGTGGTAATTTTGCGGCGGATTTAATGGAAAAGACCAATGACAACACGTACGCCTATCTTTTCAGCTGCGGAGATTGCTGCCGCGAGCGAACTCATCAACCAGTCAACCCACGTCGTTATTCTCACCCACATGTCGCCTGATGGCGATGCCATGGGATCGTCTTTGGCAATGCGCCATTTCTTGGAGTCGCTGGGCAAGCAGGTGGCTGTGATTGTGCCGAACTCCTTCCCCGATTTCTTGGCTTGGCTCCCTTTGGCCAACGAGGATATCATCTATGAGACGCAGCGTGCGGAGGCTGACGCCATTTTGGAGCAAGCCGATTTGGTGATTTGTACCGATTTCAACGAACCTAAACGCATTGGTTCGTTGGGCGACAAACTCCTATCACTCTCCTGCAAAAAGATGATGATTGATCACCATCTTCATCCATCGTCTTTTCCTGATCTCACCCTGTCATACCCAGCTTGTCCTTCCACTTGCGAGTTGGTCTATCGCTTAATCACTAGCCTATATCCTATATCCAATAGCCCGCAGGGCATCCAATGTCCCATATCCGAGGATATCGCCACTTGTATCTACACGGGCATGATGACCGATACAGGTAATTTCTCCTTCAACTCCAACTACCCTGAGATGTATCAGATTGTCAGCGAATTGGTGGCATTAGGCGTGAACAAGGACGCGATCTACAACCGCGTCTTCAATGCTTATTCTGCCGATCGTATGCGTTTGATGGGCTATTGCCTATACCAAAAGATGAAGATATTTCCTGAGTACCATACAGCGCTTATCTACCTGAGCAGAAAAGAGTTGTATCGTTTCAATTTCCAATCGGGAGACGCCGAGGGTATTGTGAATCTGCCGCTGCAAATCAAGGATATTCATTATTCATGTTTCATGCGCGAGGACAAGGTCAATCCTACTGAGGTGGCATTGGCTAATGGCAGCAAGACCAAGATCAAGATCTCGCTTCGTAGCCAGGGTGACCGTCCTGTCAACATATTTGCCAAGGATATTTTTGGCGGTGGCGGACACGCCAATGCATCAGGTGGCGAATACTATGGCCCACTGCCCGAAGCGGTACAAAAATTCTTGGAAAACTACCAGCAATACTTCAACCTCTAACCTCTCACCTCTCACCTATAGGGGCGCTTGCGCCGCCTACATAGGGTCTACATCTGCATAGATCACGGTTCCTTTGCATGCCGCTTGTTGCTGCACTGTGCGTATCTGCTCTCTCAGCAGATGTTTGGCTTTGGCCACATTGGCGCCTACCTCTACCATCAGTCGTATTTGTCGCACGTGCATGTTCTGTAGGCGTGCCACGCTAGGCACGATCACACCCGATACGCGCTGACCAAACACACTTTGCATCTGTGCTTGCAGCATCTCGCTAGCTGCTGTCAATCGTGCACTATCGCGGTGCTTGAGCGTGAGTACAATCATCCGATGAAATGGTGGAAAATTGAATATTTTTCGTTCCTCGACTTGCTGGGTGTACAGCGATTGATAGTCATGGTTTTTCAAGTACTCAAACATGGGATTTTTAGGGTCGAATGTCTGAATCATTACTTCGCCCTGTGCCCCTGTTCTGCCTGCACGACCGCTAACCTGCTCCAGCATCTGGAAACCATGTTCATAACTGCGGAAATCGGGTTGGTTCAATAGCGAGTCGGCTTGCAGTACAACCACCAAACTTACTCCATCAAAGTGCAGTCCTTTGGTCACCATCTGTGTGCCAATCAGTATATCCACTTCGTGTCGAGCAAACTGATCAATAATCTGCTGATGCCCATCTTTTTTGCGGGTGGTATCTAGGTCCATACGCGCTACTCGTGCGCTAGGGAATAATGTCTGTATCTCTTCTTCAAGTCGCTCAGTACCAAATCCTTGTGCTTTGTACTCGTTCTGGCATTTAGGGCATAATAGTGGTGCTTGCATGCTATGTCCGCAGCAGTGGCAAACCAGCGTGTTGTTGCCTTTGTGATAGGTCATGCTCACATCGCAATTGGGGCACTTCGGTACTTCGCCACAATGTGTACATTGCAGGTAAGGCGCATAGCCTCGTCTGTTTTGAAACAATATCACCTGTTTGCCTCTAGCGATCTCTTCGCGGATACGAAACACCACCGGATCGGCAAAATGGCCATACATCTCTTTTCGGTGGTATTGGCGCTGCAGATCCACCATCGTGATACGGGGCAACTGCAAACCCTTATAGCGCTCCGTCATCTCCACCAGTCCATATTTGCCTGTCACAGCGTTGTAATAACTCTCCACCGATGGGGTAGCGGTGCCCAATAACACTTTCGCACCATACCATCCTGCCATCATGATGGCTGCCGATCGTGCATGATAGCGTGGCGCAGGGTCTTGCTGCTTGTAGCTTGGTTCGTGCTCTTCGTCCACGATGATCAGTCCTAGGTCTTGAAATGGCAAGAATATCGCCGATCGTGCTCCTAATATCACCTTACCTCTCACCTCTAACCTCAGCGGGGCCCCCGAAAATGCTTGCGTTTTGGGGGGCTCTTCACCTCTCACCTCATGATATATCTCTACTCGCTCCGCATTGCTAAAGCGCGAGTGATACACCACCAATTGTTGTCCAAACACGGCTTGCAACCGCTCGGTGAGTTGGGTCGTCAATGCAATCTCTGGTACCAAATAGAGTACTTGTTTCCCCCCGCGTAGCACCTCTTCAATCAGGTGGATATACACCTCGGTCTTGCCGCTTGATGTCACGCCATGCAGTAGGGTAACCGTCTTCTCTTTCCATGTCTCATGTATCTGAGCGATTGCGTTGCGCTGTTGCTCATCCAGCGCATGGGCCATCTGTGTAGTGCCCGTGTATTGGCGCAGACGCGAGACGACCTGCTCTTCTTCGAGGAAGATTCCTTTGTCAATCAATATGCGCAATATCGCTCCGCTTACGCCGCTCGCCTCCAGCAATACTCGCCTTTCCACCCGATACCCGTTACCCGATATCCGCAAAAACTCCTCCACCAATTGCGCCTGTTTTTTGGCGCGCTGCAGCGATTTTACGAGTGCCTCTTGTGCCTCTTTTGCCAAGTAAGCAGGCGCTAGCGATATATACTGTGTGGTGGCTGCGCTATAGTTGTCATCGATGATTTCGGAAGGTAATGCTGCGGCCAGTACTTCGCCCATGCTGCACATATAATATTGCGAAAGCCACTCCCACAACCGCAGTTGTTCGGTTGTGACAATGGCTTGGTCATCAATCACTTGCAGTACCTCTCGCACCTTGATGTGCTGAGGCATCTCGCCCTCATGCTGGCGATAGACGATACCGATGATATGCTTTTTGCCCAGTGGCACCAATACCCGCATTCCTATCTGCGGGTAGGGCATGGCTTCTGGGATAAGGTATGTGTACACATCCGCGATAGCCAAAGGCAAGATAATATCTACCAGTCTATCACTTGTCAAGTTGATGGATTATTTGCTCTTCTTGGTTATTGTCTTTTTGGCGCTACCAGAGGGCTCACTATTGGCAATGATATCGCGACATTGCTGCTCTGTCATCTCTGCCACCTTCACTTGGCGTGGAATCTTATAGTTGCCATTAGGTGTCTTGATGTATGCACCATAGCGTCCGTTTAGCACTTGGATATCGCCCCATGTGTGTAGTGGCAACTGTTGCTGATGGTGGTGGCCAATCATTTCAATAGCTTGTTCCATCGTGATATGGTGCGCATCAATATGCTTAGGAATACTGATAAACGCATTATCGTAGCGCAGGTACGGACCATATTTTCCTTCGCCTACTACAATCTCCTTCTCTTCCCATGTGCCCAATGTGTATGGGAAGGCGGTGCGGAAGAGCTCTAATGCCTCTTCCAATGTGATGGTGAAGATACTCTGACCTTTTTGCAGCGAAGCAAACTTAGGTTTCTCGGTATCGCTATCACCCCACTGCACGCATGGACCATTCTTGCTGATACGTGCCAAGACGGGTTCGCCACTCTCTGGGTCTTTGCCAATATAGCGCGCAGCTACCTTACCCGATGGTACTTGTTGAATCATTGGGTGGAACGTGTGGTAGAAGGAATCCACATTGCTTACCCAGTCGGCATGGCCTGCTGCGATAGCGTCGAAGTTCTCCTCCTCCTTGGCAGTGAAGTCATAACTCATGATCGCAGGGAAATGTTCTACCAAAAAGTCGTTGGTGATACGTCCCAGATCGGTAGGTATCAGTTTGCCCGTGTCTGCACCGATGACCTCGCTTTTCTGCTTGTCGCTAATCTTTCCATGCTGCAGGGTCAGGATATTATAGCTATGCTTCACGCCCTCAATGTTGCTGCGCTCCACATACTTGCGCGATTGGATCGTGTCAATCGTTGACATATAGGTGGATGGACGGCCAATACCCAGCTCCTCCATCTTCTTTACCAGCGAACCCTCGTGATAGCGCACAGGTGCTTTGGTCAACGATTCTTGTGCCACAGCACTCACCAGTCCGCATGCGGTGTTTTCCTGCAATTGCGCAATCGCAGCTTGGGTCTCGCCATTCACTACATCTTCGTCTGCCGATTGGGTATATACACGCATAAAACCATCAAAGGTCACTACCTCGTGTGTCGCGATCCACATGTATTCGCTGCCGCCCATGCATACTTCAATACGTGTAGTATCGGTCTGTGCATCAGCCATTTGTGAGGCGATGGCGCGTTTGCGGATCAGGTCGTATAGCTTGCGTTCGTCGTTGTTGGCACCCGCTGTCTCTTGTCCCATGTATGATGGACGAATAGCCTCGTGTGCCTCTTGCGCACCCTTGGACTTGGTCTGATATTGACGTGCCTTGTGGTATGCCTCACCATATTCTTCCACGATAGCGGTCTTGGCTGTATTGATGGCCAGTGCACTCAGGTTCACCGAGTCGGTACGCATATAGGTGATGTGTCCTGCCTCATAGAGCGATTGTGCCAAACGCATGGTCTTTGATACCGAGAAATGCAACTTACGCACTGCTTCTTGTTGTAAGGTCGAGGTGGTGAATGGTGGTGCTGGAGCGCGGTGACCCAACTTATGTGTGATAGACGACAAACTAAAACTAGCTCCCTTGCATCGCTCCAAGAATGCCAAGGCCTCTTCCTTGGTGCTGAAACGATGGTTTAATTCGGTCTTGAAACGAGCCTCCTCTCCGCTTTGTGTTTTTGAGGTGAAGGTGGCTGTCACGCGGTAATATGCGGTCGGAACAAACTCCTCAATCTCGCGTTCGCGCTCTACCACCAATCGCACTACCACCGATTGTACGCGACCGGCACTGAGTCCGGTAGTTACCTTTTTCCACAATACAGGCGAGAGCTCAAAACCCACAATACGATCCAGTACGCGGCGTGCTTGCTGCGCATTCACCAGATCATAATCTATTTGGCGGGGATGTTGGATCGACTCCAATACAGTATCCTTGGTAAAGTCCTCGAATGTTACACGGCACGAGTGCTTGTCGTCCAACTCCAGTACCTCTTTCAAGTGCCATGCAATAGCTTCTCCCTCGCGGTCAGGGTCGCATGCCAACCATACCATATCGGCTTTGGCAGCTTCTTCGCGCAGCGATTTCACCAATTGTGCTTTGTTGGCATCAATGGTGTAGTTAGGGGTGTATTGGTTGTTAAAATCAATACCGATGCTATTCTTACCGATGCCCTCAATGTCACGAATATGACCTTGTGATGACATCACACGAAAACTCTTGTCCAAGTATTTTGCGATAGTCTTACCTTTGCTAGGAGACTCTACAATCATCAAATTTTTGCTCATTATATATATAAGGTGTAGTTTTGTCCGTTCTATAAAATTGTAATATGCTCTGAACCTAGATGGTGTTATCCTTGCCGCGGAATGTTGTTGGATTTTATTGTTGTTATTGTTGTTGATTTAGCTCTCCAATCACCCAAACAGGTCCAAAACGGCGGCAAAGATACTGCTTTTATTTTACATGTGCAAATTTATTTTTGCGCTTTTTTTGATTACTTATATAAAGTAAAGTTTTTATTTTTTTGTTTTTATATCCCTATTGACACCTAGCATTTGCTTAAGATAGCAGGCTCGCATAAGCGGTATCGCTCTTTCAACCCGCAAGAGAAAAATGTTTCTAGATTTGTGTATATTTTTGTAGGCGAAGCCGTATTTTTGTTTCCCAAAAAAAGATTATCCCTCGAATTGCCGCTAATTGTCGTTAAGAATAAAATCAGTGCCAACTCGTATATAGTTTCCATTTTTTTTCTGTTCTCCTTGCATATTTCATTTAATTTTTGTACCTTTGCACCGTGTTTAATTAACCGAGGCGAAAGGCGAATAGGTAAAAGGCATGTAGCGGCGAAGCCGCATACTCCTTGCCTCTCACCTCTAACCTCTCACCTTTAACCTAAAATAGTATGACAACATTTCTTATTCTTACGATCATTCTTATCCTTTTTGGCATAGGACTGTTGTTGGCTGAGATGTTTCTCTTGCCTGGTTTTGGCTTTGCTGGTATTTGCGGAATAGCCAGTTTGGTTGCTGCGGTGGTGGTGGCATACCTCAAGCTCACTGTCCTTTGGGCTTGGGCGGGTCATGTGACATTGGCAGCATGTGTGGTGCTCTGTGGCGTTGCTATATGGGTGTTCCTCAAGAGCAAGGCCCTCAATAAGATGGCGCTTGATACCAAGATCGAAGGCGGCGTGGATATGCCATCCCCAGGCAAACACATGGAAGACCTCCAAAAATAACCCAGCCTCTCACCTCCCTCCTATAGGCGAAGCCGTCCTGTAGCGAAGCGTCCTCTAACCTCATAGACTTTAATCTTTAAACGAAAACAATATGGAAACCCTCGGACTTTTACAAGTTGTATTGATTGGCTTTCTTGCCATCTTTTTGATTATTTTCTTCTACTATGTACCTTTCATGCTGTGGATCAACGCAGTAGTGAGTGGTGTACATGTGTCATTGATTCAGCTCTTCCTGATGCGTATCCGTAAGGTACCACCTACACGCATCGTCAACTGCCTCATCGAGGCGCACAAGGCAGGCCTCACCGATGTGAAGCGCGACGGACTCGAGGCGCACTTCCTCGCAGGCGGACATATCGAACGCGTAGTGCATGCCCTCGTGAGTGCTAGCAAAGCGAATATGGCATTGACTTTCCAAATGGCTACTGCCATCGACCTCGCGGGTCGTGATGTGTTTGAGGCCGTGCAGATGTCGGTGAACCCTCGCGTGATTGACACCCCTCCTGTGACCGCTGTGGCAAAGGATGGTATCCAGTTGATTGCCAAGGCTCGTGTGACCGTACGTGCGAACATCAAGCAACTCGTCGGTGGTGCTGGCGAGGACACCGTTCTCGCTCGTGTAGGCGAGGGTATCGTCTCTTCTATCGGTTCTTCGGATAGCCACAAGATGGTGCTGGAGAATCCTGACAGCATCTCCAAACTCGTGCTCAGCAAGGGTCTTGATGCGGGTACCGCGTTTGAGATTCTCAGTATTGATATCGCAGATATTGATGTAGGTAAGAACATCGGTGCACAACTCCAGATGGATCAAGCGCAAGCCGACAAGAATATCGCCCAAGCCAAGGCTGAGGAGCGTCGCGCGATGGCTATTGCCAACGAACAAGAGATGAAGGCCAAGGCACAAGAGGCACGCGCGAAGGTGATTGAGGCAGAGGCACTTGTTCCACA
This sequence comes from Paludibacteraceae bacterium, assembly GCA_045124995.1. Classification (GTDB taxonomy): domain Bacteria; phylum Bacteroidota; class Bacteroidia; order Bacteroidales; family Paludibacteraceae; genus Colicola. The sequence continues at coordinate 16,021 of JBGVMY010000015.1, read as the reverse complement.
AGCTATGGCAGAAGCATTCCGCAATGGCAACCTCGGTATCATGGATTACTACCGCATGCAAAACATCCAAGCGGACACCACCATGCGCGAAGCCATCGGCAAACCTGCTAATAGTGGACGCAGCAATACTGCTGCTAAGGGATAAAGGACGGCGTACCGTCTATTGGGTAATGGATAATTCATACAAGAAACTAGATGCCTATATTATGGCTAAGGAACTTGTTCGGATGGTATATGACGCAACGAAACAATTTCCTGATGAAGAAAAGTTTGTTCTCTGTAATCAAATTAGGAGAGCCGCGATTTCCGTCCCCTCCAATATTGCAGAAGGCTTATCTAGGTCTGCAGTTAAAGAGCAATGCCATTTTTTAGATATTGCTTTCGGTTCCTTGATGGAAACAGATTGCCAATTTGAAATCGCAAGAGATTTAAATTATATCTCTAGCGAAGAATATGACTTAATGTATCAAAAGATTCATACACTAGCAAAAATAATAACAGGACTAAAGAGCCGCAGGCTATCCATTAGCGCAGCGTCCATTAACCATTAGCGCAGCGTCCATTAACCACAAATGCGAATAGCATTATTACAATACCCCATAGCATGGGCAGATAAGGAAACCAATCTGCGCCTTGCGGAAGAACGTATCGCTGCATTGGCTGGCAAAGCCGATGTGGCGGTACTGCCTGAGATGTTTGCTACGGGCTTCTGCACGGACCATCCTGAGTTAGCCGAATCTATGGACGGCGACATCATCCGCCGCTTGCAAGCCGCTGCCGACCAGAGTGGTGTGGCAATTGTGAGTTCCTTTATTTGTCTATCGGGTAATGGATATGGGGTAATGGATAAGGGGACCAATAGCGTAGCGTCCAATAGCCCGCAGGGCGTCCAATATCCAATAGGCGGCACGCCGTCCATTAACCGAGCGAAGCTAACCAACCGTGGCTTCATGATCAAGCCTTCTCATATAACCAATGGCTCGAAGAGCATCCATTATCCATTAGCGCAGCGTCCATTACCCAATAGCGTAGCGTCCATAGAAGTACAAGACAAACGCCACTTATATGCCCATGGCGGCGAAGATCTCTTCTTCCAACCCGCACAGCATCGACATATCTTCGAGTACAAGGGTGTGAAGATTCTCTTGCTCGTTTGCTACGACTTGCGCTTCCCTGTATGGGCACGCAACCGCAGCGGGCACGACTACGACCTCATCCTCGTGGTTGCCAACTGGCCAGAGGTACGCATACAATATTGGGACGCGCTGATCGCTGCACGAGCTACTGAAAATCAAGCATATATCGCTGCCGTCAACTGCACGGGCGAGGATGGAATGGGCATGCACTACAATGGTCACTCGGTGGCGTATGATACCCGCCTACAGCCGATTGTGTCTTTCGCCGACGACGAAGAAGGCACCAAGATAGCCGAATTCGACATCGCCAAACTCCACCATTTCCGCGAAGTGCTGCCGCTGTGGAAAGACGTGGACGAGTTTGAGTTGAAATAGTTCATTTGTAGTTCTTAATGCTTATTAGTAGCAAAAAGTACTTTTATTAAGATTTCCTTCCCTTGTACCGCCCCTATCTCACTCGGGCTAAATACCAAGGACGAACCAAGGATGAACCAAGGATGAACCTAAGAACGCCAAATTACAAAATGTGCATTTTGTTAAGATTGGAGTACCTAAAAAAGTTGTCCCATTTCCTAAAAAGGTTGATTCATTTCCTAAAATAGTTGACTAAAAAGTGATTTTTATTTCTTATATCTTGCTCAATCCAAAATAATTCACTAACTTTGCAGCGCAAAAGTAGAGTAATGAGTACAATCTCATCCCTGTAAAGGTGCTCAAAGAGCAAAAAGCAGAATATATTCAAGCCTTGATTGACACACGCGAACAAGACAACGAAGATATCTTTGTTGATACGATGTTGCGCATTCATCAGCGGAATCTATCTGCCGAAATAGCAGCGTTCAATGCTTCAGTGGAAGCAAATGATACAAAAGATGATACAAAACAACTGACAGATAGATAGCGATTTATATTGGATTTAATCCGTAAGGATGATACAATAACCATCTCGCAAATGATACAAAAGGTACAAGTATCTGAGATAACTATCAAACGCGAGCTGTCTGTCCTAAAAAAAGCAGGAATTATACAACGAACAGGCGGACGAAAAGAGGGTAAATGGCTAATCACTAAACACTAAACAGTAACGCCATTGGCGCGTTCACTAAACAAATCATGCAATACAACTGGAACATACGGTGTTTGACTGCTGTCGAGCAAGAGACGCAACAGCAGTTGGAGCGCGAACTGAACATCAGTTCGGCTGCGGCACGTATGTTGGTGGTTCGTGGCATACAGACGGCCGACGAGGCGCGTCAGTTCATCCGTCCGTCCTTGGACAAACTGCACGATCCATTCCTCATGAAGGATATGGACAAGGCTGTTGAGCGCTTGCACAAGGCGCTTACTCAAGGCGAGAAGATCCTTATCTACGGCGACTATGATGTCGACGGCACCACCGCCGTAGCGGTGATGTATCGGTTCTTAGAGGGGATAATGGATAAAGGACGCAGCGGAGCTGCTATGGGACGCTCGCAGAGCGAGCTAATGGATAATGGTTCCAATAGCCCAGAGGGCGTCCAATACCCAATAGCGCAGCGTCCAATACCCGAAATCGACTACTACATCCCCGACCGCTACACCGAGGGCTATGGTGTCTCTACCCAGGGCATCGACTACGCAGCGGCACAAGGATGCAATCTGATTATCACACTCGACTGCGGTATCAAAGCGGTGGAGAAGATCGCTTATGCAGCTAGCAAAGGCATTGATGTCATTGTCTGCGACCACCATACCCCGGGCGACGAACTGCCTAACGCCGTGGCGGTACTCAACATGAAGCGCAGCGACTGTCCATACCCATACAAGGATCTCTCTGGCTGTGGTGTGGGTTTCAAACTGGCCCAGGCCTATACTCAAAGATATTTGGCAGATAATGCTCCATTACCCAATAGCCCTTCAGGGCGTCCGATACCCGATACCCGATACCCATTACCCAATAGCCCAGAGGGCGTCCAATACCCATTAGCGAAGCGTCCATCACCCAATAGCGAAGCGTCCATTCTACTGCCACTCTTGCAGTTATTGGCCATGTCCATTGCCTCGGATATCGTGCCGCTCACGGGCGAAAACCGTATCTTGGCGCATTTTGGTATTCAGCAACTCAACAAAGCACCTTTCACGGGTGTGGCAGCGTTGATGGACGTAGCGAAGATCGAGTCGGGCAAACTGACCATGACTAATCTGGTTTATCATATAGGTCCACGTCTCAATGCTTGCGGACGTATGAAGTCGGGCCGCGCAGCGGTGGAATTGCTGCTTACTGACGACCCCGCTTTTGCGCGCCAGCAGGCAGAGGAGGTCAATCAGCACAACGATGACCGCCGCGACTGCGATACGGAAACTACCAAGGAGGCATTGGCGCTCTTGCAAGAAGACCCTACGTTTGCTAATCGCCGTTCTACTGTGGTCTATGCACCGCATTGGCACAAGGGTGTGGTGGGTATCGTGGCATCGCGCTTGACAGAGACCTATTACCGCCCAACGATCGTACTGACAGCAGGCGAAGATGGTATCATCTCGGGCTCGGCACGTTCGGTCGGAGGCTTTGACATCTATACGGCCATCGACTCATGCAGCGACCTGCTTACTAACTTCGGTGGACACAAGTTTGCTGCGGGATTGAGTATGCATATCAATGATTTGCCTGAGTTCCAAGAACGATTTGAGGCGTTTGTGGCTTCACATATCCGCGAGGATCAACTGCAACCTACTTTGCATATCGAGGCGGAGTTGCAGTTGGGGGATATTACCAAGCAGTTCTACAATGTGCTGCGCCACTTGGAGCCTTTTGGACCGGGTAATCCACGTCCGTTGTTTGTCTCTCGCCAGCTAATCAACCACCGCGACACACGTGCAGTGGGCAAGGAGCGTGAGCATTTGCGCTTGGACGTCACCGACCGCATGAATGCCATCACGGGCATCGCTTTTGGTCGTGCAGATATGGAAATGCATATGCGCAATGGTTTGCCTGTAGATATTTGCTACGAATTAAACGAAAACACCTTCAACCACCACACCACCATCCAGATGATGGTCCAAGACATCAGGCCATCATCTGAAGTAAAAGGTTAAAGAAAACAACGCAACGATTTCTTTAAATCAACAACTATAACAACTTAAAAACCAACAACATTCCGCTCGCCAACATCACGAGCGGCAAGGAGCAGAAACAATGAAATTAGATGCACTAAAAGAAATATTGTATTATTTGGTTGGGAAACTACATGATGTACATAAGGAATTAGGTCCAGGATTGAATGAGTATGTATATCAAGAGGGGTTGGAATTTGAATTAAAGAATCAATCTATTCCATTTGAAAGGGAAAAAGAGTTTCATCCGATGTATCGCGGTGTAGAGCTGTCTGCTACTTATCGAATGGACTTCGTATTTATGGATAATGTTATTATAGAATGCAAAGCTGTCAGTAAAATCAATAGTGAGCATCGCGCTCAACTATTTAATTATATGCGTTTAACAAAATTACGTGCGGGTATTCTTGTAAATTTTGCTCCGAGATTTATGGAAATTGAGCGGTATTTTTATGATGCGGACAGTAATGAGATACTCACTTTTGATGGTAAAACGTTTACGAATTTAAATCAAGAATAAAAGCCTTCTGGCAAGCGCATGTTGGCGCGCGCAGAAGTTGTTGAAATCAAGTTGTTTAAGTTGTTGTTAAAAAATACACCCAAAAGTTGTTTTTCTCTTTTGCTATATTTTTATGATGCGGACAGTAATGAGATACTCACTTTTGACGGTAAAACGTTTACGAATTTAAATCAAGAATAAAAGCCTTCCGGCAAGCGCATGTTGGCGCGCGCAGTAGTTGTTGAAATAAAGTTGTTTAGGTTGTTGTTAAAATAATACACCCAAAAGTTGTTTTAATATAAAGTATGTTTAGTGAATTAGATACCAAGGGCCCAAAATTCCGCAAGGGCAGTATAGAAGTAGTTTGCGGAAGTATGTTCTCGGGCAAGACCGAAGAACTCATCCGCCGTATGAAACGCGCGCAGTTTGCCAAACTCCGCGTAGAGATTTTCAAACCCGCTATCGACGTGCGCTATAGCGAAGCCGAGGTCGTGAGCCACGACCGCAACGCCATCCAATCTACGCCCGTAGATAGCAGCCAGAACATCCTGCTGCTCGCCAGCGATGTGGACGTGGTGGGCATCGACGAGGCGCAGTTCTTCGATATGGGTATCGTGGAGGTAGCCAACGAGTTGGCACGCCGCGGTGTGCGTGTGATCTGTGCCGGCTTGGATATGGACTTCAAGGGTGTTCCTTTTGGTCCTATGCCTGCCTTGATGGCTATTGCCGATGATGTATATAAGACCCACGCTATCTGCGTGCATTGTGGCGATTTGGCGTATGTCAGCCACCGTACCGTCAGCAGCGACAAACGCGTCCTCTTGGGCGAAACCGAGAGCTACGAGCCATTGTGTCGTGCTTGCTACGCCAAGGCGCTTGCTGCCGAGGAGACTGCAAAATAACCGCAGGCTTCGCGACCACTTCGCGACCACGATAAGATATCTCTTGGACATCGATAAGACTTCGGTGTCCTTTTTTTGCCTCTTATTTTGGATTTATATACTTGTTGACACCTCTTTGTTACCACCTGCATCGAAGAGCATCACTTGTTGCTCCTTGATAGGGATTATGATACGAAAAATACATTTTTCGTGCGAAATTTTATTATTTTCTTGCACATTTGAGAAAATATATGTACCTTTGCATCGCGAAAAGTATGTGGCAACTTTTTTGCTATAGTGATAACCAATTAATTAATAATACTTTATTATGGTAACCCGAGTACCTAAAAATCCCTTTTTAATTAGCGGATACGCATCAAAAGCCTACTTTTGTGATCGCGAAAAAGAAACCCTACAACTGCATTCTGCCCTTCATAACGAACGGAACGTAGTAGTGATAAGTCCTCGTAGAATGGGCAAAACGGGTTTGATTAGTCATCTTTTTGCTTCCGTTCCAGATAAAGAGGCATATTGCATCTACGTTGATTTATACAAAACCACTAGTCTGCGCGAATTTGTGGAGTGCCTAGCCAAAGCTATTGTGGGAAATTGTGGTTCGTCATCTATTCGAGAAAAGATTATGCTAGCGCTGCAATCGTTGCGTTTTTCATTTACTTCTGATCCTATAACGGGAGTTCCAGAGATAGGAGTTAATCTGGTAGAACCACAAGCTGAAGTATCATTGCAACAGATTTTTACTTACATGGAGCATGCTGATAAACCTGTATATGTAGCCTTGGATGAGTTCCAGCAGATCCAGTATTATCCAGATAGCAAAGTAGAAGAGACCTTACGTAGCTATATCCAACATCTGCGTAACACACATTTTATCTTTGCGGGAAGCCAGAAGCATATGATGATGGATATGTTTTCATCAGCCAAGCGTGCATTTTTCCAAAGTGCGCAGACTATGCATATTGATGCGATACCAGAAGATGTTTATTTTGCCTTTTGCCGCCAGCACTTTCATGCAAATAATCAGGAAATAAAAGAAGATGCTTTTCATTTTTTATACACTACTTTGTATGCACATACATGGTATGTACAATCGGTTTTGAATCGATTATACGAATCAAAGATTCAACTGATTGATATTCCTGCGGTGCAGGAGGTTATTCAAACTTTGGTGAACGAAAATGCTTATACCTATCAAAACTATTGTCGTCTCTTCACTTCCAATCAGTTAGCAACCCTCAAAGCGATTGCGATAGAAAGGGAGGTAGAAGAGCCGAACAGTCAGGCGTTTATAATGAAGCATCATCTGAGTGCTGCAAGCACTATTCGTAGTGTGATTAAGACACTTGTGGAAAAGGAATTTATCTACGAGGAGGGTGGTGTATATTCTGTATATGATCGTTTCTTTGGTATTTGGTTATCACAAAGTAGCAACTAATCTTGTAAATATCCCTGTCTTACGCAAAACAAAAACCGCCCGACGTTATCTCGTCAGACGGTTTCTTTTCTCGTAGGTTTTGTGCATTTGGTTGTGGTGCTAAATCTCCCATTGATAATCGATAGTTCTTTGAGATTGCTGAGCCAACCAAGCTTGTGCATTATTCAAATAATCGGTAGCACTCATAATGCTAATCATTATAATCCGCTGCAAAGTTACAACAAAATCTTGACATATGCAAGAAATATATAAAAAATGCACTGAATGAGTGCAGTTTTTTAATTGATTTGTGCACTGAATGAGTGCATTTTCTTTGTCTCTAAACACTAAACAGTAGCGTAGCGTTCACTAAACATAACATAAAAGAACCGCCACTCGGCGGTTCTTTTATGTTATATTCCCCTTCGGGGGAGTTGGAGGGGGATTATTTCTTAATCGCTTTCACTTGCTCGTACTCGCCGCGTACTACGTATACGCCAGTTGGCAGGGTGACGTTCTCCTCAGCGCTGAGGTGCTTGCTAAAGATCATCTTACCATTTGCATCGAAGAGCATCACATGTTGCTCCTTGATAGGTGTGATGGTCAAGCCTTGCTCGGTAGATTCAACTAGGAGGGTTAAATCACCAGCAATGGTTGGAAGGCCGGTTTCAATGTCACCTGTACCTGGTTCGTCAACCTTTTCGTAAGTAATCTCACCAGTAGTATAATTGATTGATTTGGCGATTGTTCCTTGAGGAGCTTGGAAGTTTGCTAATAATACTCCAGATGTAGGTGCAAGTGGAGTATTAGTTTTTTGAACCATCTCATGGATGTCACGTTCACCCTCTTCAGTTGCAGATTTCTTCTCCAATGCCCACATAGTAGTGTTCGTTCCTTCTCTAGTAGGCAATGTTGCTGCTATTTCTGCAAATGTACTATTACCAAATAGAGATGCTGTATTAGAAGCTACGTTTTGTGCACTCAATGCACTTGTTACAAAGTTGCTACCATTGATTGTATGAGGACCTGCTGTACTCTCGATGAGCAAATATTTACCTGTCCAGTAGTCCCATGTGGTAGATGGATCGTGTGTTCCGTTGATACTATTATATGGGAATTGGATCGCATAAACTTGCCCTTTGCTCATAATAGCGTTTGTACCATTTGCTACGGTGGTAACGGTGTCCCACTCCGCAATGTATTGATTGTTAACAAATTGCCAATTTCCTTTGGATTTGTAGAGATAATAGTTCGCATCCAACCAGTTTTTACCCTCTGGATAAGTACCTTGTTTACCAGTAAAGTGGATAAGTTTTTCAATTACTGGGGTATAATCACCTTCCGCTTGTTGTTGATAGTTTGTGTTTGCTTCATAATCTATCCAATCCATCACGAACTTTCCATATTTTGCATCTGTGGTGCCGTCTCCAAAGAAATCTGACATAGTGGCAAGTCCTTTTCCTTCGAAATACCACATTGCATACAAATCCATAATACGACTTGCTTGCGCTTGACGAGCTGGTGTTACATATTGAGTTGGAATCTTACCACGTTTACCTCCGTAATCTTTGATTAATTGATTTTCTGGATACGACTCAATTACATATACATTTGCCACATCAAATGGAGGTGTAAACAATGTCCATTTGGCAGCTTCAATAGGCATAAGCATATATACTTTTTTATTGATAGTATAAGTGTCTTGAGTAGAAACTGACGAGTACAACTTGTCATTTTTAGCACCAATCACGATGTCGCCATATCCTAAATTCATAGGAGTAAAATAAGTGGTTCCCATAGCACCTTCCACAAATTGATCTGCTTCCATATAGAGGAAATAGTCTGTCGTATATTTATGCGCAGGGTGTTCGGGACATACGTTAATTACGTTCTCGCCTCCACCAATAGCATATTCACGTCCGAGTGCAGCAATATCCATGTAGAAATTTGGAGCACAAATTTGCCAAGCGTGATGAATATCTTCGCAACTCAGTTCAGGGAGGTATAAATGAATTTGATTGTCTTTAGGGGTTAAACTCTCATGTCCATATACAAATCCTTGATAATACATACTTAATGGATAGTGATATGAGCCTGAGCTAGATAATGTGTTTGAAATATTTACACCTGCTTTTGGGAATAAGTCATCTACCATAGTAGGGAATATAGAGGTTAGATTAGCAATTCCATTTGACATCGTATCCCAATATTTTTTATCAGGATTCGAAATGGTAAATAACTTTAATTTTTTATTATCTGAATTGTACAAATCTATTTGCTCTGTTCCTTCTTTGATGTGTTTTACACATGTATTGTATGTACCGCCATCGATAGCTAAAGTAGTAGCATAGAATGCTGCAGGAGTCTCACCATTGAAACTACCATCTAATAATTCAATCTTATTTACATCATTTAACGTGCTATTGATAGCGTCATTTTTATTGGTCGTTCCCAAACCATATACATCAATGGTCATTGTACCTTCACTGTTTGACAACGTATATGTTGTTGTTGTATAAGAAGCCGCATTACTCAATAATGTGATTTGTCCTCCATTAATAGATAATGTGGTGTTATCAATTCCTAAATCAATTGACGCAAATGGAATGTTGGTATCATTACCACTTTCTATTAAACTTAAACTACCATTTACATTCCCTTCAGAAGTCCATATATCATCAATAGTTATAGATACCATATCGGAAGTACTAGATGGCAATACACTAATAGGCGAACAATAATGAGTAACCTTGTTGTCATCCCAGTCGTCTTTTTTAATTTTAGTCGATGTTCCTGCAGCCGCATCTAAAATATTACTACCTCTCAAGTGGATTTTAACATTGAATGGGAACAAAGCATTTGTCGCTGTAGATTGGAAAATGAACACAGAACCACTACCTTTTGCAAAGACACCTTCACCACTCGCTTCTGTAATAGTGATAGTTTCTCCATTCTTATCTTGCGCGTATATCTCACAATTATCCAAATAGAGGTCTAATGCGACGTTACTGCCTTTGAAATACATTACACCTTCATCATCTTGGGTACCTGTAGTAGCATATGGACGATAGCCAGTGATATAAATCTTTTTATTGGAAGTAATATTATCAAATTTATAAATACTATTTTTTGAGGTATTGCTTTTCTTTTCGATAATATCACTTCCTGATTTGGTGTAGCCATTTTGTGCGACATCTTTGATATATTTTAAGCAAGGAGTCTCTAATGCAGTAATTGTTGTTCCCTGTGACAACGCAAAGATATGCAATTCGTCAAAGATAGGAGCGCCTGTTGCATCAAATGCAGCCGATACATCTATGTCGCGAACTTCACGCCATGGGAATCCAGTTCCTGTATGTTCTGTACCAGTTTTAAGTCCAGTTGCATTAGCATTTTTTTGTGTAATAAGAGATAACTCAGCGGTTTCAGTTACTGGACCAAACTTTTTTGATTCACATCCCTCATCATTCTGAGCTGTAAACCAATATGTTTTTGATTTAGAGTTTTCGAGCGTTTCTACATATTTATTGTCTGTGGTTGATGCAATAGGGGCTGCTGCTGCATCTGCAGAAGAATACACATTGTATTTAGTAGCACCAAAGACAGCATCCCATTGGAAAGTGATAGTACGATCACCTCCAGCGGAAGTGACAGTTGGTTGTCCGAGATACATATCAGCTTTAACTGTCAATGAAGCAGATATTGGAGTCGTATGATCCAAAGCACTGGTACCTATGATAGTTATGGTTGATGAGATCTCGCCGCAAGATATTGAGGGATCTTTTTTGATGGATATCTCTATATTACTACCATTCAGTACTGCCTCAAAATAACCTTCTGAAACAGTCTGAATCCCTAGGTTTTCTATGTTTAATGCTACTATAGGAATTGATGTTTTAGCATCTGCACCTATTTGTTGTGAACCAAACTCATGTGTATCAATAGGGGAGTCCAACGTACCATAAAGCAGTGTGGCTTCATTACTTTGCGTTACTGTCGCTGATAAATAAACCGTTTTTGGTTCTGCCATTGATACAGCAACGGCAGGGTTGCTTTCATCATAGTAGGTACATTCTATTTTCAACTCTGCGGTTAAGGTTTTGCTCTCACCTGTATTCAAGGAGAACTTAGTAGCGTCAGCGTTAAATTGAATGGTAGGTGTTTCAGAATCTGCACCAGCTGTGATAGTAAATAATCCTTCATATCCAGTTTCTTCTCCTTCAATGTATGCGTACCACTTATTTCTATTTTGTTGTTGTCCAGCACCTGTATACTTTTCAGCACTAGCAGCATAGTTTTTAGTATGAACTTCACTACTTTTTATAGTTGATGTAAGATCGCCACCGACATTGGTAGTTCCTATAGAGTACGCATTTGTGGGTCTGTTATGTACGACCTCAAAATTTGGGGTATAATCTTCCGTAATATTGAAATAGATTGGTTTGAAAACATCGGAGTTGGATTCTGTATAGTCGCCATTGTACAACGTACTTGCAAGATATGAAGTGCCTGTTTTAGTACCATGTATGCCAGTTGGAGTATAATCTATAGATATAGTGGCGGTACCTGTCAAATCGGCAGTTGCTTCAGTAACGTTATCTAATGTAATAGTAAAATTATTATTCGTGGTAGGATCTACCTTAAAGTGTTCTACTTTAGTATATTCTTCAATTGAATATGAAGCGCTTTGAGGGGTTATATCATCTGTTTTGGCAGTGATGGTACCTAAACTTATAGTAACGGGGTCTCCAGTGACTTGGGGTTTTACCCACTTTGCCGTATAAACAAAATTGCCGACGGCAGGATTACGATTATCCTCTTTCGTCGGAGTAACTGAAACTGATGTATTGGCATCTCCAGAGCCAAGAAGAGTATTATTGCTATCATACCATCCTCCCCAAATAGCATTTTCTACACCATTTTCATTCGCATAAAGATAAACAGTTACAGCGCTAGCCCACCATCCCCAAGAACTAATAGTTGTCTCTGAAGTGGTTGTGTTGGGGTATGTTACGTCTGTTTCCTCTGATTGGCTGATATAAACTAGTCCAGTTGCAGTTCCTTGATTCGTTTTGACTTGTACTTTTTCGAACCATGTCGAGGATCCTGCCCACATTGTGTTAACACTTGTGATTAACACTACTACTAACGCAAGGCGTTTGGTGAATTGAAAAAATGTTTTGTTAAATTGTATCATAATTGTTGTTATTTTATTCGGTTTTATATATTGTGTATCGGTTTTAGGACACCGATGAGTCTATGTTGTTATAGCAATTCTATGTTTATTCTATGTTTATTGTGCGTTTATTGTCCGTCTATTGTGCGGTAATAGTGCGTTTATTGTGCGTAATTGGTGAGTGGATTGCTTCAGTAGAACCAATGTCCATGCAAGTACCAGCAAAATATGCGACCAATCTACCAAAACATGCCCCCAAAGCATATTGCCAGCCATTACTCCACACCATATTATTAGCGCGCATGCGCAAGGCAGTGCCCAATATTTGCGCCAATACCAGAAGATTGCTGGCAGAATATTGAACGGAATAATAAGCCAGTTCCATGATGTACAGCATAAATCTGAAAAGCAAATCAAATACATCATAAACGCTCCTACTACTGTTTGCGCTGCTAACATTAGCCAATCGAAATAAGGTTTACTCCAAAAGAGATTAGCAATGGATAAGCTTAGGATAAGCAATGCCAATAACATTGGTGTAAACCAACGTTCGTCCCATTGAGGTGTACCTTCTACTAAAATCGTAGGTTCTTGTGCCATAAGAGGCTTGCTATCAATCGTAGCATTTTGCCATGCTTTGACCAAATCCGTAGGGAAAAGTAATTGTTTTTCTCCTCGCAAAAGTTTATCGCCGCCTATGCCTGCAATAAAATTCCATGCAAACCACACCCAAGGCGCATCTTTCATATATACATACGCATAGTCACGGGTGGTCATGTCTGTTGGAAGTCCATTATAGACAATCTTAGTATTCCCTAATGCTTTTTGCAGGAAATTCACACAGGTAATCGTGCAACCGCGCTTCATGTAGTCATATGCCAAATCATGACCTTCAGCTACGCCTTCATCCAAAATTCGCCAAAGGTTCTGCTCTGCCCATGCGGGGAGATTTAGTCGGTACTCATATACACCACGACCTTCAGGGCGATAGAAATCACAATATTCTTCAAAAGGTATCGCAAACAGACCTACTTTTAAATTACCAGATAAAAATTTTCCTATGCGATGCTTAATATCTTCACTTTCATACGAAAAACAATAATCCAACCCAAAAACGGAACATTGCATACGCAAACATGCATGCCCAAAGACAGAGTAGGATGCTGCGCCTGGGTCTGCCACAAGCAGTGACACGGTCACAAAATCTTCTGCAGTGCGGTCGATGGTATCACCAAATACAGGATCCACATATTGCTCCTTTGCCAACATAGGCATAACGCTTGCCATCATCATAGCAAGCATCAAAAGTAATATGTTTGTTCTATTCGTTAGCACCTTGATTCAGATTTTTCCGATAGTCGCTCGCGGAAGTTCTTATCTCGGCTGACGCCTCGAACGCTCTCTCTATGTACGATGCGAGCGAAAGTTGTTGGTGTTGTTTTAGTTACAATAAACGCACGTCGTGTTTCGTATCAATGTGTATTCTCTGTTTCTTCGAGAATCTTCTTATCGCGAGAACGCAAGAATGTAAACAATACGCATAGCAGCGACAAGACGAGCAATACACCTACGCCGTCAGGTAGTGGAGCACGATAATATTCGTTTTGATCGTGATTATTCCACCAGGCCAAAAAGTCTTCCCAATAGTACTTTACACCACCAATAAGGAGTCCATCATCAGAATCGTCTAGGACACCATCGCCATTTGTGTCAAATAACTCTTTCAGTTTTTCTACAAGGAAGTATTCATAGTTTGAGTCAGAATACAACCAACCAAATTCTGTCTTTCCAACAAGTTCTTCTAACCAAGCTGCAAAGTCTCCTGTACCTACACCAGGAGCAGCTCCTTGGCGTCCACGGATACCCATTGGACTGCCACTCATGCCATACGACGCAGTGCCGTAGTTGCTAGACATGTTGCTAGCATACATGGCAGATGGGTTGCCTGATGTGGCAGAGGATGCGGACATCATTGAGGCTGCGGCGCGGCTGGCGGTTGGAGCCGATAGCGCTGAGCTGCTGATGAGGCTGCTGCCGCTGGCTGAGCCAGAGCGAGGTGAAACACTAGTGCTGGTTGCGTAGATAGCACCTCCGCCCATCGATGAGCCAGCTTTGCTGCCAGAGGCAGTGCTGGTGCTGATTGGGGAGATACTACTGCCTGATCCGCTCATCGCAGCGGAAGAGGTAGTGTGCACAGACGCACCCGCGTACGAAGAACCCATACCCATGCCCTGTGCGGACATAGTGCTTGCGCTAGAATGGTGAAACATGCGGCTGCCTGTGCTAGAGACATGAGGAGTGCTGGCCAATCCGCCATTTGCTCGCTCCTCTAATACAGCATCAGTGAAGAATTCACTGTCGCTGGGGTTGATCAAACCATCGTACATCTGCGATGAGTTCCAACCCTGTAGGTCGTTATCACTGGATCCTGCCAGTGGGAGAATGCATAGCGCGCCAATGCAGCACACTATGCAAACAACGACTCCGATTACTTTTGAATTGCTTTGCATTTATGTATTGTGTTTTAATAAATTTTGTCCAAAAATCGGTCGGTTAAATGATACCCTAAAAACCTCAAAATAATCTTAATTTTCGCCACAAAATCGTAAGAATCGCGCATGTAATTGTGTGTGGGCGAAATTGCGCGCAAAGGTACTGCTAATATACGAATCTTAAGTTTTATAATGGCAATATTATGTTCCATTTTGGCAAAATAGTACGATTATTTGGTAAAATAGTACAAATTTTAAGATGTTTTAAAGTTTGGCACGGGGGTAAACGGTCAAAAAGTATAAAAAACAAGTAGAAATGGACTGACGGGGCTCAAATGGCAGCAAGTGAGCCAATCCGCCAATGATGGGGGAATTTTTACTGTGAAACAAGGTGCGTAAACGTGTGGAACGGGAGACGAGGGAGATTTTTTATTAAACAAAAATACGCTCGTGCCGAGCTACAAAAATATACAAAAATCGAGGGATACTTATAAATCCAACAACTTAAACAACAATTAGACCAACAACTTGCGCGGCAATCAACATCCTGCCGCGCTCAAGGGATACTTTGGCGCTTGATGCTTACTTCGTAGCGCATCGCAGATAATGGGCTAATCCACAGCAGCCGATGTGCGACATCGCTGCTCCTGTCTTAACCCCTTATCTTCCCTCAGCCTCCGTCTGATGGTTAGCGCCAAAATCGTTCAGGGCTCTTCGAACCGTTTTCTGAGTTCTTCGAACCTAGTTCTATGTTCTTCGAACCATTTTTCTAATTCTCCGAGCTATTTCAATGTACTTGTAGTATCTAATGTACTCTGTACTAACTATCGGTTTTGGCTCGATATACTGCGTATATCTCCATCAATCCGCTGTCGCGTCTTGGCCAAAACATGATTTTACGATGAGCATTTACAATGATTATTCTCCACAGTCATTTCTGCGCGAGAATGATCCTCGCGCAGTGTTTTGCTCAGGATGCCAAAGGCAGACTGGAAAAGCTATTCAAAGAATAGCGGAGCAAAAACCATGACTTTTCGGAGAATATAGCAGCAGGTTTCGTGGAATAAAAACAGTCCGAAGGACATCGAAATAGTTCGAAGAACCAGCAAATTCCGAAGGACATTTAACAATTCCGAAGGACTTAGAAAAACTTTGGCGCGACTTCATGCTAAAGGCAGGAAGTAAGGGCACTTCTATAAATTGCTTTATAGAGATTTTGAGATTTATGCTTAGTAGATTTTTGTGCGGAGGGAGGGAGCATAGCGAGCTCTGTGACCAACTGACAATCAAAAAGATACGAGCAGAAAATCAAAAG
>JBGVMY010000014.1:0-188449 GCA_045124995.1 Paludibacteraceae bacterium | reverse complement strand
TCTTAAACGACAACGAATTAGAAGAGTTATGGTAACATTCAGTTTTAAGGAATACGGAGAGAATTTAGGTACACGCCCATTGGGTAAGCGTGTGCGTGAGGATTTGTTGCCTATGATAGAGCAGAACGATCGCGTTGTGCTCGACTTTACTGGAGTAAATGTGGTAAGTAACTCGTTTGCAGATGAGTGCATTGCCAAATTGTTGCTCTCTATGTCGCTTGCCGATTTAAAGAGCCGTACCACTTTCCGTGGTCTAAACCCCATCGCCTCCGAAAGTGTACTCACCGCCCTCCAACGCCGCCATTTGACGATGGCATGAATTGGAAATAAATAACCAAACAATACTAACCCCCTAAAATCACTTATAACTCATCACTCATAGTTTATAGTTAATTCCGCAACGATACCGTTGCCCGACATATTTAATATAGCGTTATAAGCCAAACTTGAGTTTCTGAAACTTCGACAACTTTAGAAACTATTTAACATTCAAGCACAAGCCTATGAACGCTCACGCTTTTGGCGTGAGCTTTTGTGCAGATTTTGAATGTTAAAGGTAGTCGAAGACCTCAGGAACTCGAATGACGCGAACGAAAGTTCACGCTTTTATTTTTTTAACCAAAATTATTCACTAACTTTGCGACAATTATTTTATAATCAGCGTCATTCTTATTTGAATTATGAAACCAGAATTGAATATACCTATTCTAAAATCCCAACTTTTGCCAGGAGGCAATTGTATCGAAGTAAATGATAATTGGTTATTTCACTATACCAAGGCAGAGAGTTTCTTTAAGATAATCAACTCCTTGCAACTTAAGACATCTCGATTAGGAAAACTTAATGATTTAAATGAGATAGATTATAATGCATATATTCAAGTAAGAAATCCATTGGAAATGGTTAAGTACAAAGAATATATTGAAAGAGAATGTTCTATTGCTTGTTTCTCTCAACACACACTATATCAATATAAGGATATATGCTACAAATTAATTCCTGGTTGTTGTAATCCCAGTATGTGGGCTCACTATGCAGGTAATGTGTCTGGGGTATGTTTATGTTTTGATAAAGCAAAACTTATAGAAGAAAATCAGAAACTATTTGGAGACAATATAGAACTACAAGAAGTTCATTACGAAACAAATTACCAACCTTACCAACCTCAAGATACTGCGAATGAATTTCTCAAACAAAATAAAAACAATATATTTTTTCTTAAAGATAAATCTTGGGAAAATGAATCTGAAGTAAGGCTCTTACTTACGAACATAAAACCAACGGAAGAGGAACCTATGATTTCTATAGCACATTCATTAAAAGCGATTGTGTTTAGCCAAAAGTTTTGGCACAATCATAAGGAGATATTTATAGAGGAAACTATCACCCCAAATAGTTATCTTAATAAAATGTGTCCTATATATTGGCTATTGTTAACTCCTAATGTTGTAGCATATGACGCATCTCCCGGACTTCCTTTACTATTTGAAATGGAATTAGCAAAGATACTAAAATCCGATAGTCCTAGAGCTGAGTTAGTACGTGATTATGTTCAATCACTACAAAAGAAATATCACATGTTTGAAGGCATAACAAATATCAATATATCATGAAACGATTACTTCTATTTCTTTTATTTTTCGTCTCCATAACCCTCTCCGCTGAAGTTACTATCATAATGGAGAAAGACGGAGGTGTTTATAAGATACCATGTCTTGTGAATGGTGCCAAAATGAAATTTATTTTTGATACAGGGGCTGCTACTGTATGCCTTTCAGAATCTATGGCGGAGTATTTGTTAGATAATAACTATATATCGAAAGAAGATATAGTTGGTGTAGGTACTTCTATTGTTGCAGATGGCAGTGAAGTAGAACATTTAAAAATCATTCTTAAAGATATAGAAATCGGAGGTCTGCACTTGAATGATGTCGAAGCTTCTATAATTGAAGGTCAGCGCGCCCCATTGTTGTTAGGACAGAGCGCTATTCAAAAATTAGGAAAAATATCAATAGAAGGAAACCTGCTAGTAATTGATAATGGTTTTTCAGAAGAATGTTGCCCAAATGGTTTGGATGGTCTTACATTTGACTATATAAAAAAAGCTGCGGAATCTAAAAAATATTTTACTGGATTCTATGAACGAATTCTAGCAAATTGCTATTATTATGGAGATTGCACGAATAAAGATTTAAACAAAGCGGCATATTGGTATGAAATATCTGCAAAATTGGGGGATATTCATGGCATGACAGGTTGGGCTGATTGCTTATATTTTGGTCGTGGCACACAGAAAAACATGTCAGCATCAATATATTGGTTCCAAAAAGCAGCGGACAAAGAAGATCCATATGCTTTATATTCTTTAGGATTTTGCTATGGACATGGGATAGGAGTAAATAAAGACATAGACACTGGATTTGATTACACTAAAAGAGCGGCAAATAAAGATTGGAATGATGCACAAACGGAACTTGCTTATTACTTTGATATTTTTATCAATGATGCTAAGTCTGGATATGTAAATGCATATTTTTATGTAGGATTATGTTTTTACTATGGTTATGGTACAAATCAAGATTTTTCTAAAGCCTTATATTGGTACAAACAAGGCGCTGAAAATGGCGATCGAGATTGTCAAAATAACATAGCAACCATGTATCAAGAAGGAAAAGGTTGTAAAAAAGATATGATAAGTGCAATTTTTTGGTACAAAAAAGCAGCAAATCAAGGACATGTGCATGCACAACGCAATCTTGGATATGTATACAAAAATGGGGAAGGAGTTTCTGTTGACTTTCCGACTGCATTTTATTGGTTTTCGCGTGCAGCAGAACAAGAGGATGTGAAAGCTATTTATGAGATAGGTTGGATGTATTATTCTGGTAATGGATTGGATTCTGATTATCACAAAGCATATGAATATTTTTTACGTGCCTCGAAACAAGAGTTCAATAGTGCTTATTATGCATTAGGAGTTATGCATTGGAATGGATATGGCGTAGAGAAAGATTATGCTAAGGCCGTTGATTGGTGGTACAGATGTCGTGAATATGGACCTGCATATCACAATATAGCTATAGCTTGGAGAGATGGAAAAGGAAGAGAAAAAAAATTAGACATGTATCGAAAATTCATCTTGTACTGTCAGGATAAAGTTCCTTATCCAGATGGGATGAATGAAATTGCATATAACTTTGCACTCGGTAGATATGGCTGGAGTGTTCAATTAGATAAAGCTCATGAAGTAATCAATGATGCTATTGAATTGGAACCAAATGATCCCAATTATTATGATTCAAAAGGAGAGTTTTATTCGTTGCAGGGAAAATATGTAGAAGCCAAAGAAATGTGGTTAAAAGTAAAATCCATAGATCCATCTTATTATAAGGAAAATAATACCGAATTACATAAATATATACTAAAACATAACAAATAGTAAAATTTTATTCCACTATTACGTATGGATATATGACATAACATTAACTTCTTTCGGCACAATCTTCGGCACGAAGAAAAAATTACGAAAAAAAATCACCTAAGCGGGAGGCGTTGGTAATCAATACCTTCCGCTTGCTTTAAGTGTCTTTCTATAGCAACATTTACAAATCTTCGGCACAAAACCCCTTCCGTGCCGAAGATTTTTGCAGCATTATTATAGAGACACGTTTATAGAAAGCCACCAAAAGCCCAGAGAACTCCCACAGATCTCCTTGTTTTGTTCTATGTATTGTGCTACTTCCTCACTACGGGGATAGTTCGGGCACAATACTCGGAGTGCGTTCCGTCGCACTCCTTCAGGTCGCGAAATTTGCAAGTCGCTTTTCCTATACCAAAGGTATACTAAGGGTATACAAACGGTAGGTGCTATGAAATATGGTTGTACTTTCGCTATCTATTTCTCATAAATTTGGCATATTTCTTGCACATATCAAAAAAAAATCGTACCTTTGCGCCGCAAAGGTCAAAATAATAGATATGAGCAAGTACGAAATCAAATTTATAACAAGTGCAGTCCAAGCATTTGCACGCAGGTTTGCTATTACACGTCAAGCCTCATTTCGCTATTTGCAACAGTATAAAGCACTCGCTTTTTTAGTGGAGTTTTATGATGTACTGCACCTACAATCAATGGATGATACCATCGATGAGATGCTTATTATTTGTCGCCAGAATGGAGGAACTCTCGCATGATACTTTATCACGGTACAAATATGGATATTGAAACGATAGACCTGTCGTTAAGTCTTAATCACAAGGACTTTGGTAAAGGATTCTATCTTACTCCAGAGCGAGAAACCGCTTGTCGTATGGCAACAAAGAAAGCGCGATTGTTTGGAGGACAAGCAACATTGATTATCTATGACTTAGATGAAAAGGCTCTACAGTCTGACGATTTAAAAGTCAAAATCTTCCCAGAGAAGGCAACCGTGGAGTGGTTTTTGTTTATTGATGCTAATCGTGATCGAGAAAATAAGTTACCAGTACATGATTACGATATTGTTGTTGGACCTATTGCAGACGATGGAGTGGTACTACAACTGAGTAACTATCGTGAGAATATCTATACGCCCGAACAAGCTGCTATTGCTATGCAAGATAAGTATTTGGATCAACAATATTATTTCGGTACAGAGAAGGCATTAAATTACATAAAGAAAATAGAAGTTCAGACACTATGATACCAGCTACTCATCATCAAATAGCAACATATCTGACCGATTACGCATTGAGCGAATTAGTTCGGTATGTTATGGAGGATACGGGTTGCAACTTGGAGCAAGCTATGGCGAAAGTCTATAATTCGTCTCTCATGACAGCGCTTCAAGATGAAGAAAATGAGCTCTATATTCAAAGCCCTGCGTATCTCTATGAATTGATGAATCGCATGAGTTAAATAATGTTGCTACTACCTTACGCAATCAATAAAATAAACAATAAACAACTTTTTAAATAACTACAACAATGAAAGATCTTAAAGGCACAAAGACCGAAGCCAACCTATGGGAGGCATTCGCAGGCGAATCGAAAGCTCGCAACAAGTACACCTACTACGCAAGTAAAGCAAAGAAGGATGGTTATGAGCAAATAGCAGCTCTCTTTGAGGAGACCGCTGCACAAGAGAAAGAGCACGCTAAGCTCTGGTTCAAACTAATCCACGGTATTGGCTCTACCCTTGAGAACCTCAAAGACGGTGCTATGGGTGAGAACGAAGAGTGGACAGACATGTATCCACGCATGGCAGCTGAGGCTCGCGAAGAAGGTTTCGAGGAGATTGCTATCATGATGGAAGGTGTGGCTGCTGTAGAGAAAGCACACGAAGAGCGCTATCTCAAGCTCCTCAAGAACATCGAGGATAAGCTTGTGTTCAGCCGCGATGGTGATGCTATCTGGCAATGCCGCAACTGTGGTCACTTGTATATCGGACAGGATGCTCCTGTAATCTGCCCTGTATGCAAACACCCACAAGCATACTTCCAACTCCAACAAAACAACTTCTAAATAATCAAGGACTTATGCACACAACGGTGCATAAGTCCTTTTAGATTTAAGAACGATTCTGAACAATTCTGAACCATTCTAAACGGCGCATTTGCGCCATTGAACACTATTTAAAAGTATGGATATAACTATACTACTTCAAGCCATCTTGCAACTCGTTGCAGGTATTGGTATTTTCTTGGTGGCATGCCAGATGATGTCTTCCAACTTGGAGACTGCTAGTAGTGCCCGTCTTAAAAGTCTGTTTTCTCGCATGTCCAACAGCCGTATGTTGGGCGTGGGTATTGGTACAGTAGCCACAGCGGCTATCCAATCTTCCGGTGCCACAACGGTGATGGTCATCGGTTTCGTGAATGTCGGTATTATGTCGCTTGCGCAGGCTGCGACCATCATCTATGGTGCGAATATCGGTACCACTGTTACGGCACAAATCGTTGCCCTCGGTCTTAGTGGCGGTGGTGGCATCTCTACAACGGTTATTTTTGCTGCTTTTGCAGGTCTTGGCGCCTTTATTGAACTATTCTCTAAGAAAGATAGTTGGAAAACATGGGGCGGTATCATCACAGGCTTCGGTATGCTTTTCGTGGGCTTGAGCTTGATGAGCAAGTCTATGGACGCATTGGCTAAGTTACAAGAAATCAAGGATTTCCTTGCTTCTATTGAGCACCCATTGATGCTTGTGCTCTTTGGTGCGATACTTACGGCTATTGTGCAATCTTCTTCTGTAGTAACCTCTATCGCATTGACCATGGCGGTGACGGGACTTATCTCGCTCAACCAAGGTATCTACCTTACCATGGGTTCGAATATCGGTTCCTGCGTGGTAGCTATTATTGCAGGTTTGACCTCTGGTCTCAACGCTAAGCGTACTGCACTTATCCACTTGCTATTCAACTGCTTTGGTGTCTTTGTCTTCTTGATTGCTGCATGGGTAATGCACCTTATTACTTCGGGCGCACTCAACTATGGTATTATCTTTGAGCGCATGTTCCCAGGTGCACCACAATTGCAATTGGCAATGTTCCACACTATATTCAACTGTGTGACTGTATGTATCATCTTGCCTCTCACTGATTATCTGGTTAACGTTGTTTGCAAGATTCTGCCAGAGAAGAATCGTGTGGACGGAGCTTTGCAAGACGATCAACCGCACTTCCACTTTGTGGACGATCAAATGCTCCGTACACCAGTTATTGCGGTGAACCAAGTGAAACTTGAGATAGAGAGCATGGCGGCTGTGGCAATCCACAACTTCAACCTCGCTATTGACATCATCAAGGAGGTGAATTTCGATAAGATGGATGAGTTCAACGAGAATGAGAAGCAACTCAACTACCTCAATCGCAACCTTATCCCATATATCGTACAACTCAACAACCTGCCTATCAGTGAGGATGACCATCGTTATTTGGCGACTGCCATTCGTACTATTGGTGATTTGGAGCGAGTAGGTGACTATGCTACTAACCTTACAGAGTATGCAGAATTGCTGAAGAACTTCAACGAGAAGTTCTCCAACGATCTCATTTATGAGGTAGATCAATTGCGTGATACAATGGGTCTGCTCTATCAAGCTACGATGAAGACGTATATGGATCAAGATTTCGCTGCATTGGATGAGGTGAATAAGTACGAGGACGAAGTGGATGATATGGTAGCTACTATTGAGAAACTGCACTTGCAACGCTTGATGGATAGCATCTATCCTGCCAGCGTAGGTCAGGTATATCAAGAGTTCGCGTCAGATACTGAGCGTATTGCCGATCACTTCTTGAACGTGGCTAAATCCATTCGCCAACTTCATGTGGGTGAGGATTGATAGCGCTCTGCGCTAATGAATGCATATGAATTAGCATACGAATATGTGCAGCATACCAATCGCTGCATCTTCTTGACGGGCAAGGCAGGCACAGGCAAGACTACTTTTCTTCGCCGCCTGAAGCAGGATTGCCCTAAGCAATTGACGGTCGTTGCACCTACGGGTGTAGCGGCCATCAATGCTGAAGGAGTGACTATTCACTCGCTTTTCCAGTTGCCCCCGCAGGTCTTTTTGCCTACGCCAGAGGCGCGTAAGCAGCTTTTTGCTGAGATGCAGATGCGTGGGCAGAAGCAGCGCGTACTGCGTAATCTGGAGCTCCTTGTGATTGATGAAGTGAGTATGGTGCGCAGCGATTTGCTAGATACGATAGATGCAGTACTACGCCATGTTAAACACCGACCCAATCATCCATTTGGTGGGGTACAAGTGTTGTTTATTGGTGACCTTTTTCAATTGTCACCTGTAGCACGTGAGCAAGAATGGCGACTGATGCAACCATACTACGAAGGGGCATACTTTTTTCAGGCTCAGGTATTTCGCGAACTTTACCCTATATATATTGAATTGGATCATGTGTTTCGGCAGACAAATAGCGATTTTATTGAGATTCTGAATCAGGTGCGCAATAATGCCCTCACACCACAATCACTGCGGGTATTGAATACGCGTTATCTACCTGATTTCGAGCTTAGTAAGCAATCAGAGCATTATATCACACTTTCCACTCACAATAGCAAGGTAGATGCGATTAATCACCGCGAGATGGAGGCACTGAGTGGCAAGGCATATACTTATCAAGCTAAAGTTAAAGATACCTTTCCTGACTCTATGTTCCCGATGGATATGGCGCTCACACTGAAGGTGGGTGCACGGGTGATGTTTATCAAAAACGATTCCTCGCAAGAGAAACTCTACTACAATGGCAAACTGGGTGTAGTAACGTCACTATCGAAGGACGCAATCAATGTCACTTGTGAAGATGGGACGAAGGTGGATGTACATACTGAAACGTGGGAGAATATTCGGTATACTGCCGATACAGGGTCAGACACCATAATTACGGAAGTGATAGGTACGTTTAGTCATTATCCTTTACGACTTGCGTGGGCGATTACTATTCATAAGGCACAGGGCTTGACTTTCGACCGTGTGGTGATAGATGCAGCAGATGCTTTCGCCGCAGGACAAGTGTATGTCGCATTGTCGCGTTGCCGCAGTTTGGATGGGGTAGTGTTGCACACTCCGATTCCTAATAGGGCGCTGACGAATGCTAGAGAGGTGTTGTATTTCACAAATAATCAGTCAGATATACAAACCACGAAGATGATGCTACCAGCGGCGCAGACCGAGTATCTGTCGGTATTGTTATGTACGTTGTTTGATTTCCGAGCTGTCATCAGTCGCTTTGCTGCTTTGTCGCGTATGGTGAAGAATATGGACTCGGTGCAAGGTGATGTCTCGAAGTTCTTTATCTCGTGTATAGGTGGATTAGAGGGCTTGCAAGTGATTGCTGAACGCTTTCAGCAGCAACTCCGCCAACTCGTCTATGCGAATAGCGCTATTACCTCCTCGCCTAATAGCCCCATCGCCTCATCGTCCAATACTCTTTTTGCTCGTTTATCAGCAGCCCACGGCTATTTCGCACCGAAGTTGCAACTGCTATTGACCACTATTGCCAACTGTCCGTTGCGTACGAACGATCGGGCGGATGCTGCATATATCAAGCAGCATATCATGGACTTGTATGCAGACTTGTCGCGTACATTGTATTTGATGCAGCATCTTGCTTTATTACCTGATCGCCTTGTCGCTTCGTCGCCTAATAGCCTTATCGCCTATATTTTTAAAGTGCGTCAGAACTTCAAACTCGTTGAGCCTAAGTTGGTTATCCAATCGTCTCACCGCAAGGTACGTAGCGATTCTACGGCGATGAAGACGTTGGAGTATTTCTATGCGGGCTTTACTATTCCTCAGATAGCCAAGCAGCGCAAACTCACCATTCGCACGGTGGTGAAGCACTTGCGCACTTTCCTTGATCAAGATGTTATTCATATTTCCAATTTCGCTCCTACAGACCAACAGATATTGGAGTCGTAATCCAAATACATGTTCTTCTTTCGTTAGCCATACCTGCCGAGAGAATAGCGAAGCGTTATTGTGCCTTCATGGCTAAGAATTCCCGCCTCTAACCTCTAAACTGTAGCGCCTATGGCGCGTTCACTAAACAAAAAATCGCATCTAAAAAGCGATTTTTCTTGCTCAATCCAAAATAATTCACTACCTTTGCACCGTGAACCTGCGCCGAGGGATGTCTGACATCGTCGGCGGAGGGTAGCAGACATATTTAAAAGGCGTTTATTACGCTCTGTTCTGACCTTTTGAAACTTCGCAAACTTCAGAAACATTCGGGACTTAGCAACGATAGATGCCCTACGGGATATAGATTATCCCTCTTGTGCCTATATGGTACGTCTTTTGCGTATACACACATTACGCACACGCGTACCTTAACTATGATGTAGCACGAGAGTATATTTATATTCGGCGTGGGCTTCGCGTTGTCAGTTCTAATGTTTCGGGCAATGCGAAGGCCTCAAAAGGTGGAACTGGCAAATGCAAGTTTCACGCTTTTTTTGTGTCTATAAGTGTTTGTAAAACCGAAAAGACATGAAACTTTCCTACATAATACCATTCTACAATGGTCAAGACACCATCCATCATTGTTTAGATAGTATCATAGCAATAAATCTTCCTGCAAACGAGTGGGAAGTGATTGTTATAGATGATTGTTCACCAATAAATGCCGAAAGTGTATTAGGTGAATATATCAAAAAATACTCAAATATACATATTATTCGCCATAAAGTTAACAAGCGTCAAGGCGGAGCCAAAAATACTGGTATAGCTCTAGCGAAAGGAGAATATATCGCCTTTGCTGATCAAGATGATACAATCATACCACACAATTCGGAGAAAGCATTACATTTTGCATTACAACATAAAGTAGATATGTTGGCTTGTCATTATACGATTCTCCATGAAAATGGAAATATACGAGAATATGGTATTGACAAAGGAGATGAGCAGGTAATGAGTGGTAAGGAATTTTGTGAGCAATACTTCCAAACGGGCTATAATCTAGCACCTTGGGCTAATCTCTATAAGCGTGATTTCTTGCAAAAGATAGCTCGCCCTTATGAAGAAAATGTGGTAATGGAAGATTCTGACTGGATTGCATGGCATTGGATACACGCAAATATAGTAGGTGTTCTTAATATTCCAATCTATACATGGATTATGAATCCCACTTCAATTACACATAGTCAACATTATATCAATCGAGCAGATTGGATTAAATATGGCTATCGTAAAATACGTGATGCTAAATTATATCATAATATATCCCCTACCTTTGCTCAGACGATGACAGAAGATGGTAGAATGAATATAATTGGTGGCATGAAAAAAGTTTGGAAAGTAGATAATTATTATAAATTCTACCGCCATTTAGATGGCGCGCCACATACATACATACATACATACATACATACACGCTGCGCGAACTACAAAAAATGGAATGGCCAGGTATTGTGCGCATATTGATACAACACCCAACCTTATCTATAATCATCATATATCCAATAGGTTCAATGCTCAAAATTATTAACTATGCAAAACACAAATTCTTCAAATAATCCGTTACTCTCAGTCGTTATTCCCATGTATAATTGCGCACCTGTTATTGTGCGTTGTTTGGATAGTATTGATTATCCAAACTGTGAGATAATTGTGGTGAATGATGGAAGCATAGATAATGGAGCAGAAGTTGTAGAGCAATATGCTGCCACTCATACACATGTGCGTTTGATTAACAAACCCAATGGGGGAGTATCATCCGCACGCAATCTCGGCATTGAAGAAGCAAAAGGAAAATATATATCTTTTATTGATGCCGATGATTATATTGTAAGTGGTGGTTTGAAAAGAATAGTAGAGATAGCAGAAGAATATAAAGCGGATGTAGTAAAGTTCAAAAACAAAAGTGTCAGTGACACATCCGAACAAGATACATCTTCTGTTGCTAACTTACCTATGGTTGTAGAACAAATGACAGGTGAAGGAGTGTTGAAAAGACATGATATTTCAGATTATATCGTTTGGGATGGAATTTATCGGCGTTCTGTTATCATTGAGAATACTATTCGCTTTATGACAGATCTTTGTTTGCGCGAAGATGATACATTTATGGGGATGCTATATTGTCATGCAGATATAGTCATTGCTACTGACCTTCCATTATATCGCTATGTTTCTGCTTCAAATTATAGTTCTACTCATAATCAATCTATAGAAAAACAACGAAGATTAATCATAAGCGGTCTAAATGCAGTGCGTCATAGAAGTCATTATGTGTCTATGCACAAGCCGCAAGTAATGAATTTGGAACGCCTGAAATATATGCGTTGGGTATGTAGTGTGCGTAACGCGATTTCCGCAGAACTAACGCTAAAAGAATACTTGGCATTATTGGATGAGTTTCGAAAAGAGGGAGTATATCCGTTGGAATACGCTTGGATAAAAGCGGCGGGATGGGATTATGCACTGAAACCATATATGAAACGCGTAGTGCAAACATTTATGATTAACCACCCAAGACTTATTTATCCTTTGGCAAAATGGTATTATAACCGACACGAATAGAGATACTTATGATACCACGCATTATCCATTATTGTTGGTTTGGAGGCAATCCTATTCCAGAAGTGTTGCAAAAATATATGGCAACATGGAGGCAATTTATGCCCGATTGGGAGATCAAAGAATGGAACGAACAGACATTCTCTATTGACTCAGCCCCTCAATATGTACGCGAAGCCTATCAAGCCAAGAAATATGCTTTTGTGAGTGATTATGTGCGATTATGGGTATTGGAGCAATATGGTGGGGTGTATTTTGATACAGATATAGAAGTGCTGAAACCATTTGATAATCTGCTGAATAACACCGCATTTATTGGTTTAGAGGAATCCTTAGCTCACTTGCCAGGCACTTGTGTGATTGGGTGCGAAGCGCATTGTCAGTGGGTACAAGATATGCTTGCTTTATACAAGAACATATCATTCTTCAAAGCGGATGGCAGTTGGGATTTAACAACTAATGTTCAGCGAATGGGCGAAGCAATGAGAATAGGAGGTTTCGTACCTTCCCGAGAAGAACAATACTTGTCTAATTGGGGATTACGCATTTATACACACGATTATTTTTCACCAATAACCTCTACTCGTGTTATGCGCAAAACCAAAAATACTTACTGCATTCATCATTTTGCAGGAAGTTGGACGAATAAACATCATCATCATTGGCGTGATTATTGGTTAATGCGCGAGTTAATAAATGCACTTATACAGATTAAACGAAAATTAAAAGGAATAGATTGATATGAAACAAACTATTTATGTGGTGGTTAGTCTTTATAATCACAAACACCAATCAGGTTCTCAATCTGCGATAGATTTAGTTGCAACTCTACGAAAGTTAGGGGAAGTCAATGTGTTTGCTCTGCCTAATGTAGAATGTAATGATAGTGTAGAATGTGATGATAATCTGCGTGTGCATCACTATGCTTGCTCTGAAAAAGAAATAGCCAATGCTACTCAACGCCTAAAAGAAATGGTGCGTGATATGGTGCAACTAGGGGCAACAGAATGTTATATAGATTATGGTGTAAGCAAAGAGTATCAAGCACTTATGCGCTCTATATATACGGCTTTGCGTACATATGGTATTCCTGTACATATATTTAACAAGCGTGTACCTTTCCGCTGGATTCGCAATCTGATATGGGATATTAAGTTTCAACTCAATGAATGGAAACTCCAAGAGCAAGAGGAGAAAGAGATAGAGCAAGTAGAGGGATTCTCGAGGCATGGTAGTATTCACGGATTCGTCTTGTATAAGAAATTCGATACCGCCCGCGAAGAGCGAAAAAGAATACATGAACTAAGAAAGCACCACTAAACCCGCTATCCTTACGCTACCTTTGCGCAAGAATGGCATCATATCTGATAATAAGTAACTATATTGCCATTCTTCGACACAATCGTCTTATCTCGCCCAATGGGCTCAAACGATTAATCGCAAGCGATTTCTTTTCACCATATAGCAAACTTTCACCGAACAACCACCCATGAACATGGGAGTGCTAATCGAGTGATATACGGACAGATGGGAAAACTGCAAGTGGTAACGGAGTGATGTCGGTGTCGGCGGCTAGTTACTAAGGACCTTATGGCACGTCCCGAACAAGGTTTCTCCTGCCGAAGGGATGCTATACCCTTGCCGAAGGGATGGGAATAACATAGTTATCACATACTAATCACATAGTAATCTCATAGTACATGCGGTACTCGGCATGTATGCCGAGACCTTGATAAGGGGAGGGAAGGGCTACAAAAGTGCCACAAAAGTCTTCACGATGTGTAACTATCAACCCGTTATGAACCCGTCAAGAACCCGTAATTGGCAGGGATTTATAGTGTTTTAGAAAAAGATTGGCACGATTTTTGTATCTAACTTAATAACCTGTTACTTAAATTTCTAATAAAACAAACCACTATGAAAAAGTTTCAATTTCATCTTCCTGAGTTGGGATACCAACTCACAGATCTAGCTCCAATGATGAGCCAACAAACCCTGTCTTACCACTACGGTAAGCATTATCAGACATATATCGACAATCTCAACCGATTGATTGATGGCTCTGAGTATGAGGGACTTGATATCTATGATCTCGTTCGTAAAGCTCCCGAAGGACCTATCGCAAACAATGCTGGACAAGTGCTCAATCACCAGCTCTTCTTCGAGCAGTTTGCTCCAACCAAAGATGCTAAACAACCTTCTGGCGAACTGCTGTTTCTAATCGAACAGTCATTCGGCAACTTCGATGCTATGCGCGAACAGATGGATAAGGCAGCCAAAGCTTTCTTCGGATCAGGGTGGGTATTTCTAGCAATGGACAACGCAGGCAAGATGCAAGTGATGTCCCTGCCAAATGGCGATAACCCCGTGCGACATGGACTGAAACCTATTCTTACCATCGATATGTGGGAGCATGCATACTACCTTGATTATCAAAACCGTAGGGCAGAGTACCTCAATAACTTCTGGCTTATCGTCAATTGGCATGTGATTTCCAAGAGGATCGTCTGAAGTAGATACTCAAACGACACCAAAAATATATTTCTTAACCTATAAAAGCAAAACGCGTATGTGGATCGAAGATTTGAATGAGCGCCTGTGGGAGCGCGTTAGGAGTAAGGACTCCAACTTGTCATTAAGAATAGCTTTTCGCTATTGGCTACTTCAATGCGATGCCCCTTGGTAAATGACTAGTCATTTATAGAAGTGAATAAAATCGTACATTTTGTGCGATTTTATTTGCATATTTAAGAAAAAAGCAGTACTTTTGTGGCGAATATACAAACTTGGGGTAAAATGCAGATTACACTTATCGCAGGAGCAAGACCTAATTTCATGAAGATTGCTCCGCTCATTAAAGCTATTCAAAAGGCACATGCCGCAGGGCAAGACATACACTATCGCCTCGTACATACAGGGCAACACTATGATAAGAATATGTCCGACACCTTCTTTGAGGAGTTGGGTATCCCTATGCCTGATGTTAATCTGGGCTGTGGTGGCGGTACACAAGCCGAACAAACTGCCAATATCATGGTGGCATTTGAGAAAGAGTTGATGGCTTATCCTACTGATCTTGTCCTCGTAGTAGGCGATGTAACAAGCACCATGGCGTGCTCTATCGTGGCTAAAAAACTCAACACCAAGGTGTGTCACGTGGAGGCAGGTATCCGCAGTTGGGATCTCAGTATGCCAGAAGAGATTAACCGCATGGTTACAGACTCGCTAGCGGATTATATGTTTACGACCAGCGAGGTTGCGAATAAGAATCTTATCTTATCTGGTGCTCAATTCGCTGATTACGAGCAGAATAAACAATCACAATACTACCATATCTCTCATACCGCAAATGCGCTACCTGAGGAGCAATATGCGGCAGTGAAGACCCCACAACTAGTGTGGTGGGTAGGCAATGTAATGATAGATACCTTGCTCGCAAATCGTGAGCATTTCCGCAAACCAGCTGTGTTTGATGCGTTGGCATTGCAGGAGAAACAATATGTAGTGATGACCATGCACCGCCCAGCTAACGTGGACGAGGAGCAACACCTCAAAGCACTCATGGAGCAGATAATCACCAATGTGCATGGGCTACCTATCATCTTCCCAATCCATCCTCGTACCGCGAAGATATTCTACAACCTCTGGGGCGATGAAGCACAACTCAAGACGCTATTCCCTAATCTGCACATTGTAGAGCCAATGGGCTATCTCGAGTTTAATTACATGGTAGAGCATGCTAAAGCGGTTGTTACTGATTCGGGCGGCATCACCGAAGAGACCACTGTGATGGGCGTACCATGTATCACGCTTCGCGATAATACAGAGCGTCCAGAGACTTGTACCGTAGGTACGAATATGCTGATTGGCACTAATCCGAATGCGATCAAGCCCGCTTTGGATACCCTTTTCGCCAACGAATGGAAGCAAGGTGCTATCCCTGCACTCTGGGATGGACATACCGCTGAGCGCATCATTGACATCCTAATCACTAATCACAAAACAGTAGCGGCTTGCCGCGTTCACTAAACACTAAACAGTAGCCCGCAGGGCGTTCACTAAACACCAATGAAATACATAGGCATCATACCTGCACGCTATGCCAGTAGTCGTTTCCCTGGCAAACCTTTGGCGGAAATCTGTGGCAAAACCATGATTCAGCGCGTGTACGAACAGGCATCTAAGGTGCTTGACACCGTGATTGTGGCTACAGATGATGAACGTATCTATGACTGCGTGAAGAAGTTCGGTGGGGTGGTATATATGACCTCCGCAGCACATCGCTGTGGCACTGACCGCATCTGTGAAGCATATCAGCTATATCGGGAATCGGATATTGGGAATCGGATATCGGATAATGATATTGTCGTGGTCAATATCCAAGGAGATGAGCCATTTATCCAACCCGAGCAGATTAAGGCCGTAATGGACTGCTTCCCTACGGACATCGCTACCTTAGCAAAGCCATACACCGCAGAAGATGACTTGCAAGAGTTGCTGACCCCTAATATCGTAAAGGTGGTTTTTTCGCAACAAACGGGCGAAGCATTGTATTTCTCGCGCAGTGTGATTCCTCATTTGCGTGGAGTGGAGCAAAGCGAGTGGCTGCATAAGGGGCAGTATTTCAGTCATATAGGACTGTATGCCTACCGTGCTGATGTGCTGATGCGTATCACCCAATTACCCCAGTCACCACTGGAGCAAGCCGAGAGCTTGGAGCAACTACGTTGGCTGGAGAATGGACTCAAGATCAAGGTGGCAGTGTCACACACCAAATCCATCGGCATTGATACACCAGAAGACCTGCAACAAGCAATAGCATATTTTCAAAATAATTCCGATATCCAATAACCATAAAAATATATAACTATGGCAATTAATAACACACCAACTCCCCACATTGGGGCACAGTATGGCGAAATCGCCGATACCGTCATCATGGCGGGCGACCCTTTGCGCGCAAAAGTGATGGCAGATAAATATCTAGAAAACCCTGTTCAGTTTAATAACGTTCGTGGTATGCTTGGTTTTACTGGCACATACAAAGGCAAACGTGTGAGCGTGATGGGACATGGTATGGGTATCCCTTCGATAGGTATTTATACCTATGAACTGTACAACTTCTACGATGTGAAGACCATCATTCGCGTGGGTAGTTCGGGTAGTATTCATAAGGATCTGCACGTGGGCGACCTCGTGATTGCGATGGGTGCTTGCACCAATAGCAACTACGCTGCACAATACGAACTGCCAGGCACCTATGCACCAATCGCGGACTTTGATCTCTGCCGTCGTGCTGCTGAAGCATGCGAGAAATTTGGCTATAAGTATAAGGTGGGCAATGTGTTCTCATCTGATACCTTCTACACCGAGAACGCACACAACGACAAATGGATCAATATGGGCGTCTTGGCAGTAGAGATGGAGGCTCCTGCTCTGTATATGAATGCTGCTCGCAGTGGCAATAAGGCATTGGTAATCTGCACAGTATCGGATAATATCCTCACTGGTGAAGCTACCACAGCCGAAGAACGCCAAAACTCTTTCACCCACATGATGGATGTGGCATTTGAGTTGATCTAAAAGATAAAGGGCATAATAGATGAAATACGCAAGTAAATTTTAACAGAATTTATTTGCGTATTTCAGAAAAAAGCAGTACCTTTGCACGCCGAAATGAGGAAAGTTGTCTGAGTGGTCGAAAGAGCCGCACTCGAAATGCGGTATACGCGTAAGCGTATCGAGGGTTCGAATCCCTCACTTTCCGCAGGGCTAATAAATACTGAGGTTTTCAAGTATTTACGAAGAAAAGCCGTAACAAACTTGTAACATTGATTTTCTTGGCGGTTGAATAATTGCCAAGAAAAAAAAATGTCTTCATTTCTCTTTCAAAATTTAGTAAGCTTCCGTCCACCTAGGTTATTGAATAATACGCTTGGGTGGCATATTGAGTATTACATTCTTGATCCAGTATCAGGAAAGTTGATTCGGAAACGCTTTCGTCTAAACGAATTAAAGAAGCAATGCGCAAGCGCAGCTGAGTTTAAGCAGAAAGCGAATCAGGTTTTACAAGAACTAACCAACAAATTAGTGTCTGGCTGGAGTCCTCAAGGTGAGGTTCAGTCAGGCCGTTATTATGGTTCATTATTTGAAGCCTTGGAGAAGTTCAAGGAAACGAAGAGCCGCGAACTTCGTCCTGATTCAATGCGCACATATAAAGGAATCATTAAGATATTCAAAGAATGGCTTAAGGATGATTGTGTGTGCATAGATTTTGGTCGGGCACAAGCATTGGCTTTTATGGATCATTGCTATACCGAACGAAAGGTAACAGCAACTACTTGGAATGGCTATTTGAAAGTTTGTCGCGTTGTTTTTGGTTGGTTGCTCGATAATCTTTATATCAAGGACAATCCGTTTCGGTACATTAAGAAAAAGCGCACGGACGAAAAGTTCCGTGTGGTTATTCCCGAAGCGGATAGAAAGCGCATAGCGCGTTATTTTGAGGAGCATAATCCAGGTTTTCTGATGGTATGTAGCTTGGTGTTTTACTCGTTGATACGTCCTACAGAGATAACGCGCTTGCGCGTGCGTGATATAGATAAGGAGAATGGGCATATTCATTTGCCTGTTGAGGCAACCAAGTGTCACTGCAGTCGCTTCACTCCTATTGATCCTGCAATTTTAGAGCGTTTTTGTGCTTTTATCGATGGGCATGATGGTGATGAATATATCTTTGCGCGTGGTTTTCGCCCAGGAACAAATGGTATTAAGAAAAAGCAGTACCTTATTGTTTGGGAGCGTATGCGCAAGGTTTTGAATATGCCCGACGAGTATCAGTTGTACTCTTTGCGGGATAGCGGTATTCGTGCGAAGCTTGAGACTGGAATGGACCCAACGATTGTGATGCACGCTGCCGGGCATCACAATCTTGCGGAGACCACCAAATATGCTATCAAAGCGAATAAAGAAGAGTTGGCAGCGATAGCAGCCTACTCCCCTTCTTTTCTATGATTTTCGAGCATAACATTCCATTCTTGATACTTGCTCACTTTTGGCTGGGCGTACTCCATTCGTTAATGATTTCAATTATCTTTTCATGTGAAACATGGTGTAACTTGCCATCGAAATAGTAATAGTACGAGGGCAACTCGTTTTCATGAAATTTGTGAAGAAAGAATTTGCGTGTAAGCGCAGCACTTGGAATATCGCGCACAAAGGAGAAATGTGTGCCAGACTTGCGCGTCATCCAAATAAATCGTTGCGACACTTCTTCTTCAGGAGCAAACTCTGATTCAATACTACGTTTGTCGTGTTCAAAGTCAGAGTAGAAATTGCAGATGTGTGTACCTGCTATTGCAGCCATCATGGCTGTGAGGTTTTTTGTTTTCATATTTGTTTTTGTTTGGTTGGTTGTTTTTTTGATTATATTATTTTGCTATTGGTTGTACACTAGTTTTATTAGTAATTGCGAGCGGGCTTGCATCCAAGCAATTGCTCCATGTTATTGTAATTTTGTCTTGATACTTGCATGAGTACCCCGTCGATATAGACGAGGTACCTGCAGTTTTTTCTGTGTGGGATTTTATACCAATATGTTTTCATAATTCTAGTAATTCTATCCATTGTCCATTAGTATATAATCCATATCTTTCCCGCGCTTGATCGCGAGTAATTTCGAAAGCTCTTTCGGCGAGCGAGAGTAAAGCGGGATAGACGGCACAGCCGGCGATTTTGTCTTCATACTTTGGCATGATTTCGATTTCCCAATCGCTAATTACCTGCTTTCGCAGTCTTTTAATTGGATGTTTGAAAGTTGCCATAATTATTAAATTTTGTAGATGTAATTATATAGGTTTTCTAGCATGTCATCGACCCAGTCCATATCGTCAAGTAATTTTCGTAGGGATTTGGGTTCGCCTCGGTTTTGACCGAACCATAGCATAGCCTCGTGTTCGGGGTCGTATGCTTGCCAATACTCATATACTTCATTTGTCACCTTATCAAGTGTGCGTACTGATATTTCGCAGTTCACATCTTGACCGCATGGTGAATCTGTGTTAAAGCATATATCGTAACCCTTTTTGGTCTTTTTTATGTTGCAGTTCCAACCTGCTTTGTCGGCGGCGTCAATGATTTGTTTCTGTGTCATAACTTACAAGATTTATCGTTTCGTTTTTTGTTGTATTCAGATTTTTTGCATACGATAGGAGCTGTAATAGAATCCATCCACCATTTTCCACAACACATACATTTGTATGCTTTGTGTGTTCTTTGTTCTGTAATGTCTGTTAGCAGTCCGTTTATGCGTTCGCGTCTGACAATATGTTGTGTTGTTCTGCTGTGTTCTTTATCTTCCACTACATTCTTGTGAATGATATGGAAGCCACAATTTGTATGTTGAATAGCAATCATAATTATTTCATTTATTGTTATTTAACCAGCCTTTGCGTGCATTTTCCAATATTTCTTTAGGTGCTCTTTTTAATTCAAGGTGCTCATTCCCATTATATGGAATACAATATTTGTAATTGCCTTTGAAACACACATACCTATTAGCAAATCTATTGTTTATGCTGCAAAATATATCTGGTACTAAAAATGGGTGGTCAAAATCATCAAACCCAAGTACCCTATCGCCTTTTTTCAGTGTCATAGTTTGTATTTTTTGATATAGTTTTTGAATGTATTTATACTATCAAATGCTTTGTATCGTGGTATCGTATGCTCAAGTTCGTGATGTCGAATCGTGCACTTGAATATACGTCTGTTGTCTTGTAAGATGTAGGGGCTAATCTCGTATTGTCGAACCGACACGAGATCATCGCTTTCAAAGAATTTTTTGAACTCAGCCTCTGTGGCGTGTATAATGATATCGTAACTTGTCATAGTTGTGTATATTTATAGTCTGCCAAAATGAGCTCTGCAGGCTGCTTTCGCAGCTTGCAGGCTATTGTAGTTTCCTGATGTTCTTACCCATCTTACTTCTCCACCTAGATAGTGGTTTTCTGTGTAGATGTCGTAAACTGTTCGACCAAAATAATCTTTTTTTGATCGAATTTGATATCCCATGTAAGTAGTCATAAGTTTGTGTATTTAAGTGATTAGTTTTTTTGCGCATATTATTTCCATATGTTGATGTTTTGATATTCGTTTAGGATATAGTTTGCTACTTCCCTAACGGCGTGTAGGTATTGGAAATCAAGATACGAATCGCTCCATTTGTCTACATCTTTATAGCCTGCTGTTTTGTACATAGCGATTATATCTGGAGTACTTGCAAAGATTATTGCCGATTGTGCGAGTTTGTAGTCGTACTCATCAAAGTAGTTTTCTTTGCAGTACTGGATTTGTGTTACAGCTGCTTCAAGTGTGTCGAAATGTTCTACGAATTTTTCGAAAATGAGGTTTAGCAGTTTGTTTTCTTTGATTGAATCTGCGTACGATTGTTTGAAAATGATTGTTTGCATAATGTTTTAATTTTTATGATTAAACACCCATAGGGTTGTTACGATATTTATAATATTCTTTCAATTCTTCTTGGTATTCGAGTGTGCCGTATTTAGGGTATTGACGCCGGAAGTTTCCCCACCATTCGGTGATGCAAAATTCTTCTTTGACTACAAGTCCATCATGGATGTGCCCATTCGCTAGAACCTTGATTGGTTTTGCGTTTTGAGGTTTAGGAACGGTTTCGGTCCAGCATCTTTGCTTGACTTCTTGTGGGCTAAAAGCCTTGTTTTCGTCTACATTCATTTGATATTCGTAGCCGGTATATTTAGCCCAAGCTTCGAATGCTTTGCGCGATATGAATGTATGCGCATAGCGCATGCAAGATTCAGAGTTTTGGATATGTACTCCGTCTTCCAGGAAATATACTGTTGATCGTTTGACTTCTTTGGGGTCATACGGAATTATCCATCTGTTTACTTTTAGTGGAAGGTATATGCCTTGGTGAGCTCCGGCGCCATGGCACCCCCATGTCCATACGATATTTTCGTCTTCGCCTACATAAACTAGAGAAGCTTTATCCCTTCCAAGGAAAGCTCCGCCGGAAGTTTGGAAGTTCCGTCCTGAATGTGTGTGTGAACTTCCATTTTCGCAGATACATACTCGTTTGTCTTGATCTTCGAAGTACACATTTTCTACGATACTTGCATGCTTGTACACACGAAATCCGTCTGAAAATTCTACCATATCTCCTAATTTAGGTTCTTTGATAGAACCAAATTTTTCCATGTAGTTTTTTTCTACTTTTAGTGCAATAGCGTAATTCTTTTGCATCTCATCGTCTGACCAGCGATGTCCTTGGTTTAGTTTTTCGAATCTTTCGAATGTAATCATAATTGTTAATTTTTTAATGAGTTAATAATTATAGTGTATAAAACTGGCAAAATTTTTGTAAACTTGTAAATCAGTAAGTGTATTTACTTAAAACGCTGATTATTAGGTGTTTTGTATCTTACAAAATGCTTACAAGTTTTGTACACATTTACAAATTGATTTGTAAAGCGCCCTATTAGGCGCAAGAATAGTCTATAGTATCTACGAAGTAGATACAGTTATTCCCTTTTCACGCTGCTTACCCAAAGGGCTCTGATGAATAATGCCAAGGTGGAGATAACGGAAGAGCCTTGGCATTTCAACAGAGGGTTTTACCTTTGCAGCGCGAAAAGAGAATGACGATATAGACCACCTACAGGCGTGTAGTTTTGTTACGCAGTTGCTTGAGAAGCATTGACCTTGATTTGGTCCTCGCTGAATAGGAACATAACTGGGCAGTATCGTTTGCCGTCAGCAGTCTCTTTGGGTTTACCCCAAAAGAGATATGCGTGTTCCCCTTTGCGTATTGAGCAATTTTGCTCCTTCCATTCATCGAATGTATGGAGTCTTTTGCCTATAAGATTGTAGCATTCGCGTAGGAGCGTATTGATAGAATAATCATTACGTCCAGAGGCTTTTGCCATTTCTACTAAGCCATCACTGATGGTTTTGAGGTGATTACGATAGTCGTGCATTTTGCTTACGATTTGGTTTTGAGTTGTTGCGTTCATAGTTGTATAATTTTATGAGTTATTTTTTTAGTTGTGATTTATTTATACCAGTGGTAATATTCTTGAGGTGCTTCAATTATACGCAGGTTTTCTCTACGCACGTATTCGTTGATGTCTGCACCATCGTAAAGGCAGCTAACGAGAGCATAAGATTCATCGATTATTTCATCTATCTCGTCGTCATTGAGTTTGTCTTGTGTTGTCAATTCGCATATTAAGCGATTGACATCTTTTGTGGCGAGATATTTTTCGTATTCAGGATGATCTTGTATCCATGCTACGACTGCGGTGAGTGCCCATTCGGGCTCGGTTGCCCAGGCGAGGAAGCCGCCGAGTGTGTACCCATATCCTGTCCAGAGTTTAACGATGTATCTTTTTAGGTTAGGTGATGGATAGCAGTCTGCTTGTCGGTTTACGAGAGGGCAATCGCCCTCTTCGTAAACTAAGAATTGATTTTCTATTTTCATATTAGTAATTATTTATTGTTTTCTGTATCCTGTTTTGAGAATGTAGTGCATGAGCTTGGCTCTATTGCCTTCGCTCATTTCGAACCAAAAGCCGAGGTCACCGGCAAGTGTTCCTTCGCGTTCTCGTTTGTGTACGAGTTTAGTCCAGAAGTGTTCGCCGGTAATTGTACCGAAGGCGTCGATAAAGCGTTGTTTAGAACTTTGGTTGCACATCCAGTAGCAGTATCTGCTAATCATTGTAGCAGCCTTTATAGCTTCGCAAGATGGTTGTTCGTTGTAGGTTTGAATGGTTGGATTATAAACTTCTAACATAGTAGTGGTGATTTATGCTGACAAGGCAGCGTTAATAATTTGTTGTTTCTTATTGGCTTTGCGTATTTGCTTCATGTTCTTTGTTAGCAGTACAGCTATATCTTGATCATACTCTGTGGCTTGATTGTGTTTGCCACGAATTTGTATGATTTTATAGTCATGTAAGCTAACCTCTATGGTCGCTATGCGCTCGTCTTGGTGGTTTCTTGCGGATAGAATGAGTGAATTGTATCTTTCCTTGTAAGAAGCCACGCAGTGGTGCATAGCAATACCCTCTTGGATATATTCCACAGGCGAGCGCAGCGGGCGTATAACCAATTGGTCGTTTGAGAAGCAAAGATCGAGAAACGCTTGCATGTGTTGTATAAACTCGTTGAGTTTTTGTGCTGCAGTTTGTATTTCTGATTCGAGTTTTTTGATTCGTTTCTTTTCTTCGATACGCTTTAGTGCGTTGCGATATTGCGCAGATATTTTGTCGTGAGCTTGTATGAGATTGGTAGGACATACATAATGTGGGTTATGCAAGTCTTTTTCCATCTCGTAGAGTTGGAAGATCATATCTCGCCACGCTTCAATGTTGGTTATTTGGTATTTGTGTCTTTGGCAAACGCGCATAGCAGCCATAAGTTCTTTTTGATATGCTTCATCTTTTTGTGTAATCAAGTAGATGTAGTTATCTAGTCCATATAGGCGAATGTGCGTTGCTTCTTGTGTGCGATTGAGAAGGATATCGGTGTAAAGTTGGTCGATGTTTTTGTCTCTAATGAATAGAGAATTTCGACTTATCGATTCTTCCTCTCCGCATCCATAGTACCAATCAAATGCGTCTATGCCGTCGTAGCCTGCTTTTACAAGGTCTTCGTGTATTGAGAAATCTTTGTAGAAGCCTTCACTTGGCATGTTACTGTCAAAGCGATCGAGGAATGTTTCTTTTCTCTTGGTTATTCTTTGACTGAGATTGATCCATTGGCCATGTAGTTGGCAGTAGTGGCAATCTTTTTTATTGATGCGACCGAATTTATATAATGTATGGTCTTTTACATTGTACCATATTTGCATAAATTCACCTATCTCGTATTGGTATAAATTTTCTTCATATGGATAGGTTTCATAGAAGTTGTCGTTTATGCATTCGTGTTCGTCTAGGTAGCGTTTTTGTTCTTTTTCTGGTAGTGAATAAATTAGGTCGTACTCCCAATTCATATTCACATCGATTTCTATATCGAATTTGCGAATTACTTGGTAGTCGCCTATTGTATCGGTACCGAATACTGTTACGCAGTGATGGTCCGTGTATTCGCCATCGACGCAGCACTCTTGCATGCTTTGAATTTCTTTTATTCTGTCGGGTAACAATGATTGTAGAGCCCGTATTTCTTGGAGTTTAGTCATAACTAAATTACTTTATAAGTTAATTTTATTGTTGCACGGCAAGTAGTTTGTCGAGTTTCTCTTGCTGTGGGAATACCGCATTAAGATATGGGTTTTCCTTGTTTAGATATGGATTGACAGGTGGGAATAGGTCCATAGCATGTTCTTTTTCGAACTTATCTATAGCGGCATTATTCTCTTGTTCCCATTGAGCCACCTGTTGATCGTTTTTCTTTTGCCAAATCTCTTTTGCTTCCTGTAAGGTTTGAAGTTCAGATTTTGCAGGCTTCTTTTCTTTAGCAGGTTTGCTTGTAGTAGGTTTGGCTTTTTCTACCTTGGCAATGCTATCATCGCAGAAGTAATTGACTGCCCAGTCAAATACCGTAAACGATGTGATGGCTACTCGGTTTTGTCCGTTGGCAGCCTTTTTGGCATTGTCTTCGATGTATGCCCAGCAATCATCGAAGCTTTTGCCCATAGCGTTTTCGGGGTACTTCTGTGCGAGTTTAAGGTTGGACTTGCGACGCTCGTCGAGGAATATCCTAACGATGTCTTTTTGTGTTTTACCTTTGGCTACAGCCTCGTTTTCAGCATGTTGAATTTTAAGATACTCGACGAGGTTTTTCACATCTTGAGGTGAGGTTGTTTCGAGTAGGCTTTTAATTTCTTGCTCTGTCATAATTGTAAAATTTTGAAAGTTTTTGATTAAAAAATTTGGTTATTTGAAAAGTTTGTAGTACTTTTGCAGTCGAAAGTAAAAACCAAACCTCCGCCGGTCAGGGCGGAGGTGGTGGAGGCTACTTCAGGCGTATGCTGATAGTAAGGATGATTCTCCACACTTGAATTGTTACT
Source organism: Paludibacteraceae bacterium (assembly GCA_045124995.1). Lineage (GTDB taxonomy): Bacteria > Bacteroidota > Bacteroidia > Bacteroidales > Paludibacteraceae > Colicola. Next base: position 162,374 of record JBGVMY010000014.1, on the reverse strand, counting down.
CTCATAACTCATCTGGTTTTTATGCTGCATACGCGTGCAGCGCGCTCAGTCCCACTATGGGACTGATTTTTTTATGCAAAACTTAGTCCTCTCCTTGCGTAATACCAATCACTTGTGCATTGAAAATCTTCAATGTCATCGTAAACACTCATATCCCAATCGGATACTCTGCTTTTTAACTCTGTACTTGGCTCAAGAGCCATTTCAAACATAAAACTTGCCATTGTAATAAAATTTTAATGGATTAGTAATAAAGTAGGTGAAGGAACGAAACCTACTGTTTTACGGGTATGCCGCGCAGGCATAGAGGTGTCCTTTTTTCACATTGCGGTATAACAACGGATAGGGGCATTCCAGAAAGGCAAAGGCAGCTCAGTTTTTCTCAATAAAAATACTACCCGAATACTTGCAGGTGTGGAGATTTTTTTGAGAAAAAATGAAGTCGTTTGCGGTATGCCCCATCCGTTGTACCTTTGCAATGCGAAAAGAGAACAACCAAAATAAAGCAGCTATGCAAGAGAGAGGGAAGCGGGTGTTGTACCGAGATTCGTGGAGATATCACAAGTGCAATATTAGACAACTTAAGTGCAACTATTGTCCTATAAAGTGCAACTTTTGTCTTGTATTTGTCTTATATGTTGCACTTGTGTTAATTTTTTTGAGATTTTGTAACATAATTAGGTTTATGTGTTAGATTTTGGTGCGCATAAAAAAAGCGACCCCTTTCGGGATCGCCTTCGGAAGTGTTGTTAAGGACGATTATTTTCCTACGCGTGGATACTTAGCCTTGTGGCTTTGTGCATACGCTTTGCGCGCAGCCTTGTCTCCATAGGCTTTTGTCTTCATGCGCTCCAAGGCTTGTTGCTTGCGCACCTTAGCCTTTACGATCTCGTCAGCAGTCATAGAAGACTTGCGATAAGCGTGGAACTTGTTGTCCTTGCCCAAATACTCAGCTTTGTGGTAAGCGATTTCGCTGAATACCTCTTTCGCAAGCTGCAAGTCGTAACCGCTGTAGCGATACAACGCCAAAGCAGGGTTGCCACCGCGATAGATGAGGCGTGCTACGAAGTAGTGACGGCGAGTCTTACCGTTTTGGCGTTTGCCTTCGAGGTTAGAATAACCGAGTACATAAGTAGCTTGGTTGTTGTTTGCATCGTTCAGGTTCACGTGCTTTTTGGCGATGATGAAAGAATTGCCCTTTGGCAATGTTACCATGCGCTCTGGAACGGCTTGATAGGCTTTGCCGTTGCTGGTCATACGATAAGGGTTACCGATTACGCGACCATACTTGTCCTTCTTAGTTTTGTCGTAAGGAACTGGCTTGAAAGTTTTTTTGGCTGTAGTAGCCTTAGTTGTCTTTGCTGTAGGCATAGTTGTTTTGTTTTAGTTGTTAATAAATAAAAGTACTTTTGGTTGTTTTAAGTCTTACCGGTGACTGTATGTTATGCGATGACAACGAAGCATTTTTTTCCGCGTCGATATGCTACGAGGCGGACGGAAGAGAATCCTTGGCGGTTATATTCGTTGGAATTGGTACGAAAGAAATAACCTTTTAGTCGCCATTCTTGTTTCTTTTTGTTTAGCCATTGTGTGAAGTTTCGAACTTTGAACTTTAGAACCGAGCCTTCTTGTGAGGCGAGGTTACGGACGATTGTTACTGTTGTCATATTATTTGCGGGTTTTGAATTTTTCTTTGTCTGCTTTGGTTAGTTGCAATGTACATTCATTTTCCATTGCTTCTGATATGTAATATCTGCTGTATAAGCGTTCTTTGACGGTCTGGAGATTGTCCACATCTTCGAGGTTGTAAAGAAGTGCCTTAGCGCGTAATTTTGGGTTATACCAATCTCTATGTAAGTTGTCGCAGTTGGCTTTGTACTCTTCGGTTGTTCGGCGAATGCCGAGCAAGTGTTCGACTACACATAAGCGGTAGGAGGGGGTGATGGGTTTTCGTTTGCTTAGGGAAACTTCCTTAATGTACTGTTGATACGTAATCTCTGGTACATTCTTCAGTACTCCAGGATGCCGCAGGTTGTAGTCGAACGTAGCTCGAAGCATATCTTCTTTAGGAACGATTTTTCGTACAACGGTGAGCAAGTTTACGCAGCGATATCGGTCTTTCATGCGTAGGTGGAACATTCTCTCTAATTGTCCTGCATCAGGACCATAGAAGTAGATTGTTTTGACACCCTCAAAGAGTTTCGTTAGCCAGGTGCGATTCAGTCGATCCGCGCCTTTGATTGTAGGCTTGTAGAACACTTTTCCGTTGTACTCGTAATCATTTTGGTTGTAGAGCCATCCTTTGTGCCAATGGTCGTACTGATAACCGAGAAGATAGAACTTTTGTGGGTTAGTATCAAAATGCCACTCTCCGTCGATATAGATACACTTATCGTGTAGCAGCCAAGCCAAGCCTGTAGGGCGATTGACTTTAGGCTCTGTGAGCTCGAGGCCTCTACGAGTAGATTGGTCTCGGTCAATCTCCCATTGGCTGATAGCATGGGTGCGTGGTCTTCCGCGTTTTTGGCGTTGATCTACTATGTATGGTGATTGTGGCATTTTGTCTTCTTTTTAAGTGCAGCCGACGGACTTGCCGCCGGGGGCACTGTTGTTATTATTTACCTTTTGAAAAATCGTATTCTTCCCAGAAGCGATGTTTGAATTTGTCTGAGTAGATGACGTGTTTAGTTCTAATACTCTTCTTTTGCCAAAGGAATACAACTTGATCATTTTCTACGGCAGTAACTTGGTTCGTGCTGTATGTTTCTTTTCCGTATTCGATGATACTTGTGTCATTGATGACGGTAGTGCAGCCAAATTTAGGGTATTGATCTTCTACATAGTAGTCGCCTGGTTTGCGTGTGCCGTCTTTGTTTACAAATGAAAAGCAATCGCCTTCGCTAAGGTATTTAAGCAAGGTGTAGATATGCTTTTCGGTAGGCAAATATGGGTCTGGTTTTACGATTTTCATAAATGATATTCTTTGATATTTAAGTTATTAAACCATGAGTTCATAATTTTCGCAAAGATGTGTCTATGACAAAATTTGTCAGGTAGTTCATAGCAGTAGAATACTACTTTTTTGCCGTTGGCTCTCTTATGTATATCTACCAGTCTTTTGGCAAGTACATCTTTGTTTTTTCGCAGTTTCTGTAGGTATTCAATGTAGTATTGCGCATCATCTATTACTCCGTCTTTGTGCTTCTTGACTGTGCTCCAATCGGGTTTAGCCTCGTTGAGTTGAAAGTCTACTTGCAGGTTCTTAGGCGTAGCGCATGAGATTGAAACATGGTAGTATTTGTTTCTTTCGAGCATGGGGTAAAAGCCCCAGTAACAGGTAAACATTTGAACTATCTTTCTCATACTGATGTGTTTTTATAAGCATTCTTTTTGCAGAAGTTATTAGCCTCAGAGATGGTCATAACTTCTTGCTTTATGTACTTTACGCAGTAAAGAACGAGTGATTCTGCGTTAGGTGCTTGTAGCCAAGATGGGCGAGATTTTTTGAGTGAGCGCAACCATTTGAGGGCGATTTTGTCGCCTTTTGATGCAGCGCGTTCGTCCATTGCTTCAAGCCGCTTGAGCGATAGTTCAAGTTCTTTGGCGGGCATGCGCATATACTCTTCGTATTCTTTTTGGATTTGAATGCGATCCCAATTGATTTTCTTACCTCTAAACTCTGGTGTGTACTGATCATCTTGTGCAATGGACCGAACTTGTACTACTGATTTTCCGAGTTTTTTGGTAGGTCTCCATGTTTCGGGGTCCTCAAAAGGTATTCGCTTTGGGCGTTCTGTTTGGTTGTAGTACAGAATAGTATATTTGTTGGTACCACCATTGTCCACTTTTGCAGTCTTGGTGTATGCGCCTTCGATGATGGTTCTGCCATAGGAGTTTACATACGTGCGAATATCACCTGTGAACTTGTTGTCTGCCATCTCTTTTTTGATTTCCATGAGCCAAACTTGCGGTTTGAGCTCAGAGTTGATGTTTTCGATGATGGTGTATGTTTGTACCAAGGTAATGGTGATGGTAGTTTTTGAGGTGAAACGAGAGGTCACATCGATTTCTTTGTTTTCCTTTTCGTTTACGAACTTACCAATGTATGTGCCTTTGGCAGTGATAACTTCAGTGAATTTGCCTTTGTAACCTTTGAGGAACCATGATTGTTCGTGTGCTTCTGCCCATGCTTTCATGCTGCGAGACACCTTAAACTTGCGTGTAGCAATTACAGTGGTTTCCTTTTTGCATACGGTATTCTTTTCGTTGGTTCTTGCATGTGGCATAGAAGCAACGTTCGTGTATGTGAGTACACGACGTCCGTAGCGCAATTCAGCTGATAGGAACGAACGATGATCTTTTGGATTGACCTTAATACTTAGCGTATAAGAGCCTTTGGGGTTCTTCTTGTGTAAATTATAGTTCAGTTCCTTTTGAAGCGCGTAGAAGTATTCTATGGGCTTCTTAATGGATAGTTTGCAGTTGTTTGGTTGTCTATCAGAGAGTACGCCTGCAAATGTGTCTTGCATGAGCACGACACATTCGCGGCATTCGATAGTTATATGTGGTTTGTTGTTAGCCATTATACTAATTCAATTACAATGCTTGCTTTTAGTTTGCTATTGGTTGGTTGAACATTCCAATAGCGTTTGGTGTTGGTAGAGAACTTTCCAGGATGTACTTCGAATCCTTGAATGTATCTTTTGAAGTAATTGGATATCTCGTTAAGCGCTTTGCGGTAGAGATATTCCAAGGAATGTTCTCGATCGACCTCATTTATGAGGCTTTGGACGCGCTCGTTGGTTTTGCGATCTTTGATATTGACAGAAATTTTGTATGCCATAAACGAGTGATTTTGTCGTGTTGTTACATCATGTCAAACGCTTTGGTGCAGTCGCTCATGACTGGCTCTGAGCCATTCTCAACGATTGCCATGGCATATACCAATTTGCACATTTGCTCTTTGTTAGTATAGTCCACAGTTGTTTCCTTGGTAGGAAATACATCGGGCCATGTGTCAATCACATTTTGTGCATAGCGAGATGGGTTGTTACCATCGTCCCATGGAGCCCATCGATTGATGATCTCTTGTAGTGTGCGTAGATTGTACTTGCGGATGTAGGTACGGATGCACACCATGGCAGCGCGAAAGCCGTATGCCATTGTGGTGAATTGGCAGAAAGAGCCGTCTGCAGATGGTTTGATTTCGCCTTTCCAGTTGTTGGATGAGATGCGAATGTTGAGTGGGTTGTTGTTGCGATATCCTCTTACTGAGGTGTCGTATGCGACTGCTGGTTGTTCCATATTATTAGGTGTTTCGGGTGTTGCTTGTTCAATGTCTTCTTTGATATAGTGGCGGAAGCGTCGTACTTTGAAGTACAGCAGTACGCCACCAATAAGTGCGAGTAATCCTAAGCAAAGGTAGGATGTGTGTCGGTTAGTCCAATGGAATTTCATCGATGTCGGTGTTTATAGGTGGTTCTACATTAGGGATATTGATCTTATTTTTGCATATCTTGTAAATGAGATATGTGACGAGTGCAGCGAGTATCACGAGTAGTATGGCTAATAGGATTTTGCGTTTGCGGTTGGTGAGCGAAGCGTAAGCGTTTGAGGCTTCTTGGTAGGAAGAGTACCAGGTTATTTTGTCTTGTGTTTTGACCCATCCATTTTTGGTGCGAGCCCATAGTGCTCCGTATAGGTCAGGCAGAAGCGTCTCGTTGCTTACGAGCGCTATATGCCTTTTGTCGATTCTGTGGCCATTGTCCACGAAGCGATATCGGGCGGTGCCGTTTTTGTCGCCACCTTGTTCGATATTGCAAAGAACCGTTCCTTCAGGAATATCTATGATACCATATTGGATAGTGGGTTTCTTCATAGGTTGATGTGCTTATTGGAGTGGATAGTATTGCCTTGATACTCTTCGTGGGTTGGTACCCGTTCCGCTGGTTCTAGATGATGTGCTGCTTGTAGTTCGAGTGCCTGTGGTTGAACTGCCGCGAGTACTTGTACCGCGTGTGCTTGAACCTTGGGTTCTGTCGCCGGTTGTGGTACCACGAGAATCTGAAATAACTCTGTCGCTTGCTTGTTCCAGTGAAATGGTCGTGAAGCGACGATTATGAGATGTAGTGCTTGGGTCGATTTCTCGATCGTTCATATTGCCCGGTGTAGCTGGTCTGGTACCAGTTGGTGTGTTGGTGGTAGTACCAGCGTTTGTAGTGCCAGGTCGGCGTGATGAAGAGTCACCACCTGCAGGTCTCTGTGTTGAGTTGGCTTGTTCTGGTCCTTTGACGAGAACGAAGTAGATGACTACAGCAGCTATTACTGCGAGTATAATTTTGGTAATGTTATTCATATTAGTCTTCAAATTTAATTCCTATTTTAGCGAGAACATATTCGTCAATGATTTGGCTGAACTTGCCTTCGTTGATAACATCAAGCCACCATGCGCCTATATATTGTACATATAAGCATTGGTTTGGGTAGTATTTTTTGACTTTCCCATTATCTTCAGTAGTAAGCATGGTACCTGCTTGCCAATCCTTTTTAGGGAGTGAGTAAGCGAGGTAAGCCATGTAGCCTACGACGATGTATTTGAGTAGCGTTTTGATGTTAGACTTTTTCATTTTTTCTTAACGATTATCATTGCGATGAGGATGATTGCTAGGACAATGATCCATGTAGTTCGTTGTGGTGAGTGTGGTTGCATTTTGACGCACGATACATCTTCTATTACTTCCGAAGCGAAGTCTTCGCAGTTATTGGTCATCCAGTTGAATGGCTTTCGGTTTTGTATCGTAACTATTTTGTTTGGGTCGAACTCCTTGCGAATGGGATAGTGCTTATGTCTTATGACATGGCGCTTTTCCATGAAGGTCTTGTAAGTAAGGATTTCGACGCCGCTAGTCGTTCGATGAATGATGTATGGGCGATTATCCGTTCCGGTGAATTTGATGGCCTTGTGCCGAATAAGAAACGGAAATCCGAGTGCGTTTGTCGTTAGTAGTGTTATGTGTTGATGTTGTGTCTGCATCGTGTGTAGTCTATCTGTTTTGGTAGTGGTGCTATTGTTACATCGATTTCGGGAAGTTCGCCACCGTCGTAGGTGATTTCGTCCTCTTTTTCGGTACCTACTTTTTTGAATGTGTTCCAGTAGCTTTTGCAGAAGTTCTTGAACGTAGGAGTGTTTTCGTCATCGACCTCGAAGAGGGATGGGTGTTCTGCTTTGTATTTCTTCCATGCTTTGATGGGAATGAGAAAATACATTATGATGAGCGCTATGATAATTGCGCCGATTGTGATTACGATTTTGGTTGGAGTTTTCATATTTTGAATCTTTTAGTTATTGCTATAGTGATAGTGTATATGATAAGTACTACGAGTGCTATTGAGCCGATGGATGTAAGTAACTCTTGCCACCAAGTCTGTTTGTAAACTTCGATTTCTCTATCTTTGTATTCGGTGATGTAATGCGGTTGATAGATTGTGTCCGTTCTGATGATTGTATCGGGTGGCGCGGTAGATTCTAAGTCAAATGTTTTGTCTCCATTTGCCTTGAGGGCGGCATGGGATCGGCCGGTGGCGGCGCTAACCGTAGGTTGTGATTGGTCTGCCGTTTTGCCGACCGAATCCCTGTTCGCCTTTGCTATCGAATCCATGGCCAGTAGTTCTGATAGCGTGATTTTAGTCGTATTAACCTCTTTGTCTTTGATGATAGTGTCATGGATGATTGTAGTATCTACTCGTTGCAGTTCTGGATGTTTAGCGAGTAGAATAGCCAAGCGCTTCTCGGCTGCACAGCTGCCGAGTAGCGTGGCGATTACAATTATGGCAAGAAGTTTCTTCATAGGTGTTACATGAACTTATGCTTGTTCCCAGACGCTACCATGGAGTAATGGTTGGTCATCGATCTCCATCTCGATTTCTTCTGCAGTGAGCCTTCGACTCATGTCTTGTGCTGCGAGTTGTTGTTCGAGTGTTTTGAATTTCTTCTTTTTGGTGGTTGCCTGAGGTTGTTGGCGTTTTTTTGTTACGCAGTACCAAGCAATGAGTACTGCAGCGATGATGAGTAGAATGTGATGAGTTTTCATATTGTGAATGTTTATTGGTTGTTGATGAGCATTCCTATTTTCATGGCGCTATTGCGAATCATTTGTTCGACTGTAGCGCAGCTGTGTGATTGGTCCACCTCGTGCGTGTATGTAAGAACGAGCACGCCAAGTGGTATATCGGAATCGATATGGCACATGGCCAAGTGTGCTACATCGTTGCCACGCATGCGATAAGCGAGTGCCTTGTCGTAGTGTTCTAGTTCTGTTATATCTCCGCAGAAGTATTTATGTTTGGATAGGTAATTAACGAATGGATATAAGGATGTTTTTAGTGTTTCGTATCCTGCTGATACGGGTGTTGTATTGTATGTAAGACTTTCGTTTGTTGCCGTTAGGTAGATGAACGGAAGTCCTGAAAGCGAGTTCTTGGTGTTGTGGTATTGTAACAGTAGGACGCGGTTGGCACCTGTCTTGTAAAGCAGGTTGTCAATCTCAGTTTGGATGATGATGTTATTCTTCATGACGAGTTCCATCTTCTCCTTGTGTCGCTCTTCTTTGGTTTTCTCGTATTGGTCAAAGAAGTAGGTAGGTTTACTGATAATGAAGATAGCCAGTGTAAAGATGGCCATAATGAAGATGGACTTGAAGATGGTTGAGAGTTTGTATTTCTCAGCGATGTTCAAGAACTTCTCGATGAGGCTGATGTTTTGGTTGAGTTGTTTCATTGTGGTGTGGGTTATGCCATTCGGCGATTAGTTGTCCTTTGTGGGTGGTTATTGTGAGGTTTTTGTAATATTCTTTGGTCATTCGATGCAGTAGTAAGTTTTCTTTCTGGCTGATACGCGTTCTACTATTTTGAGTGTGAATGGTAGGTGTTCTTTGTATCGGCTGAGCCTTTCGACGACTGCGATGGAGCCTGAGATGGTGTAATGTTCGCCAGACTGATCAAGGTAGGCGAACTTAATGGCTATTCTGTTGTGTTGCCTTTTGTCATCGTCTTGGTCGAAAGGTGGTAGTATCTTGGTATCTTCTACGAGTATCTCGATATTAGCGAGTTCGTTGATTGGTACAAAGGCTGATTTCGGCAGGTCGAACATGCCGGATAAACTCTCTTTTATTTCTGCCAATGTTTTCATTTTGTTCTTGTAGTGTATGTGTCTATTCTTGACAAGCGAAAGCCAAAGGTGTGCGCAGTCGGCGTGTACGAACCAGCCGTAGTACGCTGCCATTTGTTGTTTCCAAACTTCATCCGATACGCCCATTTTGTCGAGTAGTCTTGCTTTGCGCTGTGCTCGTAGTTTGATGGATTTGCGCAGGGCGGTATGTGTGGGATAGAACACATATCCGCAAAAGTCAATGCCGTATGCGAGTGGCGCTACTCGTTCGTTGTTTTTGATGGTGAGTTTAATGAGTGCGAATAGGTATTTGAGTATATCAAGTGCTCTATTGGCCTCTTGTTTGTTGGGCAGGATAATTACTATGTCATCCATGTAGCGGAAATAGTACTTGAATCCGTACCCTTCTACCATTGCCCAATCAACGATCGAGAGGTATAGGTTAGCCAAGTATTGACTTGGGTAAACGCCTATCGCCAGTCCTTTCTTATGAGCGTCTATGATGCCACAGAATAGGTCGTAGAGCCTGTCATCTTCGAGTAAGTCTCTGAGTATGCGTTTGAGCCTATCGTGGTCGATAGATTCGTAGTAGTGCTTTGCGTCAATTTTGACGAAGTACGCGTTAGGACCAGCGAGTGCAACCGCCATTTTGATTTGTGCGGCGCAGTCGTGTAGTCCTCTACCTTTGATGCTTCCGTAGGTGTTTCTTACGAGCGAATCGATGATGAGCGGTTTGATAAGGTCGGTTGCAGCTCGTTCGATTATCCTATCGGGAAAGAAGTCAGGTACGTCTATGATTCGTTTCTTGGGCTCATAGATGATTTTCTGGTGCAGTTCGGAAAAAGTGTATGATTGGGTTTGCATCATGTGCATTAACTCAATCATGCGCTTTTCGCGGTTGTCAAGGAACGCTTGTTTTTGTCGTGTTATGGTACCGTCTCCGGATCGTAGTGCGAGGTCGGCTGCCGTTTCGAGGTAGAACCTATCGCAAAGCGTGTCATAACTCGGCTGTATAATAGTTATTGTTTGTTGTCTTTCTGTTAAGCTGTTGAGCTTTATCAGACCACTGTTATTTTCTGCCATTTGGTTATATTGGCAAAGATATAAACCCTTTATGTATTGTCTGTCAGAATTAGGAAGCCACCCCGTTCACGTTGTTAGCATTGCCCACATTGTTAGCATTGTTAGCGCGCCCCACACCAAAGTAAGAGCCGTGAGAGTGAAGTTTATACCTTATGTTATGATGATTATGTATCGTTGTTTGTCGAGTGTTGTGGGGTTGCCGCTACGGTCGTCGCTTGGTGCGGTTTCGAGCGAACTGCATTCTATGAGCGTATTATCGCTCGATAGATGGTTGATATCAACAGCCTGCAAGGCGGTGGAGTCAATGAGCGTATTGTCGGATGACAGCTTATTGATATCCACTACCTGTAGTGCAGTACTATTGAGGATGGTGATCATTATAATGTTGGGTTTTTCGTTACGAACAATGCGAATTGTACATAGCGTTGGTTAATGATGGACTTGTGAATGCGGTCGGAGTATCCGCCGTTGGCGGTGTTGAAATGCGACAGGTAGTTGCCCGAGGCGATAGGAACGCCGTCAGCATCGTGTTGCATTACGCCGCCGGACTTGTCCACGAAGTAACTACCCCAGATGTCAGCAGGGATAAATTCGCTGGTTGGTACCAGTCGTTCGGCATCGCTCACATCTCGGTCATCAAAGAGGATAGCGATAGAGCAATCGGTATTGTCGCATACATAAGTCTCATCGTCGAACTCACAGATGAAGCTTTCTCCTGGTGCGATGTTGCGACCATGGTACTTGATAGTATGGTCGTTGTCGTTGTAGTAGGTGACACCTTTGTAGAGGGTGTCTCCGTACTTAGCTCGTGCATAGATGGTCGAGCGGCAACGGCAATACATCGCGTTCATGTGGTTTGGATCGGCGAATGGCAATAGGTATGATTCTATGCCATTGTTTACGAACGATGCGCTTTCGCCTACGATGAAGATGATACCCTCGTTGGCTACTTCGTATTGCTCGGTTACGCCCTCTACTGTTTGTGAGAGGATAATTGAGCCGATAACTTTGTACATGCCTGCAGGGATGTTGTCGCCTTCGTGGTATTTTGTCTCCTTTTCGAATACGCTATTTTTATTGAGTTGGATAGCATAGTCGCTGAGTTTCGAAGCGAAGAACGCATAAATACCACTGATTTGTACTTCGGCAGGATTGATTGTGACAATTTTTGACAGTATCTGTCCTTGGATAGCGTTGCTTGCTTCGTCATAGCAGATGAGTGCGGGTTGTGGTGTCTTGGTGATGGATGGATCAGCCATGACCTTAACACAACCGGAGCAAGTGCGCTCGTCCCATGTAGCAGGATAACCTATGCTTGATTCGTAGATAGGCAGGTGCATTGCTGGTGGCAATGCGCCATAGTAGGTACCTGCGTTGGTGACAGCGTCACTCTCGCGCTTGACGTTGTAGTTTTGATGTTCGTGATCCACGAAGATGTCGTAACTACTTTGTCCACTGAATACGCATGAGTTGAATGTAGGTACCACGGCTGTAGTTCCCCACTCTGTATATACGGCATTGATTTTCGCGATGAGGTCGGCTTGTCGCTCGGCAGAGGTACTGCCTACGGGCGTGATGAGTACATCGGTGTCGGGGTTATAGGTAGTACCTTTGAAGCACCAGAATTGTGTATCGGATGCGAAGAGGCAGTTGGAATAGGTGTTGGCATAGTTGATTACCACCACGGTATTTCCAAACAATCCATAGGTAATGACTTGATTACCCGATATTGTTTTTTGCCATAGCGCTGGGTCGGGGTTATTGACGTAAGTATTGTCGGTACCATGACCGAGTGAGAGGCGGTATGTGCCCTCGTTGGTTTTGCAACGAGAGTATATGCCGCGAGATGGGTTGGCTTGATTGTTAGTAGAACCCATGACGCCCATGTAGAGGAGACATGAGTCTATGAAACAGAAAGAGGAAGCCACCCCGTGCACGCAGTGAGCAAAGCCCACATCGCTAGCAATGTCAGCGCGCCCCACACCAAAGTAAGAGCCGCGAGAGATGCCTTCGATACCGGTGTTGATGATTCGCATGTTTTGCATGGTGAATCCATAAGGACAGTATAGTCCTTTACCGTCGAAGGTAGCGGCTCCGTAGTAGTCGCCCTTGATCGTGGTTGAGTGGTTACCTGTAAGCAATGGGCAGGTAAATGTGCCGATGCACACCACGAGAGATGGCGTGCCATTGACATTCCAATAGTCGAGTGTTTGGTAGGGTTTTTGTCGTGTTCCGTCACCAAACTCGTTTGAGCCCAGCTCGTGTATATAGACGGTGTTTACACCTTCCGTACCCGTAGGGGCGGTTCTCCAATAGAATTTCTTAGCCATTATTCAAAAGCGATTGTAAGCGCAGCGGGAGCGCTTGTGGTTTTTACAATTTCGAATGTGAGTTGTCTGTCCTTGGCAATGGTAAAAGGACCATTCGCAAGCAGTGTGTTGATATCTTGTTTGGTGATGGAAACGCCATCAGAGATATATACTTTACTCACATTGCCACTTGTGCGGAAGGACTTGATTTTGATGTTGCCAATAACATTATGCCAAGTGACTTCTGTGAGTGTGTCGTAGAAGTTCACGCAGATAGAGCGGGTGTTTTCCGCGCTTTGCATGAATTGTGCGAGCCCGTCGATTTCATCGGCAGGGTGAGTATGTGCAACAAGTTTACCGAGTAGTTTATCGAGTCTTGGCATAGTTTCTTTTGTTTGTTAAAGTCTGAATTGATAGTTGTAGTCTGCAAATTTATTTGCCACGAAGTTATAGGCATTACTTCCTTGTGGGTAGAGAGTTTTAAGTCTGCTACCATTATCGCCCATAGGTGTGGTTTGATAGAAGGTGATGGCCCAAACGGGTTGCTCGTCCACAGGGAGAGCGTTCGGACTTCTGTCCACCTTGGTAGGATCAAGTTTGCAAACATAAGAGTCAGCGCCTACGTTGAAAACGATATCGGCGTTTAGTGCGCTTGCACCTTCAGCTCCGTAGATCATAATTTGTCTCCTTTCTTAGAATGTGTACACGATACCTTTGCTTTCGAGTATCTCTTGTACATGTTCAAGTTCTTTTTGATTGAGTTCTTTGGTCATCCACTCATTGAGTGTGTGGTCTTTGTGTACGCCAAAGACGGAGATGATTTTGAGTAGTTCACTGCGTGTGTTGATGGTTTCGAAGACATCATACACGGCATCTTCGTCGGTGGCAGCACCCCACATACCAAATGCGGTTTTGAGCTTAGCAACAAGGGTATTGATTTGCGTGGTAGGTAATCCTACTTGGCCTTCATCAATCTCTAATGAGTTGATGTATTCTTGTTGCTTTTGCGTCATCGCATTGGCGAAGGTTTTGCTGGTCTTCTTGAGGATAACAACAACAAGCACAATTACAAGAATACCGATTAAGGCATATATTGCATACTTGATGAGTTGTTGTTTACCTCCTATGGCTTTGATAAAATTTTCCATAATTTACTTGATTTTGAGTTTGAGTAAGGCATATTTACTGCCGATAAATACTCCAGCAATGATGATTGCAAGGAATATGAGTTTGAGGTAGGTAGCCGTTTCGATGCAAATATTCACATCGATACCTTCTTGTACGACGGTAGCGAGTGAATCGGTGACGGCTTTATCAAGATGTTTTTTCTTGTTCATAATGTTACTTTTTGATGCACAAGCAGATGATTTTGACTACGAGAATGAGCAAAAGCAGTGTGCGAATATGCTGTAGCAATTCGATGCTCATACTTGCTGTGATTTCAGCATCGGTGTACTGTGTGGTGATAACATCGTTATCCTCATCAGGGTCGCCATTGAAGCGACGGATTGGGGTTTTGATGTTCTTGATAGGTTCGTCTGCGTAGGTTGCAAAAATTCGGCGTTTCATATGATTATGATTGAATGGTTTTACTTTTTCATTTTGGCAGCAATCTTTGGTGCGAAGTAGAAAATTGCGGCAGCGACGATAGCTGCTACGAGCGCGCCTAAGATATACTTGCGATATTTAACGAAGAAACTTACTTGGATGGCGTAGTCGTTAGGATTGACATTGGTGCCGCCCAGGTCTTCTGTGGCTTCTTTTTTGGTCAGGTAGTATTTACCCGATTTTGATTTCCAGAAGGTCGAAGGTTGTCCTTCTCTTGCAGACACATGAATAACTTCAGGTGTGTAGTTGGTGGTTGTATTGGTTTTCATAATGCCTTATTTTTTGTTTTTGAAGATGATTACGAGTGTGACTGCTACAACGGCAAGACCGACGATGATGTAGAACCCAGTGTTCTTGTAGGTATCATCGTTTCGATCTTTGGCGGTGAGCCAATAGGTTTGCTCTGTAGCAGCTGAGTTATTATTTCGTGTATTACCAAGGTTGGTGATGGTACCAAACATCCCATTGAAGATGCCGACCACTCCATCAATAACGCCGCCGATCCATGCCATGGGATTAGCTGCGTTTATCGCTGTTGAGGCGATTTGACCACCAGTAGTAATCACTGATCCTGTGATTACGCCAGCATCGGTTGTACCTGTGCTGGTAGTACTTGTGGTGGTACCGGGAGTGGTAGGTGTAGTAGGAGATGGTGTGGTACCGCTTGCTCTATAAATTTTGCGTATCATAGGTTAGTGCTTTTTGGAGTTGAGATAAACCATGTATGCAACGATGCCAGCGATAGCGATGAACATGATTGCATTTGTCGAGTTATTTTGTGTGACCATAGCAGCCATAGCTTTGGTGTTGTTATTGACTGCGATACCCGCTTCGTTTACGATAGCGCCAGCCGAAAGGGTGTTTTGGCTTGTGGTGGAGTCACTTGCTTTGTTAAAATGCTTCATAGGGTTAATCTTTTAAGAGGAATAGTGCAGCGACGCCAAGCATCATATACACCATTGTGCGGTTATTATCGGAGTTTTGTTCTTTTGTTTCTACAATTTGAAGTGCGTTGGATGTTTGATTGCCAGCGGCGTTGATAATTTCGGCATAGGCTTTGGCTTTTTCGAGTTCTGTAGTATCAGATGAGTTTGATGAGCCAGAACCTTTATCGAGGTGGATTGGGTGCGCTTTGTCCCAGGCGATAGCTCTGCGGTAAAGTGCATCTATGCGAACGCGGTGACCTATTCTATTAGGGTCAAGAATAGTTTCCAGCGTTTCGATCATTTGTTTCATTGAGCGTGGTTCTGAACCGACGAGGCGGTCGAATGCGTAAGCATCAGCTTCCTCTTCGATGCTTGTATCGAGCACAAGGTGTCCAATCTCATGCAGTCTGACGAAGTTCTGTTGGAAGCGTGTGAGTTTGAACCACAATTTGGGATTGAGGTACAGTGTAGCAGTCTCGCGGTCAATAGCTGCTGGTGTGTCGAACATCTCACCGTCGGACTTGTATATTGTATGTTGGATGATTTTGCTCATTGTGGTTGGATAATGTAAAGGGCCCGCCCACCATTGGTGGCGAGCCCTTGTCCATAGTGATGTTTCTTTACTGACGTTTGGTGAGTGCGATGACGAAGATTACTACGATGAGTAACACGCCAACACCGCTTAAAATCCAATAAAGCGTAGTTTTCTGTTGTGCTTCTTGGCGCATACGCTCTTGTCGTTGAAGTTCGGCTTGAGCGAAAGTATTGGTTGTACCGTTAGTCGCATTGGCGATGTCATCAACGGAGTTGAGTCCAGTGCCAATGAGGTTAGCGATGGCGTTGAACCATTGCAATCCTTGTTCAGACTTTTGTTCGGGTGTCAAAGTTGCGCCGGGCGCACCTGCTTGGCCAGCCGCTTTCTCGAGTTTAGCGGAAGCCAGCAGATACTCTTTGGTCTTTGGCGAACGGGCTGCTTGTCGTGCAAGCTTGCCGAAAGGAACAGCGAATGCTTTTCCATTCTCGTCGAGGGCTTGCATGCAGAGTTCTGGCGTAGGACATGCGTCGTAGCCGAACTTCTGCAGCAATGCGCCGACTTTCTTTTGACCCATTACGTCAATGACGAGCGCGAATATGGCTTCTGTTCTGGTCATCGTTTAGCGGTGATTAGTGATTAGCAGCCGATGAGTGCGCAAGCAGCGTCTTGGAGCAACTGACCTGCAGAGAAGCGAGCGCCCAAGGTGAGGCTGATGTCAAGTGAGCGACCAGGAGCGAGGGTAACAACCATAACGTGGTTGCGATCCAATTGGAAGTGCTTGAGGTCGTTGATGAGCACCAAAGTCTTGTTGCTGTTTGCTGGATCAAGGTATTGTGATGGCTTGAGCTCATCTGCACCGAAGTTACGCACTGCGTTGAACTCTGTTACAACGATAGGCTCAAAGAATTGAGACTCGTTGTCGGTTTGCAATTGAATACCATTGATACGTTGAGGGCTATGCGCAAATTCGTTTTGGATGAAAGCAAGGTTTGGGCAGACACAAGTGACTGCTTTGTCGCCATCTTTCATGACTTCACCTTCTCGTGCAATAGCATCGACTTGCAAGCCGGCAACGGCAGAAATTTGGTCGATGGTGGTCAAACCACCAGGGAATACTGCGATGCGTTTAGCAGTGGTGCAGTCGTTTTGGAGTTTTACGCGTACACTAGAGTTCATCATTGACTCGTCAAAGATGAGAGCCATTGCGGATTCACCAGTAGCGCGAGAAGCCACCTTGTGTGCTTTGCTGCGCAACGAGCCAATGGCACCGTTAAAACGATCAGAAATAGAGTGTTTCATTTTTGTGAATTTTGAAGTTTGTGATTAGAATTGTGAATTAGTTTTTTGTCGAGTTTACTCCTCAGCGCCGTCTGCTGGTGCTGCAGGAGCTTTAGGATCTTCCTTCTTGTTTTTGAATGCGATGTAACAAACAACGCCGAGTACTGCTACTACGAGGAGTGCAACTACCCAAGTTTGTGAGAAAAAGTTTTTCATTTTGTTTGAGTTTTTTTTGTTTGTGGTTTATAAGTGGTTGGTGTTGTGTGCAGCGTGACTCTCAGGATTTTCAAGGATCAACCTTGACGTGCTGATTTGCTTTCCGGGTTATGAACCTACGATTCATATTATATTCTTTATATGACCCTTCTTGTTATTTTTCTCGATGTTTCACTTCTATTTGCGTAAAGGAAATTTCTAACGACAGCGACAACAGGGATAACAATGGAACGAATCTCAATTTGAAATACCTATATGATTGTTTCAATGAACATACGATTTTGAAATCGACTGCAAAGTTACTGCATATTGAAAATATGCTTTCGCTTTTGTTCTTTTTTGTTCGTTTTTGTTCCGAAAATTTCGTTTATTTTCTTTTATTTCAAAGAGTTATACAAGCAGAAAGCCACGCGATTCTCATCGTGTGGCTTTCCTTGGATTAACAATCTTATTTGCAAAAAATCAAACTGACTTTGATATTATGGTTCTCCGAAATGCTGGTATATGAATGCTACGCCGCGTGGTGGTATCACGTGGGCGTTATAGGGTATGTGCATTTCTCTGAAGCGTTCGAGTACATACGGGTTATTGAGCCAATTGCGGAAGCATTTGATGCTCACGTTGTACTCGGCTGCGAGTTCAGATTTAGTTTTGGATTTGCAGTTCATGACAGCAGGTATTGTGGGTGTTTAGCGCAAACTTTTGTGCCTCGAACAATCTTTTCGCCTGTTACATGGCATTCTAGCACAATAGGTTTTTTGTCTTCTATTGAGTATAGGTAGGGTTTGTCTGTGATCCAATGCTTGAATGGGCATGTGTCGCAGAAGGCGTTGGGGTTGATATTTGCTTTTTGTCGTCTTGCCATTATAGTTTGAACCATTGGTGGGTGAAAGGATTGTGTACCGAATCTCGGTTCACTTTCTCTTGCATCTTGCGAACGACTTCTATGCAGCGTATATCCGAGGCGCGTCTGTCTAGATTGTCCTCGGTGCGGAATAGGATGAAGTCGGTCGCGAAGGTAAAGAATACGGGTGGTACCTCTCGGAAGCCATGGGCCACGGCAAATACATCGATCATGTTTTGGCGTGTTCCGAGAAGTAGATTGTGGATTTTGTCGTCAAGGTTTGCCTTGAAGTATCCACGACAATCGTCAAAGACTATGATACCTCTGCGAAACGCTTTGAGGTGTTCGAAGGTATATTTGGGTCTATACACATGTCTTCTGATGCCTGTAAAGTAAAGGTTGGTGGGCTTGAGGTCCACCAGTTCAGGATAGAGTTCTACTCCATTAGCGTCTCTTTCGCACCATTCGTTCATGTATGGAGTGATGACGAGTGTCTTTTGTCCGGCTTGTGCAAGCACACGATGAAGGACTGTGGTTTTGCCTGTGCCTGGTGCTCCAAGTATGACGGTGCGTTTGGTTTGTCTATATGGAAGTGCGTTGTTATCCATTATTCTTTTTCTCGTTCAGTGTTTCGCGAATGGAGCGTAGTGCGCTGCGTTCGCTTTCGATATCGGCGATAGCTCGATTGAGTTTGTTGCGATCCTCTTCGAGTTGCTTGCGGATATTGTCGAGTTCTTTTCTTTCTTGGTTGAGTTTACGGCGGTCAAGTGCGTATGGTACTTTGGCTCCATAGATAGTAGCCAAACAGAAGAATATCTGCCAAGGAAGAGGAATCTCGGTACCTTTCTCTTTGCAGAATTTTGCGAAGAGGTTTTCGAGGTTCTTTTTTTGTTCTTTACCAGCGCGGAAGTTCTCTTGTGGGTCTTTACTAAGATAAGCAAGTCCGATGGACGCGCCTTCGTCGATAGTTGATACAAGGAACTGTGCGGTATTGCGTGCCGTTTGTGAGGAGATTTCCTCTTCGTCTTCGATATCGCCTGTTTCGAGTGTTTCGAGTTCTTCGGGTGTTGGTTCGTCAGGAGCATCTTTTTCCTCTTTGGCTACAGCAAATTCTTCCATAAACGCATCCAATTGTTCCGAAGGTGCGATGTCACCTGTCGCAAACTGATAGGTAGCATTTGGGTCTTCCTCTGCTGGGTTGATATCATCTATGACTTGAGCGTCAAGGTCTTCTTGTTCGTTGTACAAATCTTCAATCATATTGGTAGTTGTTTTAGGATGGATTGAATGGCATCGCTAAGTGGTATGGATTTGATGATGCGCAGAATGCGGTCATCTTCTGAGAGTGCCACGATAGCAATGTTGTAATCGGCTTTTGTCGCCTTTGGCCGAGGAGTTAGCAGATAGAATATCTGCACTTCTCCAGCCTCTGGTTTGAGCAGAGGGCGGTGTTCCTCGAGTAATTGATCGAGGAACTCCGCGAGCATTTCGGGTGCTTTCTCTTTGATAGCCCCGAAATTGGATATCATTGAAAGTAGGCTCATCTTATTGGATGTTGAGTGCAGCTTTTACCATACGAATAGACGTAAGTCGTCCGTCAATGCTTTCAGCGATTTCGATAATGTCGTCGTCAGTGAGTACCGGCCAGTAGAACCAATTGTTCCAGCGTTGGATGGTGTACTTATTGAACATGTCCGCAAGGATCATTGCTGGTGTGACAGTGATTCCGTCTCGGCGTTTAGCAGTTAATCGTTCAGCGGTAATATCAAGCATGCGTGCGGTTACGGCAGGGAAGTAGTGCAAGATATCGCCCTCAGGGTAGATATTTACTGCGTTGATAGGCGTTTCTGCGCGTTCCGTATTGAGGTATGCAGATTGGGCGGTATCGCGTTCAGCAGTTACTTGCTCTAAGCGTTTTTCGAGTTCAGCTTTTACAGCGCGCAATCCATCAATACTCTTGCGATTGTCTTTGACTTCGTCTTCTGCGCGTGTAGCTCTATCGGTCATGACTTTGAGTTTCTCTTGCAGTTCTTTGATGCGTTCATCATTGGAACTACCTGCAGCATCTTGTGCGATGGTGACCTGCTTTTTGAGTTCTGCAATTTCAGTATCTGAGGCTGCAATGAGCTCTTCTAATGCAGTAATTTTCTGCTTTAATGCAGTATTTTCCTGCAAAAGTGTATTATTGGTTTCTGTCTGCTTTTGCAGTTCTGCATCTTTTTTAGTAATGTCATCACTGGCGTTCTGCATAGCTTTTTGCAGATCGGCTTTATAGGTCTTGACTTGATTTTGCAGAACCGTAATGGTGTTCTTGGTTTGCTCGTCAGTAACTGCAGTACCACGATTTTCGTATGCGTCAAGCAAAGCTGTGAGGGTGCTATTGTCGGGTTTTCCGACAGCTGCCAAGCGTTCTCTGTTCTCTACAGTGATAAGCTGGAAAGGAACCAGTGTAGGATCGTTAGGGTCTTTCTTGCGTTTATCCTTTTTAGGGGTATTTGCTTCTGTGGCGGTGTTTTCCAAAGGAAGTTCAGGGGTTTTACCGCTGGTTGCAGGATCAAGTTCTTTAGCCATAATAGTAAGTCTTAGGGGTTAATACAGGTTATTTCTTTTTAGGTTGGAAGCGTTTAGCTTTGGCTTCCATCTCTTTGTATTCTCGTGAGGTCCACAAAACAGGGTTCCAATGCTTTTTATTAAGCAGGTTTACGATAGAAGATACTGCAAATGTAGCAATACATCCCCAGCTAAGTGCTGTGTTGAGGATATATCCGAGAATGTTAGATACTTTCACTACATGCGATGAAAGCAGAATAATGATCTGAATAACCAGCGAAACTACGCAGCCAATCAGGTAATAGTACAGAAATGGATTCATATGATTCAGTGATTTATGGGTTTATAAAATTTGCTGCAAAGTTACAACTTTTTTGCGATATTTCCAAATAATTACAGGAAAATAATTGTATTTTTTGCATTTTTTATTGTATTTTATGTAGAATCAGTAAATTTGCTGCAAAAAGCAGCGAAATACAGATTTGAAAATACTGTTTTTTATGTTTTACAACATGTTTTTTGATTTGTAAGGCTTTTGTAAACTTTTGTAAACTATGTAACTACCTTATTATCATTATATTATAACAATTTTCAATTCTACTTTACAGGTTTACAAAATTTTTGTTAATATAAATATAAAAAAGATATAAGGAGAAAGAGGGGGTTGCTGAGGGCAGCTCTGCGATAGGGTTAGGCTGTGGGTGGGGCTGTAATTGTGGCAGAACGCTCCCGATGTGTAAGCAGAGGGGAGTTCAGGGGCGTTGCAGTACTGAGATAGTGTAGTGCAGCGCCCAGATGGCACAAAAAATGCAGAGCGCCCAGAGAGGACGCCCTGCATTGAGATTACTATCGACTGCCGTAGGTTATAGCACAAGTGGATTTGGATCAGTAGTTGGTGGAAGTGGTTGTGAGGCGGTAGGTGTTGGATTACTATCGTCTGCAGAAGCCATCGTGTTGGCGGGTCCTGGGTTATTGAGCACACATTGGATTATGTCGAGTTTCCACGCATTGAGTGTTGTGTAGTAGCGACCGTTGCTTTCGCGGCTGCTGATGTCAAAGGTGACCTCTACGGTGTCGCCTGGGTTAATGACATCTAGCAGCTTGCAGTTAGCACCCTTGAAGGTAAGAGCGATCTCCTTGGGGTATTGCTCGTCCGTGACAAGGATTAGGTCGCGTTGATAGTAGGTGTCACCACTGGTTTTTGACTGAAATGAGGTCATTGGAAGAACTTTCTTCACTGTTTCTTTAATCTTCATAATGATTGGAATTTTATAGTTAATAAATTGAGTTAGTACACTTTTTTTAGTGAGATATGTATAGTTGTTGAGGTTCGCCATGCGACACCCATTACTACGTAGGCATTTGTGATGAGATCAATTCCATCTCCTACTCGAGGAATGGCGGTGCAATTCTCCCAGCGGAAAATCTCTTGGAAGTGCATATCTGTGAATATTATCGTCATGGTAGTTCGTAAGGCTTATTTAGTTCGGCAAAGTATTCAACATTGGTGGTGTCTTGAGTAGTGATTTGGATACTAACTGATGTGCCGTTGGGTCCAAATGCATTGATTCTTCTTTTGGTGCACCATAAACCATTATTGTACTCCATGAGTTCGATGAAGCCTTCTTCGCTCCATGTAAGATAGAGATTACCCTCTTTAGGTGAATGCTCTTTAATTGAAAGCCATTGCATAATTGTTTTAATTTAGTGGTTGTTAATGATAAAATTTGCTATATAATATCGTAGATATTATGTTTTTGAAAAAAAAGTGATAAAAAAATGTATTTTTTCGCTCAAAAATTTGCATATGTCGTAGATTTTTTGTACCTTTGCAGTGTAATTGGGAAATATACACTTTTTTATTCATGTTCGTGAGGGGGTGTTTGCCCCGATTTCTTCGATAGAATGCGCCCAAGGCGTATAATAAATACCTCTTTATCTTGAGGTGCTCCCCATTCTGTTTTACCCATTCCTGTGCTTATTCCTAAGCATTGTACGAGCATCGTGACAGGTGAACCTTGTCCGCGATGGAAGCGTACTGCATCGTATTTTTTGAAAGTGCATACGGGACCGCCCATGAGTTTACATGAGTGGTCCATAATGCGGTTATAGTAGAACGGCGTAATTTGTCGATATTCTTCCGTCTTGCGTCCGGAAGCAATCTCATCGTACCAATGGTATGTGAGTGATAGATCAAGTATTTTCATGTTTGTTTTTTAATTGTGATTCAATGAAATTTTGCGCTTGATCGAGATGCAAAGTGAATTCGGATATCCCAATTCCTTCTTGTGCATTAACACGAATACGCACCATGTTTTTTCGGTTGCTGGTAGGTTCTACTGTTGCGAACTCGATATGTGTGATGGTTGCGATTTTATTGACTATACAACCAACAGCGAGGCTTGCGATTTCGTGAAATTGCATGATATCGCATTGGAAGTATAAAACACCTTGGGCGTAATTTTTGTATGGCAGCTGATAGACGATTAGTTTTTCGCCCATGCCTTTTTGTCTTGTTTTTTTCATATAGTAATTTTTTTATTGATTTGATGTAGTGTAATAGCATTTTGTAGATAGTGGACAGGAATGATATCTGAACCAAATTCTGAATATAAAAGGATTTTGTGTGATTCCCAGATGGTTAGGGTGCCTTTTTTGAGGTTTACGATTATATCGTGTGCTGATTCGTCTTTCCATGAAAATATCAAATCACATTCTAAGAGTTTTATGAAATTATTTCTTTTGAGGATATCTTCAGTAAGTGGTAAGGCGGTCCATTCTGGCACTTCTAATTCTGCCATAAATGGATTGACTTGAAGGGGTCTATTGGTTCGGGTATCTAATACCCAGTTGCCAATCATAAGTACAGTAGTTTTCATAAATTGATAAGTTTTTGAGTAATATCAAGATCGTTGTTGATTAATTTTTGTTCAAAGTGTCTTAGAGTTGGGCATTGACTGCTGTCAAATGCTGCTTTTTCGTTAGTGCAGTTTCCAGAAATATTGAAAATGCACAGTGTAGAATGATAGCATGCTTTCATAACTCTATCTCCTATGTCCTTTTAATTGTTTGAATATCTCAGCAAGAGCAATAAATTCATCAACTTTGAACTCCATACTCTCTACACCTGTTTTTGTCTTTATGCGTATTTCTGGGACATAGCTGGTGTTCCAATTAGT
Source organism: Paludibacteraceae bacterium (assembly GCA_045124995.1). GTDB lineage: Bacteria > Bacteroidota > Bacteroidia > Bacteroidales > Paludibacteraceae > Colicola. The sequence continues at coordinate 138,680 of JBGVMY010000014.1, read as the reverse complement.
AATCTCTAATTCTTTACGCTCATCGCCGTTGTATCCTAAACCTTCATGGATTATTGCAAATCCGTTTTTTCTAACTTCTATCATACTGCTATCTCCTTGTTTTTTAGTGATTATTATTGTTTTAATTCTTCTGGAAATTCATTCCATCTACGCACGAGTTCCTTGGCGAAAGCGTTGGAAGATTCTCGATCTCCAAGGTCAATTTCGGCAATGACGAAGTTCCAGCCGTCTTTGATTGCGATTTCTGCATCTACTTGGTTCTTAACTTCTCGTGCTGGTAGATCAACGAGTTCTACTGTTTTGGTATCAAATTCGCCCTTGGCGTATTTCCATTTGAGTTTGAGTATCATTTTTAGCCCCTCCGATTAGTGTTAAACAAATTATAATCTGCATTGACTGTTATGCTGTTATTTTCAGATGTCAGCGGAAAATTATCGCGAGTTTCTCCAATATACTCCAGCACGCTATTCTTGAAATATACCTTTGGGAATTGTGTGTTGTTTGCAAAGTGGAATCCAGCTAACATGGTGTGCAAATCAGCAACCCAGCGGAACACATCGTCTTTGCTATACTCGCGCCGACCACTCATTAACCCAATCTTGTATAGATTGCAGAATTTTAGGGTGCGCTCTATCATCTCAGCGCTCTTTTTTAGTGATATGATAGGCTCAATGCTTGCAAAGGTATTGAATCCAAAAATATGCAGCGTGTGCATAGTTTCTATACGTTCATCATTTGTGCTTGCATCTTTTTCGAACTCATCATATCCCGTTAGTGTGAAGCCAAATGCTATTCTTTCTTTAGTCCAATTATTTACAAACCATTCTCTTGGCAGGTCATTAAGAAAATCAGCACGCTTAGTTAGTATCTTGCATGGGACATTAAATGTTACTGCATAGTCAATCGCTTTAATAGTTAGAGAGCGACATTCTTTTAACATTGGGTCGCTTGTGAAAGTAAAGAACAAACCGTGCTGCTGCAACTCATTGATATTTTCGCGTAGTTCCTTTTGGAATATACGAAGTGCTTGTTTTTCATCAGCAAAACATTTTTTGAGTGTTGCTTGTGGCTTGCCCATTGCGTGACCAAGAACACCACGCTTGCAGTAGCAATAAACACAGTCATTACTACATCCTACATAGAAGTTGCACGCATATTTTGCGTACTCTCCAGCCTTTCCTACTGGCTCATAAATTGCTTTTCCTTTTTTCATAACCAATCATTTTTGTATATGGGCAGGCGGATTCCTGCCCATATGGTTAAACTTATAGCATTTGGATATCTTCAGATAATCTGTCTTTATTGACTGATTTTACATAAATGAGTTCCCAAGTTTTATTGGTTCCTCGATAGACAGTATTGGCCATGTATCTGCCGTCATTTTGCTTGAACTTGTGACCATCCGGATTGAGGCAGTCGAGATCATCGCAGTACTGAATATATGACTTGAGGGCTTGTAGCCAGCTATTCTTACCTTTTTTCTCTGCGTTGCGTTCGATGCTATCGCTATAGTCTTGATAGGCAGCCTGGCGAATGACAGGGTTGTCCACAAAGCGTCCGTTGCGATCAAAGAACTCTTTCGCCCATTGTATGAATGGTTCTCCCATCTTATTACGTAGAATACGCTTTTCGATGGATTCCATTGGTGGGCGAATAGCAGGAATTTTCTGTGCTTCGCAGCAAAGATAGAACTGCAGGCAGTCAATAAAGAAGTTGATATCGGCATTGTACTCATCTTCGGTGTAGTCATTATCGAAAAGATTGCCGACTTCGTGATCTACTTTTTTGTTCTCTTTATAATCCGTATCACTTGACATGACGTGATAATAGTCAGAGAATGCCACGAAGAGTATTCGTGCCATTGTCGAAGCGTCATTGTTTGGAATAGGGAAGTTAGAGGTAAAAACGATGTTAGGCGCATCTTCATATTTTAACTCAAAGGACTTTTCGTTCTTTGGGTTAATAGTGATTGAGCCTGTAATCATGGTGTAGAATGAATCGAAGTCAAATCCTTTCTTGGCATCATCGATGACCAGGATATCGGTCTTCTTGCTGACACGATCCATGAAGTGGTTGTTATCTGTGAGTTTTCCGTCACGACCTTGTAGGGTAACTGTTTCTGCAAGTCCAAGCTTCTCGAAGCATTGGAACATGAGTGATTTACCGCTACGACCGTTGGACACACCCTCAGAGTTGTTTTTCCATTCCATGGCCCATATAGCTTTAGCAGATGAAGCAATCTTGTATTGGTGCATGAGGTAGCCAATAACATAGATTTTGTTGAGCAAGGATAGTGCTTGATTCATCCATGCGCCTTCCATGCTTGCCAATCGAGGTCCGTATATATTGAACTGATTGGCTTTGATATATTCCTCTTGCTCGGTAGGGTCAATTATTCCGGAATTGTACTTTTCGAGTTCCTCGCGCCAATACAATCGCGAAGCATTGATAAGATAGCGCATTACCTTAGAAGGATTGTTCTCTAAGTTTACTTGGAGAGCGGTTTCCTTCCAATGGAAAGTAAAGGCGGGTTTTAGCCTTTTGAATTTATGAGGTATAATTTTATTCTCCCATACATACTTGTTATTGTTTGGCCTGTATGTGATAGATATACCGCTATCTTCAGGAGCTGCTGTTTCTACAAGGTTGTTCTTGATGGTGCAACATACGTTCTGAAAAAACAAAGTGCGTCCATCTTTGGTGGATGCCTCAAAGTCTATCTCTATAGGATCAAGGTCATCGAATAAGTTTTTATTCGTTTTGCGTGAGTTGATATAGGTTTCAACTACTGAGTTTTCAGCTTGCATTTCTCGTAGAGACTTGCGAATGAAGTCACGAATCTGCGAAGCTTCGTATTCGGTGACGGTATAGCCGGAAAGTCTGATGTATTTTGTTTCCTTGGTAATTTCATCTTTGTACTTGTAGAAGCCATTGAGTTTAAGGAAGTACAGCAGACTGAGGCTATTCATCTCAATCTTGTGGTTTTTGGGATTGACGCTCCAGAACTTGGCGCATTGTGCCATGTTTAGGAGTTTTTCAAACTCAGTTTTTGATGGGCGTAGCTCGATAAAGTCGCGCAAGTCCTTACATGGGCGCTTGCGTGAATCTTTGAAGTGCTTAAGCCATGCAGGCAGTTCTATGGTATAAAGGTCAATGTACTCGCGTGCGAGTTCTTGGCCTTTATCTATGCCGGTATCATCACTATCAGGTACATTATAGATTTTGTCAGCAATCTTGCGCACCTCAAACATATCTTCTTGGTTTTTCTTGGCAGATTCTGAGTTGAACCAAATTGGGGTGTATCCCATGCCTGCTAGGCACATCGCATCGCGTTCGCCGGAGCATATAATGATTTTGTCGAGTATATATTTGTGATCACGCTCGGCAAGTCCGCATACACTCGGTTTTGCTTTTTCATTATCTTCTTGATAAGCTTTGAATTTTTCTGTGAGTTCTTTCAGTTTTAGTTTCGCCTCATTCAATCCAAAGATATAATTAAGTGGCTTTTGGCCTATAGAGAAAAAGCGATAAGCCTTATTCGTTTCGAATGGCTTATATATCTTTTGGAAGTTAGCTTTAACAGTCTTGCCTTCGGAATCTTTCTTCTCGTATTCGCAATCGTGTAGAAAGATGGGATAGTCTTCCGTAGAGTGGAATGTGGTTACACGCAGGCGTTTTGTCTTCTGATCAAACTTGCATATGCTATACCAGGCTAATGCGTAGTACTCATATTCTTCCATTGTTTCGCGTGTGACCACAGGGCCCATGACTGCGAGCTCAGTGTCGGTGATGGGACGTGTTTCGTACTTGACATCTCCATCTTTCTCGTCTTCGTTTGCGTCACGAGTAGTGATTTTAGGTTTGTTAATGGATTCGTTGAGTGTGCAATCTACGTTGTAGATATCAGCGAGGCGGTGTAATGCTTCTGAAAAGAAGCGGATGCCGTTCTCGTGCATATACGCATCAATCGCATTAAAAGCAGTACCGTCACCGAAATCTTTTAGAATCCAGTAACGTTCTCCTTTGTTTTCGATAAGCTTGAATGATGCACTTGCCGTTTTTTCGCTTCGAAGTTTGATATATCCTTTTCCGTCATTGGCGAATATTTCGCGCGAATCGGGATAAAGATCTTCGAAGATTCTTCTACCGCCATCAGTGGCTTCAAGAACTTTAGATTTTAAGTTAGTCATAATTTTGATTTTTGCTATAAGATTATTTTGTTTAAGATTGTTCTAATACTGCTTATTACTGCATTTTTACTGCAATTATGCTGTAAATTACAGACAAATACTTGTGCTGTACATTTATTCGCATAGCAGTTTTTGAATCGTATGCCAATGCAATGCAGTAAGCTGCTGTGCTCATGGTCATCGATAACATCTTTAAGTACGAGAATATTCTGCTGATTATTCGACAGAACATCTACTAAATAGATATCATCTTGACGCTGCTGGTCGTATGCAACATCAATGTTAAGTATTTCAGTCATATGGTTTTGATTTTATATGAGATTAACTTGGATATTTTGTCGTATTTCGTTGAGAATTTGTTTCATGGCAATTTTCTCTACAGGTTTGATCTTTGTTCTGCCGTAAAGTCTATTTTGGAATTGTTCTTGAGTAAAGTGAAACTCTTGAGATGCATCAGTTATCCTACAAACGAACAACTCTTTTTCTTCGATAGTCATTTTTTCTTCAATGTAGAAAGTCTTCATAAGGTCAAATATTTTTTAATTATGTATGATTTATTTGTATATTTACGGAAATTTTAGTAAATTTGCGGTGCAAAGGTAATAATATTATTTGATTTATGCAAATATATCTGAACTAAAATTCATAATTATATTAACCTTAAAATTATAAGTGTATGGTTTATAGTGAGATTCAAGATTTATGTAATTCAAGAAAAATTACAATTAAGGAGTTGTGTTCTGCTATTGGTATGTCATACCAAGGATTAAAGACGAGTTTGGAAACGAACAAGTTGAGTTCAGATAAGATTGTTTTGCTTTGTAAATCACTTTTGATTACTCCTAATGATTTCTTTAATTGGAAATCGAATACTTCAGCTCAACAAATTCAAACTGGTTGCATAGGTAATGCTCAGTATATGGATACTCGTGCTGTTGATTTGCTTCAGGAGCAATTATCTATAAAAGATAAGCAATTGTGCGAAGCGCAAGAACAAATTTCACGGTTGATTAGTTTGTTAAGCAAGTAATATGAAATTGATTGATCCTAGTTTACACGAAGAGTGTCTAAAAGATATTGTTTCTACAGCAAATAAATATGTAATTTTTATGTCTCCTTATTGGTGTAAAGAGGGTAAGGAATATGATATTAAGATTTTTGATGAAGTGTTTGAAGACGCTTTAAGGCGTGGAGTAAAAATTCTTCTTTTGTGTAAGGGTACTCAGGTAAATTATCTACGTGATCATTATACTGATTTTTATAATAAGTATGACAGAAGGTGTAGTGTGTTTGTTTTGGGATCAAAAAGAGATTTTTTTTGGGATTGTTTCGATTATTTCGATTTACAGGATGAAGGCATAGATTTTCATATTAAAGTTTATATGAACGAAAGTAAAGCTCTTATAACTTCTCGAAATATAAGTGGTTTTAAGACGGAAAGTATAGATTTAGGAGTTTTAGTATCGGGTTGTAAAATCATGAAAGATTTGAAGAAATTTCTTAAAGATTTGATAATTAAAACTGATTCGAATTATTATATGCAAAAATTTTTAGAAGAGTAGATTATGAATAAAATCCTTGAAAATATAGAAGCGATCCGTAAGGAGCGAGGAATACGCCAGGAATATGTAGCTGACGCCTTAGGCGTAAGCCAGCAAACTTATTCCGGCTATTTCACTGTATCGGGTGATATGAAAATCTCCCGAATACAAGAAATAGCTAATATACTTGGTGTTTCCTTGGTTGATATAGTGACTTATCCTGTGAAATACGCTCCTGTTGAGGGCGAAGCATTTTGTCGTGATTGTCAGCGCAAAGATGAGATTATAGAGAACCTCAATTTGCTTTTGCGCGAGTTGAAAACTAATAAATAATTGCAGTATGGAAAAGTTGGTTCGTGGTTTTGATAGTATCCAAAAGTATCTTAATTACAAGAACGATGTGTATGTGCCTATAATTTATAAGCATGAAAACGAGTTCTGTGATAATTCTATTTGGATTATGTATGTACGCCAGGGCGTGAGTGGCTTCTCGCGCCGTAAGGTTCTCTTTCATGTGAAAGCAGGAACTTTAGAACATGGCTTGGGCATGTTCTTAGCTTTGTATGATCAGCATTGCGTATCAAGGAATATTATTGGTCGTACTTGGAACGGTTCTGGGCCTTATGAAATTGATTTTTCTAACGATTAAGCGTAACATAGGTGTAACAACTGTTACGCAAGTGTAACAACATTGTATAACATAGAACCGCTGAAAATCAATGTGAAAAAGCTTCGGCATGTTGCCGGGGGTTCGAATCCCTCACTTTCCGCAAGGCTAGTAAATACTGATAGTTTGGCGAATTGGCTCAAAAGTGGTGTAACACACTTGTAACAATAGTGGTTTGGTTCGATTGAGAAACAGATGTTCTCGGGGGTTCGAATCCCTCACTTTCCGCAAAAAAAAGAAAAGAGTACCCGCAAGGGGTGCTCTTTTTCTTTTTGAGAAGTCAGAGCCTTCTCACCCCTATCTTGGGGGCTCTTATCTCGGCTTCGCCTCGAACGATACGCGCTATTCGTAGCACTAGCAAATCCCTCACTTTCCGCAAAATTTATTCGGTTAAGATCTTATTCAATAAGTGTAATGCTCCGCTGATAGTCTTGACCTGTTGTATTACCACATAGCGTTTGCCAGTGAGATTTCCCTGACGATCACGGTCTTCTACCAATCGGCAACGTTCTACACGTGTACAGGCATATTGCAAGATCTTGCCAAATATCTCCGATTGGAAATATCGAGCACTGGTTCTTGTGAAAAATAGGGTCATGCGCTCTTGCTTGAGTATCACTTTTTCAATACCCATTCTACAGCACAACCATCTCAGTCTCACTACATTAAGCAGCTGCTCAGATTCTTCTGGGAGATTGCCAAAGCGGTCGATGAGCCGCTTCTTGTATGCGAGAAGAGCATCTTCGTTGGTGAGACTATCCAATTCGCGGTATAGCGAGATGCGCTCCGAGATATTCTCAATATAGGTGGCTGGGAAAGATAATGATAAGTCGCTCTCCAATTGGCTATCATTACACCATTTCTTTTCATTATCATTGTTGGCCTTAGGCATAAGATTGAACTCTTGTGGCGACTCTGTAAAGAGTTCTTCTCGCAGTTCTTCTACAGCCTCATTGAGAATGCGTTGGTAGGTATCATAACCCAAATCGGCAATAAATCCGCTTTGCTCCGCGCCTAACATATTACCAGCACCACGTATATCCAAATCTTGCATTGCCAGTTGAAAACCTGCTCCCAGTTCGGCGAAAGTGGTCAGTGCGTCCAATCGACGGCGTGCGTCTGCGGTTAGCAACTCCCTATCAGGAGTCACGAGATAGCAGTAGGCTTTGCGGTTGGAACGCCCTACACGTCCGCGCAATTGATGCAAATCCGACAATCCATAGTGCTGAGCGGCATAGATGATAATTGTATTCACATTTGGAATATCCACGCCCGACTCAATGATCGTAGTGGATATCAGTACGTCATAATCATAGTTGATAAACTCCTCCAAACGCTCTTCCATCTCGCCAGCAGGCATCTGGCCGTGTGCAATCACCGTGCGTGCCTCTGGACACAAACGATGGATGCGATTCTCAATACGCGTTAGCATCTCAATACGGTTGCACACTACATATACCTGCCCATTGCGCTGCATCTCCAATTGGATAGCCTCTTGGATGATGTCTTCATCGTCTAGCGTAATTGTCTCAGTCTGAACAGGATAGCGATTGGGTGGAGGAGTGTTGATGATACTCAAGTCGCGTGCACCAAGCAATGAGAACTGTAAGGTACGTGGGATAGGAGTAGCGGTAAGCGTCAGTACATCCACGTTTGTGCGAAGCGACTTGAGCTTCTCTTTGACTGCTACACCAAACTTCTGCTCCTCATCAATAATCAGCAAGCCTAGATCCTTCCATTCGACCTGTTTACCAACCAACTTGTGGGTACCGATTAAGATGTCAATCTTACCAGTTTTGAGTGCAGCAAGTATCTCTTTGACCTCTTTGGCAGACTTGCTGCGACTGAGGTATTCGATGCGTACAGGGAAATTGCGGAATCGCTCTCGGAATGTATTGTAGTGCTGCATAGCGAGTACGGTAGTAGGCACCAGTACTGCCACCTGCTTGCCATCTGTAGCTGCCTTAAACGCCGCACGCATGGCTACCTCCGTCTTGCCAAAACCCACATCACCACAGACAAGGCGATCCATTGGCATCGGACTTTCCATATCGTGCTTGATATCTAGAGTGGCTTTTGCTTGGTCTGGGGTATCTTCATAGAAGAATGAGGCCTCCAACTCGTGTTGCATATAGCCATCAGGCGAGTAGGCAAACCCTTGCTGCTGTTTGCGGGTGGCATAGAGGCGAATTAGATCACGAGCAATATCTTTTACCTTGTCCTTGGTACGCTCCTTCATTCGCTCCCATGCGCCAGACCCTAAGCGAGATATAGTAGGTTCGCTACCCTCACGACCTTTGTATTTGGATATCTGGTGTAGGTTGTGAATGCTGACAAAAATTGTATCGTTGTTGCGATAGACTAATTTGATTACCTCTTGTGAACGTCCATGGAAATTAGTGGTCACTAATCCTGCAAACTTGCCAATTCCATGATCCACATGTACCACATAATCACCAATTTGCAATTGATTGAGCTCTTTGAGCGTGACTAGCGCTTTACCTCGTCGAGCATTTTCTGAACGCAATGTCACACGATGATAGCGGTCGAAAATCTGATGATCGGTATAGCAACATATCTTGGCTGTGTTGTCCACAAATCCTTCGTGTAGGGTATGGTTGATAGGCACAAAGGTAATGCCAGACTCTTTATCCTCGAAGATAGCACGTAGTCGGTCGGTCTGCTTCACTTGTTCCGCCAATATATACACCTTATATCCATCGCGTATGCGCGCGGAAAGATCTTCTATTAAAATATCAAAGTTCTTGTTGAATGCTGGTTGTGGTAGTGTGTCAAAATGAATACAGTCGTATGTGTCAAAACTACTCTTGCTGGCAATCTCAATGGTATCACCTATGATATGGATGGGCCGAATGCTATCTGCTAAACGATAATGCACCAATGAGAAATCATTGCTCACCCAAATAGTTTGCTCGTTTAGATAATCAGCAATGGTGCCAGTTTGCGTCTCCGATGCGGCACCTGCTACCACCTGAATGGATGCGATACGATCCAAAGAAAGCTGTGTTTCTATGTCAAATTCGCGAATTGAATCAATCTCGTCTCCCCAAAAATCAATACGATATGGATTGTCGTGCGCGTAACTGTACACATCCAAAATACCACCTCTGACAGCAAATTGACCTGGTTCATACACAAAATCTACTCGTTTAAAATTGAGTTCAACCAACTGCTTGATAAGTGCAGATTGAGCGATTTCCTCTTCGATGGCGATATGGATTGTCTGCTGTTGTAATGCAGAGGGGAGTGGTACAGGTTCTGCGAGTGCCTCTGGATAGGTGATAATCATAGCGGCTTCTTTGTTAGCCACCAATGCAGTCAATACCTCTGTGCGTTGGACAGCCATTGCCTCGTCAGTACCTTGGCGACGGCGGTGGGAGATAGGAAAAAAATAGACATCTTGCTCGCCATGCAATGTACGCAAATCGGCATACATATATTGTGCACGGTCAGCGTTGTCAAGCACAATCAACATAGGTCGTGCGTGCTTCGCTTGTGCCAATTGATGATGGAGTGCAGAGAGGATGATGGCCTGCGCTGAAGCATGCAAATCTCTCAGCAAAAAATGCTTTTCGCGCTTTTTGCTGAATCCTCTAGCCAATACTTCTACTTCTGGATGCAAGGCTAATAGTTGTTCTAACTCCCCAATTTCCATTCGTGCTGCAAAATTACTACAAAAAATGCATATATGCAAGGAAAATACAGGAAATTTGTTTTTCTCTTGCGAGACTGCAAAATTTTTTGTACCTTTGCATGCGAAATTTGTATATATCATGAGAGTATTACTAATCAATGGCAGTCCTCGTGCGAACGGCAATACTAGTATCGCGCTAGCAGAAGTGGCCAGTACCTTGGAGGCAGAGGGCATAGAGACTATTACGGTAAATATTGGTAATCAGCCCGTTCGTGGCTGTGTAGCGTGTGGCGCATGCCATGTAAAGAGAGGTAAATGTGCCTTCTCTGATTCGCTATATGACCAATTGCATGCGATTCTTGCGGAGGGTGTGGATGGTTTAGTAGTGGGATCACCAGTGTATTATGCAGGACCGAATGGTTCGCTGTGTGCATTGCTGGACAGATTGTTCTATTCAGCCGGTATGATGCTTTCCTACAAGCCAGCAGCTGCTGTGGCTGTATGTCGTAGAGGTGGAGCGAGTGCGTGCTTTGATCGATTGAATAAATATTTCACAATCAACAACATGCCTGTAGTGTCTTCGCAATATTGGAATAGTGTTCATGGTTGGGAAAAGGGCGAAGCGATCCAAGATGCTGAGGGCCTACAAACGATGCGTACTCTGGCGCGAAATATGGCATGGATGATGCGTAATCTTGCCAAAGAGCAACGTCCAGAGGGAGAAAAACCAAAGTTAAGAACCAATTTTATAGGATAAAACTATGACACAACAAGAAATAGAGCAACGCGTAGAGAAAGCTAGAGCATTGTTCAAACAGGGATTCAACTGCAGCCAATCGGTGTTTGCGGCTTGCGCGGATATTTATGGTATTGATGATGAGGCACTTGCTTTGAAACTTGCAGCATCGTTTGGAGGTGGTATTGGACGTATGCGTATGACTTGCGGAGCTGCTTGTGGTATGTTTTTGTTGGCAGGTTTGGAGAATGGTAGTGCTACAGTAGGTGACGCAGAGGGTAAAAAGCAAAACTATACTCTTGTGCAAGACCTTGCAGCCAAGTTTGAGGCGGAAAACGGAAGCTTGATTTGTGCTGAACTGCTTGGTATTGCTTCTAAACCACAAGAACCTACTCCCGAAGCCCGCACAGAAGCATATTATCAGAAGCGTCCGTGTGTGGACATGGTGGCAAATGCGGTACGAATCTATCTTACCAACCTAAATAATCTTATACAACGTTAAACAACCCTATACAATACATATATGAAATACTTTTTAGCAATCATTGGCGGCGGTCCTGCAGGATACACAGCAGCCGAAATAGCTTCAAAAGCAGGTAAGGATGTAGTAATCTTTGAACAGAGTGCCTTGGGTGGTACATGTCTTAATGTGGGATGTATTCCGACTAAGACGTTGCTATATAGTGCAAAGCAATACTACAATGCTACGCATGCGGATAAATATGGTGTAAAAGCAGAAGGCGTGAGTTTTGATTATGCCAAGATTGTGCAACGCAAAACCAAAGTAGTGCGTAAACTAGTGGCTGGCATTAAGCAAAAACTCAATAATGAGCATTGTACCGTGGTGATGGGAGCTGCTACGGTGGTTAGTCGTACAGAGGACAATGTAGTAATTGCATGTGGTGAGGAACAATATGAGGCAGAGAATTTGCTTATCTGTACGGGTTCGACCAATTTTGTACCTCCAATCCCAGGCGTGAAAGATAATCCTGCTATTTGGGACTCTACGAATGCGTTGGATAGCAAAGAGTTGCCACAATCTATGATAATTGTTGGTGGTGGTGTGATCGGTATGGAATTTGCCACGCTATACCATGAATTAGGTGTGCCAGTGACTGTGATAGAGGCTATGCCAACCATTCTACCGAACTTGGATCAAGAGGTTGTGTCTATTCTTTTGGAGAAATATCGCAAGGCAGGTATACAAATCCTGACTGAAACCAAAGTGACTGAAGTTCAAGGAAATAAGGTGCTGACTACCAACGGAGAATACGAAGCAGAGCATATTCTTATCTCAGTAGGTCGCCGTGCGAATATGCAAGGATTGGATGCGCTGAACGATATTGAAATTTACCGCGGAGGTATTGTGGTGGATGAATTTATGAAGACTAATCTGAAGAATGTATATGCAGCGGGCGATGTGACAGGTAAGATTATGTTGGCACACGTAGCTAGTCGTCAAGCAGAGGTCGCGGTAGGGCGTATGCTGAAGCAATTGCCATTGCAACGTATCGCCTATAATGCTATTCCAAGTGTGGTTTATACCAATCCTGAGATTGCATGTATTGGCTTGACAGAGAAGGATTTGAATGATATTAAGGAAGGTGATTTTGCTCCATCAATGTCCACCGACAAACCATTTGTACCATACGAGGTGCATAAATTGCCTATGACCTATTCTGGGCGTTTTGTCGCAGAGAACGAGGGAGAGACAGGTCTGTGCAAAGTGATTGTGGATCAACGTAATAAGACCATTATTGGTGTGCATATGATAGGTAATCCATGTTCTGAATTTGTAGCAGCTGCTAGTTTTGCAGTGCGTATGGGCTATACGGTGGGCGAGTTTAAGCAAGTAGTATTCCCTCACCCAACAGTAGGTGAAGTGTTACGCGAGGTGATTTGTGAATAATTAAAAGGAAAGAATAATGAATTTTAATTGCGAAATCATTTCCGAACGCCAAGAACGTGTGTTGACATATCTGACTGAGAATCATATACCTTACGATTGCTACAACCATCCCGAGGGCAGGACTATTGAGGAGGCAAAACGCTGGTGGAAAGATGATGGTAGTGTGCATTGTAAGAATATCTTCATGCGTAATCACAAGGGTACGCAGCACTATTTGATTTGTTTTGATTGTGAGCATGACTTGGCAATTCACGACTTAGAACAACGCTTAAAAGCATCTTTGTTAGCAGCAGGCAAGAATTCGCCAGGCAAACTATCGTTCGCAAGCCCAGAACGTATGATGCGTTATTTGGGATTAGAACCCGGTAGTGTGAGTCCATTTGGATTAATCAATGATGCAGAACAGCATGTGATTTTATTCTTGGATAAGAATCTGCAACATGCAGAATCACTCAGTTTTCACCCCAATGATTGTCGTGGTACGGTGGTGATTAAGCGCGAAGATTTTGAACAGTATTTGCAATGTGTTGGCAATACGGTGGAGTGGATTGAGTTGTATTAGTGGGGAGGTTATAGGACGGCTTCGCCTATAGGACGCGCTAAAGGGCTATAGGTTAAAGGTTATAGGTTAAAGGAAAGGATCATATGGAAATGAAAAATACGAAAGAATGGATTCGGGTGCTGAAGTTTGTGCTGTTTTCAGCTAGCGCAGGCATCATCCAAATGGGTTCATTTACCCTGCTTAATGAATTTACTGGCTGGCGCTACTGGCCTTGCTACCTGATATCGTTGTTACTGAGTATCCTTTGGAACTTCACCTTCAACCGCCGATTTACCTTCAAGTCCGATGCCAATATCACCCGTAGCATGCTGTTGGTTTTGGCCTTTTATGCCGTTTTCACCCCAGCAACCACCATCTTAGGCGAGTGGCTGGCAGAGGGTTTGCATTGGAATGAATACCTCGTAACGGCTATCAACATGCTGCTCAACCTGACGCTCGAATACCTCTATCAGCGCTATGTGGTCTATCGAAATAAGATTAGATAATAGATAAGATGAAATTGTATTAACTAACTGAATAATAATAAAATGAAAAGATTACTTGTAGTATGCTTGATGGTGATGGCACTGGTGCCAAGTATGCATCATCTATTGGCATGGGGCCAAAAAGGTCACCGTATCGTAGCCCAAGTGGCGTATGATAATCTCAACAAAAAGACCCGCAAACAGGTAGATGCTATTCTCGGCAAACGGGGTATGATCTACCTATCTACCTGGGCGGATGAGATTAAGAGCGATACCATTTATCCTAATAGTTTCACCTGCCATTACCAAGACCTTGATGGCGGACTGACCGATGAGGCTGTAGTGGCTATGCTGACGGACTATCCCGAGGTTGGAGGCGACCTTTTTATGGCTTTGGATAGCATTGAGGCTGTGTTAGCTAAGAATAAACAATGTCATGATGCGCTCGCCTTCTATGTGCACTTCTATGCCGACCGCTTCTGCCCAATGCATGTGGCGCACCTCGATGACAAAGGTGGCAATGGCGTGAAGATGAAATGGTTTGGCCAGAACACCAACCTACACTCTGTATGGGATGGCAAGATCATCGACAGCAAAGGCTTTACCTACACCGAATATGCCCAATACCTGCATGATGTGTACGGCAAACAGAAGAAAGCTGTCATGCAAATGACCGACGAACAAACCCTCCTCCAAACCTACCATCTCACCGATGATATCTACACCTATCACAGCACTTGGAACGGCAATGCCTACCACTATTCCTACTATTGGATGGACGAAATGGAGTGGCAATTATACACCGCGGGCGTCAAACTAGCGCAAGCATTAAATGCTATCTATAAATAAGTTGGAAAATATGCGAATTAGTATTGTAAAATTATTTGCAGATATAATTCGCAAAGCATAACTTGCTGATGGACTATACTTTACGAAAATACAAGGAGTTGCTCGTTTGTTTGCAAAGAAAAGGGTATAAATTCATCACTTTTGAGCAATATTGCGCGCAAAAACAGCTTGCCTTATCACCTCATCACCTCATCGCCTCATCGCCTAAATGGATTATCCTGCGTCATGACGTTGATTTGAAGGCAGCCAATAGTTTGGCTACAGCGCTGATTGAACAGGCATTGGGTATCCGAGCAAGCTACTATTTTCGGGTAGTAGAGGAGAGCAATCAGCCCGATATCATCCGTTCGATTGCCGAGCTAGGACATGAGGTGGGCTACCACTACGAGGATATGGCAATTGCCAATGGCGATGTGCCAAAGGCCTATGCGCATTTCCAAAAGCAGTTGCAGTATTTCCGTCTGTTTTATCCAGTCCGCACGATATGTATGCACGGAGCGCCTACCAGTCAGTGGGATGGTAAAGATCTGTGGAAAATATATAATTATCGCGATTTAGGTATTATTGGCGAACCTTATTTCGATGTGGACTTCTCGAATGTGTTCTATCTTACTGACACGGGGCGTTGTTGGGATGGCTACAAAGTATCCGTGCGCGATAAGATACCTGTTTATCAAGACCAGTGGATAACAGCAGGATTGGTGTATCACACGACGGATGATATTATCTGTGCGGCAGAGCAGGGCAGTCTGCCACCGCGTATTATGATCACTACGCATCCGCAACGCTGGACGGATAGCCGCTTTGCGTGGCTGAAGGAACTGCTTGTTCAGAACCTGAAGAACATAGTCAAACGTATTCTCATCTTGACAAAATAATAAATAAGCAGCATGCCACCGCATGCTGCTTATTTTCAATCCTTTAGCCACTAAACACTAAACAGTAGCCCGTTAGGGCGTTCACTAAACACTAAACCTCCTCCTCTTGGTAGTAACCCTGCTCGATACCGTATTGCAGTTCACCATCCATAATTAGTTGGATCTGTGTGCTGCTGAGGGGATGTCCTTGCTCTTTGGTTGCTTGGATGAGGTAGTCGAGTTGTTCGGTCTCGTCAATCTCACCATCTAGATAAGTCATCTCGCCTGCTTGCTCATCTTCTTCGAGCAAACCATGCTCTACGAGAAAATCATCCATCAAGTCTAAAACGAGTAGCACATCAGATTGGGTCATACCTTGGCGATCTGTCTCGGGAATCAGGTTCCAAATGTAGTTCAAAAGCTCTTTCTCCTCAGGATCGAGAAGGCTTAATTCAATGTTTGTGTTCATAATTTATATGATTTTATTGATTTCGCTTGCAAAATTACAAAATTATTCTTACCTTTGCAAATTATTTGGTAAATAATTTAACTTTATGAATAATTTTGTTGTACGAACACTCTCTGCAATAGTGTATGCAGGTTTGGTAATAGGTTCTATTTTGCTTCAACCTCTTTGCTTTGGTGGGCATCCGTTGTTGTTTGGTGCGCTATTTATGGTAGTGAGTGCATTGGCAGTTCGCGAGTTTCACGTATTGGTTGGATCGGATATTCGTATCCAGTCTTTGGCTATGATATGTAATGTGCTGTTGTTTAGCACATTATATTTCTTATTTTATGGTGATGGAATATGGCGCGGATTATTGGCTGCGTATGTTGCAGTTATGATATTTGCACTTATCGTGCACCTTTTTCGTCCAGCAATACAACCTGTTCAGTCATGGGGAAATCTATGCGCAGGTCAATTGATGGTTGCTTTGCCTTTTGCATTGATGAATGGCATCATGATGCACAATAATTATTTGTTATTGGCATTATTTGTCTTGATTTGGGTAAATGATAGTGGTGCATATATCGTGGGTAGCTTGACAGCCAAATTGCCCAAAGGCAATCATAAGATGTTTCCGCGTGTGAGTCCTGCTAAATCATGGGAGGGGCTCGTCGGTGGTATATTGTTCTCATTGTTAGCTGGTTATATTTTCTTTCGAGTGGGTTGGACCGCTGAAATGGGGCTTTTGAATAGTTTGTTGTTTGCGTGTGCTGGCTCTATATTTGGTACTTTAGGTGATTTGATGGAGAGTCTATTTAAACGCACTTTGGGGGTTAAAGACTCTGGTAAGATTATGCCTGGACATGGTGGTGTGTTGGATCGCTTTGATAGCTTGTTGCTGGCTGTACCTGTGGTATACCTCTTATTTGTGTATTTGCCTTTTGTCTTATAAATATTAAGTAGTCTACTATTATCTAGACAATCAAACAATGCGCTTGTTGATTCGCATATTCAGTTTGTTACCTCTGTCCGTATTGTATATGATATCGGATATAATTCTTTATCCATTAGTGTATTACGTAGCGAGGTATCGATTGAAGGTAGTGCGTAAGAATCTGCGTAATTCGTTTCCAGATAAGAGCCATGACGAACTGAAAAACATAGAGAAGAAGTTTTATCATCACTTTGCCGATTTGATTGTAGAGGTGGTGTATGGTTATCGTGTTGGAGATGAGGAGATGCGCGAGCGTGTGGTGTTTGAGAATGTCGATTTGGTAGAGGATTTGGCAAGTAAGACCCACGGTGTGATAGCATATTTGGGGCATATGGGCAATTGGGAATGGCTGGTGGATCTGAACAAACGCTTTGTCAATCCAGCCATGGTAGAATATAATGTGTATCGCCAATTGAAGAACCCCGCTTCAGACAAGATGATGCTGGAATTGCGTAGCAAACGTGGCGGCGAATGTATCGAAAAGAAACAATTATTGCGCAAATTAGTGGCTTTGCGTCGTTCGGAGCATCCTTTTGTGGTCGGTATGCTGTCGGATCAGAAACCATCCAAACGCAGTTCTTATGTTTGGACACAGTTCCTCAATCAAGAAACAGCATTCTTGGATGGTAGCGAAGTATTGGCACATAAATTTGGTTTTTCGGCTGTGTATGCTCATATATGGTCACCTAAACGCGGATATTATCGTATTCGATTTGAGCAAATTACAGATGATCCTGAGCTCATGCAGCCCGAAGAAATGACCAAGCGATATGCAGAACTGCTTGAGCAGAATATCTGTGCCCAACCCGAACAATGGCTTTGGACTCATAACCGTTGGAAATGGGGCAGAAAGGAGTTGGAAGGGTAAATCTCGTAATGTTGTAGTAGAATCATTATCTTTGTTGGATAAAGATGGATAATGTATGGATTAGGAGTAGGTGACTGCTCCTATTTTTTTGTGCTACTTTCTATTTTCTTCGTAAAATACTCTAAATTTGATCGTTCACGAGAATCGAATATTTCGTACAAATACCCAGGTTAGTGAAAAATATTCAATTCTCGTGAATGTTTTGTATTGTGGCTAAATTTTTGTGAAAAAGAGTAGGGGATGAGATTTTTTTAGAAAATAATAAGAAATACAGAAGTGTTAATTTCTAAATAATTTACAACAAAAACACTACAAAATTCACAAATATATACACTCACAAGCTCACGGTATATGCACAATAAAAAAAACATCACCAAATGCAAATACCCATACCGATAAGCATAGTTGATATATCGGTTATATTATTATAAATAATATAAAATCAATAACTTATACGTAATACATAAACTACTGATGTATGTATTTTATCATCTAGGCTGTTTGTGAGTTGTAAATTATGTATTATGTATAGTATAAATAAAATAACGTATTGATTGTTAGTTGGTTTATAGAGCTTACTTAAATCGTAATTCGTTATCAATATATGCCTATTAATCAGATGTGTAGGTAATTTGGGTATTTTTCACCCATGTGGCATATATTTTTCAAATGTGAATATAATTTATTTTTGCAAAGTGAATTATTAGATTTGCATATGTGAAATATTTTTCATATCTTTGCACCCGATTTTGACAACTGGTTGATAATTGGTAGCTGGTGGTTGTAATTGATATAGGAACATGAAAATAAATTGAAGATATGAACGAGCGTGATCGAGTATTGCAGGTGATGCAATCGGAAGGCATGAATGCCAAACAATTTTGTCAAGAAGTGGGAATTAGCCCTGGAACGTTGTCGAATATTACCGGCGGACGTAACAAGCCTAGTTTGGATGTGATGCAAGCTATATTGCGTCGTTTTCGTGCTGTGAATTGTGATTGGCTAATCATGGGCGTTGGTACGATGTATGTGGCAGGTGCACGTGAGGAAGGGGTGTTGAGTTTGTTTGACGGAGATCATGATACGGCTGAAACTCCAAAGGAGTTATCTAGTCAACAAACTCCTGCAGATGCTATCCTTTTGGCATCTCAGTCGGCATTGTCTCCTGTGCGAACAGTGTCAAAAATTGTAGTTTTCTACTCGGACGGCACGTTTGAAGAAAGGTAATTACTGGTTGTTCGATGAGCAATTTCTAGTTGTTGGGTGAGTTGCATTTTGTTGTTTATAAGGGTGGCTCGCTGTTGTTTATAAGGGTGGCTCGCTGTTATTTATAAGGGTAACTCGCTGTTGTAGAGTGGGTAATTTTCTTGTTTTTGTGATGCCTCATTGCTTAGGATTTTCTTAGGTAATGGGGCATTGTCGTGGTTGTTTGTCTGTAAATTCTCGGCAAATGTTCGGCAATTACTAATTAATCACTAACTAATCACTAACTAATCACTAACTAATAACTAACTAATCACTAACTAATGTTGGTGTTTGTAAGAGAGGTGGTTGGTTGTTGAGTTTTGTAGTGCGTCGTGTGAATTTGATAGTTGTAAGTGGCAAAAACGGAATAAACAAATAATTATCATTATTTATTTGCAGGAATGGGAAAAAAGTAGTACCTTTGTAGCGATTTTGGACATTTATGGGCGTGCGCGTCTAAAAACCACTAAAGAAAGCGATAAAACGGCTTGCAATAGATTGTTGAAATAGCGTAAAATAATCAAAAATATATACAATGAATCTATCAGAATTAACAAACAAGATCTACGCTGAGGGCGTGGAGAAAGGTAATGCGGAAGCTGCGCAAATCGTGGCTAAAGCACAAGCAGAGGCAGCTGCTATCGTAGCGAAAGCCGAGAAAGAGGCAGCAGAGAAATTGGCCGCTGCAGAAGCAAAGTTGGCAGAGTTGGATAAGAATGCTCGTGCCGAGTTGAAACTATTTGCAGAGCAAAGCGTTAGTGCGCTCAAGACTGAGGTGACAAACCTTTTGACAGAGCAAGTGGCTAGCGATAGCGTGAAAGCAGCAACAGCTGATGCAAAGTTTATGCAAGGCGTGATTGCTAAGCTCGCAGAGCAAATGGCGAAAGAGGGCAATGTAAGCATCGAGACTGCAGATGCAGAGGCATTGACCAAGTATTTTGCAGCAAATGCCAAAGGTTTGCTGGATAAAGGCGTGAAAATCAACGAGGTGAAAGGTATTAAAACCGATTTCGCTATCGTATCAGAGAAAGGTGGCTACAAATTGGCTTTCGGTGAGAAGGAGTTTGTAGAGTATTTCAAGGAGTTCTTGCGTCCACAATTGATCGATTTGCTGTTCTGATGGGATACGAATGTTTATTGGCTGGTTTGCCTGATTTGAAGGCAGGTGCAGAGTCTCCAATCACAATGGAGGCATTGCTCGTGCTTTTTGGTGAGATGCTCACCAAGAAGGACTTGCGCCTGCTGGAGATGCTTCGCATGCCATCTGATGCGCCAGAGGTACTCGACCTGATTGCTCGCAATGATGAGAAATATGCCGAGCAAGAATGCTGGTGGACAGATGTGCGTGATGCGTTGTCGGAAACCGACTTGCGCACGCAAGCATTGTACGAATTGGGTTTGACTAGCAAAAACCAGTTTATTCGCGACTGGTTCGCCTTCAACCAAGATATGAACAACGTGTTGACCGCTGTCATCTGCCGCCGTCATGGCTTTGATGTACGCAAGGCAATCGTTGGTCATAATCCAGTGGCGGAGATTTTGCGTAAGAACCTGCCACAAAAGGATTTTGGATTGTCGGCTGAGATGGACAATCTGGAGAATGTGATGGCTCTCGTGGATATCGACAACCTGATGGAACGCGAGAAACAAATGGATGCTATCCGTTTTGCATGGTTGGAAGAGAAGAACAAGTTTGTGTACTTCTCAATTGAGAATGTGTTGGCTTACTACTTGCAAGCAGAGATGCTGAATCGCTGGGCTGTACTTACAGTGGAGCAAGGCGAAAAAGTGTTCCGCGAGTTGGTGGCAGATATGAAGAAAGGCGTTCGCCTTTAATCGTGCCCTTGTGGCTAAGAAAAAAGGAATAAAATTACAATAAAGATATGACAACAGGAAAAGTAAAAGGTATCATCTCCAACCTTGTAACTGTGGTGGTAGATGGACCTGTATCACAAAACGAAATCTGCTACATCACTATCGGACAAACCCGATTGATGGCAGAGGTCATCAAGGTGATTGGCGACAACGTGTATGTGCAAGTATTTGAGAGCACCCGCGGATTGAAAGTCGGCAATACCGTAGAGTTTACAGGACACATGTTAGAGGTAACATTAGGTCCTGGTCTTTTGAGTCGTAACTACGATGGTTTGCAAAACGACCTCGACAAGTTGACAGGCGTATTCCTCCAACGTGGTGAGTATAACTTCCCATTGGATCAAGAGAAACTATGGAAGTTCGAACCCATCGCTAAAGTAGGCGACAAAGTAGAAGCAGCATCTTGGTTGGGTGAGGTGGATGAGAACTACCAACCACACAAGATCATGGTGCCATTTGTGTTCGAAGGAACATACACCGTGAAGAGCATTGTGGCTGCTGGTGAGTACACTATCAATCAAGTGATTGCCGTATTGACCGACGCAGAAGGCGTTGATCATGAGGTGACTATGGTGCAAAAATGGCCAGTGAAGAAAGCCGTTTTGGCATACAAGAGCAAACCACGCCCATTCAAATTGCTGGAAACAGGTGTGCGTACTATCGACACCGCTAACCCAATCTGCGAGGGTGGTACAGGCTTTATCCCTGGTCCTTTCGGTACAGGTAAGACCGTGCTCCAACACGCTATCTCTAAGCAAGCAGAGGCAGACATCGTGATCATCGCTGCCTGCGGTGAGCGTGCAAACGAGGTTGTGGAGACCTTTACCGAGTTCCCAGAGTTGGAAGACCCACATACAGGTCGTAAGTTGATGGAGCGTACCATCATCATCGCCAACACATCTAACATGCCAGTAGCATCACGTGAGGCATCTGTATATACCTCAATGGCTATTGCCGAGTACTATCGTTCTATGGGTCTCCGCGTATTGTTGATGGCCGACTCTACTTCTCGTTGGGCACAAGCATTGCGCGAGATGTCTAACCGTTTGGAGGAGTTGCCTGGTCAAGATGCGTTCCCAATGGACTTGTCTGCCATCATCGGTGCTTTCTACGCGCGCGCAGGCTATGTGTACCTCAATAATGGTGCTACAGGTTCGGTGACCTTCTTGGGTACAGTGTCTCCTGCAGGTGGTAACTTGAAAGAGCCTGTGACCGAGGGTACAAAGAAAGTGGCTCGCTGTTTCTACGCATTGGAGCAAGCTCGTGCTGACCGTAAGCGTTACCCAGCTGTGAACCCAATTGATTCATACTCAAAGTATATCGAGTATCCTGAGTTTGAGGAGTATATCTCTAACCTTATTGACAACGAGTGGCTCGGCAAGGTGAACGATATGAAGACTTACCTCCAACGCGGTAAGGAGATCCAAGAGCAAATCAACATTCTTGGTGACGACGGTGTGCCAGTAGATTATCACGAGGAGTTCTGGAAAGCAGAGGTAATCGATTTCGTGGTTCTCCAACAAGATGCGTTCGATAAAATCGATGCTGTCTGCCCATTGGAGCGCCAACAATATATCCTCAACCTCGTAATGGACATTTGCAAACACGATTACGACTTTACTAACTTCTTGGAGGTTAGCGAGTACTTCAAGCGTGTGATCAACCTTTGCAAACAAATGAACTATAGCGAGTTCAAGAGCGAAGAATTTAACAAGTATCAACAACAACTCAACGACTTGCTCGCTGAGAAACAAATCAAAGCATAACGACTATGGCAAAAGCATTTCAAAAGATTTATACTCAAATCACAGCTATCACCAAGGCTACTTGCTCGTTGAAAGCTGAGGGAGTAGGTAACGACGAACTCGCTACCGTTAATGGCAAATTGGCACAGGTCGTTAAGATCATGGGCGACGATGTGACCTTGCAGGTGTTTGAGGGTACTGAGGGTATCCCAACCAACGCAGAAGTAGTATTCTTGGGTAAGGCTCCAAGCTTGAAGGTGAGCGAGCAATTGGCTGGTCGCTTCTTCAACGCCTACGGCGATCCAATCGATGGCGGACCTGCTATCGAAGGCCAAGAGGTAGAGATTGGTGGTCCAAGTGTGAACCCAGTACGCCGTAAACAACCATCTGAGTTGATTGCTACTGGTATCGCAGGTATCGACTTGAACAATACATTGGTGTCTGGACAAAAGATTCCATTCTTCGCTGACCCAGACCAACCATACAACCAAGTGATGGCTAACGTGGCTCTCCGTGCAGAGGCTGATAAGATTATCTTGGGTGGTATGGGATTGACCAACGACGACTATTTGTACTTCAAGAATGTGTTCTCTAATGCTGGTGTGCTTGACCGCATTGTGTCATTCGTTAACACCACCGAGAACCCACCAGTAGAGCGTCTGTTGATTCCAGATATGGCATTGTGCGCAGCTGAGTACTTCGCTGTTCAAAAGAAGGAGAAAGTGTTGGTGCTCTTGACAGATATGACCTTGTACGCCGATGCACTGGCTATCGTAAGTAACCGTATGGATCAAATTCCTTCCAAGGACTCTATGCCAGGTTCACTCTATTCTGACTTGGCTAAGATCTACGAGAAGGCAGTTCAATTCCCTGAGGAAGCAGGTGGTGGCTCAATCACTATCATCGCGGTGACTACCTTGTCTGGTGGTGACATTACCCACGCTATTCCAGATAACACGGGTTATATCACCGAGGGTCAGTTGTACCTGCGTCGTGACTCTGATATCGGTAAGGTTATCGTGGATCCATTCCGTTCGTTGTCACGTTTGAAACAGTTGGTTGCCGGCAAGAAGACTCGCGAAGATCACCCACAAGTGATGAACGCCGCTGTTCGCTTGTACGCTGATGCCGCTAATGCAAAAACCAAGCAAGAGAACGGTTTCGACTTGACCGATTACGACGAGCGTTGTTTGGACTTTGCGAAGGATTATTCTAGCCAAATCTTGGCTATCGATGTCAATATCAATACCACTGAGATGTTGGACATCGCATGGAAATTGTTCGCAAAATACTTCCGTCCAGAAGAGGCAAATATCAAACAAGCATTGGTAGATAAATATTGGCCAAAAGCATAAGATAAACTATGGCTATTCAATATCAATTTAATAAAACATCGTTGCAGGCTTTGGAGAAAGACCTCAAGATGCGCCAACGTACTTTGCCTACACTTCAGAGCAAGGAGTCAGCACTCCGCCTCGAAGTGAAACGTGCAAAGGACGAGATCAAGGCGCTTGACGAGGAGGTGGATCGCCGCATCAAAGACTACGACCAGATGTTGGCACTCTGGGGTGAGTTTGACACTTCTCTCATCCACGTGGATGACGTACGCATGTCAATCAAGAAGATTGCAGGCGTGCGCGTACCCGTGTTAGAAGAGGTGGTGTACTCCACCAAGGAGTTTAGCATCTTCTCTAGTCCTAAATGGTTCGCGGACGGATTCAGTCAACTCAAGGCCATTGCCGATGTAGGTATTCGTCAGGAGTTTGTGCGCCGTAAGGTGGAACTCCTAGACTATGCACGCAAGAAAACCACCCAAAAGGTAAACCTCTTTGAAAAAGTGCAAATACCTGGTTATCAAGACGCTATTCGTAAGATTAAGCGTTTTATGGAAGACGAAGAGAACCTCAGCAAGTCATCGCAAAAGATTGTTAAGTCTAAGCGCGAAGCTGAAGCACGATTGGCTGAGGAGCAACAGAGAAAGGAGGCACAGGCATGATTACACAAATGAAAAAATATACCTTCTTGGTATTCCATCGTGAGTACGAGGCGTTCCTTGAGCAGTTGCGTGAGGCAGGCGTAGTACATGTCACTGAGAAGGCAGCAGGTATGGCGGAAGATGAGCAATTACAAAAACTGCTCACCGAGACCGATAAGACCCGTAAACTCATTGCACAGGGTGCTCCTGATCAATTGCTGCAAGAGAAAGCAGCGCTGGAACAACGCATTGCTGCCACCAAGAAGGAGGCGGATAAGATGGCTGTTTGGGGCGACTTCTCTGCAGAACGTATCGAAGATTTGAAGAAGGCTGGTTATACCCTTCGCTATTTCACATGCTCCAAGAAATCTTTCCAAGAGGAGTTGGGTATAGTCGTAGCAGAGCAAGGCGGTACCGTGTACTTCGTGCAAGTGAACAATGATGGCGAAGCACCAGAGGGCTGCCAAGAGCAACAACTCAACGCTAAATCTTCGGCTGATTTGATGAAGGATGTAGAGGGGCTCACTGGCTTGCTCGTTGCGCAAAACGCACGCATTGAGTTATGGGCTAAGGAGAATATCCCTGTGTTGGAGGCAAAACTTGTAGAACTGAAACAACAGATTGATTGGCAACGTGTTACGCTCAATACAGACTCCGAGGCAGATGGTAGTCTGAAGGTTTTAGAGGGTTTCTGTCCTGCGGACCAAGCGCCTGCGCTTAACGAACTTTTGGCAAAGCAAGAGGTCTATTACCAAGAGGAAGACCCAGCTACTGAGGACAACACACCTATCAAACTTCGTAACAATAAGTTCACTAAGTTGTTCGAGTCGCTCACAGGTATGTATGGTTGGCCTAACTACAATGAGTTTGACCCAACGCCAATTCTCGCACCATTCTTCCTATTATTCTTTGCCATGTGTATGGGCGACTGCGGATATGGTATTATGCTGATTATCATTGGTTTGCTGATTGCAAAGAAGAAACTCAATATTGCGATGTTCGAGGGTCTTGGTCCTATCATCACAGTGTTGGGTGTGGGTACCATGGTCGTTGGTTTCTTCCTCGGAACCTTCATGGGTATGGACCTCTATGCCGCTGAATGGGTGCCAGATGCGCTTAAGTCTGTTATGATCAAAGGAAATGTTGAAGTAGCAGGTATGAGTTACGATATCCAGATGGTATTGGCACTCTGCATTGGTGTGTTCCATATCTGTTTGGCGATGGTAATCAAGGCCGTCTGCTCTACCCAACAACTTGGTTTTAAGGAGAATATCGCCAATTGGTCATGGACGTTACTCATTGTCGGTGGTTTAGTTGTAGCTATCTTGGGTATGACTGTTTTGCCACAAGAGGTATTCAAATGGACTATCATTGCTGTCGGTGTAATCTCCGCATTAGGTATCTATATCTTCAATACCCCTGGTCGTAACCCGCTGATTAACATCGGTTCAGGTTTGTGGGATACCTACAACATGGCTACTGGTATCTTGGGTGATGTGCTCTCATATATCCGTCTGTATGCTCTTGGTTTGGCGGGCGGTAAATTGGGTGAGGCATTCAATACTTTGGGCGATATGGTCTTAGGCGATAGTATTGTATCATGGGTTCCATTCGTGCTCATTTTTGCCATCGGTCACGTCTTGAACTTAGCTATGTCTGCACTCGGTGCATTCGTTCACCCATTACGTTTGACCTTTGTAGAGTACTTCAAGAATGCTGGCTACGAAGGAAAAGGTGTATTATATCAACCATTTAAAAAATAATTATTAACAAAATAAAAACTTTACAATTATGATTAATGAAATTTTAGGTTATCTCGGTTGGGGCTTGATGTTAGGCCTCTCTGGAATTGGTTCTGCTTTTGGTACAACTATCGCAGGTAATGCAGCTGAAGGTGCTTTGAAGAAGAACAAAGAAAAATCAAGTAGCTACATGATTCTTTCAGCTCTTCCTGCTACACAAGGTCTCTACGGTTTCGTAGCGTTCTTGATGTGGATGAGCAAGGATTTTGCTGCTGATGGTCTCAAACTTTTCGCTATCGGTTTGGTAGTAGGTGTTGTATTCCTCATCTCTGCTATTCGTCAAGGTCAAGTGTGTGCGAATGGTATTGCAGGTATCGCAGGTGGTCATGATGTTCAAACCAACACCATGATCTACGCTGCTCTTCCTGAGTTCTATGCTATTCTTTCTTTGGTTGCTGCTTTGATGCTCAACTAATCCATAGTAGTGCTAAAAAAAATGGAAGGATGATTGTCCTTCCATTTTTTTTTCTGTTTAATAACATATATAAAGGTGTATTTCTTGTTTGTTTCAAAAAAAAGTACTATCTTTGCGGTCGAAATATCATTCTAAATACCCGAAATCACCATGCGACACCACCAGAAAATAGCGATTGCACGTCTGATTTCAGATCTTATCAAGTCTGATGATGTGATTTGCAAAGAAGAGATAGCACTCTATAATCACATTATATGTAATTTCGATATCTCGCAAGATGAGTTGTACGAGGCACAATTCGTTTCTCAAGCAGAAGCCGTTTCGTATATTCGAAATATGCTGCCAACTGAGCAGAAAAAAATCTTATCAATTTTACAAAAGGCCGCTTATTCCGATAACTCTTGTGTTGATCGAGAGGCATTGCTCTTACAGACATTGTCTCTTATGCTCAATGATAAAACCAACAAATATCATTTATTGTCTTCTATCATTAAGGGTTGGCAGAACTCAGAGAAATATGTAGTGTACATAGAGAGTGACTATATGCCAGCTATCAATGAGGAGATATCTCAGCAATACGAAATGATTGCTAACTTGTTGCATCTCTGGAAGTTTGAATTTATCTATATCCCAAAACTGACCCAATCACTTCGCGAAATGGAACGTGGTTATCTTTGCGATATTATTCGCTATATGAATCCGCGACTTTCAACAGAAATGCTCAATAATTTATATGATCGGTTAACAAATTTTAGTACAGAGACTTTCACACGTGAGTATTTGGCCAACTTTTCGCATCATAATCATTTTTATGATATCGAACCTTCATTACTCATAAACGTAGGCATATCATATGTACCTGCGAATAAATTAACCCAACAAGATACACATTTTATCAATTTTCTAACCATTCGATTGGAGAATGAGCCTGATTGTGTACTTAATGAGGTGCGTCGTTTTTTGGATGAATACGAAACATATATTACTGAGCCAGAGTATCATCGTCCTAAACGTGGAAAGGCGTTGTTTCATTATCACGGATTTTACAAACAACTTTTTGACTTCTTGGCACGTCACCATACCAATGGCGAGGAGAATCGCATCTTGATTGATATTCCAGCACGTCGTATATGGATGCGTGGAATAGAGGTGCAGATGAGCGCCACACAATTAGCCACCTATATGTTTATTCTATATCAATCGTGCTGTACACATTATGGTGGATTGATCAAAGCGGGACAGCATAACCCTCTATCGGAGAAGGATGTAAAGCGCTTGGGATCTACTTATCATGCGATATGCAATCTCTTTCGAGATACACCAATCACTGACGAACGATCGTATCTAGAGGACATTCCTAATATTCGCGGATATATAGCTCGCATTCGTACTGCTATCGCGCATCATATTGATGATCAGGATATTCGCTTTTACATGCCGCAGGATACTGACGACAAATCGCGCTATCATATTGCTATCGAATGTGATAAGATTACTCTTCGAACTGCATCTGGTGATGTTCCATTTGAGGAATATCCTTTGTGGAAAACCTTGAGATAAACGTATAAAGATTGGCATTTAGAGGTCTAGAATAACAATATTGCTATTTTTTCGCGACTTGTTTTAGGAAATAAATAGCAATATTGTTGTTTTTATTTTTTGTGAAAAAATGGCACTAATTTTGCGGTGAATTTATTGGACAGCAAGCTTCGTGCCATTAAACCGCCAAATAGTATTAACCTTTAAAACCTTATTGTGATGTCAATCTATTACACCGGATTATCTGCCGAACAAGTAGCAGAGAGTCGCCAAAAATTTGGTGCCAATGTCATTCATTTTCCGATGCAACCAAGTCTGACGGATAAGATTAGTTGGGTCAATCAATCTTGGCAAATTAGATTGCTTTTGGGAATCAATTTCAGTATCCTTCTTTTTATCTCGTTTGTCAAGATGATGCGGATAAGTATTTTGTATGATATGTGGACTATCCTTTTGATATTCACAGTATTGCTGGTCTTTTCCTATTTGGTCATTTTGATGAGTGCACATTGGAATGAGGGGATGAGACGATTGGAAATAGATCCTTTGGTTAATGTATGGATTCTGTTGTTGGGCATTTCTGGCATCATTACTTCTCATCAAAATGTCTATAACAATGAAGTAGGCTTTGCCCCTTATATTCCTATTTTAACGATTGCTATTGTTTTGCTATTGATGACTGGTATTAGTTGTTGGATTGAGTATAGCAATAATAAGCTTTTCCGTCAAATTACCCAACAGAAAGATTTGCGAGAGGTAAAGGTTATACGCAATGGCAATGTGGTAATTATTCCGCGCAAAGAAATTGTGGTGCATGATGTTATCATCTTGCAAAAGGGGGATGAAATCCCCGCAGATGCCTATCTGTTGGATTCATGCGACATGTTGGTCAATGAATCTATTTTCACAGGCACTTCGCGATGTCTAAAGAGTACCAACCATGCTGATTTTGATTTTGATGCTACATTTGCTACAAACTATGTGGTTGGAGGCAGTTGGGTATTAGATGGAGAGGCTATAGTGGAGGTATGTGCTGTGGGTAATTGTACGGTGGCAGCAAAAACTCTGCAAGGTCATGGTAGCGAGAATGTTGTAAACCAATCTTTCCAAATGGCACTTACACCATTGAACAAAGGGCTTACCAGAATCACCTATCTAATTGCTATTCTGATTGTTGTATGGCGTATAAGTATGTATGTGTTGAACCATAATATTATGGTTTCTTTTGCGGCAATTGACTGGATGATGGTTGTGGATTATCTTGTTAATACGATATTGATAGCTGTAACACTATTGGTGATTGTTGTTGCTTCTAGGCTACCTACTTCTCTGATTGTGAATTATCTTTTCCGCATGATTAAGTGATATGTGTCAGACATAATCAACAAGGGCTACTCACCGAGTAGCCCTTATTTTTATTGTACAATTTCGGATTAGGATATATTATTACTTCACCTCTTCGAAGTCTACGTCCTCAGCAGCACCTTGGTTGCTGCTACCGTTTTGTGCGCCACCTTGTGCACCGCCTTGGAAGTCAGCACCTGGTTGAGGACCTGCTTGACCTTGAGTAGCATTGTACATCTCTGCACTAGCTGCTTGGAAAGCAGTCATCAATGCTTGGTTAGCTGCCTCGCATGCGTCTGCATCTTTCTTCTCGTAAGCGGCTTTGAGATTCTTCAATGCCTCCTCGATAGGAGCCTTCTTGTCTGCTGGGATCTTGTCACCCAACTCAGCCAATTGCTTCTCTGTTTGGAAGATTGTAGCATCCGCACGGTTGAGCTTATCAATACGCTCTTTCTCTTTCTTGTCTGCTTCAGCATTTGCCTCTGCCTCAGCCTTCATGCGCTTGATCTCCTCGTCGCTCAAGCCGCTTGATGCCTCGATACGGATCTTTTGCTCTTTGCCAGTAGCTTTGTCTTTAGCTGTTACGTTGAGGATACCGTTGGCGTCGATATCGAAGGTTACTTCGATCTGTGGCTCGCCGCGACGTGCAGGCATGATACCATCGAGGTGGAAGATACCGATTTGCTTGTTTTGTGCTGCCATTGGGCGCTCACCTTGCAATACCTTGATCTCTACAGATGGTTGGTTGTCCACCGCTGTGGTGAAGGTCTCGGTCTTCTTGGTTGGGATAGTAGTGTTTGCCTCAATCATCTTGGTCATCACGCCACCCATGGTCTCGATACCGAGTGAGAGTGGAGTAACGTCAAGCAAGAGCACGTCTTTTACGTCACCAGTCAAGACACCACCTTGTATAGCTGCACCGAGAGCTACTACCTCGTCTGGGTTAACGCCCTTAGATGGAGCTTTGCCGAAGAATTTCTCTACTGCTGTTTGGATAGCAGGGATACGGGTAGAACCACCTACGAGGATGATCTCGTCGATATCGCTAGTGCTGAGACCTGCATTTTGCAATGCGGTGCGGCATGGAGCGATAGTGCGTTGTACGAGGTCGTCGATGAGTTGCTCGAATTTAGCACGGGTGAGAGTCTTCACCAAGTGAGCTGGTACACCGTCAACAGGCATGATATATGGCAAGTTGATCTCGGTAGAGGTGGTGTTAGAGAGCTCAATCTTAGCTTTCTCAGCAGCCTCTTTCAGACGTTGCATAGCCATAGGGTCTTTGCTCAGATCTGCACCCATATTGTCATTCTTGAACTCTTGTACGAGCCAGTCGATAATGCGGTGATCAAAGTCGTCACCACCCAAGTGGGTATCACCGTCGGTTGATTTCACCTCAAATACGCCGTCGCCGAGCTCGAGCACAGATACGTCGTGTGTACCACCACCGCAGTCAAATACAACGATCTTCATATCCTTGTCGCTCTTGTCCAAACCATATGCCAAAGCAGCAGCAGTAGGCTCGTTCACAATACGACGCACCTTCAAACCTGCGATCTCGCCTGCCTCTTTGGTCGCTTGGCGTTGGCTATCGTTGAAGTATGCTGGTACGGTAATCACTGCCTCAGTCACCTCTTGACCCAAATAGTCCTCAGCGGTCTTCTTCATCTTTTGGAGGATAATAGCAGAGATCTCTTGTGGAGTGTACAAGCGGCCGTCGATATCTACGCGTGGGGTATTGTTGTCACCCTTTACTACTTTATAAGGTACGCGCGCAACCTCGTTAGCTAGACGATCATAGGTCTCACCCATGAAACGCTTGATTGAATATACGGTACGTGTTGGGTTGGTGATTGCTTGACGCTTAGCAGGATCGCCCACTTTGCGCTCGCCACCATCTACAAAACCAATTACTGATGGGGTAGTACGTTTACCCTCAGAGTTGGTGATAACTACAGGCTCATTGCCTTCCATAACTGCGACACAGGAGTTTGTTGTTCCCAAGTCAATTCCAATAATTTTACTCATATTCGTTTAGTTTATTAATTTATTCATTTCTATGATCTAGATCTGTCTAGTTTTGTCTAGATTTGTCTAGATGAGATAGATTTTCTATCCTCTGCTATATACTAATCAAATCTTGTGCCAAACTTATTTTTCGACAAAAAACTGACATATGACTGACAATTTGGCAGAAGTTTTTGCATATTTCATAAAAAATCACTACCTTTGCAGTCAGAATGACCTATTCAATCTTCGACGATATGGCACAATGCACCGAGCAAGAGCTTGCTCGATTGCTCGGTCTAGCTAGTGACCAACGCCGCGAGCAGGCTTTGGCGTATAAGCATATGCATGGTCAGTTCTGCTGTCTCAAGTCCTATGAGTTGCTTCTGCAACTCCTTTCTTCTACACCATACACCATACACCATCATTCCTCTACAACGAACATGGGCAGCCTCGCATAGAAGGCGGACCTTGTTTTTCCATCTCGCATTGCAAAAATGCTATTGCGGTCGCTATTAGCGATACCCCGATAGGTATAGACATCGAACATCTGCGTACGGCTAAACCCGAACTTGTGGCACGTACTATGAACGAGGTGGAGCAGGAGCGTATATGGCAGTCAGAGAGCCCAGACTGGACTTTCACCCAGCTGTGGACCCAAAAAGAAGCTGTCCTAAAGATGCTAGGAACAGGTATCACTAGCCTAGATGGCATAAAAAATACCTTGGTCGCTCTCGACAATATCGAGTTGCTAACCAAGGTACATATCGATAAGCAATACGCTTATTCTCTAGCCTTTTGTCTCTAGCCAAACCTCCCTTCCCTTTAGGGAGGGGTAGGGGGTAGGATTTTATAGTACTGCGAAATCTATCACCTCTTGGATATCTTTCACGTAGTGGAACTTCAGTCCCTTGAGATATTTCTCTGGTATTTCATCTACGTCTTTTCGGTTCTGTTCACACAGTACAATATCGGTTATACCGGCACGTTTAGCTGCTAGCAGTTTCTCTTTCACACCACCGATTGGTAGCACCTTACCGCGAAGAGTCATCTCGCCGGTCATTGCCACACGTTCGCGTACTTTTCTGCCCGTAAATGCACTCACCAATGCTGTTGTCATGGTGATACCCGCACTAGGACCATCCTTAGGTATAGCACCTTCAGGTACGTGCACATGTACAGATGTGGTCTCCAGTTTCTTGCGTGCGATTCCAAACTGCTCAGCATGCGCTTTGATATAGCCCAAGGCAATCGTAGCAGACTCCTTCATCACGTCGCCCAAGTTACCGGTCAGTGTCAGGGTAGGTACTTTTGCAGGTGAAAGCGACGTCTCGATAAAGAGAATCTCGCCACCTACTTGTGTCCAAGCTAGTCCGGTGACAACGCCCACGTATTTATTGGTCTCCCACTCATCGCGGCTATAGCGTTTTTTGCCGAGGTATGTCACCAGGTCATCTTCTGTCACGCTGGTGTTATATTCTTCTTCTAAGGCAATCTTGGTCACCACTTTACGGCAGATGGCTGCTATCTGTCGTTCTAAGCCGCGCACGCCTGACTCGCGTGTATAACCATCTATAATAGCCGAGATAATAGCTTTCTTCATCTTTAGTTGCGATGCCTTCAAGCCGTGGTTGTCTAGCTCTTTAGGCAGGAGATGACGCTTAGCTATTTCCTCTTTCTCCTCTTGCAGATAACCGGTCATCTCGATGAGCTCCATACGGTCGAGCAATGGACGAGGTATAGTATCCAATGAATTGGCTGTAGCGATAAATAGCACCTTGCTCAGGTCGTAATCCACATCCAAATAGTTATCGTGGAAGGTGCCATTCTGCTCAGGATCAAGCACTTCGAGCAATGCGCTCGTAGGGTCGCCCTTGTAGTCTGCACCAATCTTATCTATCTCGTCCAATACAAACACTGGGTTGCAGGTCTTGGCTTTGCGGATGTTCTCAATGATTCGTCCGGGCATAGCACCAATGTATGTACGTCTGTGTCCGCGAATCTCTGACTCGTCGTGCAAGCCGCCCAAACTGATGCGCGCATACTTGCGACCAAGTGCTTCTGCTATCGAGCGTCCCAAACTGGTCTTACCTACACCTGGAGGGCCATATAGGCATAGGATAGGCGCTTTCATATTGCTGCTATTCTTGCTTAATGCTTTGATTTTCAGCACGCTCAAATACTCGATGATACGCTCTTTGACTTTCTCCATGCCGTAGTGATCTTTGTCCAATATCTCTTGTGCATGGCGGATATCGTAGTTGTCCTCAGAATATTCGTTCCAAGGCAAATCGAGTAGGGTATCCAGGTAATTTTGTTGGGTAGCATACTCTGGCGAGTGCGAGTTCATGCGACGCAGTTTCTTGAGTTCTTTCTCGAAGGTTGCTTGCATCTTCTCGCCCCAATTCTTTTGTTTGGATTGCTCCAGCATCGCATTCACTTGTTGCTCATCAGAGTCGCCCAATTCCTTCTGAATGGTCTCCATCTGACGTTGCAGATAGTATTCGCGCTGCTCTTTGTCCATATCCTCTTTGGTCTTGCTCTTGATAACTTCCTTCATATCAAGCATTTGCAATTCGCTTGTCAGTATCTCGAGCAAGTTGATAGCACGCTCCTTGAGCGAGCTCATCTCCAATAGTTTTTGCTTGTCAGCAATGCGCACACCGAAGTTTCCGCAGATGTAATTCACCAGAGTAGGAGGGTTGTCAATGCTACGCAATGTCATACCTGCCTCTGCGGGGATATTCTCCATACGCTTGAGAATCTTCTCCGCTTGTCCTTTCAGACTACTAACCAACGCAATAAACTCTTTGTCGTTGCGTTTTGGGAAGTCTTCTGCCAAGACATGCACGCGTGCCTTCATATAAGGCTTAACCGCTACAATCTCTTGTATTTCAATGCGTTCCACGCCTTCCATAATGACCATTAGACTGCCATCAGGCATGTCTAATGTACGCATCACACGACCTGCGGTACCTACCGAATACAAATCTTCGGAGTTAGGTTCTTGCACATCTTGTACGCGTTGGCAGCAAACGGCCAACAATTGGTCGTTCTTAAAAGCGGTAGTTACCAGTTTCTTGGATTTAGGTCGTGCTACGGTCACAGGCAGCAATACGCCTGGAAACAGCACCATATTGCGCAGTGGCAACACGCCCAGCACATCGCCTTCATTCAGGTCGGGCTCTTTGGTGTCGTCATCTGCTGCAAGAGGAATATATTCCACCTCACGTTTTACATCTTCTTCACTTGTTAATAATTCATCAAGGTAGGTCATAAATATATTGTGTAGTATTATTTAGTTTCAAAAGTTTAAAAATTGTTCAGTATTATTATATAGGGTACTTCTCAATAAATTCTATTTTACATAATTGCAATTAGGATTTGATTTATATACTTGTTGACACCAATATAAGGATTCCTTGAGCGCGGCAGGATGTTGATTGCCGCGCAAGTTGTTAAAACAAGTTGTTTGAGTTGTTGATTTAAATATTTCTTGTTGTTTTGTATTGAAGTATCAACTCGTATATAGTTCCCAAAATATTCATTTTGTTTTCGCCCACAAATGCAGCATACTGCATTCATATGGGCAAAAACAAATATCAATCTTGAATTGACAACTATTGACAATATAATTGACGATAATTGTCTTAAAACAAATCCCGTAATATTACTCCTTAATCTCTCTCAGATCAATCATCAACTCATCGAGTTGCTTTTGGTCCACCAAGCCAGGAGCACCCAACATCACATCACGACCTTGGTTGTTCTTTGGGAACGCGATACAGTCGCGGATGCTGTCCAAACCAGCGAACAAGCTCACGAAGCGATCCAAACCGTATGCCAAACCGCCATGAGGTGGCGCACCGAACTTAAACGCATTCATGAGGAAGCCGAACTTCAGTTGTGCCTCTTCTGGTGTGAAACCAAGGATCTCGAAGGTACGTTGTTGCAATGCCGCATCGTGGATACGGATACTACCGCCACCAACTTCTACACCGTTGATTACCATGTCATAAGCGTTTGCACGCACAGCTGCTGGATCGGTGTCCATCAATGGAATATCCTCTGGTTTTGGGCTTGTAAATGGATGGTGCATAGCCATCAAGCGTTGCTCCTCGTCGCTCCACTCGTACATTGGGAAATCCACGATCCAGAGGCATGAGAACTTCTTAGGATCACGCAAACCGAGTTGTTTGCCGACCTCCAAACGCAACTCGCACAATTGCTTGCGGGTCTTCATTGCGTCGTCGCCAGAGAGGATCAAAATCAAGTCGCCTGGTTGCGCGTTCATGGCTTTTGCCACCTCTTGCAACTGCTCTTGATTATAGAATTTATCCACGCTCGATTTCACGTTACCATCAGCCTCTACGCGGGCATAAACCATACCCTTGGCACCAATCTGTGGGCGTTTCACGTAGTCGGTCAATGCATCAATTTGCTTGCGGGTATAACTTGCACAACCTGTGGCGCAGATACCGCCGATATACGCTGCATTAGCAAACACGCTAAACTTCTCCTCTTTTGCCTCCTCAAACGCATGGAACAGGTCATGCAACTCCACGAAGGTCATGCCAAAACGAGTATCTGGCTTGTCGCTACCATAATATTTCATCGCGTCTGCCCATGTCATACGTGGGAAATCTGGCAAGTCAATGTTGAGAATGGATTTAAACAGGTGCTTAGACATGCCTTCGAACAATTGGAGCACATCCTCTTGCTCTACGAACGACATCTCGCAGTCGATCTGAGTAAACTCTGGTTGGCGGTCTGCACGCAAGTCCTCATCACGGAAGCACTTCACGATTTGGAAGTAGCGGTCAAAGCCGCTGACCATCAACAATTGCTTCAAGATTTGTGGACTTTGTGGCAATGCGTAGAACTGTCCTGGGTTCATACGGCTTGGCACCACGAAGTCGCGTGCACCCTCTGGCGTAGAGTTCACCAATACTGGGGTCTCCACCTCCAAAAAGCCCTTCTCGTCCAAGTAACGGCGCACCTCAAATGCCATCTTGTGGCGCAACTCAAGGTTCTTTCTCACGCAGTTACGACGAAGGTCTAAGTATCTGTATTTCATGCGAATATCGTCGCCACCATCGGTCTCGTCCTCGATTGTGAAAGGAGGAGTGGCAGCAGCGTTGAGAACGGTCAATTCGCTGACCTTAATCTCTATTTCGCCAGTAGGAATCTGATTGTTTTTGCTCTGACGCTCAATGACTTCGCCTTGTACTTGAAGCACGAACTCGCGCCCTACTCCATTGGCTTTCTCCAGCAAAGCGTCTTGCTCTGCGCTGCCGTCGGATTGGAACGCTAATTGAGTCAAACCATAGCGGTCACGAAGGTCAATAAATGTCATACCGCCCATTTTGCGGATTCGTTGTGCCCATCCTGCGAGGGTCACGGTTTTGCCTGCATCGGCGAGACGCAACTCGCCACAAGTGTGTGATCTAAACATCTGTATATCTGTTATTTATAATTTACTACGTTTCGCTTTCTTCTTCTCCCCTACTTTCACCCGCACAAAAAAGCCCGCAAAAGTAGTAAAAATTCTTGATATATGCAAATAAAATCAAAGATTTTCCTTACAAACTCTCGCCAAAGTCATCTTTGAACTTCGATACCAACTCCTCTTGCCAGTGGCCAATCTCTTTCAATCGTCCGAAGAAGAATCGCAGCACTTGTGGCTCTTCCACCCACTTAAGTCCGCCAATCAACTGTCTATTATCCCACAGCCATTTCACGCGGTCAGCCACATACTTAATCTGCGAAAGTGTATATACACGACGAGGCATGGCCAGTCGCATCAATTCCAACTCTGCAAAGCGCTCTGTGCCGTCAGGTTCGCGTTGCTCAGACAATGTTCCGCGCTCCATACCACGGATACCACCAGCGATATACAAGGCAGTTGCTACTGCGGCGGCTGGATACTGATCATGAGGCATATCAGGCACAAATCCCTGACAATCAATATGTGCGCCCAATCCACCCGCAGGCTTAATCATTGGCACACCATACGCGTCCAATTCGTTCACCAAGTAGTTGATAAACTCAGGTCCGTGGCTCAAATAATCCATGTCCAACGACTCATACAAGCCCTCTGCCATCGCCTCAATCGAACGCACATCAATACCGCCGTAGGTCAAGAAACCCTCGTACAATGGGATAAACTCCATCATGCTCTTGATAAGGTCGGTGTTGTGACTGATGATAGCACCACCGCGAGCAAAACCGAGTTTACGTGCAGAGAAATAGATGATATCCATCTTACCCGCCAGCAGGTGGTAGATCTCTTTTGGCGTCATGTATTTGCATTGTGCCTCGCGGGTCTTCATAAAGTAGATATTGTCTTGCAGCAAGGATGCATCCAAGATACTTGGCACGCCAAACTCATGACAGATATCTGCCACAGCCAACATATTCTCCAAGCTAACTGGCTGACCACCAATCAAGTTGGTTCCTGCCTCCACGCGCACGTACGCCACTCGATCTGGACCATATTCGGTGATTACGCGGCGCAACTCTTGCAAGTCCATATCGCCCTTAAATGGATCATCGCTCTGTGGAATCAAACCTTTCTTGTGCAGCACCTCTACCACTTCGCCGCCACAGCGGGTCACATGGGCTTTAGTCGTAGTAAAGTGGAAGTTCATGATGGCAATCA
Organism: Paludibacteraceae bacterium; assembly: GCA_045124995.1. Lineage (GTDB taxonomy): Bacteria > Bacteroidota > Bacteroidia > Bacteroidales > Paludibacteraceae > Colicola. The sequence goes on along the minus strand of JBGVMY010000014.1, from coordinate 100,335 downwards.
TGCCTGGCTTCACAAAACGCTCTGCCAAGATATTCTCGCAGGCACGACCTTGGTGTGCTGGCAAGACGTTGTCGGTGCCAAACACCTCTTTCATGGCCGTCTTCAGACGCGCAAAGGTCTCGCTACCTGCGTAGGAGTCGTCTGCCATATGCATGGCAGCGGTCTGACGGTCGGACATAGCGTTCACGCCCGAGTCGGTGAGCATATCGAGATAGATATCTTTGTTTTGCAACAAGAAGGTGTTATTACCCGCCTTTTGGATAGCGCGTAAACGCTCATCCACAGGCAATAGATTCAGCTTCTGAACCACGCGAACCTTATGCATCTCCAATGGCACTTGGTTCTCTGACTTGTAGAACTTAACAGACATAATATAGTGTTTTTTTTGTACCTTTTACCAAAGAAGCCGCAAAAGTAGTATTTTTTTTCGAAATATGCAAGCAAAAAACAATTTTTCCCGATTATTTGCCACCTATCTGCCACCCGATAGCATCGGAACCTCATCGGAATCTCGCCGAATGGTTAGCGTATTTTCAAGAAGAGATTACCGAGCTTTGAACAACTCTCTTTTTATATAGTCATACAGCCTTGCAGGCACAACTGGCTTACCTTTTTGGGGCATGCGCTGATGCTTGCTTGCCTCACGCAAGGCAGCACGATGTTGGTTCTCCCACGCTTCGCGCTGCACAGGGTCGCGAAGGATAGCACTCGCCTCTGCCGATACTTCGCTAAACGCCTTAACCATAGGTCGTTGCGACATCTCTTTGCGCTTATTTTTGGAGTAATCTGGTTTGTGACAATAGGCAGCATAACCCAGTCTGCCAGGGATAGGACGGAGGTAATGATCTTTATCAATAGACCCGCCAATGCTTTCTAAAAACGATGCTACATGTACAATCATAGTTGGTAAGATTTGTGATAGTTAAATTCAAGTGCAAAGATACAACATTTTTTTGAAATTTCCAAATTTTTAGGGGGATAATATTCAAAAAAATGTATGCTTATCAAAACGAATGTGTGTAACGGTGTAACAGCAGTTTCTATATTGTTCGTCCTCGTACGTGCGCGGACGAGAGTAGTAAAAGAGCTGTTACATGTAACACCGTTACACAATTCCCATCCATTTTCCTCCTCTGTCCCTCTCTCTAAACTCTAAATAATAGCACCCAAAGTGCGTCCTCTAAACACAAAAAAGTGATTTTTTTTGCATTTTTCTTGAGATACTGACAACTTTTAGCAGTATCTACCACTACCTTTGCACCCGATTTCAAAAATCACCTTTAAAACTATTAAAACTTTTTAACCCCTTAAAGTCATGAACGTATTAACCACATTATTTATCAGCCTCATCAGCGCAGTTGTCATCACCCTTTGTATTGACATGGTAGAGAAACTTTTCAACGAAAACACCTCCAAACCATCAAACAGCGAAGCGTAATCTTGCCCCTAAACTCTAAATAGTAGCACCGAAGGTGTGTCCTCTAAACTAAATCGCTATTTTAGGGCGACAACCTCTTGCGTATATGAGAAAAAAGTTGTACCTTTGCAGGGTGAAATAAAATGTAATACCATTATGCCACAAATGATCATGTTGGGCAGTGAGATGATTCGCATCAACCCTGCCAAGAAAACCATTGAGTATTCCACTTCTGGGGGTCGCAGTTGGTCAACGAGATACAGTAGTAGTTCCTGCGGCGAGTTTATCGACCTCCTACCCTACGGCAATGAACTACTGGCAGTTACGAGCAAAGGCATATACTACTCCACCTCGCAGGGACGCAGTTGGTCATCGCGATACACGAGCAGCTCCTGCGGTGAATTTCAATGCCTAATGGACGGCGGCAGAGAACTACTTGCTCAAACCTCCAAAGGCCTCTACTACTCCACCTCGCAAGGCCGCAGTTGGTCAAGGAGATGATAATCGCGCAATATTGTCGTTAAATTTTTGTTTTGCTCTCCAATGCAGTGCGCTGCATTCATTAGAGCAAAAACAAAATATGCTTCTTGATTTTTGAATATTTTTGTAGCGAAGCGTATTTTTGTTTCAAAAATTGTCATCAATTGACATCTAAATTGACAATAATTGTCGTTAATAATAAACATGGAAATAACCAACCTAAATATGATTTACTTTGACAGCGACTATATGGAAGGAGCGCATCCAGAGGTGATGCGCCGTTTAGTAGAAACCAACTTGGAGCATACGGTTGGCTATGGTTGCGACCCTTATACACAGCAAGCGAAAGATGCTATCCGCGCGGCATGCGCCGCGCCTAATGCTTTGGTGCAGTTCCTTGAGGGTGGCACGCAGACCAATGCTACGGTCATCGATGCCCTACTCCGCCGTCACGAGGGCGTGTTGGCTGCCGAGACGGCGCATATCAATGTCCACGAGAGTGGTGCCATTGAGCATAGCGGACATAAGGTGCTGACCCTGCCAACAAAAGATGGCAAACTTACTGCCAATCAGGTAGATACCTATATCACGGATTTCTACCGCGATGAGACTTACGAGCATATGGTAGCGCCCGGAATGCTCTACATCACCATGCCTACGGAGTATGGTACTTTGTACTCGCTCAGCGAGTTGGAGCAGTTGTCAGAGGTCTGCCATAAGCACCATATCCCGCTCTATATGGATGGTGCGCGATTAGGCTATGCTTTGGCTTCGCCTCAGTGCGATGTGACATTGGCGGATATTGCTCGTTTGTGCGATGTGTTTTATATCGGTGGCACCAAGTGTGGTTTGCTGTTTGGCGAAGCGGTAGTGGCTGCTAATCCTGCTATCCTGCCCCATTTCTTCCCATTGGTCAAGCAACATGGTGCGCTCTGCGCAAAGGGCAGAATCTTGGGCGTGCAGTTCTTGACGCTGTTTACGGATAATCTGTATGAACGCATTTGTGCGCATGCTGTAACCTTGGCACAACGCATCCGCGAGGCATTTGTGGCGAAGGGCTATCGCGTAGCGATTGACTCGCCTACGAATCAGCAGTTCTTTGTCTTACCCAATGAGGTAGTGGATCATTTGCGTGAGAGTGGTGTCTCATTCGAGAACTGGGGCGTTCGTGGCGCAACCGAAACCACCGTCCGCTTCGTCACCTCCTGGGCAACCACAGAAGAAGACATAGAGGAGTTGATCGAGAGATTGCCATAAAGACGAATGGCAAAAAACATACTTACAATAATAGAAACTTAAAAACGAATAAAATATCATGGCAACAAAGAAAATTCTCGGTTTAGACTTAGGAGTCGGCTCAATTGGTTGGGCATTGATTGAAATGGAAGATGATAAAGCATCATCTATCTTGGGTATGGGTAGCCGCATTGTACCTCTAACAACCGATGATAGCACACAATTCTCTAAAGGTCAAGCGATTACTAAAAACGCAGACCGTACAGCACGTCGTACAGCACGCAAAGGTTATGACAGATATCAACTGCGCCGCGCTAAACTAACGCAATTGTTACGCCAACACAATATGTTGCCAGAGCGCATGGATGAGCATGTAATTGATCTCTGGAAACTGCGTGCAGATGCGGCAACAGAGGGCAAACAACTCACGTTGCAGCAGATAGGTCGTGTGTTATATCATATCAACCAAAAACGTGGTTATAAGCACGCAAAATCGGATGTGAGTGCAGACAGTAAACAAATAAAATATGTAGCAGCTGTTAACCAGCGCTACAAAGATATTCAAGACCGCCAACAAACTATAGGTCAGTATTTCTATCAACAATTGGTGGAAACAGCGGTGCAAACACCATCTGGATTATATTACACATTCCGCATCAAGGATAAGGTATTTCCACGTGCTGCGTATGTGACTGAATTTGATCAAATTATGCAAGTGCAGAAGGCATTTTATCCCGAAGTGCTTACAGATGAATTGATAAACACTCTTCGCAACGAAATTATCTTCTATCAACGTCCATTGAAGTCATGCAAGCACTTGGTTGGACTCTGTGAGTTTGAGATGAAGGCATATACCAACCAACAAACAGGTCAAGTGGTATATAGTGGACCAAAGTGTGCTCCACGCACTTCGCCATTGGCACAATTGTGCGCAATCTGGGAAGCAGTGAACAATATCACATTGTATAACAAACGCAATGAGTATCTAGATATTACATTAGATCAACGCAAAGCAATAGTAGAACATCTGTGCAATAACGAAAAACTAACTGCCAAAGACTTGCAAAAGATTTTGGGTATTAGCCCAAAAGAAGGTTGGTCTGTAGGAAAAGCCGTTGGTAAAGGTCTCAAAGGCAATATGACACTATACCAATTGCGTAAGGCATTGGGCAAGAATTATAGCCATCTGTTGCAATTTGATTTACAAATGACAGATTATGTAGATGAAGCAACGGGCGAAGTAATCTCACGCATATCAGATGCAGTAGAGAAAGAACCTTTGTATCGTTTATGGCATGTAGTATATTCAGTACAAGATCGTGAAGAATTGGGCAAAGCGTTGCTAAAACAATTTGATATAAATGATGCAGAAGTGGCAGAAGCCTTGTTTGAGATTGATTTTGTTAAACCTGGCTATGCTAACAAATCGCACAAGTTTATACGCAAATTACTGCCCTATTTGATGAAGGGATACAAATACAGTGAGGCATGTGAGCATATCTATGTTAATCATTCTAATTCCATTACAAAAGAGCAAAACGAAGCTCGTAAATTAGTAAATAAAATACCTTTGCTACTTAAGAACGAATTGCGCCAACCCATCATCGAGAAGATTCTTAATCAAATGATTAACATCGTCAATGCCCTCAAAGAGCAGCATGGCAATATTGATGAAGTACGCGTGGAGTTGGCTCGCGAATTGAAACAAAGTAAAGACGAGCGTGCACACGCTACAGAGCGAATCAATAAGAATGAACGCGAGAACAAGACGATTGAGGATCGATTAAAAGAGTATGGCATTCGTCCTTCTCGCGCCCGCATACAAAAATATAAGATGTGGCAAGAAAGCCAAGAGCGCTGTTTCTATTGCAATACAGGAGTGTCTGCAACAGAGTTTTTATCTGGCGCAGATGTCGAAGTGGAGCATATTATACCAAGAAGTGTGTTGTTTGATGATAGTTTTAGTAACAAGGTATGTGCTTGCCGCGCATGTAATCATGCCAAAGGTAATATGACTGCTCGCGACTTTATGGAAACACGTGGACAAATTGAGTTAGATGCATATTTAAATCGTGTAAATGAAGCCAATAAAGAAGGGCGTATTAGCGACAAGAAACGCGACCATTTACTATGGCACAAAGAGGAGATTCCTCAAGATTTTATTGACCGCCAATTGCGACAAAGCCAATATATATCTAAAAAAGCAGTGGAGATTTTGCGTAGCGCAATCCGAGATGTGTACGCCACTAGTGGTAGTGTAACAGATTTCTTGCGACATATTTGGGGATATGACCAAATTTTGCACAACTTAAATCTGCCTAAATATCGTGATGCTGAATTGACAGAGTTTGTTACTTATGATCATCGCGGACAGGAGCACCAAGAGGAGCGTATAAAGAATTGGAGTAAGCGTATTGACCATCGCCATCATGCTATTGATGCTTTGACTATTGCACTCACACGACAGGGGTATGTCCAACGCCTCAACAATTTGAATGCATCGCATGATGACATGGCAGAAGCAGTGCGAAAGGTAAACCCGTCGATGGAAAGGAAATATTCGCTCTTGGAGAAGTATATTTATATTCAACCACACTTCAGTGTTCAAGAAGTTACGGACGCAGTAGATGGCATATTAGTGTCGTTCCGTGCTGGTAAGAAAGTGACTACCCCTGCTAAACGTGCTATTTATCGCAAAGGTAAGAGAATTAATGTACAAACGGATATTCAAGTGCCACGCGGAGCATTGACAGAAGAAACTGTATATGGTAAGGTGAATGACAAATATGTAGTAAAATATCCTCTTACCCACCCAAGTATGAAAGTGGATGATATTGTTGATCCAACTATTCGTGAGATTGTGCGCGCCCGATTGGATGCTTTTGGAGGTAAAGCAAAAGATGCATTTGCCCAACCTCTCTATTCGGATACTGCGCAAAAAATGGAGATAAAGAGTGTGCGCTGCTATACAGGTCTTCAAGATAAAGCTGTCGCGGCTGTACGATTCAATGCGCAAGGTGAAGCAGTGGGATTCTCTAAGACGGGTAATAACCACCATATTGCCATCTACCAAGATAAGGACGGACAATACCAAGAGTCTGTGGTTAGCTTCTGGCAAGCCGTAGAGCGCAAACGCTATGGTTTACCTATCGTGATAGAAGACCCTAAAGCAGTATGGGATAAGGTAATGGATATGGATTTGCCACAAGAGTTTTTGGTTACATTACCCAATGATGATTGGCAATTTGTTGTTTCGCTACAAGCCAACGAAATGTTTATTCTTGGATTAGAAGATGCTGACTTTGAGATGGCTATGCAAAGCAAAGATTATCAGTTATTGAATAAGCATTTATATCGAGTGCAGAAATTAGCTACAAAAAACTACGCATTCCGTCATCATATCGAAACATCTGTTGATGATAAATATGATGGAGTGAAAAAGGAGATGTTAAGTAAACAAATGAAGAAACTTAAGATTACTCAAAGTTTTGATTCTTTCTTTGCCCAACATCCTCATAAAGTACGCGTTAATTTATTGGGCGAAATATTAGAAGTATGATTAAACGCATTCTTGCTTTCGAAAATCCTGCCTACCTCAAACTGCGTAACCAACAGATGGTAATAGAGATACCAGAGGTAGTATATGGTAAGGGTGTACCAGAAAACCTTCGCCAAGAAGGAGTACGCACCGTGCCTATTGAGGATATTGGTGTAGTGATCTTGGATAACAAACAAATCACTATCACACAAGCACTTATGTCTGTTTTACTAGAGAACAACTGCACCATCATCACGACCAACGACCAGCATTTGCCAGTAGGTTTGTATATGCCTTTGGACGGCAATCATCTGCAAAACGAGCGTTTTCGTGAGCAATTGGATGCCTCTGAACCATTGCGTAAACAGATGTGGCAGCAGACCGTAACAAGCAAGATACTTGGGCAAGCGGCTATTCTCGAAGAACAGGGCATAGAAAACAAGAACATGCTGGCATGGGCAAAGAGCGTGCGCTCTGGAGATGTTGAAAACATGGAAGGACGCGCAGCTGCATATTATTGGCGCAATGTGTTTCATAATCCCGACTTTGTTCGCGGACAAGAGGGCGACCCGCCAAACAATCTGCTCAATTATGGTTATGCCATTGTGCGAGCGATGGTGGCGCGTGCATTAGTTGGCGCAGGATTACTCCCTACTCTGGGTATTCATCACCACAATCGCTATAATGCCTATTGTTTGGCAGATGATATTATGGAACCTTATCGTCCTTTTGTAGATCAGTTGGTGATTAAAATGATACGGAAGTATGAGGATATCACCAATATCACCACTGAGATGAAGCGCGATTTGTTAGGACTTGCTTATCAAGATGTAATCATTGATGGTAAACGGAGTCCGATGCAGATAGCTATTCAAACGACGGCTAAGAGTGTGTACAAATGTTTTAGTGGCGAAGCACGCAAGATTATTTATCCCGATTGGTAAACGCATCTATAATTAGGTGCGTTTTTTTATATGTCACGATTTAGCGAATATAGAATAATGTGGGTGTTGGTTTTCTTTGATCTGCCAACCGAAACCAAAAAAAAGCGGAAAGCGTATGCGCAATTCCGCAAGAATCTTATGGCGGATGGCTTTACAATGTTTCAGTTCTCAATCTACTTGCGCCATTGTACAAGCGCAGAAAATGCAGATGTACATATCCAACGTGTACGGAGGATGTTACCCGAATTTGGCAAAGTTGGTATAATGAAAGTTACTGATAAGCAGTTTGGGGATATGGAACTATTTGATTGCAAACATCAAGCACCCTTGCACCAACCAGTGCAGCAATTGGAGCTATTTTAGGATATACAAAACTGATAAAAACAAAAACGCAGACGATAAAAATCGCCTGCGTTTTTTAATCCTGATTTTCTTTGTATGTCATTGAAAATCATCGTAAAACACAAAGTATGTTGTTTTATCAGGATGTCAATGAACAATTTGAAGGATATACACAACTATATAATAGCAGGTATGAAAACTTATTTTGTTGTTTTATCAGGATGTCAATGAACAATTTGAAGGATATACACAACATAAGTTTCAAGGAAGAGGCAAAAATACTGGTTGTTTTATCAGGATGTCAATGAACAATTTGAAGGATATACACAACTATGAGTTGCAAGTGGCTTTGAACGCTCAGGTTGTTTTATCAGGATGTCAATGAACAATTTGAAGGATATACACAACACCTATCGCCTACAATAGCGAAAGCAAGATGTTGTTTTATCAGGATGTCAATGAACAATTTGAAGGATATACACAACTGCTTGATATAATATACAACAGAGTACAATGTTGTTTTATCAGGATGTCAATGAACAATTTGAAGGATATACACAACAGCACCCGACCGCCTACGTTAAAACTCGTCGTTGTTTTATCAGGATGTCAATGAACAATTTGAAGGATATACACAACCTATCAGGGCTATATCCACACCAAGAACTTGTTTCTTTATTAGGATTTCAAAGAACAATTTGCCTGCAAAAGTACAAAAAATATACGAATCTTACAAATTTATACGAAAAAATTTTGATATTTCAGAAAAAAGTAGTACCTTTGCACCAACAAATTTGAAGGATATACACAATAAGGATTATTCCGTTGTGTAAACATTCAGAGTGGCACACCTCGTGTCGCTCTTTTTTTGTCCTAATCTCTTGAAATAATTGTTGTTATTGTTGTTTTAATAACTCCTCGAGCGCGGCAGAGAGTTGATTGCCGCGCAATAGTTGTTGAATTATGTTGTTTAAGTTGTTGATGATCTTCCCTCGCGCTTCAGCGCGTAGGAGCTTATTTATTCAGAGTGGCACACCTCGTGTAGCTATTTTCTATTTCTTTATCCCAAAGTACTTTATCACATCTGCAAACATATCTTGGGCAGTTAGTATGGTATCACGAAGAAAACTATTGATTTGTCCCCAGTTTTGAAGACCACGATAATAGTACAAACGCAAGTCTTCTGTCACAATAAATGGCGTCACACTATATTGCAAACATTGCCAAAACATCAACAAACGCCCCACACGACCATTGCCATCCTGAAATGGATGAATACGCTCAAAGCGTACATGGAAGTCCAAAATCGTGTCTAAGTCTATTTTTGTGTGGGTATTATATTCTGCAAGTAAGGTCCGCAGTTCTGATTGTACATCAGCAGGTTGAGTCGTACTTTCACCACCGACCTCATTTGCCAATTTCTTATACGCTCCTACTGCAAACCAATCCTTTTGACTATCAGAAGTGTTGCTCTTGAGTATGGCATGCAGTTGCTTGATATGCGATTCGGTGATTTTGTCTGTAGCATGGTCTATCACATAATCAATACAACGAAAATGATTAACCGTTTCAATGATATCATCAATACGCGTGCTTTCTGTAGTTACTCCCAACGTGTTGGTTTCAAAGATATAGCGTGTTTGCTCCTTGGTTAAGCGACTACCTTCAATGTGATTAGAGTTGTAGGTCAAATCAATCTGTATGCGGTGATAAATGCCACCTTTTAGCCTACTCTCTTTTTCCTCTTTTAATCGCGATAATAGAGGCGAGAGTTTTGCTTTTCCTCTCTTGGGCAATGTGGCAGCAGCAGGTATATTCCACGATTTACCCACCAGAAATGCGCCATCTATCTTACCCATCGCACAATAATTACGAGCTGTGCGCTCACTCACACCATACTTCTCGGCGAACTGACTAACTGATATATATTCCATACAACGGCAAGTTTTTTTGTAAAAACGCTGCAAAGGTACTATTTTTTGCCGATATCGGCAAGTTTTTGAGTAAAAATATACTAAAACAACCTTTTTTTTGCCGATATATTGTTTGTGTTGTTGTGAAAAATAATCTCATTTTGTTTTGGGTTGCCAATGCGCCGAGCGCGTTCTTCCAACCCAAACAAAATATAATCCTTGATTTTTAATTATTTTTGTAGGGCTCAATGAGCCCGTATTTTTGCTAACAAAAAATATCCTCGAATTGACCATAATTGACCACCCCTTGACACCAATTGTCTTTTTTATAACTCCTCAGTGCAAGCGGTGTTGTTGATATTATTCACATCAAAAAATGACGTGAATAGTACACTTTTTCACTCCAAAACTTGCACAATTCAACAAAAAGCACTATCTTTGCATAAATAATCACCTTAACAACTTAAAACATGAAATACAACACCCTACCTTCTCGTCCATCTACAGGCAAGCGCCTCAAGATGGTAGTACTGACAGGCGCAGGCATGAGCGCTGAGAGTGGCGTCAGCACCTTCCGTGGTAATAATGGTCTATGGCAGCAATACGACTGGCATCGCATGGCAAGCATCGAGGGCTGGGAAGAGGAGCCAGAGACCGTGCTGGAGTTCTACAACATGCGCCGCAAAGATCTCATTGAGGTAAAACCCAACCATGCACACCATCTGTTGGCAGAACTAGAGAAGTGGTACGACATCTCCATCATCACGCAGAACATCGACAACTTGCACGAGCGTGCGGGTAGCACCCGCGTGCTACACCTGCATGGCGAAATAACCAAGGTGACCTCCTCCATTGATCGCGACCGCCCTGATTGCATCGTAGAATTGCCTTTGAATCAACCTATCGCCATGGGTGACAAAGCCGCCGATGGCAGTCAGTTGCGCCCGTATGTAGTGTGGTTTGGAGAATCAGTGCCAATGTTCGAAGTGGCTATTCCGGTCGTAGAATCAGCAGATATACTGGTGGTTATAGGCACTTCGTTGCAGGTATATCCTGCTGCCAGCTTGGTGCGCTTCGCGCGACCAGATGCCAAGAAAATCATCATCAATCCCGAACACACCCCACTACCCTACGATACGACTAACGCAAGTAGCTTTGTGTATATCCAAGAGAAAGCCACCACGGGAGTGGAGACGATGATTGAGAAGTACCTCAATTGAGCATTTGATTTATTTAGATATCTTATTCTACTAACCCAAAATTCCGACTGAATTTGTCTGAATGAATCCCCAAGGCTTGTTTATACTACATGCCACTTTTGCTGTTCATTATAAATAAAACTTGTTTCAGAATGGCAGAAATCTTAAGAAATAGTACAAAAAAGTAAACATTTGTACTTTACTTATTGCGTGTGTTCAATTTTTGTTGTACCTTTGCAACAAATATCGCAAAATCCGTACATATAGGCATACAATCTATCGCTCATTGTGAAAAAAATCTTGATCACACTAATACTCTGCGTATCTGGAATGACTGCATTCTCAGAGAATGGCACCTTTATCTTTTTGGGTGTGGGTGAGCCATTTGGCAGAGGAATTAATAACTCTTCCCCTGTGATTCCAGATACATATGAGACCCCTATTACAACAGAGGAAATATTGCAAGATTTGTATGTGGCCGAAGTGACGGAAACGGGTTATAAAGAAGGTTATTTTGTCTTGTATTGCACCACAAGCCAATGTGAGTACAAATACCACGTCAAAGTGGGAGATACATTTGATATCAATGACCATCAGGAGTTCTATTCCGTATTACCCAGCAATGCAACCAGTGTACCAGATCTTTTGTGGGTAGTCCGAAGCATTGAAAACAATCACATTACCTTTGTCGAAATATCCCCTCAAGGTCCAATGGCGTATGGAATATAATGATATAATAAAAGCGGCATTCAAGCCGCTTTTTTCATAGCCATAAGACTAGGGAAAACTATATACGAGTTGACACGACAACGAAAAATACAACACGGATTTTATCTTTCGCGCCAATCTTACCCCTACCCTACACTAACATCCGCATTAATCTTGCGTATCAGCCCTTTGAGCACATCGCCTGGACCAAACTCGTAGAAGCATGTAGCACCATCAGCAATCATCTGCTGTACGCTTTGTGTCCAGCGCACAGGAGAGGTCAGTTGTTCCATTACTTGGCGTTTGATACGATCTCTATCTACCTCCGCGCGAGCGCTCACGTTCTGATATATAGGGCACGCGGGCGTACGGAAGGTGGTGTTCATGATTGCCGCTTGCAAGCGCTCTGCTGCAGGTTGCATCAGTGGCGAGTGGAACGCACCACCCACAGGCAACCTCAGCGCACGCTTGGCACCTGCCTCTTTCAATGCTTTGCACGCTGCATCTACTCCGCTCAATGAGCCAGAGATAACTACCTGACCTGGGCAGTTGAAGTTAGCAGCAACCACCACATCCTCAATGCTATCACACACTTCTGCCACCTTATCATCAGCCAATGCCAACACAGCCGCCATCGTACCCGGTTGCAGTTCGCAAGCCTCTTGCATAGCTTGTGCGCGTTGGCTCACCAATAGCAACGCATCTTCCCAATGCAGTGCCTCAGCTGCTACTAATGCAGAAAACTCACCCAAACTATGCCCTGCTACCATATTGGGTCGGAGCGTAGTCATCAATCTTGCAGCCACCACCGAATGTAGGAAAATGGCGGGTTGGGTAACGCGCGTCTGGCGAAGATCCTCATCCGAACCCTCAAACATCACATCAGTCAGCGTGAAACCCAATAACTCATTGGCACGCACCATCATCGTGCGTGCCAATGGATATGCGTCATAGAGGTCTTTTCCCATGCCCGAGAATTGAGCACCTTGACCCGGAAATACGAATGCAGTCATCTAATAGAATTAGCGAGTTTGACCAAGTACGTTATAGCGAACGCCATCCTTCATAATTACCAATTGACCATCCTCAAAGAACTTGGTAACGCCTTGATTAACAGTTACATTATCAACAGCAGAAGTAGGTTCGGTGATTTTCTCTACAGAACCACCTGTGTTCACCTCAGGAGTGCCATTGTAGAGCACCAAATTACCAATCACCTCAACATAATCACCTACTTGTAGATTCTTTTCAACCTCAGATACAGGTTTAGCGCGATATACTTGGAGTACTTGTCCTCCATCCTTAGTATCCGCCATCCAGAAAGTGATATTACCATATTGGGCGTTGAAAGCCTCTTTGATCTCAGTTACATAGCCGTGGATGATGTACTTTTCGGTAGTAGTGGTAGAGGTGCAGAGAGCAGCAGCTTCAGCGCAGGTGATTGTTTTGATCTTGTTGAATGTCATCGCCACTACATCGCTTGACTTATCCTTAGCAGCATCATATGCAATTGCCTTGACGGTAGTGGTCTCAGTAATGCTGAACGGAGCTGCGTATTTAGCAGAAGCTGTAGTAGGATCTGTGCCATCCAAGGTGTAATAAATTTCCAAACCAGCGGCAGCCTCAATACTGATTTCACTGCTAGTACGGAAATCGTTCTCACCACGGATAGTAGGGGTTGCAATCACATCAACACCTGACGTCTCGTAAGTGATGGTAATGGTGTTGATTTTGATAGTAGATGCGCCAGCTGCAGCAGAAATATCTACAGATGGAGCAGTACCTTCCCAAGTCTTATTATTAAGGTTCTCTAAGCCACTAAGAGAGCTACCAGCAAAAACAATTTTAGTAATCACACTGCCTGCAGGTGCTGAGAAATTCAAGACACCACCCTTGTAGTGACGCAGGTCCATAGTACCCTTTGCAGCTAACCAAATACGAGTGTCCATGCTACCCTTCTTGGTAACGGTTAAAGATGCACCTTCTTGTGTGTATGCCTGACCTACTACAAGGTTGCTAGAATAAGCACCATCGTTTTCCACTTTGGTAGGATAAGGGATGCCAATTTTCTCAAGACCCGCTGCCGAGGTAAAGTCCATAGTCACTGTGGTTGCCATGCTAATCGCACTGATAAGCAGTGCACTCAAAAAGAGAGAGATTTTTTTCATAAAAATGTAAATTTGTGTTGTTATTATTGTGATTAATTTTTCAAAAATGCGAATTTGGTGCAAAGATACGAATAATTTATGATTTTACAAAATAAAAATGGTAAATTATACATAATTTAACGATTTGCGTCAAATAATTTGCATATATCAAAAAAAAGCAGTACCTTTGTCGGCTGGTTATGGCAGAAATGTGAAAACCGCAAAAAATAGAAAATAATTAATATTAACATAATAAAAGGTATAAGAAGAAATGGACAACAAAAAACGTGTTTACACCTTCGGTAATGGTAAGGCTGAGGGTAATGCATCAATGCGAGAGACATTGGGCGGTAAGGGCGCAAACTTGTCTGAGATGAACCTTGTGGGTGTACCAGTACCTCCAGGTTTTACTATCATCACAGATGTTTGCAACGAGTACTACGAAGTAGGTCAAGAGAAGATCGTTGAGGTTCTTGACAAAGAGGTAAAAGCAGCTGTAGCTCATATCGAGAGCTTGATGAATAATACTTTTGGCGATCCTAAGAACCCACTCCTCGTGAGTGTGCGCTCTGGTGCTCGCGCTTCTATGCCAGGTATGATGGACACTATCTTGAACCTTGGTTTGAACGACGAAGTAGCTGCTGGTCTTGTTGAAAAGACCAACAACCCTAAATTCGTGTACGATAGCTACCGTCGTTTCGTACAAATGTACGGTGACGTAGTTCTCGGCATGAAGCCAGCTAACAAAGAGGATATCGACCCATTCGAGGCAATCATCGAAGAGGTGAAGGAGATCCGTGGTATCAAGCTCGATAAGGACTTGACCGTAGATGAGCTCAAGCTCCTCGTAGCACGCTTCAAGACTGCTATCAAGGATCAAACCGGTCATGAGTTCCCAACCGATCCAGTAGAGCAACTCTGGGGTGCTATCTGCGCAGTGTTCCGCTCTTGGATGAACGAGCGCGCTATCCTCTATCGTAAGATGGAAGGAATTCCAGACGAATGGGGAACAGCAGTAACCGTTCAATCTATGGTATTCGGTAACATGGGCGAGACATCTGCTACTGGTGTATGCTTCAGCCGTGATGCTGCTACTGGTGAGAACCTCTTCAATGGTGAGTACCTCGTTAATGCACAAGGTGAGGACGTGGTGGCAGGTATCCGTACTCCACAACAAATCACCCTTGAGGGTAGCCGCCGTTGGGCTGCACTCCAAGGCATCAGCGAGGAAGAGCGTGCTGCTAAATATCCTTCTATGGAAGAGGCTATGCCAGAGATTTACAAAGAGCTCGACGCTATCCAAACCAAATTGGAGAACCACTACCGCGATATGCAAGATATGGAGTTCACCGTACAAGAGGGTAAACTTTGGTTCCTCCAAACACGTAATGGTAAGCGTACCGGTACAGCGATGGTGAAGATCGCTATGGACCTCGTGAAAGAGGGTCTTATCGACGAGAAGACTGCTATCATGCGCTGTGAGCCACAAAAGCTCGACGAGCTTCTCCACCCTGTATTCGACTCCAAGGCATTGAAGGCTGCTAAGGTAATTACCCAAGGTTTGCCAGCCAGCCCAGGTGCTGCTTGTGGTCAAATCGTATTCCACGCTGACGATGCTCAAGAGTGGGCAAAGGACGGTCACAAGGTAGTAATGGTTCGTATCGAGACCAGCCCAGAGGACTTGGCCGGTATGTCTGCTGCTGAGGGTATCTTGACTGCTCGTGGTGGTATGACCTCTCACGCTGCCGTAGTGGCTCGTGGTATGGGTAAGTGCTGCGTATCGGGTGCAGGTGCAATCGTAGTTGACTACAAGGCTAAGACCTTGACCGTTGAGGGTGTTACCTACAAAGAGGGTGACTACATCTCTATCAATGGTTCTACCGGTCAAGTATATGCAGGTCAAATCCCAACCAAGGCTGCTGAACTCAGCGGCGACTTCAAAGAGTTGATGGATCTCTGCGACAAATATACACATCTCCAAGTTCGTACCAATGCGGATACTCCACACGATGCACAAGTAGCTCGTGACTTCGGTGCTAAGGGTATTGGTTTGACCCGTACTGAGCACATGTTCTTCGAGGATAAGAAGATCGTGGCTATGCGTGAGATGATTCTTTCTAAGGACGCTGAGGGCCGTGAGAAAGCATTGGCTAAGTTGTTGCCATACCAAAAGGCAGACTTCAAGGGTATCCTTGAGGCTATGGATGGCTATCCAGTGAATATCCGTCTCCTCGATCCTCCATTGCACGAGTTCGTACCACACGATGCTGCTGGTCAAGAGACTATGGCACAAGAGATGGGCGTAAGCGTACAAGAGATTAAGCAACGTGTGGATTCTCTGGCAGAGAACAACCCAATGCTCGGTCACCGTGGTTGCCGTTTGGGTATCACCTTCCCAGAGATTACCGCTATGCAAACTCGCGCTATTTTGAGCGCTGCTTGCGAATTGAAACAAGAGGGCAAGAACCCAATGCCAGAGATCATGGTTCCATTGATTGGTATCCTCTATGAGTTCCACCAACAAAAGGAGATCATTGAGAAGGTAGCTAAAGAGGTATTCGCTGAGTATGGCACAGAGGTAGAGTTCGAGATCGGTACTATGATCGAGATCCCACGTGCTGCCCTCACCGCTGACCGCATTGCTACTGAGGCTCAATACTTCTCATTCGGTACGAATGACTTGACACAGATGACCTTCGGTTATAGCCGTGACGATATTGCTAGCTTCTTGCCAGTATATCTCGAGCAAAAGATCTTGAAGGTAGATCCATTCCAAGTGTTGGATCAAAACGGTGTGGGTCAATTGATCCAAATGGCTGTTGAGAAAGGTCGCGCTGTTCGTCCAGGATTGCGCACTGGTATCTGCGGCGAGCACGGTGGTGAGCCAAGTTCAGTGAAGTTCTGCGCTAAGGTGGGTATGAACTATGCATCTTGCTCTCCATTCCGCGTTCCAATCGCACGTTTGGCTGCTGCACAAGCTGCTGTTGAAGAGACAAAATAATAATCTCTATATCCAATTAGGGTCGTTGCAAGACGGCCCTAATTGTTTTTTTATACAATTTTATCTACCATGAATACATCTCTCCCTACTGTTGCACTTATTTACGATTTTGATGGTACATTAGCTCCTGGTAATATGCAGGAGTTTGGGCTCTTGCAGGCCTTAGGATATAACAATCCAGATGACTTTTGGAATCTGTGTGACCATTTAGCTAAAAACAATGATGCTGGAGGCATCTCTGTGGTTATGTATGCCATTCAGACAGCTGCACAGCAGGCGGGATATCGTTGTACGCGTGAATTCTTACGCTCGTATGGCAAAACGGTATCGTTCTTCCCTGGTGTTGAGCAATGGTTTGATCACATCAATGCGTATGCTGCGCAGATAGGTATTCGTGTGAATCATTACATCAACAGTTCAGGTATCAAAGAGATGATCGAGGGCAGTACTATTGCTCATGAGTTTGAGCGTATTTATGCATGCACCTATCTATATGATGGTCAAGGCGATGCATGTTGGCCAGCTGTAGTAGTGGATTATACCAAGAAGACACAATTCTTGTTTAAAATTAATAAAGGTATTCGCGAAGTAAGCGATCGAGTACGCATCAATGAGTTTGTACCATCTAACGAACGCCCCGTACCTTTCGAACGAATGATTTATTTTGGAGATGGCGAGACGGATGTACCATGTATGCGTACAATCAAATCCAATGGTGGACATAGTTTTGCCGTGTATGGTAATGACAAAAAACGCGCCCTTGCTCAGCAACTACTAGCTGAAGGACGCGTCAACTTTGCTTGTGCAGCTGACTATACTATAAACGGCGAAATGATGGTTATAGTTAAGCGTATATTAGATAAGGTAAAAGCTGATTATATGCTCTCACAACACGAAGTGGAAAATCGTGATACCCTTAATATGTTTACCGGACTAGGCGATTCTTTAGAATAATCCTGTTTTACGTATTAAACGCAATAGGCATGTAGGAACAAAGAGTACCACAAGCCATATCAATAGGTAGTTCCACACAAATGGAACGCTGACTTTTGCGCGTCCGCGTAGCATGGCATTAACACCACGGCGGGCCAAATAATCGGGCTGTACGATATAGCCCAAAACAAGGCCTAACTTTGTTGCCCAAGGTTTGATGTTATATAATCCCGTATTGATAGCGCCTGGTGTCATGTCAGTGATTATCACACCCTTATCTTTCATCTCTACATACAACGATCGCGAGAAATTACGCAAGAATGCCTTCGTACTACCATAACTGCCCAAGCGTTGCACCGCAATATCTGCTGTCACCGAGCACATATTCAGCACATAGCCCTTGCTACGCTTAGCCATCTCCTGACCAAAATAATATATTAGCATCGCAGGGGTAACCATATGCAGATTCATAATCAATAGATTGAACGCTTCGCTATCCTCCATAAAATCGCGGTCATGATACACACCCGCATTATTAATCAGTACTTCTACTGCCAGTTCCTTGCTCATACAATAGTCGTATAATTCTTTCGCGGCATCTTGTGTACCTAGATCACGAACCAACGAAATGACTTCTACCGCAAAATCCTTGCGAAGCAAGCTGGCCTTCTCGTGAATAGCTTCTTCGTTACTCACAATGAGCAAATCATATCCTTTTTGTGCCAAGATACGGGCATATTCGTAACCACAACCCGAACTGGCTCCTGTGACAAGTGCATACATATCAATCTATTTTTTGAGGTCAAAAGATGAATATTGATAATCTAAAAACGAAGATTATAAATTATACTGCAAAGGTACGACAATTATTTGGAATATTCAAGAAAAAAGAAAAATAATAGCACTTTTCATTAATACTCTTGTATTATTGAAAAAAAAATCGTACCTTTGCAGGCGAAAGTAATTTAGGGAGATTGTGTACTATGTATAGACCAACGGATAAAATGAGCGAACTGATGGGTGTATCGTCGGATAGGACGGTGTTTGCAGACAACCAAGTACTGCAGCTACTCCATCGTTTTGGTATCCCTTTGGGTGTGAGTGACAAGAGCATCTATGATATATGTCAGGAGAATGGCGTAGATTGTAATACGCTATTGGCGGTGGTCAATTTTGCTCAAAAAAATGAATATCATCCGATGTCGGATATTGACATTCCTACCCTACGCTTATATCTAGAGAATGCACACGTCTATTTTCTAGATTTTCAATTACCTCGTATTCGCCAAATGTTATTGGAAGCCATTAGCCTCTCCGATGGCGACAAGCAAATTCCGATGCTGATTATTCAGTTCTTTGATAATTATGTGAATGAGATTCGTGCACACATTGCTCACGAGAATGATTACACCTTTGAGCAGCATGCTACAGATGACGATCATATTGCGATGAAGGCGCATGAGCTGAAGAACCTGATTATCAAGTACTATCCTCGCAGTCTGCAGTCGTCCAAGATGTTGGAGCAAGATCGGTTGTTGTATGCTGTGCTAGATGATCTTCAGCACTTCGAGAAGGAGTTGGCATTGCATTGCGCTATTGAGGACAAGATTATGTTACCAGCGATGGAGCATGCTAGCGAACAAGACACAGATAGCTCTATTTATAATACAAAAGATGACCAACGCGAGGAATTGAGTGAGCGTGAGAAGGATGTACTGGTGGAGGTAGTCAAAGGTTTGAGCAACAAGCAGATTGCCGATACCCTTGCGCTATCTGCCCACACTGTGATGTCGCATCGCAAGAATATTGCCCGCAAACTCAATATCCACTCCATTGCAGGCTTGACCATCTACGCGATCGTAAATGGAATCATCAGTCTAGAGGATGCAGCAGAGGCGGCCACGATCTGAAGAATATAGGTTATTGGCAGAAATATGCTACGCAGAGTGCAAAAATATATTCGTGATAATGGCTTGCTAATGCAAGGCGACCGTGTATTGGTCTGCGTGAGTGGCGGTGCTGATAGCATAGCACTATGGGATGTACTGCAACGTGGTGGTTACGAATGTATTGTAGCACACTGCAACTTTCATCTTCGCGGCGAAGAGAGCGACAGAGATGAGGCATTTGTCAGAGCAGAGGCGACAAGGCGAGAAACTGATATATATATCAAAGATTTCGACACACAGGGATATGCCACTGACAAAGGAATCGGCATTGAGATGGCAGCACGTGAGTTGCGCTACCAGTGGTTTGCGCAGTTGGCTGAGCAGCAGGAATGTCAAGCAATAGCTGTGGCACATCATCAAAATGATCAAGCAGAAACGGTGTTGCTCAATCTCAAACGTGGTACGGGTTTGCGCGGACTATGTGGCATGCGACCCAAGAGTGAGAACCCTATGGGTGGTTGTGTACCCGTGATCCGACCATTGCTGTGTACCACACGCGATTATATTGAGCACTACCTACGCAATATACGCAAACTAACATGGGTCAATGACTCTACCAACCAAGATACCACGATCGCCCGCAATGGGATACGCGAGCAACTTCGCACATACTCCAAAGCTGAGATCGAGCATATCGCGGCTACAGCCGAATATATGCAGGGCTACGTAGATTGGCTAGAAAGCCGCGAGACACGTCAGGCAGGTCGCGTACAGCTCTACGAGCAACTGCGCAGCTACCGTTTTCCTGAGGTAGACAAGATCTATGATGCTTTGCAAAAGGGAGAGGGAGGAAAGACCTTTTTCGCTCCTCAGCACAAGGCGGTGATATACAACGGAAAATTGAAGATTGAAAGTCTAGAGACAAAACCTGAAAGTTAAAACACCAAGGATGAGACGATTTGGAATCATAGGCAAACCACTTGAACACTCATATTCTGCCATCTATTTCACCGATAAATTTGCGCGTGAAAGCATATGTGCAGAGTATCGTTTGTACGAGATTGATGACTTGTCAGGGATTGCTACGCTGATGTCGGTGCTAGATGGCTTTAATGTCACCTACCCCTACAAGCAGGCCATTATTCCTCATCTGCAAAGTATTGATACAGTGGCTGCTGAGATCGGCGCAGTGAACGTGGTTAGCCATGGATGTGGCTACAATACTGACTGGATTGGCTTCAAGCAGAGCGTTATGCCTCATTTGCGCGATACCGACCAGCGTGCTTTGGTATTGGGTACAGGGGGCGTGAGCAAAGCGGTGCAATACGCTTTACGTGATATGGGTATTGACTATACATTGGTCAGCCGTCATGCGCAAGGCGATGTATTGGGCTACGATATGCTATCAGCAGAGGTAATGGCGGCGCATACGCTCATTATCAATTGCACACCATTGGGTATGCTGCCCGATGTGGATACTCTGCCTGATATCCCATATACAGTACTGACCGATCGTCATATGCTCTATGACTGTGTATATAATCCCGCTATTACGGCATTCTTACGTGCTGGACAGCAACATGAAGCACGCACCATCAATGGATTAGACATGCTATACGCTCAGGCAGATATTGCATGGGAAATATGGAACAATAAATAAATCAACAAATATGAAACAACGTATTTTAAACATGATGCTAATGGCCTTCGTATGCAGCACGATGGCATTGGCACAGCAAGTTAAAGAAGGCGAATTGGCCGTATTCTATCACATGCCGCTCACCCAGTTGGCTATCACTATTGAGTATGATGAGATTGCTACGACCCCAGGTCCGTTTTATTTGTATGCTGAGCGCTACATGGGCGCCAAAGAGGTGGTTACCGAGGCACAAAAGCGCTATGAGGTAACCAATGTCACTCTTCATCCACACACAGTGGCTGACCCTAATCGTAGTTATAAAGTGCTATCTAGTGCTGAAGCACAATGCTTATCGTTTACAAGCGATGGATTGCTCTACGGCTACAATGTGCCTGCATGTGCAATGACACCATCGGCAGATGTGTCGGTGGCATTGCCAAAGGAGAAAACTACCCCACTCATGCCGCTGTTAGAGGAGCAGATGGTAGCTAGTTCCACAGCTAAGATGGCTGAGGGTGCAGCCAAGATGATTTACCATATCCGTGAGACACGTATGAATATCTTGGCAGGTGATGTGGAGCATACCCCTGCGGATGGACAAGCTATGCAATTGGTGTTAGACGAACTCAACCATCGTGAGCAAATGCTCACCCAACTCTTTGTGGGCACTACCGATGTGCAACATCACACCCACACCATCTATTACACACCAAGCAAGGATGTCAAGCAACGTGTTATCACTCGTATGTCGAAATATGCGGGCATTGTGCCTATAGATGATCTTAGTGGCGAACCTATTCGCTTGACGGTAGTAGGCAAACGCCAAACTATTGATACTGATGAGTTTATCGAGGGCGAGACAAAGAAACCTGCCAAGACAGCTACTCCATCGCAGATCTATTACAACCTGCCTGGTAGCGCAATGATTACCTTGGAGTATGGCAACCAAGTACTTACCACTGCTGCCTTCCCTATTGCGCAGTATGGCGTGGCTATTCCTTTGGCTAAAGACTTGCTGACTGGCAAACAACTGCCACACATCTACTTTAATACCCAAACTGGTAATATCCTATCTATTCAAAAATGAAACTATTCCGACTTATAACTATTGCTGTGTGTGTGAGCATTGGCATGCTGCAAGCCAATGCTCAGGAGTTGCGATGCACCGTAACCATCAATTCCGACCAGATTCAGGGATCCAACAAATCGGTGTACAACACACTCAAACAATCCATCGAAGAGTTTGTCAACAATACCAAGTGGACTGACCTCACTTTCCAAGAGCGTGAGCGCATAGAGTGTAATATGATGCTCATTGTCAGAGCCGTGCAAGACGATATGTTTACGTGCGAATTTATCTGCCAGAGTCGTCGCCCTGTGTTTGGCACCAGTTACTCTACTCCTGTGCTCAATTTCCAAGACAACACCTTCTGTTTCCGTTACCAGGAGTACGATCGTCTAGACAACCAGCAACACACGTTCACTACCAACCTCACTGCCCTCTTGGCTTACTATTGCAATCTGATTATTGGTTACGACATGGATTCGTTCTCTCGTTTGGGCGGAACACCTTATTTCCAAGCATGTGAAAATATTGTGACTGCTGCGCAATCTGCATCGTTAGAGGAGTCCGAGGCTAAAGGTTGGAAAGCATTCGATAGTAAGCGCAACCGCTATGCGCTGATCAACAATCTCATGGACGAGGCTTTCAAGCCATATCGTATATTCTGCTACGAGTACCATCGTTTGGGTCTTGATGAGATGATCAACAATGTAGCCAACGCACGTGCGCGCATTGCGGAGAACTTACCATTGCTCAAGGAGGCACAACGTGCACGTCCTGCTACCTTTGTAGTGACGACTTTCTTGGATGCAAAAAACGAAGAATTGGTCAATATTTTTGCGGGCGGTACACCCGACGAAAAAAAGAAGATCTACGAACTACTTGTAGAGCTCGACCCTACCCGTCAGTCTATCTACGACGGTATCACTCGCGAACGCTAAATGATGCTTGTTCAAACCGCTTTTTGCAAATAACAACCCACAAAAAAAGAGGTCTTCCGACCTCTTTTTTTATCTTTGTCTAATTCATAATTTATTACCTATTTCCCCTTAATCGTATCAAATCCCTGTCCAAATACGCCACTCACATTGGCTTGGCTCACAAAGGCATTTGGATCAATCGACTTGATAATATGGAATATCAGTTGACTCTCTTGTTTGCGTGCCAATACGGTCACAATATGCATAGGTTGTTGGCTATACCATCCTTTGCCATCCAGTACCGTTACACCACGATGTACAGTCTCATTGATGGCGGTAGCAATCTCCGCATACTTACTACTGAAGATAAAGAACTGCACAGACTGACGCATACGCGACATAATCCAGTCTAACGCAGCAGTATAACTCACTGTCATACACAAACCATAGAGAATACGCTTGATCTTAAAGTCCACAATATCCATACCCTCTATGTAGAACTGCTCTGGAATAGGCAGAAAATAACTACTCGCAATAATAATTGCATCGCAAATTACCATTACCCGACCCAGTGATACATCGCGGTAGTTATGAATAATCATTGCTACTATATCTGTACCACCCGACGAACCATTATTGAGCATTACGATACCCAGACTCATGCCAAACACCACACCACCTACGATACAGGCAGTCACAGGATCGGCTATCAATGGATCCACACGCATAGGTATTACGCGATACCAGAATGCCAATGCTAATGCACCTACCAGCGTGCGCACACAAAAACGCCAACCCACTGTCAGCATAGCAATAATCAGCAGTATTGCATTGATAGACAACGAACTGAGCCACAATGGAATGGCTCCACCGTATTCAGCAAACACCTGTGGAAAAAAGCCCTGTGTAGCATAGTAGATAATGGAGCATATACCTGTCAATCCTGCACCCACCACATTGTGTGGTACAAAAATCCAATTGACCATCAACGCAAAAGGAAACAACCCCAGGAAGATAAAGATATACTCTTTTATAACCTTACCCACAGGGTATTGTAGATATTTGATGGGAGCAATATCCATGGCTATTTATGCATTATTTTGAATCGGATCAAATCCCTGACCAAACACACCACGCACTTGACTTTGGCTCACAAAGGCATTTGGATCAATGGCATTCACGAGACGGAATATCTTAGATGACTCGTATTGACGAGCAATCACAGTAATGACCTTACCTGGCTGTTTCGAGTAACCACCTTGTGCCTCCAAGAATGTCACGCCGCGTGGTACCTGTGTCATGATTGCCTCGGCAATCTCTTCGTACTTGCTACTAAAGATAAAGAACTGCACCGACTGACGTGTACGATTGAGTACCCAGTCCACTGCTGTACCTGCCATAAAAGTATAGCACAAACCAAAGAGAATCTTCTCCAAGCCTCTACCGAATGGTAGTTCTTTGATTTCAGGCAAGAAATAAGCACACAAGATAATCACAATATCACATGTCATCAACACCCGTCCCATAGGCAAATGACGGTACTTGTTGACAATCATCGCTACGATATCCACACCACCTGTGCTACCATTATTCAGGAAGACAATTCCCAAGAATGATCCCATAAACAGACCACCCAAGATCACTGACATAAATGGGTCGCTAACCACTGGCTCGGCTGGTATCTCAATGACTTTTAGCCAAATAGTGTACCATAGCACTCCCCACAATGTACGCACACAATAGCGCCAACCTACTGTGAAGAATGCAGCCATCAGCAATGCCAAGTTGCATACAAATGAACTCAACCAGATTGGAATAAAAGTGTCCGTTGCAAAATAGATAATCTCACATAGACCCGTCAGTCCCCCGCCGACGATAGTATGTGGCACCAATATCCAATTGACTGCTATTGCGTATGGAATAGTACAAAGAATAATCATCAAATACTCTTTGATAGTAATCAGCGGTTTCATACGCTGATACCCCTTGAGTTGCTCACGTAATTTTCTTTTTGACATATAAACTCTTGCCTTTAAACTTTCAACTTTAGATTCTCTTAAAATCTCGCAACAAGGTTTCGATCACCCCAACCGTTATCCACGCGTGCTACAGGGATCCAGAATTTGTTTGCTTTCACCCACTCGGCTGGATATGCTGCTTTCTGACGGCTATATGGGTGATTCCATTCGTCTGCAACCACCTCATACTCAGGGTGTGGCGCATTCAGCAGCACATTATCTTTCTTATCTGCCTCACCGCGCTCTACCTCGGCAATCTCCTCGCGGATAGTGAGCAGCGCGTCAATGAATTGATCCAACTCGTGCAAGCTCTCGCTCTCGGTAGGCTCTACCATCAATGTGCCATGCACAGGGAAACTCAATGTAGGTGCGTGATAGCCAAAGTCCATCAATCGTTTAGCGATATCCGACTCGGTGATACCGATAGCATGGAACTGACGGCAATCCAAGATCAACTCATGACCTACTCTACCGTTCACACCCGTATAAACGATACCATACGCATCTTTCAGTTTCTCAGCCATATAGTTTGCGCTCACAATTGCTGCTGCTGTAGATTCGCGCAAGCCCTCCTCGCCCATCATACGGATATAGCCGTAGGAGATCAACGCCATATTCGCATTGCCATACAATGCGCTGGATACGCGGTTCAACTCTGCTTGTGGCATAGCACCTACCAAGTGCGCTGCACAACATATAGCACCTACACCAGGACCACCACCGCCGTGAGGGCTGGCAAACGACTTGTGCAAGTTCAAGTGACATACGTCAGCACCAATCACACCAGGGTTGGTATAGCCGATTTGTGCGTTCATGTTCGCACCGTCCATATATACTTGACCACCGCACGCATGTACGATCTCGCACATCTCGCGGATAGCCATCTCAAAGATACCGTGGGTCGAAGGATAGGTGATCATACAACCTGCCAAGTTTTCCTTGTGTTGCTCGGCCTTCTCTTTCCAGTCTGCGAGGTCGGTGTTACCATTCTCATCGCATTTCACTACCACTGGCACCATACCTGCTTGCGCACATGATGCAGGGTTGGTTCCGTGTGCCGAAGCAGGAATCAAGAGGATATTACGATGATCTTGACCTTGTTGGTGCAGATACTCACGAATAGTCACCAAACCCGCATACTCGCCTGCAGCACCTGAAGTAGGTTGCAAGTTACATGCTGCAAAGCCCGTGATAGTTGCCAATTGTTGCTCCAAATCTTCCATCACTTCCATATATCCTGCCACTTGCTCTGCTGGAGCCAATGGGTGCAAGCCCATATAACCTGGGTATGTCACAGGAATCATAGCTGCTGCTGGGTTGAGCTTCATGGTGCACGAACCCAATGGAATCATCGTGTGGGTCAAACTAATATCCTTGCGGTCAAGACGCTTGATATAGCGCATCATCTCGGTCTCGGTGTGATATTTCTTAAATACCTCTTCTTGCAGGTAATCCACTTCGCGAACACGCTCCTCTGCTATCGCCCAAAGGCCTTCGAACGCCTCTTCCGAATCTTCGTATTGCGCAAGGTTATCAGATGCTTGTGCAAACACCTCAATCAGGTCGTTCATATCATCCACAGTCACGCTCTCGTCCATGCTCAATCCAATCCAACCCTCTTCGTCATAATAGAGGTTGATACCCATTTGCTCGGCAGCTTCGCGCACAGCCTCTACCCCATTCTCAGGGCGGATCTTCAGGGTGTCAAAGAATTCGGTATTCTCTTGTTCATAGCCGTATGCTTGCAGCATCTCGCTCATATACACGGCTTTACCATGGATACCCTCGGCTATCTCACGAATACCTTCTGCACCGTGATATACGCCATACATACCTGCCATCACAGCCGACAATGCTTCTGCTGTACAAATGTTGGAGGTTGCTTTCTCACGTTTGATATGTTGCTCACGAGTTTGCAGCGCAAGGCGGTATGCTGGTTTCTCGTACGCATCTTTACTCAATCCAATGATACGACCTGGCATATCGCGTTTGTACTCTTCGCGGGTAGCCATATAGCCTGCTGTTGGGCCACCAAAGCCCATTGGCAAACCAAATCGTTGTGCGCTACCGCACATGATGTCTGCATTGAGTGGTTTGAGTAATGCCAATGCCATCAGGTCGGCGATTACGGTCACCTTCATGCCGGCTGCGTGGCAGTCGTCGATAAAGGCAGTATAGTCCTCTATCGAACCGTCAGCGTTAGGCCATTGCACAATGGCGCCAAAGAATGGACCATTCTCTGCGAGCCAGTTGCTGGTCACTTGTGCGTAATCCACCATCACGAGGTCGATGTCTTGTCCGTTCGCGCGCGTGCGCATTACATTTAATGTATTGGCAAAGATTTTCTTATCCACCAGTACTTTCTTCACCCCTGCTTTCACCATATCGCGGGTGCGCAGGTTACGCATCATGGTCACTGCCTCGGCAGCGGCTGTTGCCTCATCAAGGAGCGAGCAGTTAGCCAATGGCAACCCCGTGAGGTCGCTAATCATGGTTTGATATACAAACAGTGCCTCCAGACGACCCTGACTTACCTCTGCTTGGTAAGGGGTATATGAGGTATACCAAACGGGATTCTCCAATATATTGCGTTGAATCACTGCTGGAGTGTTGGTGCCATACCAACCACGACCAATATACGAGCGATAGAGTTGATTCTTCGCTGCCATTTGGTGCATGGTATTGAGGTGTTCTTGCTCATTGAGTGGCTCATCCAAATCAAGCGGCTCATTCAACAGGATATCCGCAGGCATTGTTTGTGCGATGAGTTCATCCACACTTTTCACTCCGATTACTTCCAACATCTGTTGTTGGTCTTGCTCTGTCAGACCGATATGTCTGCTCTTCAAGTAGTTCGTTTTCACAATATATTGTTTTTAGTTATTATTATCAATCCTATGGCCTTATTAGGGCATCTAATCGGCCTGCAAAATTACATAAAATTTCTGATATACACAAGTGTATATCTATTTTTCCACAAAAAATATTTTTTTATACAGCCTATTGCTAAATACCTCTGTTAATTTCCTTTACACCCCTTTGTAAAGTTTCTTTACACTTTTGTACACCCGCAAAAACACCACACTCTTGATAATCAGCACCTTGTCTATTTTGGCACGCCCTTTGAATAGTATATTGCAGAACAAAATCAATCAATATGTTAAAGCAATATACTATCCTTCTTTTCTTCTGTCTCTGCGCCGCCCATAGCGCAGCCACCTCCCTTTCCCTCCGCGACTGCATGGAGTATGCCATCGCCCATTCTGCGAAAATGGAAATCCAACGCGCTAACAACGACGATGCCCGCATCGCACGCCGCGAAGCCATCCTCCGTGCCTTCACCCCCACTATCCAAGGCGGCACATACGCCTCGCTGAACTTCGGACGCGGAATCGACCCCGAAACCAACAATTACATCTCCACCACCTCGTTCAACAACGGCTACTCCCTATCGGGTGCTATCACGCTGTTCAACGGTTTTTCGGCTGTCAATAACCTCAAAATCACCAAGACTGCCATCAAGATGGGCATCGCAGAGGAGCAACAACTCCGCGACCAAATCTGCCTCGCAGTCATGGAAGCATACTGCAATGTCCTCTATTTTACTCAGATGACCGAAGCCCTGCAAGTCCAAGTCGCTACCGCCACCAGCAACCTGCAATTGGCACAACGCCAAGAACAATTGGGGCAGAAAAGCCATGCCGATGTCATCCAACTCGAAGCCGACCTCGCCGAGCGTGAATATCAGTACATCACCATGACCAACCAACTCAACGACGCTCGCATGACCCTCCAAGACCTCATGCTGTGGGAGGAAGACTACGAATTACTCATAGACCTTCAGAGCACCGAGAATCTAACAGCGAGCCACGCGAGCAGTCTAACAGCCGCAGGTGGTCTAGTATCTAACAGCGAAGCTCTTCACCACCCATCGGTCGAACTGGCTGCCTATCGCATGGCTAACGCCCAACTCGACCTCAGTACGGCGCGTTGGCGATTGGCTCCGTCGCTCTCCCTCTCAGGCGGTTGGTCAACGGGTTACTACACCTATCCCCGTACCCAAGACTATGTAGCCATGCCTTTTGCCAGTCAGTTCATCAACAACAGCGGCGAGTATGTGCAGTTGTCTTTGTCTATCCCTATCTACGATGGCTTATCGCGCCAGTCGAATATCGTGCGCAAGAAAAACGCCTACCGCCGTGCCGAAGCCGAGTATCGCCAAACGCTGCGCGAGGTAGAGGCAGAGATGGCGCGTGCGGTGCAAGACCGTGATGGTGCAATGGCTGCCCTCAAGCAAGCCGACCGCCGAGCCAAAGCGCAACAGGAGGCATACGCCATCAATAGCAAGAAGTTCGAACAAGGGCTCATCTCTCCCCTCGAACTAAAGACCTCCTCCGACAATCACCTCAATGCCCAAGCCGAGCACCTCAACGCCCAGCTGAAGTACTTCATCAAATCCTGCGTAGTCCGCTACTACAACGGTACCCCTTATCTTGAACAACTCTAAACATCACTACACAACGCTAAATATCACAACATCATGGATAAAATCATCGAAAAGAAAAAAGGCATTGCCCGTGCCTTTACCCTCAAAGCATTGCCCTATTGGTTGGGCTCAGCAGTGGCTGTACTGCTCATTGTTCTCCTTGCGCGTAGCAGCAATGGCGCTATGCGTATCGACCCCGAAACTCTGACCATTGCCACCGTCACCGAAGGCGAGTTCAACGACTACATCCGTCTCAACGGACAAGTGCAACCTATGACCACTATCCAACTCTCGCCACTCGAAGGCGGTGTCGTGCAAGAGATCATCGTGGAAGAGGGTGCGCATGTCAAAGCAGGCGACCGCATACTGGTACTCAGCAACGACAACCTCGACTTGCAAATCCTCAACTCCGAAGCCGAACTCGCTGAGAAAGAGAACCTTCTACGCAATACCCTCATCTCTATGGAGCAGCAGAAACTCAGTCTGGAACAAGAGCGTTTGCAATTGGCAATGGAAGTAGAACGCACACGCCGCACCGCCGAAGCGCAGCGTGCCCTATATGCCGACCAACTCATTGCTCGTGAGGAATACCTCCGTGCGGAGGAGGACCATCGTTTGGCACAACAACGCCTACAACTGGTCAATCACCGTGCCGAGCAAGATAGTCTCTACCGCAGCGTGCAAGTCAGCCAGATGCAAGAGAGCCTTGCCAATATGCGCCTCAATATGCAGATGATTCGCCGCCGTAAAGACAACCTCACTATCAAAGCGCCTATTGATGGAGAACTTGGATTGCTGGAAGCCACACTCGGACAATCCATTGCCCAAGGCACCAAGATTGGACAAATCAACGACCTCGGCAACTACAAGATCGAGGCGCAACTCGACGAGCATTATATCGACCGTGTAGCGGCAGGATTAGAGGCGACTTTCGAGCGCCGTGATGAGCAGTTCCGTGCGGTAGTGCGCAAGGTCTATCCAGAGGTGCGCAATGGTAAGTTCCGTGCCGACTTGAAGTTCGTGGGCGCACAGCCCGACAATATCCGCAGCGGTCAGACATATTACCTCAATCTGCAATTGGGTGAGTCAGAACAAGCCTTGCTTATCCCTCGTGGCGCATTCTTCCAGACCACAGGTGGACGATGGATCTATGTGATGGATGCGGATGGTAAAGGGGCTACCCGCCGAGATATTCGCCTCAGTCGCCAAAATCCGCAGTACTACGAAGTCATCGAAGGCCTCCACCCCGGCGACCGTGTCATTATCTCAGGCTACGAGAAATTTGGCAATAGTGAGAGGTTGAAGTTCTAATATGATAAACAAACATCCCAAACTACAATCAAGTAATTTGGGATGTTTTGTAATATGGTTATTTTGTATGATTACTTATAATGTCCATAGGCAGAAACCACTAATACAAGCACTTCATTGTCGTGAATCTCATACACTAAACGATGCTCTTTGTTTAGACGGCGTGACCAAGTTTCTTGGGTAAAGAACTTCAATTGCTCCACTTGTCCTGTTCCTGTACGAGGGTGTTCGCGGAGTTCATCCAACAGTTTAGCTAATTTTTTAATCAACTGAGGATAATGCTTTTGCAGCGCAAGGACATCTTGTTGCGCTTGCTGTGTAAATTCAATCACATACATAGCATTCGATTGATAAAGTCCTCGCTGCTTTCGTTGGCTTGCATAGCAATAGTTTGCCCTGCTTGCTTTTGTGCACTGGATTGTTGTACTTTTGCGCAAAACTCTTCCATACTCATTTCTGCTTTGGGAGCTTGTTGCTCTGCTTTGATTGTACGACGAAGGTAGCGTTGCACTTTTTGCAACACCTCCATGCTCTCAATGTTGAGCATTTCACGCGCTAATTCGCCTTTTAAGGCATTAAACTCTAATGTACTCATAGTTGGTTCGTTTTAATTTCGCTGCAAAGGTAATGATATTTTCGGAAATATGCAAATCTTTGTTTATATTTCGGCAAATTTTGTGCCACAAGTATGACTTATTAGGGTAACGAATAGTGTGGTTATTGTACGGTTATTGTCTGGTTATTGTGTGGTGCAAGCAGGGAAAATTATAACAAAAGAGAGTGCGTCGAAATGACACACCCTCTCGTGATGAAAAACAAGTCCTACTTTATCAAATTGACATCTTGATAAGAGGTTTCTTATTGCAACTTAAACGAAATTGGTAAAGCAAATTTTACGCGAACGGAATCACCATTTTGCATACCCGCAGTCCATTTGGGCATATTCAAAATGACACGCAATGCTTCAGCATCTAAAAGTTCGTGCCCACTACTCTTCACAATCTCAGCATTCGAAATAGAGCCGTCTTTCTCCACTACAAATTGACAAATAGTGCGTCCTTCCCATTGATTTTCTTTTGCTTTAGAAGGGTACTTGATGTTCTCTCCAAGATATGTCATCAACTCGCCCATACCACCTGGAAACTCTGGCATTTGCTCAACCACCATATAAATTTGTTCTGTGGTGTCGTTGGAGATGGTTGTTTGCTCCACTGACGTTTCTGCTAAAGCATTTTGATTCTCTGTTTTTTTTGTGCATGCCACGCATGTGATGGCTGCCATAAGGATTAATGCTAACTTTTTCATAATTGTAATATTTATAGTTGTTTAACAATATATTCGAACTCTGGCAATTCTATTGCCTGCTGCTGATCATAGCAGCAATACTCTGGCAGTTCTACCACTTGTTTGATTGTTTTTGTTTCGGTATCTTCAAAGTGCGCAGTTACTTGCTCCTTGAAATCAGTATTTACTTGTATGCCCAAGCCAATGATGATTCCTGCCAGAGCGGCAGCAGGCATTGTATTCCATAGTAGCGAACGCTCGCGTCTTCGCGGATTGATAATGGGGTGCGTCTGTTTGGTAGTTTCGGCATATCTGTGCTTGCCGAACGCAGATAGTTGTGATTCAAAATTACGCATAGTCTTCTAATTTTTTTCGTAGTTTTTGGATTAGTGTATGTAAGCGTGATTTCACCGTTCCTTCTGGAATATGAATAATCGCTGCAATCTCTTTGATGGATAGTTCATCCGTGAAACGGAGGTCAAATAGCAATTGTTCTGGAGCGGAGAGTTGATTCAGTTCTTTAGTCAGTGCCTCAAATAGTCGCTCGTTGTCTATTTGCAATGCGGGGTCGTCTTCTTGGGCTTCTTCTACGGTAGCAACTACTTCTGCTGTATATAGTGCTTGATAATCAATCTCTCGATAGGTATTTCGCAGTAGGTTAAATGCGATTGTGAATAGCCATGGGCGAAACTTCTGAGGGGATTGATATTGTGCACTTGCGTTCCAAAGTTGCAGAAAGAGGTCTTGTGTAAGGTCTTCTGTTAGTAGTTGATTTCCACCTGTTCTGCGGAAGAAGAAGTTTTGCATAGCAGGCATATAGCGTTGCCAAAGTTCATCGAATGCCTTTTCTTCTCGACATTGCACAAGTCGCATCAGTTCCTCATCTGAAATACTTTTATATGGTCGCCAGAAAGTAATCATTAGTCTGTTATAGGAATCATTTTAATTTGCTGTTCACTTATGCATACACACAAATTAGAAAAAGGTTCATTTCTCGGAGCAAAATTACTATATTTTTTTGAACTGAGCAAATCATAATTATACTTTTCTGTCAAATCCCTTTACACTCAATTGTAAAGTTTCTTTACACTCTCACAAAGTGCCAAAAATACAATCGCCAAGTAATCAGCAGATTACATGTTTTGGCACGGGGTTTGCTTATATATTTATATAATAGACCGCTGCGCTGTTAGGCGTTAGACCGCTAAAGCTGTCGGAACGCTCGCAAGCGAGCTGTTAGATATACACCCAATAACAAGTAAATAGAAAACAACAACAATATGAAATCTTTTCTTAATTTCCTCAAGCAAAACAAACTCTACACCTTCATTGAGGTGGTAGGTATGGCTATTGCGTTGGCGTTTGTCATCTTTATCGCTACATTCGTGACCTCGCAACTCACGCGTGATTCAGAAGTAAAAGGGAAAAACATCTATGTCAGTCGCTCCGAACGCTTGTTTATCGGTTGCGGCACTATCAAGGAGCAACTGGAAGGTCGCTTCTCCGAAGTGCAATCCATCTGCCGTATGTTCGACACAGAGATCTTCGGCGGCATCGAAATGAGTATGCGCTATACGACTACCACAGGTCACTCTTCAACCAGCAATGATGACCGTGCAGATGCGTTAGTGGTGGATGAGAATTTCTTCCAAATACTGCCTTACCCATTGCTCGAAGGCACACATGAGTCTGTTCTTGCCACGACACAATCGGTGGTTATCAGTGAGTCGTTTGCCCGTATCTTCTCACCCAACGAGACCCCCCTTGGCAAGACCATTGAAATTTCTATCAATGGCAACGCTGCCACACTCACCGTCACGGGTGTGTTTCGTGACCTAACGAATAGCGTCATTCGCTCGCCTAAAATCATTTACCGCATTGACCTACTCCAACAACTCACTGACGAAGTCATTCAAAATGGCACAGGTGCGGTTGCTACATTCTTCCAACTCCAACCCAATGCGGATGTTGCTGCCCTGTCGAGCGAAATGCAGAATATTATCAGAGAGCAGGACTATATCTACAAATATGGTGTATTCCACGATTTCTATCTCATTCCTTTTGAGGATGTCCAGTACTCCGACCTCTCTGCTCCGTTGCCATTCGTTAATTTGGTCAATCGTGATTTCTTTACACTCTTTTTTGCAGCGGGTTTATTGCTCCTCATCTTCGCAGTACTCAATTATATTTCACTGACAGTAGCGCAGATTGGATTCCGTGCACGCGAGATGGCTACTCGCCGTTTGGTGGGTGCACAACGTTGGCAAATCGTACTAAAATATATCCTCGAATCTTTCTCACTTACGGCGGTATCTTTTGGTTTGGCACTCCTCATGGCGCATCTCGTAGCCCCTTCTTTCAGCGAACTCATCGGACAAACCGTTGCGCCATTCGAGCATATCACTTGGGGCGTGATACTCATGATGATGGTCTTGGTGTTGCTACTTTCTATTCTCTCGGGTGTCATTCCTGCACTCATGGTGCTGAAGTACCAACCGATTGATGTGGTGCGTGGTTCTTTCGAGAAAGACAATCGCATGGTACTCGGACGCATACTGATTATTGTGCAAAACATTGTGGCTATCATCACGCTTGCCGTGGCTGTGGTCATGTTTGTGCAACTCCATCATATGCAGAGCAAGCCCCAAGGGTATGAACGCCAAAATCGCCTACGCATCAGCGGTGCCAACACTCCAGCAGATTATCTGGTGGAAGAACTCAAACAACTGGCTTGCGTGGAGAAAGTGGGTTGGGTACAATTCGAACCATTTACCTTTGGTACAACGGGTATAGGTCTTATGTTTGGCGGGCAAGAGTTCAAACTCGATATGTACTATGGCGACCAAACTGCATTTGACATTCTGGGCTTTGAGGTCATTCGCCAGAATGCTGATCCTATCGAACCTGCCGCATGGCTACCCGAATCGCTGATTACTCCTCTTGGCGTGGACTATGATTGTACCATGCTCCACCAAGATAATGGCTATGGTATCCCTATCTGTGGCATCATCAAGGATTTCCAAAAAGGTATGCCGGGCTTTGCTCCCTCATCCGATTGGCCTGTTGTTCCTTGGATAATGAACATGGACGACCCTGCCGATTTCCGCATATTGCGCCAACTGATCGTGCAAGTAGCTGGTGATGAGAACGAAGCCGTAAAGCAAATAGCCGAGTTCTACCGCCAACACGATAGCGATGAGGAAATATCGGTCAATACCTACAATTACCTTGTCAGCCACATGTATGACAAGCAGAACAACAACGCTAAACTGATTGCGCTCTTTACGCTGCTGACCTTGTTGCTGTCTTCGTTGGCTATGCTGGCTATGAGTACCTACTACGCCAAGCAGCACACACGCAACACGGCTATTCACAAGGTGATGGGTTGTGAGAATCGCACCATCTATTTCCGCACCGTGCGCACGTTCCTCTCTTCTATCCTTATCGCAGCCGTGATTGCAGTGCCTTGTGCATGGCTCATTGCGCAACGATGGCTGGAGACCTATGACTACCGTATCGCTAATTCCGCGTGGTACTATATCATCACCGCCCTTGCGGTCATGCTCCTCGCTGTGCTGGCTATCTCTTGGCAAGCTATCCGCCTAATGAACACCAATCCTGTGGAGGCGTTGAAATCGAAATAACCCTAACAAATCGCTGTCCTTCCTCTACCTCTCCGCTATTAACTACGGTAGATATACGGTAGATACACGGTAGATATACGGTACATATACGGTAGATTAGTATAGGGACACCGAAGGGCTACCATACCAATAACGACTAATATTAACTATCAAAAACCAATACAATTATGATCCAAGTAACTAATCTCAGCAAAGTGTTTCGTACAGAAGAAATCGAAACCACAGCACTCAACAATGTGTCATTCACTATCAACAAAGGCGAGTTCGTAGCCATCATGGGACCTTCGGGTTGTGGTAAGTCCACGCTGCTCAATATCCTGGGGCTGCTCGACAACCCAAGCGGTGGCAGTTACAACCTACTCGGCACCGAAGTAGCTAACCTGCGTGAGCGCGAACGCACCAACTATCGCAAAGGAAACATCGGATTTGTGTTCCAGTCCTTCAACCTCATCGACGAGCTGAATGTCTATGAGAATGTCGAACTGCCACTGAAGTACCTCAATATCTCGGCATCGGAGCGCAAACGCCGTGTGACAGAGATACTCAAACGCATGAATATCAGTCACCGTGCAGGGCACTATCCACAACAGTTGTCGGGTGGACAGCAACAGCGTGTAGCCATCGCGCGTGCCGTAGTGGCGAACCCTCAACTGATCCTTGCCGATGAGCCCACAGGAAACCTCGATTCGCGCAATGGTAAAGAGGTAATTGATCTGCTCTGCCAACTCAACGCAGAAGGCACCACCGTGGTGATGGTGACCCACTCACAACGAGATGCCTCTGCAGCGCAACGCATCATCAATCTCTTCGATGGTGAAATCGTAAAAGATGTCAAGAACCAATTGTAGAACTGAATACACATGAAATTTTCAAAGTTATTAAATATCCTGGGAATGACGGCGGCGTTTGCTGCGCTGTATATCATTCTCGTGCAGGTGCATTACGACCTGACCTATAACCGCGCTATCCCCGACTCCGAGCGCGTGTATCTGATGACATTGCCATCGTATGGTGAAGATAAACTGCAAGCCTTTCTTACGCGTCCTCATGCGGAGAAACTATTGACAAACAATCCCTATGTCGAAATGTATGGCGTTGCAAGATTAGATGATGTAAACAAGATTAATGTCATCGTGGGCGAAGGCACAGCAGCAAAAACGCATAGTGTAACCTTTGCTCAAATGACCTCGGGCGCACTAAAGACCTTTGGTATTCAACCTGTTATGGGCTCGTTGGAAGACATGGGTGAAGGTGGCTATGTGGCTATTAGCGAAACTGCTGCTGAGCGATTGGGCGTGGCAGTGGATAGTGTCCTACAACTGGAGAGTTGGGGAAGAACAAACTACTTTGTGGTTCGTGCTATCTACAAAGATCTTCCTACTGCCAGCGACTTGCAAAACATTGAAGTGATTCGTTGCAATCAACTGGAAACGCAAGACTTACATTCAGCAAATAACTGGTCTTATAATTATTTCGTTAAACTCCGCTCTGCCGATGATAGAGTACTATCTGAGGAGATGATTACTGCTACATACAAAGAGTTAGCAGGCGAAGATTTAAAACGCTTCCGTGGTGTTCAATACAACGATACTTCGATTTATGATCAGCTCAATAAAATAGAGGCATTTCTCAGCAACGACAAGTTATATTGTCCACTTATTCCTATTAATGAACTTTATTTTTGTAAGAAGTTAAATTGGACTGTTGGACAAAAAACAGGCAATCCAACCAGTACTATCACACTGATTGTTGTAGCAGTATTAATATTGATAATCACACTGATTAACTATGTAAACTTCTTCTTTGCACAAGTGCCTATGCGTATTCGTAGTGTGAACACGCGCAAGATTCTGGGCAGTTCGCGTGCAGCATTAGTAGGGCGTTTCTTGGCAGAATCGGCTGTGCTGGTGGCGATAGCGTTGGTATTGGCGGTAGTGGTGGTGCTGCTGTTCCGTTCGTCGGAGTGGGCGCACTTCATCTCTTGCGACTTGGCGTTAAGTAAAAATATGGTTGTTGCGGTGCTCACCGTGGGCATTGCTTTGGTGATGACGCTCATGGCGGGTCTGTATCCTGCCATGTACGCCACCTCCTTTCCACCTGCGCTGGCGATTAAGGGTTCGTTTGGCATGTCGCAAAAAGGCAAGTTGCTGCGCTATGCGCTGATTGGTTTGCAGTTCGTGATTTCGATTGCGTTCATCATCTGCGCGATATTCCTGAAGAAACAACACAGCTACATGATGAACTATGACATGGGCTTCAACAAGGAGTGCCTGCTGACGGCGAACATTCCAGTGAGCAGTATGGACGAGCGCGATGCGTTTAGCAGCGAGTTGCTCAATAACCCAAACATCAAAGAGGTAGCATGGTCGCAAGACCGAATGGTGGCAGATTCGCGAATGACATGGGGTCGTAATCATCATGGCGAACAGATGATGCTAACCGTCATGCCTGTGTCGTGGAACTTCCTGCAAGTGATGGGCATAGAGGTGGTAGAAGGACGCGATTTCTTGCCTTCGGATGAGAAAGGCGACGGGGCAATCATCCTCAATGAGTATGCCAAAAAGAAGTACAACCTCAATCTGGAGGAAGTGATAAATTGGAATGGTAAGCCCTTCCCTGCGACGGGTTTCTGCCGCGACTTCCACTTCAAACCGCTACACGAGGAGAGCGACGCGTTTGCCTTCTATATTTACGATTCGAAGATGCTTACTAAGTATTTCCCGACGCCACACCTCACGCTGCGTACCATTGAGAATGCAGATATAAAGGCGGTGTTTGATGCCATCCGTGCAACCACCGACAAGATTCTGCCTGACTACGGAAGCGAGAAAGTGAAAATCAACTTCTTCGACGAGGAACTGGGCGAGAACTACCAAAAAGAGCAACAACTGACCATAACGATCTCGTTGTTCACGATGTTGGCGATTATTATTTCGCTGATGGGTGTGTTGGGATTGGTGATTTTCGAGACGCAGTACCGCCGCAAGGAGATTGGTATCCGCCGTGTGAACGGTGCCACAGTGCGTGAGATCTTGGTGATGTTCAACCGCAAGTTTATGATTATTGTGGGCATTTGTTTCCTCATCGCTGCGCCAATCAGTTACTTTATTACGGACTATTACTATAGCACTTTTGCGTATCGTGCACCGATAGCCGTGTGGGTGTTTGTGGTAGCGTTGCTGGCAGTGCTCTTCATCACGGCTCTGGTCGTCACCCTCGCCAGCCTCCGCACCGCCACCTCCAACCCCGTCGAATCACTGAGGACGGAGTAAAGAGAGAAATGGGTGGATGAAACAAAGAAATCCACCCATTTTTGTTAAAAACAAAAAGATAATTTGCATATTTCAAAAAAAAACGCTATCTTTGCAGCGAAAATTTTACAAACAAAAGAAAGTCTTTGTTATGAAAGGTATAACTATTAAAAATTTTCGTTGTTACGAAGAAAAAACAATAGAATTTCGTAGAGGCATTAACTTACTGATAGGTGATAACTCTGTTGGTAAGACTTCTTTATTGCGTGCCTGTAATTTGGTAATGAATTCGTTTTTCTCTGGTTTTAGTGATGAAAATACTGTTTGGAAAAGTGCGGAGCCTGATGACTTTAGAGAAATTAAGAATATAGACTTACAAACTGACGATTTGCCAATTGATATTACATTCTTCCTTGATGAAAATGATTGTCCGCCTATAGATCTATTAGATGGTACAATATTCCAATTGCAAGCCAAACATTCATGGAATGACACGACAGAGACAGAAGTTTTAAAGATTGAGAAAAAATCCAAGAAGAATGCTCGTAATCTCGTTACTGGGCTAAAACCTCTAAAAGAGTACGCGTCTTTGTTACAAGCAAACTCTCATTCAATAGTAAATGGTGACGCGTTCCAAAAGAATGCTTTGCCACTTTTTGCATATTTTACTACAGAGGATATTCATAGTGTTAGAAAATTTGACAAAGAGAAAAAAGAATTTAAAAAATATCCACAAAAACCATCGTTTGGCTATTTTGAAAGTCATGATTGTAAAGGTTTGCTAGATTGTTGGATTAAACGATTATTAGTGCTGAAAGAAGCCAAAAAGGGAGATGTTGAAATTGAGTGTGTTAGAAATGCTATTATTAGTGCATTAGGTTCTGATGGATGTGGAATAATTCAAGATATTGATATTAGAACTAATGCTGAAGAGGTTTATTTCTTATATTTAGACGGAAGGGAGGTTCGTTCGGATTTATTATCTGATGGCTATCGTCGTCTTGTAAGTATCGTTGTAGATTTAGCTATGCGCTCTGCCCTATTAAATAAAGTAAAATTTGGTAGTGAAGCTTATAAACAAACACATGGCACGGTCATTATTGATGAAATCGATGAACACTTACATCCAGCTCTTCAAGTACGCATCCTCAAAGCTTTGCATGACACATTCCCTAAAATTCAGTTTATTGTTAGTACTCACGCTCCTTTGGTAATGTCGTCAGTAGAGTCTAATGAATCTAATGTTGTTTATAAGTTGTCTTACAAAGATCAGCAATACACTCATGTAGAGGTAAATCCATATGGAAAGGATGCTTCTACTATTATGGAAACTACAATGAACCAAATAGCAAGAAATATAGATACAGATAAAGATTTAAAGATTTTATTTGACCTTATTGATAAAGATGAAATTCTAGAAGCTAGAAAAAAGTTAGATTTGTTGAGAGAAAAAATAAGCAACGATCCTGAGTTGTCTAGAGCAGAAGCATTAATCTCATTCTTAGAATAGTGTTATGATACTTATAAATAAAAATCAAGAGCCCAAAGAATGGACTGAATATTGCTCAACTCCAGGGGTAACCTATCAATCTATACCTGAATTGGTAGATGCATTGCTTAAAGAACAGGGGTATATATGTGCCTATTGCATGCGCAGAATACCCACAAAAGATAAAATAGAAGGTAAATTAACATTAGAAGATCATCGAATTGAGCATATCAAATGTAGAGAAAATCATGAAGATCTTCAGTTGAAGTATAACAATATGCTCATTTGTTGTCCTGGACATATCGGTGAAGATGAACATTGTGATAGAAAAAAAGGGAATCAAGAGATTTCATTCTCTCCACTAGATTCCGCTTTTATCAACACACTTACATATACTTCGAATGGAATAATAGCATCATCAAATCCTGTGTATAATGAGGAAATAAATTCTATCTTGAATCTCAATACTCCATTTCTCGTCCTCAATAGAAAAAATATGTTAAAAGAGGTTATACAGCATATTAATCAAACATGCAAGCAAAAGAAAAATTGGAACAAAACAGCGCTAAAGAGTATTTTAGTAAAATACCAAAATAAGCATAAAGATGGTGAGAACCAAAAATATTATCCATATTGTGGTATAGTAGTGTGGTTTATTCAAAAGAAATTAAATACTTTGTAGTTATGGAAACAGAAGTTATTCAAGAATGTGCAATTGTAAAGTTTATACATAGAAATCATACACTATGTTTTTGTTTTGCAATATTATTAGTAATTATTCTGTATGGTATTTTTTTATTTAGGTCAAATAAGAATTTGAAAGAATCCCAAGCAGAGATTGTTAATACATATAAAACGATACAAGAAAGTACGGATAATAGTATAACATTCTTCATTAATCAATCATTAGATAACAGAAACCAATTACAATCAATGATATACGAGCGAATTATACAATTAGGTAATGCTCAAACTAAAAAGAATGCTATACCAACAGAAAAATTATTAGCTCAAATATATACTGATTTTGAATGCCTGAAGACACAGAACGATTGTATATTGAATATTGCTACAGATTCATTAACCATACAATATGACAAATTAGCAGCTTCTGTTATGTCAGAAAAAATGTTGGAACTACATTTAGATAAAATAGAACATGAATATACAAATATAACCATTTGGGCTGCTGTTTTAACTATTGTATTTCTTATTTTTAGTTTCTTTTCCTTATTCAAAATTGAGCAGTCAAGAAAAGAGATTGAAGATTTGAAAGAAAAAGGAGAAAGAAGTTTAGAGGCTTCTATTGGTAATTTTAACAATATAATATCATCGGTTAAACATGATAGTGAACTAGATGCGTATAAATCCGATTTAAGTTCATTATATGAGGAATATAGTAAAAAGTTTAAAGCGTTAGAGGAGCAAATTAGTCATGAGTAGACTCATTTATAGTGACATGTCCATTAGAGCGTTAAATTCAGCCAAACTCAATAAAGCTAAATTATTAGAGTTCGATAAGCAATTGTCTTCTACTCAAACCAATATATTTATTTTAAAAGCGAAGAGAGAGGAGAGTGGCGTGCTAATGATGAAACAAATGGAACAAAGTATAAAAAATAATAGACAGCTTACTATCAACGCAATAGCAACTGATGTAAATATGGCAATTATTAATGCACTCAATGCAATAAAGATAAGTATTCAACAGCATAATTTTACAACGATAATATTAGATGATTATATGTTACAAAATATAGCTAATTTTGTTAATGAATATTATAAAAGTAATGAATTACAATTGGCAATAAAAAATATATGTAATACTACTATGATTAAATATGAAATCGCCACACTAATAATAAACTATAAACAAAGATTTCTGCCTGGATTGATAAATCTAAATAATGTATTAAGTTAATACGAATTACTAACATCCAACGACCGCCCTCATTGTTATGCGGTCGTTGATGTTCAAAGACTATAAGATCCCATGAATATATTAATTATTAGCGCTACTTCTGGCATTGGAAAAGAATTGCTGAATCAGTATGTCGTCCAAGGGCATTCTGTAATAGCATGTGGCAGAAGGGAGAATATTCTAAATGAACTATCAACACAAAATTCCTCAGTACAAGGAGTGCAATTAGATATTTGCGACATTGATTCTACTAGCCAAACTATTTTTGGCTTGTTTGCTCAAACGAGGATAGACATAGCTATTGTAACTGCTGGAATTGGTGATTTGAATCCGACTTTAGATAATACTATAGAACTAAATACATTGCAAACTAATGTTACTGCTTGGACCAATTGTGTTGACTTGTTGTATAAGTCATTTCAAAAGCAAAGTTTCGGGCATTTAGTTTTAATAACATCAGTTGGAGGATTACGAGGCGAACCAGTAGCACCTGCATATTCTGCATCCAAGGCATATCAAATGAATTACGCAGAGGCACTCAAGAAGAAAGCATTTAAAAATTTGCCATCTCTCACAATTACTGAAATTCGTCCTGGCTTAGTAGATACAGCAATGGCAAAAGGGGACGGATTGTTTTGGGTAATGCCCACAAATGTAGTTGTGAAGCAAATTCTTCGTGCGATAAATAAAAAACAAGCAACGTGCATTGTTACCAAACGCTGGCGTATCGTACATTTTATCATGCGGCTTCTTCCTTGGGGATTATATAAACGAATATAGTATAACCGAGTCTAAATGTGAATCGGAACAAAGAAAACACGAATGAAATCCAAAGCCAAAATACTTGTCGTGGACGACAACAAAGGTATTCGTGCAGCGCTGGAGATGTTGCTGCCACGATTCTTTGCTCAGGTGGAGATGCTGTCTTCGCCTAAGTCGTTGCAATCCACTATCCGCGAACTGCAACCCGATGTGGTGCTGCTCGATATGAACTTCCAAACTTCCATCAACACGGGCAACGAAGGACTTTACTGGCTCTCCGAAATCAAACAGTTTGCACCTAATATCGAAGTGGTGCTCTTCACCGCCTACGGCGATATTCAACTCGCTGTAGAGGGTATGAAACGCGGAGCGTTCGATTTCATTGTCAAACCTTGGGATAACAACAAACTCGTTGAGACTCTTACCCTTGCGTACCAACAGAAACTTAAACGCACAGGCAAGAAATCTCCTTCCCCATCGCCCATCACCAATAGCCCATCGCCCAAAATGCACTGGGGCTCCAGCCCTGCCATGACCACTATCCGCAAACAACTGGATAAAGTGGCTACCACCGATGCCTCTATC
This sequence comes from Paludibacteraceae bacterium, assembly GCA_045124995.1. GTDB lineage: Bacteria > Bacteroidota > Bacteroidia > Bacteroidales > Paludibacteraceae > Colicola. Next base: position 56,215 of record JBGVMY010000014.1, on the reverse strand, counting down.
CTCATCACGGGCGAGAATGGAACGGGTAAGGATGTCCTTGCTAACGAGATCCACCGCCTCTCAGCGCGTGCCAACCGCCCAATGGTGTGCGTGGACGCAGGCGCTATCACCGAAACACTCTTCGAGAGCGAACTGTTCGGACATGTCAAAGGTGCTTTTACCGATGCGCATGCCGATAAAATGGGTAAGTTCGAACAAGCCAACGGCGGCACACTCTTTCTCGATGAGATTGGCAATATCCCACTGCACTTGCAAGCCAAACTTCTGCGCGTGCTGCAAAATCGTGCTATCGTGCGTGTTGGCGATACCAAAGAGATACCCATTGATATCCGCCTTATCTGTGCTACCAACCGCGACATTCCGCAAATGGTACAGGACGGCACTTTCCGTGAGGACTTGTACTATCGCATCAATACGATGCACCTGCAACTCCCACCACTTCGCCAACGCCAAGACGAGATCCTGCCGCTTGCTGAACGCTTCATGCAAACCTATGCGGAACGCTACCACCGCAGTGTGAATGCGTTGGCACCCGAAGCGCAACAAGCCCTGCTTGCACATACTTGGTCGGGCAACATCCGCGAACTCAACAACTGCATCGAAAAAGCGGTCATCCTCTCCGAAGGCGACACCCTCACCCTTGCCGACTTGCAACTGCCGTTGCCATCTTCTTATCTAACTTCTAACAGCATTAGCGGTCTAACAGCCAAAGGCGGTCTAATATCTAATAGCGAAAGCGGTCTTGTTGAACCTCTAGAAACCGTCGAAGAGCGTGCCATCCGCAACGCTATGGCGCAACACGACGGCAACTTGTCGTTAGTAGCCAAAGCCCTCAACATCAGTCGTCCAACCCTCTACGCTAAACTGAAAAAGTACGGGATATAATCATGAATACACCTTTCATCATACTCACTTGCCTTGCCACTGCTATTGTAGTGGGAGTCATTGTGGGGGTATTGGTGAAACAAAGATTGCAAAAGAAAATCAATTACATGCTCGATGCGCTCGAAGATAAGGAACTCAACTTCCGATTCAACGAGCAAGGCATTCGGAATAGAAGCTTCAACAAAACACTCAACCGCCTGCGTGACCTTTTTGATAAGGAACGCCACGAAATCAGCGAACAAGAACGCTACTTCGGACAGATGCTCGACCATGTGCAAACGGGTATCATCACCGTCACAGACAACCGAGTGACCTATCACAACAAAACAGCCCTCTCGCTCTTGGGCTTGCTGACCTTCAGTAATCTTCGCCAACTGGATAATATCCATCCATCGCTTGCGGAGGCCTTCAGACAAGTATCAGCCAATAGCGAACAACGCGCCACATTCTTTACCGAACGAGGCGAACGCACGATCATTCTCACAGCTACCGAAGCGGCAATACATGGCAAAACAATAAAGATCATTGCCTTCAACGATATTAGCAACGAGATTGCCGAAAACGAAGAATTGGCTTGGTCACGCTTAATCCGTGTGTTAACACACGAGATCATGAATACCATCACGCCTATCGCTTCACTCAGCGAAACACTCTTCAAAGATCCTGCCTCTCCTGATTTGGTAATGGGCTTGCAGACGATTTCAACCTCTTCTAAGGACTTAATCAAGTTTGTTAATACCTACCGTAGTCTAACGCGCGTAGCAACGCCAGTTAGGAAACCATTTTACTTGCGCGAACTCATGGAGCGTGTGGAGCAACTGACCAAACAGCAGATTGATGCCGCAGGTGCACGCTATCAATATACCGAACTGACCGATGATATTCTGCTATATGCGGATGAGGGACAAATCTCGCAAGTGGTAGTTAATCTCATTAGCAATGCCTTACAGGCAGAGGCAACCCAAATCACAATCACAGCCAAGATTGATGATGCCGATGCCGTTGTGATAGATGTTTGCAATAATGGTCATCCTATCAGCCCTGATAGTCAGGAGCAGATATTCATTCCATTCTTCACTACAAAACCCGAAGGCTCAGGTATTGGTTTGAGTCTCTCCCGCCAAATCATGCGCCTGCACAATGGCTCCATCCGCCTCATCCGTAGCAACGAACACGAAACCGTCTTCTCTATTGTATTCCGATAAAATCGATTTCGCTTTCCGCCATTTCGCCACTTCCGCCACATACTACAATCAGTACTTAGGATATCAATATTTGTATACCCTTACTATAGGTTTGGTATAGGTTTCAGAAGGGATACAATACTCTTACCGAAGGGATAGGAATGACGTAGTTACCACATACTAATCACATAGTAATAGCATAGTACCCGCGGCTAAAAAAGCAGTAGTATGTGTCTAAAAATCGCATCGAACATAAACTTTCCATTATTTTGTTTGCGTAAATGCAAAAAATATTGTACCTTTGCCGCTTAAATGATAAAATGACTAATTATGTCCGAAACGAAATCCACTATATCTGGCCTCGCGAAAGGTATCTTCAAGGATCGCGGAAGCAAGTTTCTTGCTTTTGCTGAACCCATTACCGATGAGGAGCAAGCCAAACAACGCATCGCGTGGTACAAAAAGAAATACCACGATGCACGCCATGTGTGCTATGCCTACCGATTGGGAGAAAATCTCTGGCGAACCAAAGACGATGGCGAACCCCATGGTACAGCAGGAATGCCTATTCTTCGCAGCATTGACGCCCAGAAATTAGACAATATCCTCGTGGTGGTAGTCCGCTATTTCGGTGGTACCCTACTCGGCACTGGCGGACTGATGGTCGCCTATCGCGAAGCTACCAAAGAGGCATTGAAGAATGCAGAGATAGTTTAGAGATATGAACAAAGCAATCTTTCCAGGGAGTTTTGATCCCTTTACCATAGGGCATTACGACATCGTGATGCGCGGTTTGCAACTATTCGATGAGATAGTCATCGGCGTAGGACACAATATCAACAAGCGTGAAGCATTTCCACTTGAAGAGCGTTTGACTGCCATCCAACAAGCCTTCAAGAGCGAACCACGCGTCAAGGTCTTGGCATACGACAACCTGACTGTGGACTTCGCTGCAGAGCAACAGGCGCAGTTTATCCTGCGTGGTGTGCGTAGTGTGCAAGACTTTGAATATGAGCGTAATATCGCCGAAGCCAACAAGCAGCTATCTGGCATCGAGACTGTATTGCTCTACACCCGTCCCGAGTATGCACACATCTCCTCCACCCTGCTCCGCGACCTACATGCACACAACAAAGACATTACCCCATATTTACCTCCGAAACAATGAAACGACTGATTATCATACCATTTTTGTGTCTGACTATCAACCTTTTGGCAGACACTCAAACCACACGCATTGACAAGAACCTGACCATTTATTCGGATGTGATGCGCCAATTGGATATCAACTATGTAGATACCCTCAACTACGACGACCTCATCGAGACAAGCATCAACTATATGCTCCACAAGGTCGATCCATACACCATGTATATCCCAAAACGCGAAGATGACGAACTGCGTCGTATGACCCAAGGCAAGTATGGCGGTGTGGGTAGCATCATTATGTATCGCGATAGCAATGTGTACGTCAGCGAGTTGTACGAGGGCATGCCTGCCCAACAGTCGGGTCTGCTGCCTGGAGATCGTTTCGTCAAGGTGGATGGTATGGACTGCGAGGGCAAGAACACCAAGGAGGTTTCCGACAAACTGCGCGGTAAACCAGGCACCACCATTGAAATCATCCTCGAACGCGATAGCCAACTGATTACCAAGCAAGTAACACGCCGCGACATCCACCTGCCTGCCGTAGGCTATGCCACCGTGTTGCAGGATTCTATTGGATATATCTTCTTCAATGAGTTCACCACCAACTCCGCACAAGAGTTGCTGACAGCCCTCGACGGCATGGTACAAAGTCATGGTATCAAACGTCTGATCATCGACCTGCGTGGCAACGGAGGTGGATTAATCGACGAGGCCATCCAGATTGTAGGTTTCTTCGTGCCAAAGGGGACCGAGGTCGTTTCCACCAAGGGTAAGACTGAGCGCACCAACCATACCTACACCACTCAGACTTCGCCTATTTTCCCCGATATGCCACTCGTGGTATTGGTCAATGGTCAATCGGCCTCTGCCAGCGAGATTGTGGCAGGTTCCCTGCAAGACCTCAAGCGTGCCACTATCGTAGGCGAACGTACCTTCGGCAAAGGACTCGTGCAGAATATCCGACCTATCGCTTATGGCGGACACCTCAAGGTAACTACCTCCAAATACTATCTTCCTTCGGGGCGTTGTATCCAAGCCATCGACTATGCTGAGCGTCAACGCGGTCATCAGTTGCACCGCGACACCGCAGGCGGTATCTTGCCCGATATCGTGCTAACCGACTCGCAGAAGTTGGATATTACCTACAACCTCTATCGTGATCACCTATTCTTCGACTACGCTAATCGCTATTACCGCCAACACGAGTCGATCGTACCTGCTAAGGATTTTCAACTGACAGACAGCGATTTAGAGAACTTCTGCAGTTTCCTCGACGAGAAGAAATTCACCTACGAGACCGAGACAGGACGCAACCTAGGCGAACTCATCAAGATGGCCAAACAAGAGGATATCGACTCCACTCTACTCGCAGACCTAGAGGCATTCAAGCCCCGTTTGACCGTGGATTATCGTGCGGCTATCCAACGCAACCGCGAGGAGGTCGAAGAACTGCTCGGTGGCGAAATTATCAAGCGCTATTACTACCACCGTGGCTACTATGCCTACATGATTCGCTACGACAAACAATTGGATCGTGCGCTAGAAGAAATCACCAAGTTATAATAAACAAAAAAGAGGTTGAATCAACCTCTTTTTTTTTTGGGGGGGGATTTATATACTTGTTGACACCAATATAGTTCCCTTTTTTCTATAATACTCGCCTCTAACCTCTAACCTCTCACCTATAATCTATTTCAATCGGAGGAATCCAATACCAAAGCGTTTCACGGCAGCGCGCTCTAGTTCCTCACGCACCGATGGATCGGCTATGCTGATGAGGGCTTTGGCACGTTCAGCTAATGGTAGGTTGCGCAGATACACGATACCATGCTCGGTGGCAATGTATTGGGCTTGAAAACGTGTCGTCACTACGCCTGCACCGGATGCTAGGTTCGCCACGATCTTGCTCTGTCCTTTGCTGGTCATACTTGGCAGTGCGATAAAGCATTTGCCCCCTTCGCTTAGTGCTGCGCCGTACATAAAGTCGTGTTGTCCACCCACACCCGAGATGATAGTTTCGCCTATCGAGTCAGCACAGATCTGACCTGTCAGGTCCACCTCTACGGCCGAGTTAATAGCCATGGCTTTAGGGTTTTGGCGGATGTTTTGTGGGTCATTGGTAAAGGCCACGTCGCGAATAACAAAGTCTGGATTATTATCCATGTATTCGTACAGATGTTTCGAGCCCAACACCAAGCTACCCAACGACTTACCTGGATAAATTTTCTTAAGCGAGTTGTCGATGATACCTTTCTCAATCAATGGCAATACGCCATCGGTGATGGCCTCGGTATGCAACCCCAGATGTTGATGTCCGCTTAGTGCATTGATCACGGCATTGGGGATTCCGCCTACACCGATCTGCAAGGTGGCACCATCGGGTATCTCGTTGGCAATAAAATTACCAATACGTGTTTCAATCTCGCTTGGCACGGGTGTTGGCACCTCTATCAGGGGTTCATCGCCGCGACACATAGCAGCTATCTGACTAACATGTATCACTGGATCGCCAAACGTACGAGGCATGTATTTATTCACTTGTGCAATAACAGTCTTGGCACATTCTGCTCCCGAGAAGGCGATGTCTGCGGATATACCGTAAGAACAATAGCCATTCTCATCGGGTTCGCTGACATTCAGAAACGCCACATCCACAGGCACTTGTCCGCTACGGAACAAAAATGGCACTTCGCCGAGGAAGCATGGGATGGTATCTGCCACACCCTCGCGCATAGCACGACGCAGGTTGTTTGGCACGAAGATGTTCAGCGCACGAAACGAGTCCATTAGTTCTTTTTTGGCATAAGGTGCTTCTTCGGGATGGATGCCAAAACCTGATATGATCTTCACATCTCTAAGTTCGCTGGCGCGTTCTGTCAGTGCACGCAGTAGCACCATGGGTATGCTGGTCGAACCTTGTACGACAATCGTGTCGCCTGATTTCACGAGGCGCACAGCCTCAGCTGGGGATAGGTATTGCATATGTTGTTTGCGTCTATTGGTTACAGATTAGTATAATGTGTTTGGCTCAATTATTTATCATGAAAGTCACGATTAAATAGAGCCAGACGTTCATCCAGTAGTGCGTATTGATCTTCGCGTATGCAGGATACGCATCCGCGCATACCCTCGCGTTTGGCACCTGTACTAGCCAGTGATATAGCAGATATACCATAGTATATCAGTTTGTTAACCATCTTCTCACCTGTCCAGTCTTTGTAGCCAAAAGTAAAGAAGAATCCATCGCCCACCTCCTGGTCGTCGGCATCTTCGTCATAAACGATGTGGAAACCATTGCGAAGCATGATCTCCTTCACCAGTTTGGCTCTTCGCGCATATTCGCGTGTGGTGGTCACAAAGTCAATCTTGCCCTGACATGCAGCCTTGAACATAGCTGCCATAGCAAACTGCACAGAGTGTGTGACGCCCGATGATAGACTATAGAGCACATTGTAGATGAAGTTACGTAGGAACTCGCCATCGTTCTGATAGCGCTCTGCCAGTGAGGCAAATCGACGGTGTGCCAGATACGGATTGATAGCTATGATTGCTGCACGCTGACCGGCATAGGAGAACATCTTCGAGCAGGAGATCATATGCAAGCAGTTGTTGGTATAGCGTCCTACTGTAGGCTGATATGGTGGCTCATAAGGTGTGCCACGTTCGCAATCGCGAAAGTCCATATTGAGGTATGCTAAGTCCTCTATTACTAGCACATTATATAGCGATGCCAATCGACCAATGATCTCCAGTTCGCGTTCGGTGAGGCACATCCATGATGGGTTGTTTGGATTGGAGAATAGCATGGCTGATATGCGGCCCGATTGGAAATGGCGTTCTAGTTCGGCTGCCAATGCTTCGCCACGGAAGTCTGCCACGTCAAACGAGTCCACGCGTACGCCAATCACTTTGCATTGCTGTTTCTGAACAGGGAAACAGGGATCAAGAAAGAGGATGGTGTCGCGCTTTTCATCCAGTTGCGATACCAGCATATTGATGGCAAAAGCCGCTTGCATGCTGCCTACGGTAGGCACGATGCACTCGGTAGGAATATCCAGATTCATAAATGCCCGCACAAACTCGCTGCCCCAGTGTTTCACCTCGGTGATACCAGTGATGAGGGGATATTTGGAGCCCATGCCTGCCTTTAGTGCTTTGTGCTCAGCGGCTATACCAATCTGCTCGGCGGGCAGTCCTGGTTCGCCGAGCTCCATGTGGATAAACTCTACACCGGTAGCACGTTCAATATCTTTAACTACGCCTACGAGTTGGCGAATCGATGATGCACCGAGTTCTTTGGCGTTGCGCAGACCAAAATCGATACATGTTTGGTCTACCAGTTGTTTATTTAACGGAAAACTCATATTGTATATGTTTAGTGAACGCCCTGCGGGCTACTGTTTAGTGTTTAGAGGCACGATAACCTGCTTCGATAGCGGCTATGTTAGCTGCTACTACGGTTTCGCCTTTACGAGCAAAGATGCGCTTTACGCCATCCACCATCTTGTCATGGTCGATGCCCAGCATAGGGATAGCGGCGCCTAGCAGCACCATATTGGCTGCTTGCAGCGGTGCACCCGCCTCTTTGGCGAGTGTCTCTACATCCAATAGCACATGATTCTTGATGGCTTTGACATGAGCAATAACCTCCTCTATCTCAGGATAATTAGGGATATTCACAAAGGGTTTGCTGCTGGTGACGATCCATCCTTCTTCTTTCAGGTATGGCAAATAGCGCAATGCCTCCATAGGTTCGAGCGAGATGATGATATCTGCTCCACCCTTGGGTATGAGATCCGAATAGATAGGCTCGCTCGAGAGGCGGAGGTTCGACTGTACATCGCCGCCTCGTTGGCTCATGCCGTGCACTTCGGCTTGCTTGAGATAGAGTCCCTCGTTGAGAGCTGCGTCGCCTATAACTGTGGCAATAGATAGGATTCCTTGTCCGCCTACGCCTGCTAAAATAATATCGCGTTTCATATACTTCTTGCCTTTAAACTTTAAACTTTCAACTATAAACCTTCAACTATTTCTTTGCTTTCAAATGTCGTTTGAGGGTTTGTATGCACTCGCGGCGAGCGATGACAACGCTGGTGCCCTTGTATGCAACCTCCTCGCGAAGCACTTGTTTGATTTCCTCCATATGCTTTGGCAATGGCACCACCACACGCACATGCTCAGGCTCCACGCCTAATCCACAGCAGATGGCCTCCAATCGGCCAGTACCAGCCGAGTCTTGTCCGCCTGTCATACCCGTGGTGAGGTTATCGGAGATCAGCACCACCACGTTTGCCTTGCTATTCACGCAGTCCAACAGACCGGTCATACCCGAGTGAGTGAAGGTGCTATCGCCTATCACCGCAAAAGCAGGGAACTGTCCCGCATCAGCCGCACCCTTGGCCATGGTGATACTAGCGCCCATCTCTACGCAAGCATGGATAGCATGGAATGGAGACAAAGCGCCTAGTGTGTAGCAACCAATATCGCCAAATATCTTCGCTCCTTCGTGCTCTGCTGCCACCTCGTTGAGTGCGGCATACATATCGCGGTGACCACAACCTTGGCACAATGCAGGTGGACGACCTACGACTATCTCGGGTACGGATTTAGGCGATAAAGCACCCAAAAAATCAGCAGATTTTTCGGGGGCCCCGCTGGCGATAAGGCTATCAGGCGATAAGGCTTGGGCTACGCTATCGGGTGTGAGTTCGCCCATACGAGGCAAGTCGCCTGTCAATCGGCCTTTGACTTGTATGCTAGAAGGCACCATACCGCGCAGCAGTTCTTCCACCACAGGTTGTCCCTCTTCCATCACGAGTATCTCTTCTGCGCCGTCTGCCACCATCTGGTCGATAAGGGCTTTTGGCAATGGATATTGGGTTACCTTCAAAATACTCGCCTCTCTAAACGCTAAACTGTAGGCGCTTTTAGCGCCGTTCTCTAAACACTCCATCAGGTAGTTATAGGCGATACCGGTTGTCAGGATAGCCTTGGTGGGTTGTGTACCTTTAATATAAGTGTTGTATAGCGACTCTTCGCTGGTTTGTACGAAGTCGGCTTGTGCCTCTACTAGTTCGGCGTAGTTCTTGCGTGCGAAGGCAGGCAGGAGAATAAAGTGGTTGGTATTCTCAGGTGCAGACAATGCGTTTTGCTCGCGAGGCGTATCAATGGTCTCTACCACGGCACGTGAGTGTGCCATGCGTGTGGTGACACGTAGCATGATTGGTGTGCGCAAGGACTCCGACAGATCGAAGGCATAGTGCATCATGTCGTAGGCCTCTTGTTGGTTGCTAGGTTCCAGGCAGGGTATCATGGCAAACTTCGCATAGAAACGTGAGTCTTGTTCGTTCTGCGAGGAGTGCATCGATGGGTCATCAGCTGCCACAACCACTAGTCCGCCATTCACGCCTGTGATAGCAGCGTTCATAAAGGCATCGGCGCATACGTTCATACCCACATGCTTCATGCACACCAGTGCGCGTTTGCCCATATAGGACATACCCAATGCGCCTTCCATTGCGGTCTTCTCATTGGTCGCCCATTGGCAGAAAATCTTGCCTCTAGCCTCTATACTGCATGCGCTACCAGCGCCGTTCTCTAAACTAGCGGAAAGCGCTCTGCGCTTTTCGCTCAATTGTATATACTCTGTAATCTCAGTGGATGGTGTACCGGGGTAAGCATATACCCCACTCAATCCAGCATCAATAGCGCCTTGCGCTATGGCTTCGTCGCCTAATAGTAGATGTTTCATATCCGTTCTTGATTAACAATGGATGTTGGTAATTTTTTAAGGTGTGCAAAGATACAAAAAAAATCGCAGCTATGCAAATGCGTAGTGCGATTTTTGGGCTATATATGTTGTAAAACATTTATATTTGTTCTTCCAATGCTTTCCACAGCTTATCTTCGGGCACGGGAGCGGTTATCACGATGTCTTGTTTGCTGACTGGATGTACAAACTCAATCCGGCGTGCGTGCAGCGATATACCGCCGTCGGGATTGCTACGTTTGGCACCATATTTGAGGTCGCCTTTGATAGGACAGCCAATGGCTGCTAACTGACAACGTATCTGGTGATGACGTCCTGTCTCGAGATTGATTTCGAGCAAAGTATAGCGCTCGCTATGCGCAATGGCTTTGTAGGTCAGGACGGCACGTTTAGCATCTTTGGTGCCGGGCTTGACGACGAAAGATTTGTTTTGCTTCTCGTTACGCCACAGGTAGTTCTCCAATCGAACCTCTCCCTTATCCATTATCCTATTTCCATTATCCATAGATACAATGGCCCAATAGGTCTTGCGTATTTGCTCGTGCGATTGAAACATCGCGTTCAATCGCGTAAGCGCTTTGCTAGTGCGTGCAAAGAGTACCACACCCGTAGTAGGACGATCAAGACGATGCGTAACCCCAAGAAAGACCTCTCCTGGCTTGTTGTATTTCTCCTTGATATAAGCTTTCACCGTCTCAGAGAGCGGTGTATCGCCGGTTTTATCGCCCTGTACAATCTCATGGCAGGTCTTGCTGACGGCTATGATATGGTTGTCTTCGTATAGTACTTGCATTTGGGTGTTTAGTGTTTAGTGAACGCCCTGCGGGCTACTGTTTAGTGATTAGTGTTGAGTGATTAGTGAATTGAGGATTGCTTCTACTTCGCGCAGGGGTATCATCACAAAGTCGCGCTCCTGCATGCGGGGGTGTGGTAGTATTAGGGTATCGCTAGTAACCTCTATCCCTTTCCCGTTATCCGCTATCTGATTTTCGTCAAAAGCCTGCAGTAGGTCGATATCGATTATGCGGTCGTGGTAGATGCCGTTGACGGATTTCTCCTTTCGTCCCATCTCAAGCTCGATCTGCTGGGTGATGAGCAGCACCTCTTCTGGCGAATGGTCTGTTTGGCAAACGGCAACGATATTCGCAAACTGATTATCAGACACAAAACCTTGCGCTTCGCTGCGATAGATGGATGAGCAAGCAATGCACTTCCCCACTCGTTCGTGCAGCAGTTCAATAGCTTTGCGCAGATTCGCTTCGCGCTCGCCAAGATTAGTGCCTATGCCGAAGTAAATAATCATTCTACTGCTACAAACTCGTAATCAATCTTATCGCCCATCTTCACGAGCATATAGTATGGCTCCTTATTCTCGTCCTTCATCGAATCCACCACAATACAGGTCATGCCTTTCACTTGGGTTATCTCGCGAGTATGGTCATGCCCCGACCATACCATATCCACACCATGCTTGGTAAAGAGGTTGAGCAACGCATATGTCTCCTCCAATGGGTAGTTGGAGCAATGTCCTTGCGAACCGTCGCGTTTGAAGAAGTGGGTATGCGTGCAGGCTACGATATGACGAAAATCTTGCGTATCCGCCCATGCGAGGGTCTCCTCTAACCATTTGAGTTGTTTCTTGCCTACAGTGCCGTCCGCTGAGTCATATACGATAAACAGGTCCTTGCTGCCCAATGGGGTTTTCACTACGAAATAGTAGCTACTGGTCTTGAAGGTCTTGATAAAATGTTCCCATTGTTTGAAATAGATATCGTGGTTTCCGCATACAGCCATCAGTGTATCTTTGGATGGCAGCATTTCGATCAATGGATGACGCTTCAAAGCATCCTCCACATATTCAAATTCGGTTCGAGCATCGATGATATCACCCAGGTGCACAGCCACAGGGCATAAGAGGTCGGCACGATAGCTCTTGATGAAATGCTCCCAACGGGTGCGTGTGCCATGTATATGGGTATCGGTACATACATACACATGATACTCCTCTGTCAGGGCTTGAATCGTAGCAAATCCGGCTTGCTGATTGTATTTTTGCGATTCTTCAAAGCGCTCGTCAATGGTGGGTGATGAGCCTGCAAACATACCTACCATGTCAAGTCGTGCATCTGGTCCGCATGCCACAAATAGCATGGCTATTGTCCATATAAATATATTCTTTTTCATATCTCTTATCTTCTATTAGTCTCTAAACACTAAACACTAAAACCTATACTCTGCACCAGCGCGCAGTTCGGCGCCATAGTAGTGTGCATTCAGGTGAAACATACCAGCTAGTTTCATTTTGCCGGATAGGCGCACGCGCCAATGGTCGTTGACGTCATACCAGCCGCCTAGGTAGAACATAGGTGCCCACATGCGCTCGATGAGGTAGTTGTCCATATTTGACAAACAAAGACTGATGTTCCATGCGGCACTTTGTGGACGCACGAATGCCTCTACGCGGTATACGGCATCAAAGGGCTCCAGTATCATAGCATCTTCGCTATGATGCTCGTATGGCAACGGCGTGATGATGCGGTTAGACATACCCACTTGCACATTCACATACTGCATCATATATCCCACCGAGATAGCGTGCACAAAGTCGCGGTAGTTATCGCGCATGGCAAAACGCATCATCAGGCGGTCTTCTACATAGAGTTCGCCTTTGGGCAATTGAAATTTTGGTCGCAGTTGCACACCCATGCTGTGCACATTAGCGGTGCTAGTGCGGATATTCGCTTGCATATCAAAATGCTTGTTTATTGGCATATACGCATCCAAATCAAAATTGGCATACGAGCCATATGTCAGGTTATGCGCATAACCTGCATGCAGCGACACCGTGTAGGTCGTATCGCCAGGTTGCACTTGCGCGATGGCCATCAATGCCATCAACCAAGCGCCCATTATCAACATTGTTCTTTTCATATCTCTTATCTTTCAACTTTTACTCTCTAAACACTAAACAGTAGGCGCTCTGCGCCGTTCACTAAACAGTAGCCCATAGGGCGTTCACTAAACACTCCCCCCTATAGTTCCACAACGGTTATACCTGCACCACCGCGATCAGGATCACCATCGTGGAAGTTGATATCACCTGATTTCAAACGGCGCATGCTCTTTTGACGTTCTGCCAGATAATCACGCACCACCTGCTTCAGTGCACCAGTACCCGTACCATGCAAGATAGACACTTGCTCCGCATTGACCATCAGTGCATCATCGATATATGCAATCACCGCCTCCAATGCCTCATCTACACGCAAACCACGGATATCCAATTCTCGCTTGAAAGACAACTTACGACGTCTTAATTCATCGCTCACGTTGCTGCTAACCATTTTGGGCTTAGGCGTATTGCTCTCTTGAATCAATCTAGCTGGGTTCTTGGTGAGAATCTTCAGATCGCTCAAGTCGCGCAAGACTTGGTTTTGCTTGGAGCTAGACTTGCTAGTAGCACTAGCCGCACTAGTAGTACTAGATTTACCGGATTTGCTTGCTTGGTTTTCCACCTTCGTCTTGAGAGTCTCCACCTTCTGGCGGGCAGCCTGGGTGGCTTTTTTCTCGGCTTTGGCCTCTTTGATTTCGCGGATAGTGCGTTCGATGGTGGCATTACTCTTGCGAAGCAGGTCAGCAGCCTCGGCATTGGCTTCTTCGATGATCGCACGTTTCTTGGCTTTGATGCCTGCCAGTTGCTCCTCATAGTGTGCAATCTTCTCCTCGAGGTGTTTCTCGCGTTGACGGATATTCTGTCGTTTATTCTCCCAGTAGCGTTTATCACGCGCAATGTCCTGCAGGTGTTTATCGTAGTCGATATGCTCCTCGCCCACAATATCCGTAGCACGTTGGATAATCGTTTCGGGCAAACCAATCTGGCGAGCAATCTCCACAGCAAAACTACTACCTGCCTGACCAATCGAGAGCTGGAAGAGCGGTTTGAGTTGTCCGCGGTCGTAGAGCATGGCACCATTGATAATACCTTCGGTACGCTCAGCTAGGTGCTTGAGGTTGCTATAGTGGGTCGTGACTACGCCAAAAGCCCCTTGCTCGTTGAGTTGCGAGAGCACTGCCTCGGCTATCGCACCACCAATCATCGGTTCGGTACCTGTACCAAACTCATCGATCAGCAGCAACGTATGGGCATTGGCATAACGCACGAAATGCTTCATATTACGGAGGTGGGATGAGTATGTTGAGAGATCGTCTTCAATCGACTGTTCATCGCCTATATCGATCAAAAGTTGCTTAAAAAAGCCCATCGTACTTGCTTCGCTCATTGGCACAGGCAAACCGCATTGCAGCATATATTGCAGCATGGCCACGGTCTTCAAGCATACCGACTTACCGCCGGCGTTCGGACCGCTGATAACCAATATACGGTTATTGGACGGCGTTCCGCCTATTGGACGCCCTGATGGGCTATTGGACGCTGCGCTATTGGTGAGACTAATGGTGAGCGGTACAACGGTCTTACCTTGACGGCGGAAATTGAGCAACAGCACAGGATGATATGCCTCGCGCCAGTCGATCATTGGCTTCTTGCTTAGTTCGGGTACAATAGCATGCATATCAATAGCAAACAGCGCCTTGGCACGCAGAAAATCCACTTCGCCGAGATAGGTTTCGGTCTCCAGGATCTGTGGCACCTCGGGACGCAATTGTGCTGTGATCTCCAACAAGATGCGAATACGCTCACGTCGTTCTTCGCCTTCCAATTCGCGGATGCGATTATTAGCCTCTACCACTTGTTGGGGCTCAATAAACACGGTCTTACCAGTAGCCGACTCGTCGTGAACGATACCGCCAATCTTACGTTTGTAGGCGGGTGGTACTGGCAACACCAATCGCCCTTCGCGCATGGTAGGTGCAGCATCTTTGTCCAATATGCCTTCGGCTTGTGCCTGACGTAAGATGGCGTTCAGCGCACGGCTAACCGAACCCTGTGAGGCGGATATCTCCTTGCGGATACGTGCCAGTTCGGGTGATGCGTTGTCGCGCATCTTACCATAGCGATCCAAGATGCGGTCGATAGTAGTAATGATTGTTTGGATGGTCAGCCCCGTTTGACTTGTCTGACTGGTCATTCCACTCAGTATAGGGTATTTCACCTTGTCTAATGCCACAAAGAAGCGCTCTAGTTGAGCGGTGTAGTCGAGCATCTTACGCAGTGAGAAGAGTTCTGCCTCGTCCATAAAGAGTCCTTCGATACGGATACGCGACAATGCCTCGCGCAGGTCGTATATCTCGCCATGTGGAAAAGCCAACGATGCATCGGTCAGCACACCCATCATCTCCCTTACGCGAGCCAATAGGTCGCGTACTGCAGGATAATGCGTCAACCACTGCATAGCGTCCACGCGCTCCTTGCCCAATCCGGACATACAACATCCCTTCAAGCCATCTCGTATGACCTGAAAATCTATTTTTTGTTCTATATTTTGTGGATAAATCATTCTTTTTTTATTGGTTGTTGGACGCTTCGCTAATGGTTAATGGACGCCGCACTAAAACCCCATTACCCCTTATCCATTAGGCGCTTGCGCCGTCCTATATCCAATCCTCCATCTCACCCCAGCAATCGAATATCCTTCAACACATTCGCCCCTGCGGCTTCGTTGAGCTTGCGTACCAGGTCATGACGGATATCAAAGAGCTGTGACTTGAGCGCTGCGCTGCGTATCTGCACATATAGTACCCCATTGCGAATCTCAATCGTGCCCGTCAACTGTGCCACGGTTACACCCATCACCTCTGGCCATAGTGCCACCACCTTGCGTTCTAGTAAGGGTTGTTCCAACTCGGAGCCGTGGATAAACTCCGCCAGTAGTTCGCCTATAGGTCGTGCTTTGTGGATTTCCATATTGTGTATATTATCGTAGATCCAATCGTTGGTGCGTCTTGAGTGGTACACCATATGGAATCTCGTTGATCTTATATAGGCTCTTCACCTTGATACCATAGCGCTGAGCGATGCTCCATGCGGTATCGCCATCGCGGAAATAGCAGAATGGGGTCTTGCGGCTTGCTTTATTCTTCTTGGGATAGATATATACGATATCCCCCTCTTGCAGTTCGCGCTCATCTAGGGCGTCATTGTACTTACGCAAGGTGCGCTCGTACATATTTAGAAACTGTGCCAGCGATGCATAGGTCTCATTAGGACCTGCAATCACATAGCGTACACCATTGCGATAGCCTGCCATATGGTTGTGGAATAGTTGCAGATCGCCCATCGCTGGCGAGGTATAATCGTCTGTTGGCTCTTCGAACGCGATTTCCGCTTCGCTATCATAGATGGTGGTATCTGCCAAACTCACAGCACCCGATTTCACAAGCAATGTGTCGAAAGTCAGATCATTGAGCTCGTACTGCTCAATGAGGCGAATCAACTTCTCTGGATAGCGTGGATCGGTGGCATAGCCACATGCTTTGAGACCGTATGCCCAATTTTTGTAATCACCGATTGGCAATGCAAATAGGCTCTCATAGCGCTTACGCTTGAGGAAAAGCGAGTGATCCTCATACGAATCTGCCACATCGGCATAGACGCGAAAGCACTCGTTGGCTTTATCATCATCCTTAAAGATGGTGCGCCCTACCCAGTCTGATGTACATTTCACGCCAAAATGGTTGTTGGCCTTCACCGCCAACTCCGATGTACCCGCTGCCGACTCCAATATGCCCTGTGCCATCGTGATGGCAGCAGGCACTTGGTGCTTGCGTTGCTGCTCAATGGCCATATCGCGGTATGTGGCAATATAGTCGAGATACGACTGATTCTGCGATTGTGCCCATAGCGTTGTGCACAATCCCAATACACTTACTATCGTAAAAATTCGCTTCATATTCCTTAATTTTGCTGCAAAGGTACAAAAAAATTTGGAAATATACAAAAAATACACTACCTTTGCACGGAATTTGTTAGAAATATCAGAAAAAATAGTTTTGTTATGAAGAAGATTTTTATTTTGCTATTGCCACTGTTGGCGCTGATGAGTTGTGGTAACTCCTATGTTTACAATGGATTTACTGTCAAGAGTTATGATGTGCACATCAATGCATCGGATTGGCAATACACCGATTACACCAGCAATGGTACCCCTTATGCCAACAACTATTTCTTCTGCACTGTGAATATGCCAGAGATCACTTCTGCAGTCTTCGAGAAGGGCGAGGTGCAAGCATATATCGTCTATGACAAACGCACATCCAGTGCCTATAAGCACCTCTTGCCTTATGTGCGTCACTACGAGGAGCAGCTTTCGGATGGTAGTTGGAACTACTATACCGAGACTGTGGATTGTGTCTATGGTGTAGGATGGCTCGAGTTTAACTACCGAGCCAGTGATTTCATCTACGAGGATGATGTCAATGTCAATCCTACCGCGATGGACTTCACCATTGTGCTCACCACCAAAGATTGATCCTCAGTGCCTTAGTGCATCATGTCTTCAGGTGTTAATCTAGCCACACTTCTTCGCGAGCACTTGCACGACGATGTGCAGCAGTTGGCATTGCAGCGTAATCGGTTTCCGCAGTTGTCGGATGCCGATTTCCGTTTTTTGCTTCAGCAGATCGAGGGACGCCAGCGCACCAAAGACAAACTACCTACCCTTGCTCAGCTCGACGACTGGTGGTTTCCTGTGCGTTTGTCTTGCGAGCAATGCAGCAGCGAGGCCACGGCGCGCTACAAAGCAGAGTTAGTCGGTATGTGTCATCGGCTGATAGATTTGACGGCGGGCTATGGTATCGACACTTTTCACTTGGCTGAAGGTATGTTGGAGGCGCATTACGTGGAGCGTAATGCCGAATTGTGTGCGATAGCGCAACATAATTTCCAACTCTATCGTCCACACATCCAGGTGCACAACACCACCGCCGAGGACTTCCTCTCCTCTCTGCCTCATCACCCATTAGCGCAGCGTCCATTACCCAATACCCCATATCCGATATCCCATACCCCATATCCAATATCCCATAGCGCAGCGTCCCATACCCTCATCTACATGGATCCCGCTCGCCGTAGTCAATCTGGTGGCAAGGTGTTTCGTATCGAGGATTGCGACCCCAACGTGATAGATTTGCTCCCTACTCTTCGCAGAATAGCCAGCCATATTATGATCAAATTCAGCCCCATGCTAGATATCACGGCCGCTTTGCGTGCCTTGGGCAAGGATTGGGATACGCATATCGTGGCGGTCAACAACGAGGTGAAAGAGGTGCTATTTCTGACGGGCAAAGGTGTCATCCACGCGGTGAATATACGTACACGCGAAATGCGGACGGATCGATTTTTCTTCAGCCCTGAAGATGAGAAGCAAGCCAAACTGCAATTAGCTCCACATATTCAGCAATATATCTACGAACCCAATGCGGCTATCATCAAGGCGGGTGCTTTCCGACTGATAGCTGAGCAGTATGAACTTCAGAAGTTGGATACGAATACACATCTCTATACGTCGGACACATGTATGTCGGGCTTCCCAGGACGTATCTGGCAGGTTATTGATGCCGAGATCAAAGAGCCTAAGCGTCAGTTGGATAAATCGGTGCGCTACAGCATCATCTCGCGCAATTATCCGCTTTCTCCCGAAGATATTCGCAAGAAATACAAGCTCAAAGACGGCGATGATCGCTACCTCATCGCTGCCCGCCACCAAGGCAAACCGTTGCTGATTAGCGCAAAGCGGTTGATGTTTAGTGAACGCGCCGGAGGCGCTACTGTTTAGTGTTTAGTGATCGGCCTACGACGCAGCGTTCTTCAGCGAGCTTGCGAGCGATCTAAAAAAAAAGAGGCTCTCGCCTCTTTTTTACTTATACATAAATCGTTTGATACTGCGTTTAGGTGTCTTCTCAAACTCTTTTTCCACCAATTCGATAGCGGTCACTTGGCTATATTGAGGAAGCATCTTGTTGAGTTTCATCAGATTCTCCTTCATCACTTCGTCGATCGTTTTACCTTGCAGCACTTCTGCTTTGGCCAGAGATGGATCTGAATAAACCAGTGCCACCAATTTGTGGTTGCGATCTACTACCACCGATTCGCTGACGAGTGGCAAACTGTTGAGCTTATCCTCGATCTCCTCTGGGTAGATGTTTTGTCCGTTAGGGCTGAGCAGCATGTTCTTGCTGCGTCCGCGTAGGAAGAGGTTACCCTCTTTGTCCAGCACGCCAAGGTCGCCTGTGCGCATCCATCCGTCCTCAGTGAAGGTCTCGCGGGTAGCTTGCTCGTTCTTGTAGTAACCGGCCATCACGTTCACGCCGTACACTTGTACTTCGCCTTCGCGTTTGGTTGGGTCCTCCGAATCGATACGGATCTGCATGCCAGGAATAATCTTTCCGCATGAGCGGTATGCATATTTATCCCAGTCCTCGTAGCTGATAAGCGGAGCGCACTCGGTCATACCATAGCCCACGCAGTATGGGAAGTGCATATCGTGCATACATTTCTCCACCTCTTCGTTGAGCGCAGCACCACCGATGATCAGGTAGCGCAACTTGCCACCAAAGGCGGATAGCAAGGTGTTGCGCACTTTCTTGTGCAACAGACACTTGATACCTGGGGTTTTCCACAGCACTTTCATCACAGGTTTGTTGATGATTGGCAACACTTTGCCTTTGATGATTTTCTCGATCACCAATGGCACGGTCAGGATCATAAACGGATGCACTTGTGCAAAGGCCTTCATCAAGGTAGTTGGCGTTGGGGCTTTGGTCAGGAAATATACCTCGGCGCCGTCGCAGACTTGGTAGAGGAACTCAAACATCAATCCGAACATATGGGCAATAGGCAGCATTGACATCACTTTGTCGCCTGGTTTGTGTGGAATCTTCTTCACTGCGAAGTCGATGTTTCCGCTCAGGTTCTTGTGGGTGATCATCACGCCCTTAGGATTGCCAGTCGAACCAGAGGTATAGTTGAGCAATGCCAAATCATCGTGATTATCCGTAGGATAATTCATATCCTTTGCGCTATATCCGTTAGGATATTCAGCGGCAAAAGCGGCATCCACACACGCGTATGCTTTCTCCACCTCCTCGTTGGCAGCGAACTGCAAGCTGAAGTCATCCATCAACACCATCGCTGTCAATCCTGGCATATTCTTCGCATCAATCTTCTTCAATACGTTAGGGCCTGTGTATAGCAATTTCGCCTCTGAGTGATTCACCAACGCCTCTACACCTTCGCCTGTAAAATCAGGCAAGATGCTCACTGCCACCGCCTTGTATGTCTCAACCGCCAAGAATGTCACACCCCAATTACTACAGTTGCGTCCGCACAAGGCAATCTTGTCACCCTCTTTAATACCCAAAACACGAAAAGTGGTGTGCAAACGGGCGATTTGCGCAGCCAACTCACCATAGGTGTATTGCGTTGCACCATCCAAATCCTTCATCGCCAAATCCGACCACTTGTTGGTAATCGTATTTTGGAGATAACTCAAATAATGTTTTAATTCCATAATATAATATATTTACATTAGTTTCATTTTGTAAGCGACTGCAAAAGTACAACTATTTTTTCGAACACGCGTTCAAAAACGAAAGAAATATCATTTTTTTTTTGCATTTATTACCTATTTTCACAAATTGCCACAGTATTTCTTAATCAAATCGTATAAATAGTTATACTGTTCGGGGAAGATTCCAAAGTTCATCGGCACGCCAGAGCGACCAGGATCCCAACCATCTTTGATGTGCAAGAACATGTGGGCTGTGGTCTCAATGGGAACATTGCCACGTATATCGCCGTTGTGCATACTATTCTTGATAGCTCTTATCCACAAACTCAATTCGTGTTCGTACAACCGACGCGCTTTCTTGTATAGTTCAGGAAAGCGGCTATACGCTGTGTACATCACTGTTACCACGTTCGAGGTGTTGATGTTCTTGTTCTCTACCTGATTGTAAAACTCCTGCAACTGATTCAGGTAGTACAACATGGCATCTATCATATCTGGTATAGTACCTGTCTCTCTTACGCGCTCCAATGCACGTTGTTTTGGCTTAATCAAGAACATATCCACCACCTCTTGAAACAACTCATCCTTATCCTTGAAATAGTAATACAATGTCCCACGCCCCATATCCAGAGCGGCCTGCAAGTCCGTTATAGACACATTGGCATATCCCTCTACCATGTACAACTCCAATGCCTTAAGCAGGATTTTATCCCTACGATCTTCTACCATATTATCTATATTTAGTGGTTATTGGACGCTGCGCTATTGGTTATTGGACGCTTCGCTATTGGTCCCTTACCCTTTAGGCGGAACGCCGTCAATGCGATCCGATTGCCGAACGCGATTGCGCTGCAAAATTATAAAAAATATTTTATTTACGCAACATTTTTAAATAAAAATCGAACGTTTGTTCGAAAAAAACGCACTTTTTCTTCTTTTTTGAACGTTCGTTCGAAAATAATGTACTACCTTTGCCGCGATTTTGGTACATCTTTTGTATCAAAACCATTAAAACCTTTAGAACTTTTAAAACTCCTAAAACAATGAAAATCAAATCAGCAAATGTGCTAATCACAGGTGGAGCATCTGGTATTGGCAAAATCATGGGGCGAATGGCGTTGGAGAAAGGGGCGAAAGCGTTGATTATCTGGGATGTGAATTCAGATGCATTAGAGGCTACATATGCCGAATTTACTACGCGCGAGCACTCGCGCAAGCGCGTATATACTTATAAGGTGGACATCACCAACAGCGAGCTCGTTGCCCAAACCTACCAACAAATCAAGCAAGAAGTAGGTGTTATTGACATCCTCATCAACTGTGCAGGTATCGTGCGTGGCAACAAGACCTTCGACCAACAGACCGTGCAGGACATCCGTCTCACTTTTGAGGTGAACACCATTGCGCCTATGGTCATTGCACAGCAAATCCTGCCCGATATGATAGCCCGCAACCGTGGTCATATCTGCAATATCGCTTCGGCGGGCGGTATGCTCAGCAATCCTAAGATGTCCGTCTATGGTGCCAGCAAGTGGGCTATGATTGGTTGGAGCGACTCCGTGCGTATCGAACTCCAGCAGATGAAGTCCAATGTGCATTTCACCACCATCGCTCCCTACTATATCAATACGGGCATGTTCAACGGCGTGTACTCCAGCATCTTCCCAATCCTCAAACCCGAGCCAACGGCAAAGAAGATCCTGAGTGCCATCGAGCGTAACCAAATCTTCCGTGGCATACCTTTCGGCTTCCATTTCATTCGTTTCTGGCAAGCCATACTGCCCTTCCGTGTCTTTGACTTCGTTTTTGGCACAGTTTTTGGTATCTACCATGCAATGGACAACTTCACCGGCCGTACTAAATAAGCGCAAATAAACCTTTTACTTGCCACCTATCTGCCCGCTGTTTCCATCGGAACCTCATAGGAACTTCATCGGAACTTCATCGGAACCTCAATAAAGGTTTACCAAGAGAAAAAGGACAAATTCGTGCAGAAAACACATAAGAATATGAAAGAATATATTTCTACCACATGCAGTAAACAGAAGCAGTTTTTCCGCTCGGGTGCTACCCTGCCCCTCTGCTTCCGCCGTCAGATGCTACGCAAGCTCTCTGACGCCATGCACCAATACGAGAAACCCCTCGCTGAAGCGTTGTGGACCGACCTCCACAAGTCTTACGAAGAGGCATACCTCACCGAACTCAGCATTGTCTATGGCGAGATACGCAACCACCTGCGCCACCTCTCTCGTTGGGCGCGTGCTGAACGCAAACCTTCGCCATTGGCGATCATGCCTGCTACCAGTCGCATCATCAAGGAGCCATTGGGCAACACGCTGATTATTGCCCCATGGAACTACCCTGTACAACTCTTGCTCAACCCACTTGTGGGTGCTATCTCCGCAGGTTGTACGGCTATGCTCAAACCTTCGCCATACGTGCCCAATGTATCGCGCGTACTCACCGAGATGATTCGTGCCACTTTCCCCGAGGAGTATATCGCTATTGTAGAAGGCAATCGCCAAGTCAATCAAATGCTGCTTGCAGAGCGATGGGACTTGATTTTCTTCACCGGTAGCCCTTCGCTGGGTAAAATGGTCATGGAGGCAGCAGCCAAGCACCTCACTCCTGTAGTATTGGAGTTAGGTGGCAAGAGCCCATGTATCATCGACAAGTCTGCCAACCTCGAGGTGGCAGCCAAACGCGTAGCATGGGGCAAATCCCTCAACGCTGGTCAAACCTGCATCGCGCCTGATTATCTGATGATTCACGAAGAGGTCAAAGACCAGTTCCTCAAACTGCTTGTTAAAGAATGGAAGCACCTTTTAACCAAGGACCCACAAAAGGCAAAACACTTTGTGCGTATTGTCAGCGATAAGGCATTGGAGCGTCTGATTGGCTATTTGGATAATGGAACTATCTATCATGGTGGAAAATACGATAAGGCTACACGCTATTTGAGTCCAACTATTTTGACGGATGTTCAAGAGAACGCCCCTGTCATGCAAGAGGAGATATTTGGTCCGATCTTTCCTGTACTGACGTTCAAGGACTTGGACGAGGTTATCTCGTTTGTCAACAAGCGCGAGAAGCCATTGGCATTGTACTATTTTGGCAAGGATGATCAGAAGATTCTCCGCCACACCTCTTCGGGTGGCGCATGTGTGAATGATGTGATCATGCATATTGTCAACCACAAGGTGCCCTTTGGTGGCGTAGGCAATTCGGGTATGGGAGCATACCACGGCAAGGATAGTTTCTTGATCTTCTCGCATCGTCGGTCGGTGATTAAGACGCCCACTTGGGTGGACATGCCTTTCCGCTATATGCCCTACAAACTGTTCAAACTCATCAAGAAGATGGTATAGTGAAAACAAAAAAAGAAAAGACTCCTCCGGGGGGCTTTTTCTTTCTAAATGCAACACCATCAACCGAATTTCCAAACGCAATGAAGCATCGCAGATATATGTCCCATACATCGCGCCAGCGCCTTGAAGCCACCTGCAAGGTAGAAGTTTTATCTCCTACTCGCAGCGTTGCTGCTCGAGAAATCTTATTAATCTTATCTGCAAGAATAACCTTGCAAGCAAGATCATAAAGTTCTCCGAAACCAATTACCACCGTTCGCTTTTTCGTCATAACGCTACGCTATGACTAATCATCGCTACGCGATAAAAGCTCACTGAATCTTAATAAACAAAGCAACTATCGACTCTGATTCGACTCTGAAATGTTTAGCGTTGTATTTATAAGATTCAGCGCACAAGTATCGCTCAAGGCGATACGCGGAGAGGTGGTAATTTATTACGGAGTACCTAGAGCGAGTGAAACGAGCAAAATGAGATTTATAAGATTTCGTGAGCGTAGCGAGCAGGAGCTACACTCGCTACCGTTTTTGTATCTCCTATCCCTGAAGGGCTCAAGAGAGCCCGTATTTTTGTAAAAAAAAGATTAATTTGGATTTCTGCCCGCAGGGCTAGGAGATATTTACACACATCCTTCAATGAGAATTTCTTGCCGCTCGTTTAATGTTCAAAGGCGGTGGCCATCAGTTCTTGCTCCTCGCGAGGGATATGGTATTTATTGGCCAATTGACGCCAAGTGGCTACTACATTTTTGGTATTCTCTACTATCTCGCAGGCTTTATCCAATGCTATACCAAAGTATGGAGCCACTTCCATTGCTAATCCATAATCCAAACGATTATCCTTCTCATTGATGTTCAGGCTTAGTCCTGCGCCATAGTATTGAGGGTTCAGGTCATAAGCGGGTGATAAGGTCCATCCGTTGCGTGTTAGCAAGAATCCGTGATTGCGCAGGTGATCATCGCAATTGCTAACCGCTATATTAAACACCAGACGTCGGAACATCTCCAATAGGTTCTCCTCAACGCAGCAGCAGTGGCAGCTTATCCAGTCTGCCAACTCTAGGTAGCTGCATCCTTGGGTATCGCCATCGCTATAGCCCAGCATGGTCATGGCGGATGTAAAGTGTATGCGCCTATTGTTTTCATCACGGTCGAAACGTTGTGTCAGAAATATCGCATGCTTGTTATTGATATACTTGACTTCAAATGGTGCTACACGTATGCCACAGCGTTTGGCCAGCTGCATGGTCAATGCTTCCCAAGCGCCTATATTGGTTTTATCGTTTCGGCTAGGAAACTTAGCGATCCATAGTCTACCGTCTGCATTTCTGACGTTTGCCTTCGGGCGTGCTCCACCCAATGATGAGCCAGGTGCCAATAAGATCTGCAGCCATCTCCGCATCTGGGGTGTATCATCTTGCTCCAGTTGCCAACTAGCTTGTTCCAGTTCGGCCAGAGATGTTATTGGCGGTGCACTCCATTGCATATCATTATCTAGGAAATCGCCATTGATCTCTGTTTTTATGCGCAGGGCGCCCATTCGTGTTTCGTCGTGTACACCTATCAGAAAGTCTGTTTCGTGCAAGGTTTTGCGAACGCGTTGTTCTTGTTCGGCTCTAATCGATTCGCGACGTTCCATCAACACCCTACCCCAACGATCAGGAGTCGAGTCTAGGAAGACGCCAAAATTGCTTTTGCCATCTACTAGGTATTGCCTTCCAGCATATAGTTGAAGTTCCGGATCCAGTATCCTACAACGGGCACTATGTAGCCATTCATCTGAGAATGCAAACGAGAACACCTCCTTGCCACGCAGGAGTTGTGACTCTAGTGTACCTACCAATTGGGCTTGGTTGGCATAGGCATCATCGTAGAAGATATACAATATACGGTTCATACTTATCCTTTCTTGCTAGCGCGTTCTTTTACCAGCAGTCCTGCATCTTGCAGTTTGCGTCCTAGTTCATCATCTTTGGCCACCTGCAGTAGTTCGTTTTGCAGGCCTAGTACAATCAGCACACGCAGATACATGCCGATAGCCACGCCTTCATCTCCTTTTTCAATTTTGATGAGTGTATTGCGTGATATACCAGCACGCTCCGCCACTTGTTCGGAAGACAAGTCGCGTCGTAGTCTAGCCAATCGGATATTCTCGCCCAGCGTATGCATCATCCGCTCGTATTTAGGCAACAGAGGTCGTTTCATGATTCGTAATGTTCATAATTTTGCGCAAAGGTACTGCTTTTTGTTCATATATGCAAACATTATCGCATTTTTTTGTTATTTTTTTCCAACCCAATATTTCATCTCCTGTAACTTCCCATGCTCCAACGCATCGCAGATATATGTCCCATACATCGCGCCAGCGCCTTGAAGCCACCTGCAAGGTAAATTAACGTGGGATAATTTTGGGGGAACAAAAATACGCTCGCTTCGCTCCCTACAAAAATATTAAAAAATAACAAGGGTACCTATTAAATCAACAACTTAAACAACTTGTTTCAACAACATTCCGCTCGAATCAACTCCCTCGAGCGGCAGAGATTGTTTGGCGCTAGATGCTTACTTCGTAGCGCATCGCAGATAATAGGCTAATCCACAGCAGCTGATGTGTGACATCGCTGCTCTTGTCTTAACCTATCATCTACCCTCAGTCTTCGTCTGATGGTTAGCGCCAAAATCTTTCTACGTTCTTCGAACCTTTTTCAATGTACTTCGTAATATACGTAGTACTCCGTACTAACTATCGGTTTTGGCTCGATATACTTTGTATATCTCCATCAATCCGCTATCGCGTCTTGGCCAAAACATGGTTTTTCGATGAGCACTTCTCAACGATCATTTTACAATGAAAATTCCGGAGGACATTTCTCTGTCGTAGACAGTGTTTTGAGGCAGATGCCAAGGGCATATGCACAAGATGTGAAAAGCACATCGATCAAAACCCTAATATAGGTTCGGAGAGCAAAGACCATTCCGGAGGACATCGAAAAAAAACTTTGGTGCGACTGGATGCCTTTGGCAGAAAGTAGGAGAAAAGGATAAGAAAATAGCAGCGATGTCACACATCAGCTGCTATTAAATTAGACTTTTATCTGTGATGCTTGCGTCAGCAAGCATAAGCACCAAATGATCCTTGTTATTTTTTAATTATTTTTGTAGGGCTCAATTTAAGAGCCCGTATTTTTGTTAACTAAAACAATTCATCCAATAGGCGCAGCCGTCCGTTATCCGATAGCCGATAGCCGATAGCCGCAGAGCGGCGTCCGGGCATTACATTCCACTCAGGTGGAGGAATTGCGAGATCAATCGGCGGAGTGTCTTTTGCGAGCTGTTGTTGATATACGACTCGAGGAGCTTGGTGCCTTCGGTCTTTGGTATGATATCGTAGTCGGCTATCGCCGCTGGGATGAGGCAGGAGAAGCCTTCCTTCAGTTCGATCTCGTCGTGCGTACTGCGGATGCGTATCTTGCATGCGCCGTGCACACAGGTCGATATCACGAACGAATCGTAGTCCACCATGTTGCGTCGTATTGGGTTGTTGAGCGACACCACGCGCACGCTAAAGTGCTCGGTGTCGAGGCAGTTGTTGGCGGTATCAATGGTGTCGTTGTAGCGATTGCGATACTCGGGATAGACCTTGAAGTCGAGTGCCTTGGCAGCCAGTTCTGTGTGCAGGGCACGGGGCTGTCCGTCCAGTCCTGGGCGGTTGTAGTCGTAGATGCGGTAGGTCAGGTCGCTGGTCTGCTGCACCTCTACCAGTAGCACACCCTTGCCGATGGCATGCACACGTCCGGCGGGTATGTAGAACACATCCCCCGCATGTATCTCGTGTTTGGCTAGGGCATCGAGGATTGTGCCATTCTGTACGCGCTCAGCGTATTGCTCGGCGGTGAGTTCCTCTTGGAATCCGGCGTATATATAACTGTCGGGCTCGGCATCCACCACATACCACATCTCGGACTTACCCATCTGTTGGTGCACACGCATGGCCATCTCGTTGTCGGGGTGCACCTGTACGCTCAGGTCCTCTTTGGTGTCGATAAACTTCACCAGCAGCGGGAACTGACCGTTATATTGCTTCGCTACGGCGCGACCCAGTATAGCCTCGGGCATCTTCGCTACCACGTCGGCCAATGGATAGCCGGCATAGGTGCCGTTGGCGATGACGGATGGTAGTAGCGGATGGGTGCTGACCTCCCAGCTCTCGCCGATATGGTCTTGCAACGGCAGGTTCTTCCACTCGGTCAGGCGCTGACCACCCCACACCATCGTGCGCAGGTTCGGGTCGAGTAACATTGGGTAAAGCTTGGTGCGTTGCGACTCGATCACGCAACCCATAGCTAGCATGCGCACATCGGTCACGGCGTGCAGCTCATAGGTGTGGAGGTGCTCCACAAAGACGAAGTCATCCTGCTTGCAGTGGTGGACTTGTTTGTCGATGGTGATGTCTATTTGTCCTTCTAGGATATAGAAGAGGTCCTGCAGGTCAGGGTGAATATGCTGTGCGCTGTGTTCGCCAGCTTTCAGCTCGATCACGGCTACCTGTGTGATGCTGCATCCGCTCTCCTTGGAGGACAGCAGCACGCGTTTGAGTCCCATCTCGTAGGATGTGCTCAGTGGATCTATGTTCTTAACGGTTCGTTTCACGTTGCTAGGATTTATTAGTTGTTTTGTAACAATTACCACTGTTTGATAAAATCTTCAAACAATAGTATTCGTTCGTTGTTTATGGTATGGAATAGCATATGTTGAAAATCATTTTTCTTTTGCTGCATATCCACTGTTTGCATCATAGTCAATAATGATTGTTTGAGTTCAGTCTTCGATGCGATACCTGCTCGTTGTTGCAGAAATGTATAATCAGGCTCAATTCCTTGTCCTAACAAAAACATAGTATCGTAGAAATCACGCCCCTTATGCCGTGTTAACAAAGCACAAATCTTCATAGCACATAATACCCCATCAGGTGGTACTTGTACTGGGAAGAACATGCCACAACCACGCACATACTGCACTTGTGGTTGATATCTTACTCCTTGATCTTGTGCCTCTATCTTAATCAAGAATCGCTCTTCACGATGACCTGTTAAGCCTAGGTCAAACAGCAACTCAGGAAAATACAAATTACGTCTATAAGCGGTCAAGCGGTCATTCTGGCGGTCGCGTGTTTCTATCTTCAGCCCTAATTGCTTGAGATATGCCACGATATCGTCTGTCATTTGCATAAACTCTACTTCGGATAATTGGTGGCAATCAAAATCCAAGTCCTCAGAGAATCGGTCAATATGACGCAACAAGCGCAGGTTGGTTCCGCCGATGAAAGCTATTTTCGTCGCATAATTGGTGTGCGACAGATGCTCTAAAATCATTAATTGCAGATACTCCTTAAGCATCTGCTTATCAAATTGCGGGTTGTTAGCTACGCCTGTTGGAAAGAATTGGCGTATGTATTGCAAGTCAATCATATATTATATGCCTTTCGTAGTAGTTCTACTCGTTTCGTTAATTTCTGACTATCCCATCGCTTAAGATATTCGTTTAGTCGATCTATGTTCAGTTCTTCTTGCATGTAATCCTCGTCCAAGCGTAACTGCAAAAAATCTTCTTCAGACTGATATTCAGGATGCAGATAGAGCAAATCTAATAATGCTTTTTCTGGAGTTGCCATTCGATAGTAACGTTCTCCTTGTATTTTGCTGCCTAAAGGAATCAATTGATATCCGAAATACAAATCTGCAGCTATTGTATGATAGGAAAACGCTGCTATTGTTGTATCATATCTAGCTGTACGTTGGGTTGTGACAGATGTCAATTGAATCACAGATTCTGGAATCATACCAAAATACGCAAGTGCATAATGCAAGCTAATATACGATGGTTCTACTAATTGATTAGCAATTAGCAGAGTTATATCGCGCTCCTTCAGACATTCTGCAAAAGCATACCATCCTCTCCGCAGTTTGGTTAGATATCCCATTTTCACCCACCGTGTGATATTGTTGACATCATAGTTTGGAAAGAATAGTTCTATTTGCTTGATACTGAAGCACCCTAATGGCAATAATTTCTCTCTAAACTGTAGGTAATTCATCTTTTCATTCAAAAAACTCTGCAAAATTAGTGATTTTCTTGCGAATATGCAAGCAAAGGAGCATTTTTTTGATATTTTTCAACACATCCCCCTCTTTTTCAATTTCCATCTACAGTGCGTCAATGCGCTGCGTAGATATCATAACCATCGCGGAGCGCCTTGTGCTGCCGGTAGGCAAAATTTATCTCCTAGCCCTGACGGGCAGAAATCTTAACTATCTAAACTAATCTTTCTTTAACAAAAATACGCCATCATTGATGGCTACAAAAATATTAAAAAATAACAAGTGGATACTATTTTGCTTAATCGCTTTGCTCTTTTTGATGCTGGTATTAATACGTCCTATCAAAGCAAGCTTTATAGCCCTTCTTAATCCCATCCTCAATAATCTGCCTACTGCAGATTATCAGCAAAATAGACTTGAAATGATTATAGCGTTCCGCTAATTTATATGGTCATAGCTGTCGCTACTGTTCTATGATTTTGGCTATCGCCATTGTCATGGATTAAACGCAGAGCGTAATTGACTAAAAACCACGCAGAGCGTGTATTCATAGGACCTACATGGAATGTAAATTTACATTTAACAACCATTAATGCTTCTTCGTAGAAGCATTGTGATAGGTTCGGAGAACATTTAAAATATTTGTTGAGGGTGAATGAGTGATAGTAGCTGCCATAGGCAGATACAGTGGATTAATGGATTATCAATAGAGTCCAAGCTTGCTTGAGCGATAAGAGATAAGACATTAAGACAAAGATAAACGAAGTATATCTATCACTCATACTCCGAAACAATACTCCCTTGGAATATTTTTTAATTATTTTTGTAGGGCTCTGCATAAGAGCCCGTTAAATTCTCCCGTTCGCTTAACCCCTCCATAGGAGTTATGTCGGGCGCTCACTATCGAACATTATTAATGTTCTTCATGTTTTAAAAGATAGTTTGGATAGTTTAGATATCGCGACCAGCGGGAGCAGGAGGTTTAGAGAGGATCCGGATGGGACTATGCTACTTAAACTGTGCCCAGAAAGCGGCATTCTCTTGGTTCTCTCGGGTCTCTTGCTGGCTAGCAGGATAGTTCTCGATAAACCAGGTGAGGAATGCGGTACAATCAATCTTTGTGGCGAGCCAGTTTTGATATCTTTGGTTATATGCTGTATAATCAAAGTCAGCAGCAATATCTTCTGCTTTCTCGATACATTCTTTTACGCCACCAGATATCCAATTAGGTTCATCGGATTTGAGTTCTTGACGAGAAGGTACTGGGCGATACATCCATAGCAGTTGCTCGCGTGCTTCTTCGTCGGTGTAGCCACGTCCTACTTCATCGATATAGATAGCTGGAGTTCCTAAGACAACCGACTCAGATGCCATAGTGGCAGACTCACCTACGAACAACGAAGCTGCTGCTTGCACATCATGCATGCGCTCGATAGGTATTTGTATGCGGAATGGCTCGAGGTCAGCAGGTAGTTCAGACTCTGAAGATATAAATACCTTCATATGTTTTTGCAATCGTGCTACTAGTTCACGCTTTTGGTCTAAAGAGAATCCACCTGCGAGTTCAGTATCGTGCCATGCATCCCATTTTACAAATCGTACAATAGCAAAGCGAGTATTAGGTGCTATGCTTAGCAAGTCCCATATTGGGGCTGGGGTGAATCGATTTTCGCGCAGATAAAAGAACTCTATATTTCCTGCAAAACGCAATTCATCGGATCGTAATTTAAAATCAAAACACTCTGGTACGATGATTGTATTTGCCTGATCAGAGAATTTCTTCATCTTATGTGCGGCATGCTCTGTATCATCTATAATAATGTGTCTCACACCGCAGAACTTGGTAGCAATTGTGGTGTATGGACAGGTACGAGTAATGGCCACATCAATCTTATTGCGACGTAAAAAGCCTATCTCCCAAATTACATTTCGGAGCAATGTCCATGCTTTGGATAGAATGCCTTTATTGGGTTTTCGAAGGGTATGATAGGGAATCTGATAGATATCTAACAGATTGGTAGCAATATCTTTGGGGGTGGTAAGCCAATAGACATTGTGTCCTGCTTCTACTAATTCAGTACGAACATTGCGAAAATTGTGTACTTGTGCTGGATGTCCTGATACAAATAGTATGTTCATATCTTTCTATATGTTGGTATCATTATTAATTCTTTTGTCAATCGCTCTGCTATAGGGCAAGCACCATCTGTATAGCCAAACTGCCTAGCCCACTCGATGGCTTTAGCGAAATGTGTAGCAGTCTCTATGCCGTGCTGCGCAAAATAGGCTTGCATTAGTTGTAGATTCTCGCATCGCGCAATCAGCATAAATGCATTCTCTCCATACCATGCGCTTCGCACCAATCCTTCACGCAATAAGTTATTTGCAATAGTTTGTGCATGCTGCTTGCGCTGCTCTATCGCGTGCGGTATATTGGGTAATGCATGCTGATACATCCTGCGCACGCCATTAGCCATCTTTCGCATGGTGACAGTCTCTCGGCAATTTGTTGCACCGCGATGCGCTTTCATGCGTTGGGTAATGAGTCCGTAGATACATGGTACATGCATCCATGCTTTCAGCAGCATGGTGATAAATAGTTTGATCTCCTTGACACGGCCATAAACGGGCAATGAATCATATTGCTGTTGTATCGTAGCAAGATACTGCGCATTATTTACCGCTAGCACTCCACCTTCGCCCAATGCAGGGAACTTACCTTGATTGATGCTATATACCGTAAAGTCGCCTTCCAAAGGCAGGCCATAGCCGTGGGCATTGTCTACGATTAGGATAGCATCAGGTAGTGCAGAGCGTATAGCATCGATATCGTTGCGTATGCCGAAGAGATTTGTCACGACCAGCGCATCCATATCCTGTTTAGCCAGATGAGCTATATCTATATGCAGATCTTCTGTCACATCCACAAACACTGGTGTGCATCCTGCTTCTACTACGGCGTTGGCTACAGTATAGCAGTTGTATGCCACTACGCCTACTCTGCCGCCCTGTGGTAAGGCACTACGCAATGCCATCAGGATACCCGAACGCGCATGGTTGAGCAGATACTCGCCCATTCGAGGAATATATATATTGCCAAACCAAAATGCTCGCTGGCTACGACAAGGGAACGATATATTTAATCGCGGGATCATTTTATCTCTTTTTCAGTATTTTCACACCTAATTTTCCAATCCAATATAGTAGCGGCTTGCGAATACATAGGAACCGACCATGCTCTACTTGTTCGCCGCCGAAGCGTGCCTTAAAGTCACGCACACCGTATGCCTCATCGGGCTTGCCTGCACCCATCATATCGAATCGACTGCAGCCATGCTCTGCTGCATAGCGGATACCTGCATACGTAGCCAGTGAAGATGGGAATATACTCTTCCATTCGCCATCACGTCCGCATACGAACCACTCATAAAGGCATTTACCAGGCAACTCCACGCATACGGTACCACCAATGATTTCGCCATTCAGTTCTACGAGAATAAATCGCCCATTGGGTTGCGCATATAGCTGCTCAAAGAAAGATAGCGAGAACAGTGGCGTCTTGATCTTGGTAGTATACAGTTGCTTTAGCAACGCGTAGTACTCGCACACTTGCTCTATCGTAGGTTGTTCAATGATAGTCGCTCCATCGCGGATGGATGTTTTGATATCGCGCTTGCGATTCTTACCCAGATTGCTTTCTACCAACTCCACCGATGTCGTATCCACATGGAAGTTCAGGTGCGGTTGATAGCTAAACCCACATGCATTGAATATCTCCTTCCAACGACTATAGTCATGAAAATTGCGAGTTTCGATATAGATTGCTTGCGAGTGTAGTTCTGAAGTAACGACACGCAATAGCAGCTCTACATCATGTTCTGTAGCATCATTGGCAATTAATGGTCCACCGATAATAATCGCACGACGGGTAAATAATTGTTTTAATGCATTGCGCTCACGTGTTACATAGCCCACACATAGTGCTTTTAAGTTATAATGCGATTGGGCTATTAGGCTATTAGGCATTGATGCCTCCTCTGCCACAGCAAACGCAAACGGCTGCATCTCCTCCTTATTCGCCGCATAGAACTCGTATGCCTCTCTAGTCTGGAACCAAGTGGAATAAGGTGACTCATCCACCAGCTTTTGCCATGCTAGCGGATTTATCTCATAATATGTTAATATACGTTGCATTTATTTAACGACAATTCGTGTCAATTTTATTGTCAATTATTGTCAATTTCTTAAGTCATTTTCTTTTGGGTTGAAGAAATGTGCACACACATTAGCAACCGCAAAAAGAAATAACTAAGCCTCTAAACTCTAAACAGTAGCGAAGCGTTCACTAAACACCCATCTCCTATAACCTCTCACCTTTAACCTAATTAGCCTCTAAACTCTAAACAGTAGCGAAGCGTTCACTAAACACCTCTCACCTCTAACCTAATAAGCTCCTATCTCCTCTTACCTCTAGCCTCTCGCCTAATTAGAGTTTGCGTCTATCGCCTTTCTAAGCGCCTCCAAATACCCATGTCCATACTTGAGGCATGGCTCCATATAGTTGCCTTCGCCCCACTCGTTCCATGACTTGATAAACACTACTTGGTTTTCTTTATCCTTTATCATATCAAACACATCCATACAGTGCTTGTAAAAATTCTTTGGGGTCGCCTTGTGCAGCACCATCGCGCCCATACCACGGCGAGCTGTATTATCCCAGTTAGGAATCAATACAGGCATCACATTCTCATCGCGGAAGCATGGATCCAGCAGTTTCGGACGAATACGATTGTAGTTATAGATGCCTAATGGAATGTGCAATACGCGCGAAATGACTTGTTTGGCAAAACGATAGAGCTTTCGCATAAACGCAGTCCCAACTGCAGAATCTACATTGCTCTTGCAGCATACCACCTTTTTTTCGCACAAATCATGCGCAGGATTCTTCAGATCGGCTATATCGTCGATATACGACATAAAGCAGAACTCACCCAAGCCCTCCTTAGCGGCTAATTCTTGCCAACGCTGCATATATTCAGCCGCATTCGGTATGTCCGCCACATGGTATAACACGAATACCATTCGTCCATCAATGCGGTAGTAGCGCTCGTCTCGGAAGGTATCCAGCAGCGCATAGAAATGCGCATCCCAATCATCCTTGCCTAGATATTCTTGGGGCATAATGGCCTGCATATCCAGCATATTGTGCTCGGTGCTCCACATCTTCTTGTACCAGGTGTGATTGGCCCAGCAGATGCAGAATGGCAGGTCCGGCGATTTGGTCTTTACTACCTCGCGCAGCGGCATCTCCAATAATTGTCGTCCGTTACCAAACCAATAGTGGTAGTAGCAGAAGGCCGACACACCCGCTTCTTTCGCTAAATCCGCTTGTGCCTGACGCACCTCGGGTAAGCGCAGATCGTAGTAGCCCAAATCGGCTGGCACGATGGGTTGGTAATGTCCACGAAATAGGGGTTTTGCCTTACCCACATTGGTCCATTCGGTAAAGCCCGGTCCGTACCACTCGTTGTTTTCGGGTACAGGATGGTATTGTGGTAGGTAGAATGCGATGATTTCTTTTTTGCTCATGATAATATCGATGTATAAATGTTAATAAGTTGCCTAGCAACTTGTTCATTACTGATTCTCATTTCAATAATGCGTTTTCGGCCATTAGTTTTGCCCTCAAATGCAATTGCTTTTTGTAATGCCTTTGCTATTTCTTCAGGCTCGCGGCTAGGAACAACATAACATCCTTTAATTCCTTTGGTTCGCTCAGCCACATCACCGACATCCACACTCACTATTGGACATCCACATGCCATTGCTTCCTTTACAACTTGCGGACTTCCTTCGGTTTTACTAGTCATCAATAGACAATTGGCTGCGCATATCCATATATTTACTTCGGTACGAGTGAACCCCTTAAGTTCTTTTAAAGTTATACCTGTATCGTATTCTTGGTCGTTTGATTGTTTAGACTGAAGTTGTTTTATAGTTTCTTGCGCCAATGGATAATCTTTCACTGTATTATCAAATGCTCCTGCAAATAAGATTATTGTATCGTAATTATTCAATCCTAAAACCTGTCGTGCTTCACTACGTGATTGAAGTTGATCTTTCGTAAGATCAACGCCACAAGGTAAAATCGTATAATTATTTTTCAATTGTGCGATGTTCACACTACGAGGAGACACAAATATATTATGAACAGAAAGGTACATTGCAATTTTCGAAAGATATAAATTTCTAAACAAATTTATATCACTGCCATGATATGTTGTAACTACTGGAACTCTGCGCTGAAAGTTCGCCAACAACCCACACAATCCATAATGAGCATGAATAATGTCCGGTTTAAATGATGCAATTGCATTCTGTAGCCGTCTATAGTTCTTAATATATCCTAATACGCCTTTACCGACAATTGCAAAATACTGCACATTCAGACCTAAATTGCGCAATGACTCACCCTGCTCATGTACAAAAGTATATTTCTCGCTATTGCCTGCCACGGCATTTCCACTATGTACAATTAATATTTTCATAATATTTTGTTTGCTATAAACATCAAACATTAGTCCAATCCCCAATCTATAACAATAATGGCTAAATCAGCCCTCGTCCTGCCAATTTGAACCAATTCCATGCTAATGCTGCTACAAACATAATTACGCACCAATAATTATACCATCTTGAAAATAGTTTTTGCTGGTTCAATAAACTAATTCCATATGCAGCTAACATCAAGTGAAGCGGTAAAATAGGTAAGTGAAATCGCTCAGATTGAGCATAAGTACTAAATACCAAAACAACCAAATAACCGCATAATATAGCTATCGGCAACACATGCTTTCGCCAATTACCACTGAACAGCAGTACAAATACTGCGATAATTGTAAAATATGATACAATATTTTTTACAAAATTTCCACCATGGATCATCATTTGATTTTCCTGTCCCTCAATATGGTTCATTGTTGGGAATGGGATAGTAAAAATCATTGGCGCAAAGACTGTAGCACCCGCATATTTGGCAAAAGATTGGTTCACTCCACGCGTTCCTTCGCGCTCAGACCGCCATTCCATATTTGCTTTCTGCTTAGAACCTCCTTCGGACCACATATTCATCACCTCTTGGCCAATACCCGTATTACTAAAGAATATTATTAGCACGAATACCAGTGCCATACCGATCAATAGTGTACGTCTTCCCCAGCTAATGATGCGCTCGCTACTGAGCACTAATGCGCAGAAGAAAGCCAACACCAATACTGCAGCCAAAGCCGTACGAATCATAAACATATAAGCTGGAACAAGCATCAAAAAGATTAATGATTTCCAAGCCATTTTCTTTTGACGTAACAAATAATCGGCCCGCTCCGCAAATAGCATCGCCAGGAATACCATCTCCACTTCCTTCAATTGGAAGGAGCAATAGTAGATTAAGTTTGGCATCAGCATACATAGAATGCCCGCCATACGTCCTGTAGTTTCGCCAAAATTTCGTGTTGCGAGTTTGTATATCAACACTGCCGTCCATGCGCCCAATGCAGCCTTGATAATACGTGCTATCAATATACTATCGAAGAATAAATAATATACAATGGATAAGTATATCGGATATCCCATATCAGAGAAGTGTGCACCAGAATATTGTATCATAGGGGCATAGATACTCCATTTCCCTTCTCTTATTAAATTAGCTCCATATTTTCCCATTTCATCATAGAACAACTCATCAGCCGCACCAATAGAGAATGGGGTACCGGTCCAACTTTGATACAATCCATACGATATTATCACCCATACAACTCGTAGGAAGAACGAAAGTAGAAAAAGATTTCGTACAAATATCCTTGGCTTTAGTCCCATCCACGATTTAATCAACGTATAGCCCATATAGAAGAAGCCACATACCTCTACGATACCAAATATCCACCACTGTATTTGCAGTGTATATGGTGCATAAGCCGCATTACACGCCAGCAATGCCAACACATATGCCAATATCGCATGCTTCATCACGAATTGTGGCATATAATTCAGCGGTGCTATATTTGATTGAAAATTAAATAATCTAGCCATTTTCTTTATACTAAAACAGGCAAAGCCATAATCCTTACCTCTAACCTCTAACCTTTAACCTAATATCCTCCTCTTCACTTGCACCAACTTATCCGTCAGTTTTGTTCCCAATATCTTCTGCGTTATAAATTGCTTCACCTTCTGCCAAGGTGTGCGTTCTACCCAACTACCAGCGAAATGGTGGATGCAGTAGGTATTCTTGGTTAATTTCAGCACGCGTGTACTAGTCAATGGGCAGAAGTAATCCACTGGGAATACATGCATATCATTCTTATAAACCCCATAGTTACCATCAATCACGAAACCACCTTTCACCATGATATCGGCAATGGTTATGGTATTGGGTGTCATATCCAAGGTGCCATCCTCTAGGCGGAAATGGCGGTCGTTGTCGTAATACGCCAACTGCTCGGTTACCCACACGCCATGCGCCGCACTAGCCATCAATCCAGTAACTGGCGCATTTGCCATACTGGCCTCATAACCGGTAAATGCAGGTAGGTGCATCAAGTCGTCCAATGGACGCAATATCTCCACATCGGTATCCATATATACTCCACCCTCACGCTCTAGCGCCCAAAGACGCACATAGTCCGTCACAAACGCAAACTTCCGCGCTTCGTATGCCTCTTTCACATAAGGTACACTATTCACATCGAAGGTATCTTCGTTCCACAAACGAAGCTCGTAATCTGGCAAGTACTTTTTCCAACTCTCAATGCACTTGATAGCTAACTCTGGCATCGGCTTACCACCGAACCAACAATAATGTATTATTTTAGGGATCATATCTTTTCTATCAATTCACTATATTGAGGATATTTTTTCAAGAACAACTCTTGCGTATTATCATTTGCAATCGTCATCACATTTCTTTTATTCGGAATATTTTGTTGCGGGATTCCATATGCTGTATGATTATCAGGTACATCTTTATTAATCACCGAGTTAGCACCTATTCGAACATTGTTTCCTAATTGGCAATCACCAAATATCTTAGCGCCAGGACCAATAAAACAATAATCTCCAAGACTTGGAACTTTACTGATATACTCTCCACTTTCATTAATGCAACCATTCTCACCAATATTCACCCCTTGATGAATATCACACCATTTTCCAATACGTGCTTTTGCATTCACAATCAACAGACCATGGTGATTAATGCGAAGTCCAGGTCCAAAGCTATTTCCTGATATAGAAAAACCCAATCTTTTTCCACGAATAGTTAACAGCAAACTATACATCAACCTACGTATTTTGTTACCTACATTTTTGTGATACTCATAATATCGCAATGTGCGTTCGTATTGCCATATAGAATCAATAAACGGACGTGGGAAACGCCTATTTATTCCTAATGCGAACTTATCCGCATCAAGATATAGTTGCAGTATTTGTCTATTAGTAATCATTTTATTAAGATAATAAATATTTTACTATTCTCTCGCAAGCTCGCCCATCTCCATAAGGGTTAATAGCCTCGCTCATACGGCGATACATGTCTGCATCATCCAGCAACTGGCTCACACCTTGCTCGATCTTCTCGCGGTTGGTGCCGACCAACAATACCGTGCCAGCCTCTACAGCCTCAGGGCGCTCGGTGGTATCACGCATCACCAGTACTGGTTTGCCCAATCCAGGCGCCTCCTCTTGTACGCCACCCGAGTCAGTAAGGATTAATGTACTATGCTGCATCATATATACGAATGGCAAATAGTCCAGTGGCTCGATAAGGAACACGTTCTCAGCACCCTCGCCCAGTATCTCTAGTACCGGTTTGCGCACATTAGGATTCAAATGCATTGGATACACGAAGTCCACCTCTGGGTACTGCTCCGCCAAATGCTTAATAGCGTGGCAGATATTCAGGAATCCCTCGCCGAAGTTCTCTCGACGGTGACCTGTGATCAGCACCATACGTTTCGAGCCATTCAGACGCGCTACATCATATCCCATCTCGCTGATGCGATTAGCTACTTCGCTAGCCAACGCAGTATCTTCGCGCAATTTGCCTACTACCATCTGCAGGGCATCAATCACGGTATTGCCCGTCACGATAATCTGCTCCTCAGCCACATGCTCTTGCAATAGATTCTCGCGTGCCAATGGCGTAGGCGAAAAGTGGTATGTAGTGATGCGGCCTGTGATTAGACGGTTCATCTCCTCAGGCCATGGGCTATATATATTGCCAGTTCGCAGGCCAGCCTCCACATGTCCTACGGGTATCTGTTGGTAGAACGCCGCCAAGGCAGCTGCCATCGAGGTAGTCGTGTCGCCGTGTACCAACACGATATCGGGTTGCACCTCCTTGAGCACATCGCGCATACCAAGTAGAATACGCGAAGTGATATCGTATAGGTCCTGATTAGGCTTCATAATATTGAGGTCGTACTCAGGGGTAATATCGAATAATCGGAGCAC
Source organism: Paludibacteraceae bacterium (assembly GCA_045124995.1). GTDB lineage: Bacteria > Bacteroidota > Bacteroidia > Bacteroidales > Paludibacteraceae > Colicola. Next base: position 15,785 of record JBGVMY010000014.1, on the reverse strand, counting down.
CTGATCCAACATCTCGCGATGCTGACCAGTCACACATACGATGGTCTGAAACGCCTCTGGCATCTCCTGCAATTTCTTCACCAGCGGCGCCATCTTTATCGCCTCTGGACGAGTTCCAAATACTAGTAATATCTTTTTCATATTCATAATCCTTTCCTTATCACCTTATTACCTCATCATCTTATAGCCTTAATAATTAGTTGTTTCACCACACTTCCCCACTTCATCACCTGCCTTTTTGTCTTCAGCATCCATATTGGTGTTTTATACATTCGCTTTACTGATGCTGGTTGCTTACTCCAATCTACCTTTTCCAACTCCCGAGCAGCCAAATCGTGGTAGTCCTTGCTCAGCCAATATTCAAGCAAGCCATTGACCCTTAGTTTGTCTATAAGCGATTGCCAATCGCTCTTTAGGCTAGAGGCGAGGGGCGAAAGGCTAGAGGCGATGTTATCCATCCTAAACAACATGTGGTTGTTTGGATGATGCAAATTGCGCGTAGCACGCAGATTCACAGGCACATCGTTGTTATACCACGCCAACGCTTCGTTCAAGAAGGCCACTTTGTATTGCAAGGCAATCTTTGCCCACAGCAGAAAATCCTCGCCCAACTTAATACCAATAGGAAATCCTCCTAACTCATCAAACACCACTTTAGGTATTATCGTAGCACCGGTCCAAACCGGCATTGCACCGCTCTCATAATACGCTTTTGGATAGTTGATATATCCGGTCAGTATATTCAATGCCACATGCGTCTTGCCTGGTTTGTAGTACACGTAGTTGCATGCATATAGTCCCGCCTCGGGGTAATTCTCGATCAGCTGCGCCATTCGCTCGAGGTAGTTTGGTTCCCACCAATCATCGGCGTCTAGGAAGGCGAGATAGTCGCCCTTCGCCTGCGCCACGCCGTTGTTGCGCGCTGCAGCAACGCCGGCATTTGCTTGGCGGATTAGTTTATAGTTTATAGGTGATAGATTATAGGCATTTAGTTTATAGTTTATAGGTGATAGGTTATAGGCGTTGATTTCAGCTCCGCTGTTTTCTTCGCCTTTAATCTCTAAACTATAATCTATAACCTCATTTTCCTGGCCTTTAACCTCTAACCTATAACCTTTAATCTCACGCAACATCGTTTCTGCGATGTTTGCGCTTTCATCCGTAGATCCGTCATCCACCACGATTAGTTCGAAATCGGTGTGTGTCTGTGCCAATACCGACTCCAGCGCCTTACGGACGTAAGGTGCCTTGTTGTACAATGGTATGATGACACTAAATTTCATTCAATTTTAGTTTAAAGGTTAAAGTTTATAGGTTAGAGGCATGCGGTACGCGCTTTGCGCGGAGCGAGGAGAGCATCTTTCCTATTTCATTAACCAAACTTTCCACTTGCGTATATTCTTCTTTTGTAATATAATCTAAATCCTTCGCAATATCTGTTTGTGCTAGCACTTCCATTAATGATCCAAAAGCGATATTTATAAAATGGCCTTGCTCTTTCTCCGCCATTCTACCCATTCCTTCAACTATATTAGATGGAATAGAAATTACTGAACGACGCAATTGATCGCACAAAGCGTAACGCTCATCAGAAGGGAATTTCTTCATCAGTGCATATACAATCTTCACCAGTTCTTTTGCTTGTTGGTATACTACTAAATTTTGAAAATGTGCCATGTTTTATTTTTTTTAGTTTAAAGGTTAAAGTTTATAGGCATTGATGTCAGCTTTGCTGTTTTCATTGCCTTTAACCTATAACCTCATTCTCCTTGCCTATAACCTATCATCTTTAACCTATAACCTTTAATCTATAATCTAAACCATTTTTCCAGTTTAAAACATACCCTTTCTATAAACCACACTAGGCCATAAAGATGCCACCTCCTCAATCGCTTCATCTGCTCCATCTCGAAGGCGTGTGTATCGTAATCCCACAGTACTGCTGGTGGCAACAGTTCCTCTAACACTTTGCGACGTTCTGCGTTGCGAAGAGCTAGGTTGGTTTCGCTAATACCCCCATCGTCGAAGATCGTCACATCGATATCTACATATTCGGGATTTACCCTACCCAATCCTATTGCTTGCAAATACCATTTCCAATCGCTAACGATCTTTAGGTTCTCGTCATACAATCCATATTCCTCAAACAAATCCCTACGAATATACGCGCAGTCGTGATTCAGCGTGCTAACAAAGAATTGGCGCAATGAATACTCGGTGTATCCACTCTTGCCTACTACCTGTCCCTGCGCGTTAACTTTGATCATGTTGCCGTAGAAAATCGCAGGGCGATTTTGTAGGTTAGAGGTTAGAGGTGAGAGGTTAGAGGCAGGGTCGCTATCGCTTGTTGGGCGATTGGGGTCATTGTCTATAGCCAATTGCCTATTGCCCATTGCCTGAAACATTCTCTCCGTCACATCATTAGCAGCTAGGATGTCGCCGGAGTTTAAAATCTGGATATAGTGCAAGCCTACCTCCGACTCCTCCCTAAAGGGAAGAGAGTAAAGCCTATCCCCAGCCCTTCCCTGAAAGGAAGGGAGTGTGTTGAGGGTTTCTGTGATTTTTGCAATCACAGAGTCGGGGTTGCAGAGTAGTTCTTCGTTCTTAAATCGGAGCTCGGTGTAACCCAATTGTTGGAGATGTGCGGTACGTTGTTCATCATATTCTTTTTGTTGAGGATCATTGTGGTAACCACCATCCAACTCAATTACCAACCCTTTGTCTATGCAAATAAAGTCAACAATATAATCTATGATGATATGTTGACGACGGAAATGCGCCCCTAACTTATTCCCCTTAAGCATATCCCACATCACAGATTCTGCTTCTGTAGGATTTTTGCGATTAGCTTCCGCATTTTTCTTCAGTAGATCATATTGCGTGGAATCTGCGGTGTGTGTCCCCCATACTTCCGCGAAAGACAAGCCTACCTCCGACTCCTCCCTAAAGGAAAGAGCGTTATTCCCTTGTTCTGAAGTCCTTCCTTCTAGGGAAGGATTTAGGATAGGCTGACTAGTGTGATCGTCATTGACGACACGCTTGCCTAGCGCTATTTCAATTCCTTTATTCATGGCATTATAGATGCCTTTGTCTGGCTCGGAAATCCAGCGCACGACGTGCGCGGATGGTGTATGGTGTAGAGTGTATGGTGTAGAGGCGTTGATGTCAGCTAAGCTGTTCTCTTCGCCTTTAACCTCTAACCTATAACCTTTAACCTGATTATCCGCATAATCGCGGATAATCTCGACGGACCCATCCGTCGAACATCCATCCACGATGATATGCTCAATATCGGCGTATGTTTGCGCAGCGACGGAGGCCAGCGTCTTGCGGAGGCCTTCGGCGTTGTTGAAGTTAATTGTTATGATCGATAATTTCATTATGTATTCGAAACAATTTTTTTAGTTACGATTAATAATTTTACTGTATAACATTTTTGAATCTTTGATGCCACAAACTAATAAACAACCGATCATTCTCATATATTTACGTTGATGTTTATATGCATTCGCCAAGTTAAACCACATCCATGCTGTATTATTAGTCAGATTGTCTTTAATATCCTGATATTCATTAGGCAAAATGCTAGCTACAGCTGGTATTAATTGAAAATTCTCTTTAGCTAATCCTAGCCTTCTTGCATTTATATTGGAGTGAGTCACTGATGTTGGATTTATACGATATGCACAAGTTACCTCATTCAAGAAATATGCATCTCCATAAATCAGCAAGCATATCCACAATGTCCAATCTCCTAAAAAAGCATTGCGTGTGCGTGCATATTTTTCACGGATTTCCTCTATATGTGTTCTACGATATACTACGCTCAAGGTTGGATACTGATGATTATCTCTAAAGAAATCACGTAAATTATATCTTCCTTGTACATCATTCTTCACAACCCCACCTCGAACTGGTTGAATCTCAACGCTATGATTATCTACCACAGAACAATTGGTGCAACATAACATCAATGATTCATCAGCTTCTAATATATCCACTTGCTTTTGCAGTTTTAGCGGGTCGGTCCAATAGTCGTCGCCTTCACACATGGCAACATATTTGGCACCAGTGGCATTAATGGCTTCATTCATTATCTGCCTCAATCGGTGCTTATTTTTTTTGTATAGATTCTCATTTTCATAAATTGGTTTAATGATATTGGGAAATTTCTCTTCATACTCACGGATAATCGCAGCAGAAGCATCCGTAGAAGCATCATCATGTATAACAGCCACAAAGGGAAAATTTGTTTGCTGCATCACAAAACCCTCTAAACAATCACGCAAATATGGTTCGTGGTTGTATACTAAACAATGTATGGCTACTAAACATTGCATAATTTCATAATTTATATTGTTCTTATTATCCGAGCAGGAATACCAGCTACAACTAGGTTTGAGTCTACAGATGAAGACACTACTGCACCAGCACCTATTATGGCATTATCTCCAATGGATTTGACTTTATCGCTGATTAAAATAGCACCAAGACCAACAAATACATTGTTTCCAATCGTAGTGTATGCCCCGATTAATGCATGCCCCGCAATATAACAATGATTTCCTAGAATTGATTGATGAATCAATGAGCAGTTGCACGATACAATTGAATTATTTCCTATCTTCACATCTGGATGAACTACTGCATTTGAATGAATAACAACACCTTCTCCTAATTGTGCATATTTTGACACATCTGCTTTAGGATGAATTAACGTAGGTACACTACCCCCCATTGACATAATATTCTCAAAGACAGCCTTTCTGACTTGATTATCTCCCATAGACAAGGCAAAATTCATTCCGGAAAGATCTCCTATAGAATATAAATCATCAAAAGATCCTAATATTTGATAGCCATAATAGCGCTCACCAGTCCGATCTGAATTGTAATGATACAGACCTTTTATTGTGTATCCCAATTGTTCTAACAAATCAATATATACAATTGAATTATGCCCAATACCCAATATGTATATTTCCTTATTTTCTTTCATATGTGTTTCCTTTTCTATTATTAACCGATATACGGCATAAAATATGGTTGCATGATACCTAGGGTCATATTACTCTATACTTTATCTAATTACTTTATTATCACTCCAATTATTCAACATTGGTTGCACTGAATATTGCTCATTTTGGTTGTGGTATCTCTCTTCGCAGTGGTGGATGGATTTCGTTATTACTTATCTTCCTATTGCGATTTATTCTTATTTCATTTCTCCGTCAACATGGCAAAGAGTGGTGTATGGGAGGCTATGTAGGTGCATAAATTGAGTTAGCGAAAACTACACAACGCGCCAACGTCTTTCTCTAACGATATTTAACACATAATCTCTGGCTAATACAAAAGACTGAAACTCTCCACCAAATAATCCTTCTTTGAATATCTGATGTTCACATTTCTGATTATTGATATCTTCAAATAATTCGTATAGTTTGCTTGCTTGATAGTAATGACCATCTATTACTGTAGCATATGATCCTAAAGGAATCCAATCTTTATGAATTGAAGTTTCGTTATTGCATAGACTATAATTATAATTTAGTGAAAACATTAATTCTGCTATAGCAAAAAACTCATTAAACTCTGTCTGTGTAATATTTACAAAAAAAGATGCTATACTTTCTTTCAGGAACTCACTAAAAGGGAAATAATATCGTTTATTTATCCATTGGTTAACCTCACGTGGGTCATACTTGCATGTATGACAATATTCAAACCAATATGTAAGATGAGAATGATATTTGTCACATATCTTAATCTGGAACAATCTTTTCAATATAGAATACTTTTTATATAAAATACACGCGACGCCTATACTATAAAAATAAACTAATATCGGTATTACATTCAATGCGTATGTATTATCATAATAACTACCGAGAGTATCTGGATACATATTCTCTAGCAGGACCTCAAATGTATCTTCTAATATTATTTCATCTTCGAATTTTACCCAACGAACTAGTATGATAGAAGCCTGTATTAACAAGTCCAAATTAGTTGTTGCATTTCGGAATGCTTCCTTAAACAAATCTCCATCAAAAGGTTGATTCGTATATATAATAGTATTCTTTTTAACCTGCTTTGTTAGCGATTCAAATAAATCATATAATTTAATCCGATATTCTGGCTTTGACAAATATCTTTTAACTTGTGCTATAAGTATATCTTTATCTAATGCTCGTTCATTTGAATCTTCTATTGCTGATACTTTGTCGTATAAATTAGAGAAAAAATTATCTGCATTCTCAATTGATACTAATTTGCTCTGTCCATCTAATTGGGTCAAGTCATTTAAACCAGCAGAGGGATGACTAAGATAAGTATAATATGCGGGGTATCTTCTATTTATTACCGATTTTATTTCATTTGTCAAAGCCAAATCCCAATCAGCAGACCAACCACATGTAATCAAGCCGAAGTCACTAATGATCGTATGCAGATAATTCAAAATTTCAGTAGGATACGAACTCAATTCCACATCCGTATTACGAAATTGACAATCTTTATAATCTCCATTGAGTTTTAATATTGTAAACGGAGCATGTGGAATAGGAATAGCATGCGCTAGATCTTCTTTGCAACGAACTATCTGAGGAGTTACACCTTCATTCTCTAATGCCAATTCTAATAAACGATCAAAGTTCGTTGTCACAACCATTTTGATATAACCTTTCTTGGCAAGTTTAGCTATCGCTTTATGAGCTACTGTTGGTTGTTTCAATCCAGTTTCTTTTTCATCATCATTCGGTTCAAAATATGGAAGCATTAAGTTGACTCTTTCAGATGATGTTTCTACCAGTTTAGATAAAATCAATGAGTATGATGGTTCCTCACTATATTTATTACGATACCATGTTTCCCAATCACCTGCGATCTCTTCTCCTAAAGCAGCAGCCAATTTATGAACTAGATCCTTTGTTATAGCCCATGCAGTAGGAATACCCGCAGAAACAGATATTCCAGACCCCAACAACAAAGCATATACCCCCTTGTTGGACTGCATCGAAATTGCTATTTTAGTACAATCATCCATAAATAACGAGAATGATTTTATCATTTTATGTTAATCGTCCGCTCTTTCGACGATGATATCTCCTGTATTATTGACCTCATAGATTTGCGTACCACATTCTAAACATAATGCAGTTTCAGGCATCCTCATTGGATAAATTCCATTAGTAATTGTTAACCTATGTCTTGTACCACAAGTATGGCACACAACTTCTTTTGTATATTCACTTGCCATTTCTAATATATTTTAGACACATTATCTTCTTATGACATTGCCATATCGCAGATGTTTTATCCTCTCATTTACCCCAAAAGACATTATTCTATTTGGATGAATCATCGAAACAAATATAACAATCATGTGCTTTAAACTTAACAAATGCTTACTCCTTTGACGACATGATTTATAAAAAACTCAAGAAACATATCCTATGGACAATACTTTTTTCATTTCAGTTTTCCTACTATGCCATTTACCATTCCAATGAATCACTATTTTTTGAGTAGAAGATTGCATACCTTCAGCCTCAATATGAAAAGCTATCGTATAGTCTGTCTTACCTTGAATAATTTCAATTTTGTTGTCTCCTATTTGGAATAACATAGGACGTTCTGGAATTTCATTTCGTGCTTCAATTTTAGGTAAAATCCTAAACATAGAAAACGAAACGGACCCCTGTGGTAATAATTGATTATTAGATGGTTCTAAAAACAGAGGGAAAATTACCGTTTCTTTCACATTTAGATCAGTAGTATAATAATCACTTTCGCTTTTGATAGATACTCTATCTAATATCAATCTACAATTTTTAGCTGGTCTATTTCCCACATTTTGTACTAGCATAATTTTCTCGTATGAACTAGCCCTTGACCCTGTTTCTGTATTCTCTACAATCTCACTATACTCATCATCATTGTCTATTTTAAACTTTGGATAATAAATCATAGCCAAGATTTGTTCCTTAAAAATGGCTGTTAATAATGTCATTAACAACAGTAGCGCATTTATAATATCAAATGTCCGTTCCCAAACATATTCTGTAAAGGATAACAATGGTATCTCATTAGCATCGCCAAACCATTTCATTGGAAGTGCAACTCCGATTACAATTCCCAATATCAATATCACAATCCCTAATATTAACTTACCTCTTGTTTTCATACTCCGAAATTAAAATATTTTCCATATTGATAATCATAAATGGTTACCATCCCTCCATTAACTGATCCACTAAAATAATAATTTGACTCGTAATCATAACCATTGAACCTATTACCATTAATACGTATATTTATGTATGCCCCTGTTGCATAGTCATATATTGACGGTAAAGTTCCCGCAACATATGAATTTCGGTCATAATCGTACATATTAATATATTTAGAACCAGCAGCAGAACTAAAACTAACTGGTACATATTTACTTCGACCATAGTCGTAAACATGATTTACATTGCGCCCTTGTTGTTGAGCTGCTATAGCTGCGATTACTATGTGTTTTTGTACTTTCATGTTATATTTCAATATATCTAATAATTCGCTCTTCTCTCGGTCATCTCTCGGTGATGAGTCGGTTGGTAAAGTGCTTCTATTCCTTATCTACAATTATCGATTCCACAAATTGTAACTGCGATAACGCTTTGTCCGTATGAAACGATACTTGATTAAACAGCACATGTGTTTTCAGTTGCACTACAGCAGCTTCTGCGCTCAACTCCCCATTCTCATACAAGCTGATAGTGGCATACAAGTTATCATTCGCCACTGGACCAAGCACGATATCATAATCGTGCAACGGAGCAAAGCGACGATTGGCTACAACGAAATCCAACCATTCCTTGGTTGCACCATTATACTCCATTATGTTCAAAGCACCATCATTCAATAGATTATCATCCACCTCATATACAGATACAATAGCATTACCTTCTCCAGCACGGTCGCGACGAATACGCGCCCAACGGGCTGCTTGGTCGAAATCGACCGTTGTATAAAAACCCTTGCCATAATCAGTATTGGGCCTACCTTGGCGAAGACTTGGTTTCTTCACTGTTACTATTGAACCATGATATAGTTTCATTTTGTTATTTTTTTCTATTGTTAATAAATATATCTATATCGTGCAAAATCATGTCCTCACCTTGTGTGTGAAGCATATCAAAGCCATTCACTAGATACTGATCAACTCCATAACGACGGAAGAGAGCGTATGCCTCTAGTGAGGTAATGTTATGCCTTTTGGCATAATTTTCCGCACAGAAAGTCAAAAATACGATTACATTATTTGATACAATACGCCCTTGTGACAACCAACTTTGTTCCAACAAACGATAAAGTGATTCTGTATCCAGATACCACCACTTGGCACTTTCATCATACAACTTGGCATAAAAGGGCGAGTCATAAATATAGCCCAACGCAGCTCTCACTGGGATATGCTTGCGCTGCGAAACAAGCAACGCCAATTGTGCTATTTTCAATGGAATAATAGATGCACTCATATTTTTAATATTTTATCGCCTGCAAAGTTACAAAAAACTTTTGGATTATGCAAATTATTATTTTTATTTCTCCATGATACACTCCACCACTCTCCTCACATCCTCTTCGCTCAATGCGTGGTGCATTGGCAAGCAAATCACTTGATTTGCAATCTTATTAGCTATAGGCAAATTCGCTGGATTAGCGCTTGGTATATCCTTATATGGCTCAAAATCAGTAATCAATGGGTAGAAATAGCGACGACCAAGCACATTATTGGCTTTCATCTTCTCATATAATGCATCACGGGAGATGCCGTATTGTTCTTCGTCTACGAAAATGGGGAAGTAGCTGTAATTTAGGTGAGTTGAACATTCAACTCCGGCTATTGGCAATAGGCTATTGGCAATAGGTTGGAAGATTTTTATTCCTTGCACATCTTTCAATGCCTCTACATATTGTTTAGCCACCTTTTTACGTGCCTCAATAGCAGCATCCACTTGGCGCAAATTGAGCAAACCATATGCCGCACGCATCTCATCCATCTTGCTATTGATACCAGGAGCCACAACTGTGGTCTCACCACGGAAGCCAAAGTTCTTCAGATTGTCCACATGGTATTTCATCTCTGCCGAATGGCAAATCAAAGCACCACCTTCAATAGTGTTATATACCTTGGTAGCATGGAAACTCAACGTACTGATATCACCTGCGTTCAAAACCGACTGGCCATTCTCACTCACGCCGAAGGCATGAGCCGCATCACAGATGACTTTCAGATTATGCTTCTTAGCAATCGCATCAATCTCGGCGGTCTTGCATGGTTTGCCATAGCAATGAACAGGCATGATGGCAACCGTATTAGGAGTGATAGCCGCTTCTATCTTCGTTGGGTCAATACCACAGGTTTCTTCTTCTATATCCACAAACACGGGCTTCAGTCCATTCCACCATATGGAGTGGCTAGTTGCTACAAACGAATATGGAGTGGTAATCACTTCACCTTGACGGATACCTAATGCTTGAAAAGCTGTAATAAGCGGCAAAGTACCGTTGGTAAAGAGCGACAAGTACTCCACCCCAAGGTATGCGGCTAGTTCCTTCTCTAATAACTGATGAAAAGAACCATTATTGGTAATCCATTTGCTATCCCAAATCTGTTGCAGATAAGGAATAAACTCCTCCAAAGGAGGAAGCAAAGGGGAAGTGACAGTTATTTGTGGTTTATCTGACATATGTATACAAATTCTCAAAAACGCGCAAAGGTAGTAAAAAAATCTGAAATATGCAAATATCAAAGATATTTAGCATTATTTTCCATGGAATTTGGGCTATTTTAGCGAAAATTTAGAGAGATTCTACGAAAAATAAATATATTTTTACAAAAAACTTGCAGAATTATAAAAAATGTTGTACCTTTGTAGGCGGAAGTGCTTTGTGTAAATAATGCACTATGAATATTTAAATCTAAGCAAATATATAATCAATTATAACTATGAATAACATTATCAATCAACACGTATTAACTCCAGAACAGAAGGAGTTGGCCGAAGCGAAAACAAATCTTTCGGAAGCATTGAATGAAGTCAAGCACGAGATGAGTGACATCGAGAATTATTTGCAACAATTACATGGAGAATCTTTCTGCGATTTTATTCACAAGTTGTTAGAGCACAAAGAAGATGTGCAAAATTACCTATCTGCTGCAAGGAATTATATGGCTGCGTATTCTATTACAAGGCAAAGACTTATCTCATTTGCAGACGACGAAGACATCTACTTTATTCCACGTTTGCTAAATCCAGCCCTCCTTTCTTTGGAGCGTATTATGGAAATATTAGAAAAAGAGAAAGACGGTGTACTCAGATATAAAGATCAAGTTTCTTCCGAAACGATAAAAGATGTGTTTGCTTGCTATTATTTCTTTTCATCCTATCAAATAGAACTTGATGCAATCGAGCATGAATATGACAAGCTATATGATGCCATATATTGTTGCAAAGATGAAGTATATGGCAATCGTACAAGTCTAGAATTTTCTCGTATTATATCGGTAGGAGACATCTTTAATATTGATAGCATGCAATTAGTTAAACTCCAGCCCATAGAATTTAACCTACATGCTTCAGTTGAAATTAATTCAAGACGAATCATTCTATCACCATTTAGTCAAGTAGACAATATATCAATTGATAATCTAAAAACTTCCATCTTACAAACCATACGCAAAATAATACCTGACCTCACCGAAGAAGAGTTTACTGATCAAATCCATTTAGCGAAATATATACATCAAAAACGATTATTGCACCACCAATCAAATAGTATTATAGCTGGATACTATCAACTGCATCAACTAGAAGAAATCAAACAAACCCTCTTAGCAGCTAAAACTGGCGTCAAACGGGGGCCTAAACGATGCACTTGCTTTGATGATATTGATAAAGAGATGCTTCGTGAAGTGTATCAGCAAGTGTATCAACAAGAGAAATCAGTCGTTAAAAAACACGACGAATTTGCTACCCTCTTTCTAATAGGTATGGCACGAGATAACCCTATGTATCTAGATCGAAAGATGGCTGAATGCCATCGCGTTCTTTCTGGGTTATTTAAGAATATTCATTTTTGCTTGCGAACTATTCAACGCCGTTGGAGAGAATATATATCAAGTACTGCTGAGCATGTACAGACTTGGAAGGATTCCGTAAAACGAATCATCCTGCAATTGAGTGTGCATAACCTATATTTTCAAGTAAATTAAACGATAATATTGTCGAAAATTGTCGTAAATTTCGCGCAAGAAAATTGCGACAATCAATAATTTGCCTATTAAAATTATAACCAGTACCTTTGCACCGCTTTTCCGAAACTCGGAGGAGAGGTGCAATTCTTTTGTGTGCACATTTAAGAAAGAATAGCACCTGCAGCGCTGCCATAATTATTAATGCCTAAAAACTTACAAATTATGGCAAACAATAATTTTTTAGCTCGCAGAGCGAGTAGTCTAGTGGACGCGCAATTGGCGCTACTAAATGGCACTATGTGCCTAAAAATGAATGGCAAAAAGCATGAGGCAAAAGCTGCAGTATTGGTTCTCATCCTATGCGATGATCTGCCTACTGTGCAGCGTGCTGTGCATATCATCAAACGCGATTTGAGTTCGCATCTGATTCATTTGCAACACAACGAATCTGCCGTATGCGCTCAGCTACGTACGCTAGACCTGTTCAGCCCATCTGAGGCACTCTCGTTCTATCATTACCACCTACAAAATGCCCTCGGTAACCAGGCACAAGTCTGGCTCAGCACGAAAGGAGGTATCCAATGAATCGCCGCACATTATGTATTCAGGGCATCACTCCTGAACAGCTGAAGCATCTCCTGACGAAAGTACAATGGCTGTGTCTGAGAGAAACGCGCGAGTTTCTGATAGAATTCGATATCGATTGGTATATCATCCTGCGCGTACTATGCGATCAAGGTGTGATTGAGCACCAAAATCGAGTACCATACGCTGCTTTTCTGCGCTGGATCGTAGAGAACGAGGTACCTGTCTATCGTTCTTTACCATCGGAAAAGCAACTGCGCTATCTAGCCAAAAGAGCCAGCGACACGCAATATCCATGGCAAAGCACAAAAGCGCCACGTTATATCATTAATCCTAAGAAATGGGAGATGCTGTATTGGTATTTTTTCAAAATGATTGAGGAGGTGAGTTTAGTGTTTAGTGAACGCGCCATAGGCGCTACTGTTTAGTGAACGCGGCAAGCCGCTACTGTTATTTGTCTCTAAACGCTAAACACCAATGGCGCACCAGCAAGAACCTGTCATGCACAGAGCAAATTTATCGGGTCATTTTGGCAGAATAGACTGCCAAAATTGCCCCTGTGCATGACAATTTTAGCCCTGTGAGTTTGGCACAATTTTAGTAATTAACATATTGAAATTGAACACATTATGAGCAAACCAAATAAAAAAGAACTACGCCAGCAGATCGTCCGCGAGTGGCTCAGCGAAAACTACTATTGGTGCCTCTAGCACCCCACCTATACACCATAAACGATAGACATTACACTACACAGATGAATATTTTTGAAACAATCGATGCACGACGCATCACCCCTTCCACCGAGGTGCGACCTCATCAGTTCCTCTTCAAATGGAATGACATCCCATGTTTCGCTCGTGGCGAACTAGTAGCTTTGACGGGCAAGGCTAAGTCAGGAAAAACCTATGTATGCAGCATCCTTATGGCACTTGCCGTCAAACGCCAACTCATGGGAATAGAGCGACTACAAGATGAGCCCATGAAAGTGGTTTGGATAGATACTGAGCAGAGTGCTGATTCCACCCAAGAGATTCTGTGCATACGCATTGCATCACTCATTGGACAGTCTATCCCCGACAATCAGTATTTTGTCTATAACCTACGTGCGGATAATTGGCAAGAGCGCCTCACGCTGGTGCTCACCTGCATAAGCATGAATCAACCTGACCTAGTGATCTTTGATGGTATACGCGATGTGGTAGGTGATATCAACAACTACCAAGAGGCACAGACAGTGCTAGAAAAATTGCTGGGTATAGCCTCCTATCACAACAGCTGTATTGTATGCGTGCTACACCAAAACAAGTCACTGGAAGACAAGACTTTGCGTGGCGCATTAGGTACCGAGCTACAGAACAAAAGTTTTGAGACCTACGAGTGTCAGAAAGACCCAGATACGCGCATTTTCACCATGCATCAAATAGCTACGCGCAAATATGACATCACCCACAAACTGAGGTTTACGGTGGATAATGAGGGGTTGCCTGTAATTGAAGCGAGAGGTGAAGAGGCGATCAGGCGAGAGGATGTGGATTATTCCAAGCAGATTGACGCAGCCAAAATCATGCCAAAGATCTTTGGAAATGAGAAGAGTATGCTCAAACAAGACTTCTACAACAAAGCTATGCGATGCATACCTGAAATCACCTGCAAAGAGGCCTATTTCGAACTATTGAAACAAGCCCATGAACTCGGGTTGTTTAAGAAAAAAACAGTAGGAAATGAGGTATATTACGAGAATAGTGCATTACCGCTTTCACTCCTTAATCTACCCACAATACCTAACATCTTTTAATATGGAGCCTAGTCCCCATTAGTATTATTCCCCCTATTAAGGGGAATTATACATACTAATGGTGGTGACTAATACGGCTCCAATCAAAAGCCCACAATTATTCAACAATATAATTCAATAATTCACAACTGCTATGAAGACTAATCAGATCAAACAGATGACCACTCAAGTTCGTTTCACCCTCGCTTTGCACGCTACCTGGTCCGTGCTACGCGACCCAGTATTAACCAAGATGTACACTCGCCAATGGAAGCGGTATGTCTCTCGCACCAGCAAAGAGATCTCACCCTACGAACGCCTCTTGACGCTGTATGGGTTTATCTTCAATCTCATGTACAAGGAGGTGTAGAGTGATTTGCAAGGGAGTAGTTTTAAACAAAAATACGCTCGCTCCGCTCCCTACAAAAATATTCAAAAATCTAGGGATACTTTGGCGCTTGATGCTTACTTCGTAGCGCATCGCAGATAATGGGCTAATCCACAGCAGCCGATGTGCGACATCGCTGCTCCTGTCTTAACCCCTTATCTTCCCTCAGCCTTCGTCTGATGGTTAGCGCCAAAATCTTTCATGGCTCTTCGAACCGTTTTCATAGTTCTTTGAAATATTACAATGTACCTCGTAATCTCTAATGTACTCCGTACTAACTATCGGTTTTGGTTCGATATACCATGTATATCTCTATCAATCCGCTGTCGCGTCTTGACCAAAACATGATTTTTACAATGAGCATTTTATGACGATGATCATTTTACAATGGTTCTTCTCCACAGTCATTCCTGCGCGAGAATGATCCTCGCGCAGTGTTTTGATCAGGATGCCAAAGGCAGACTGGAAAAGCTATTCAAAGAATAGCGGAGCAAAACCTATGATGTTTCGAAGAATCTAGCAGCAGGTTTCGTGGAATAAAAACAGTCCAAAGGACATCGAAATAGTTCGAAGAACCAGCAAATTCCGAAGGACATTTTGCAATTCCGAAGGACTTAGAAAAACTTTGGCGCGACTTCATGCTAATAGCAGGAAGTAAGGGCACTTCTATAAATTGCTTTATAGAGATTTTGAGATTTATGCTTAGTAGATTTTTGTGCGGAGGGAGGGAGCATAGCGAGCTCTGTGACCAACTGACAATCAAAAAGATACGAGCAGAAAATCAAAAG
>JBGVMY010000013.1:0-108449 GCA_045124995.1 Paludibacteraceae bacterium | reverse complement strand
TGATTAAAACTGAAAGAGGTTTACACTATTCCTAGAAAGGTTTCTTAAGAATCGAAACTTTTTGATATGTTTCCTAAAAAGGTTGTTAAGTATCCTTGATAGGTTGTTGTTTGTCAATTCTGATGCAAAGGTAATACATTTTCTTGATATATACAAATGATGGTTTATTATTTTATTCGATGATAGTATTACCCTTCCTCACACGGCCACGCGTGGCAGAGAGAGGAAGGGGCAGCTCTCCCCCAGTTCTGCTCTTCCCAAATTGTTTTCGGAGTGCGACTTTCTTCTTGCAGATAAACACTCATAGGCGTACGCATATTAATGCTTCGATGAGGGCGGATATTATTGTATATATCTATGATATGCGCTATCTCTATTTGTGCCTCTTGCAGGTTCTTGTATGCTGGACGATTGTATATCCATTCTGTCTTCAAAATACCATTCACACGCTCTGCTAAACCATTGTCCGTCGGATTACTATCCTCTGTCATACTGATGCGGATATGATGCTCTTTCAACGATAGCACATAGGCGTCACTAGCATATTGTACCCCTCTATCAGAATGGTGTGTTGTGCCGCATAAATTACCACCTCCTGCACGGTCTATTGCTTGCTGTAATGCCTGTTGGGAGTAGATCGTCTCTAAGGTGGGAGAAACCATGGCACCTAAAATGGCACGAGAGTAATAATCCGTTACCATATGCAAATAACAGAAACCATCATCAATGGTATAGATATAGGTGATATCGCTTACCCACACTTGATTGACATACAGCACATTAATACCTTTTACGCAATTAGGATACTTCATGTAAATATGATTAGAATTAGTTGTATGCCTTGGCTTGCGAGGAGGGATAATGAGGTGGTGACGATGTAAGAAACTTAAGAAACGATCACGCCCCAAAGGCAATGTATTACCCATAATGCTTTGGGCAATGACATACAGTTTTAATCCGCCTATCAACGGCATAAGACTGCGGTAATAATGCACAATCTCTAATACCTCACTTTCTGCGGCTTTCTCGCTTATTGGACGACGCTTGTGTTTGTAATATGCCTGAGGAGATTTGCCAAACAGTTGGCACAGAGTGAGGATAGTTTGTTCTCGACACTCTGTGCTCAGGCTGTCTACTGTTTGGCACCATCTTTTTTTAATACATCGATGCCATCTTCTTCCTTGACAATCTCAATTAAACGCTCATAAGCGCGAACGCGCAAACGCTCAAATTCAAGATTGCGACGAAGCTTCTCGTTTTCTGCACGGAGTTGCTCCAGCATTTCTGATTTTACATCCATACTCAGTGATTTAGAGTGCAAAGGTACATCTTTTTCTGCATTTTTGCAAGAGGATACCCAATTCCAAAGGGTTTTATACTCTAAACCATGTTGAATCGCAAATTGACGACAGTTAATCCCTGATTGAAAATATAATTCAAGAATGGATTGCTTTTCTGACAAAGAATAACTCTTGCGTTGAAGAGTTGTGGGGAATTTTTCCTGTTTACACATAATACTTAATCTTAATTTTTGACACATTTTTATTGTTGTATGTGTAAACCTTTTTCAGGACGGGACACACTGATTAAAACGTACGGCGAAGCCGATCGTTCGACCGAAGGGAGATAAGAACATCCTGCCGCGCTCAAGGAATCTCATAGTATACAGATCCCTAAATTAAAAAATAAATAGCAAATACTTGTGTATTTGAAAAAAAAATCGTAACTTTGCGCGATTTTATTAACTATACTGTGTATATGACAAGAAAACTCATTTTTTCAACCGTTTTAGCCATGGTAGCCATTGCCATGACTTCGTGCTTTGGTCCTAACAACGAAGAACCTACATTCAAGCAAGCAGACTTGCTCGGTTTGTGGCAAGAAGAAGGCACCGAAGCCTTTGTTCGTTTTACCAACGAGGCAGATGAGACTGGCGAGTACAACTATGGTCGCCAATGGGACGAGAGCGAAGATATATTCGAATCAGACCTCAAACCATACGGCAATGGTTGGTTTAAGTACAAACTCGTGCAAAGCGATCTGACCGAGATCCACCTAATGGACAACGGCGGCGCGGATATTCCAAAGGTGTATGTGATGGTAAAACTCACCGACACCGAACTGCACTACAAGAATGAGTTTGGAACCCTGACAAAACTCGCGAAGGTTGTAGAGAAGTGATTTTATGTGAGAGGTTAGAGGTGAGAGGTTAGAGGCATGAAGAAGGCATTGAAGATATTCGGTATCGCATTGGGCAGTATCATCGGCGTAGTGGTATTGGCTATCGCTGCGGCAGTATGGGTGGTATTTACCCCTGAGCGACTGACTCCTATCGTGCGCGGGGTGGCAAGCGAATATGTGAAGTGTGAACATGAGATTGGCAAGGTAGAACTGACCTTCTTCTCTACTTTTCCACGTTTTGGTTTGAGCATCGACAGCGTAGTGCTTATCAACCCTATGGAGGGTGCTCCTAGCGATACCGTAGCAGCCATACCACAAATGACCGTGAGCGTGGACGTGGTGGACTTCCTAACCCACAACAACCTCACCCTACATACCTTATCAGCACCTAACCTACAAGCCAATATCTACGTAGCCGCCGATGGCAGAGCCAACTACAACATCTTAGTAGGCAATGAGGCGAAAGGCGAAGAGACGAAAGGCGAAGACTCGACCTCTATGGCATTGCCTTTCAACGCCATCAAGGTGGATGAACTGCACATCTCTGCTCAACAATTGCGCTACCTCAGCGAACCCGACTCGATGGACATCGCTCTGCGCGAAGCAACCATCGGTGCTACCGTAGCCAACTGGGAGAACATGCTGCTATCACTTCAGGTTGCCGACATAGATGCCACCATCGGTGGCGAGCAGATGGCGCAAGACCTGCGCGTAAATGCTACTATCCCCGCAGCCGTGGACATGGCAGCTATGCGCGTAACCCTACGCGATGCACACTTGGCAGCCAACGCCTTAGAGTTGGCACTAAACGGTTGGGCAGAACTGGGCGATACCCTGCAAACAGATATGCGCTTGACGCTCAACGACTGGGCAATCGACTCGGTACTGGCATTGCTACCAATAACACTCGACAAAGATATCACACAACTGGTGAAAGGAGGCACATGCACATTGGATGCCACAGCAAAACTCAACATGGCAGAGGGTGATGATTCTAAGGTGCTCGTTCATAACTTGGCCGCCCATGTGAAGCACACCGATTTGCAAGCTCAGGGCACAGTGAAAGACCCATTGGGCAAACTGTGGGCAGATGTGAGTGCCGACATGGATGTGCTAATAGCCGACATCAAAGCGTTCTTGCCAAAAGATATGCAAGTGGCAGGTCGCGTAAAAGGCAATGCAAGCGTGCAGATGTACCTTGACGACCTTATGGCGATGCAATTGGAGAAAGGCAAAATCACAGGCGATGTGCAGCTCATCGGCGTGAACTACCGCGCAGACGGCATGGCCGCTACATTGCCAAACAACAGATTGCAATTCCAAATACCAAATAGCCGTCCTTCGCGCAGCGAGGTAAACTGGTTGGCTGCCACCTTGCACACCGACGGTGGCGAGGTGAGCATGGACACACCTCTATCCGCAGGCTTTGGCAAGACCAATATCGCTGTGGAAGCAAATAATATCTTAGGCGATGACCCATGGTTGCATGCCACAATAGCATTGCAGTCGGATGCGCAACTGCGCGCACAGATGGATAGCATGGACATGACTATCGCGCACCCAGACCTGAAGGCATACGTAGCCTATCACATGCAAGACACTAGCGTGATGCCAGTGCTGGATGCACAAGTGACGTTTGACCAAGCCAAAGGCTACTACACCGATATTCAAGTGGATATACAACCATCCACCCTCACCGCCAAACTGCAAGCACCTCGCTTGCAAGCCAGTTTGCAAACCGCAGCCCTACAAGCACAGATGGGCGAGGATATGCAGGTGAAGACGGGGCAAGTGGCCATGAGTGCCGCAGCACGCTACAACAAACGCGGTGGCGACAACCTATTGCTGAAATGGAACCCACAACTATCGGTGGACATGCACGAGGCAGAGGTGGCATTGGCTGACTGGGAGCAGAAAATCACCGTACCAGAGATCGACTTCACCTATACCAACCGCGACTGCAAGATTGAGCAATCGAAAATCCTTATCGGTAACAGCGACTTCGCCCTGACAGGCGAGTTGAAGAACATCGGTCGTTGGATGCGCAACAGAGGCGTATTGGAAGGCGAATTGACCTTCGAGAGCGAAAAGACAGATGTGAACGAACTGTTGGCACTGCTGTCAGCAGACGAAGGAAGCGAGGAAGAGGCTAGTTTAGAGAACGCGGCAGAGCCGCTACAGGACGGCGCAAGTGCCTACAGTTTAGAGGAAGAGGAGACGGAGCCATTCTTGGTGCCAATGAATGTGGATTTGGCACTCAACACCCGCATCAAAGAGGCATATGTGATGAACCAAATAGCACGCAACTTGGGCGGAAAAGTATATATAAAAGATGGGGTGTTGGTAATCGAGGAGATGGGCTTTATCTGCAACGCAGCCAAACTGCAACTCACCGCCATGTACCGCACACCACGCAGAAATCATATCTATGTGGGATTTGACTACCACATGATTGATATCAATATCCAAGAGCTGATTGGCATGATTCCGCAACTAGATTCGATGATGCCAATGTTGAGCGCCTTCAAGGGCGAAGCGGAGTTCCACTTGGCAGCGGAGACATATACAAACGCACAATACGAAATCAAACCATCTACCCTACGCGGTGCAGCCAGCATCTTTGGTAAGGACCTCGTGGTTATGGATAACGAGACATTTGACAAGATCTCCAAACTGCTACTCTTTAGCAAGAAGACCGAGAACAAGGTGGATAGTCTCTCAGCGGAGATCACATTGTACAAGAAAGAGATCGATGTATATCCGTTCTGCGTATCCATGGACAACTACATGGTGGCACTGGGCGGACGACACAACCTAGATATGAGTTTCAACTACGACGTCAACGTATTGTCGCCTATCTATCTAGGTGTGAATGTGTCGGGAACACTAGACGATTTGGACATTAAGTTGGCACCATGTAAGTTCGCCAAGGACTTCAAACCACTCTTCCACCGCAAGGCGGATACGCAGTCGGCGGAGTTGCGCAGCATGATACGCGAGTCAATGCGGAAAAACGTGAAAATACAATAACAAAAACATAACAACAATGAAGAAAATCTTATTTTTGAGCATGATGCTCGTAACACTTATGGCATGTAAGAATGACAACCCATTGCTCGTAGAGCAGAACACCCCATTTGGTGTACCTGCTTTCGACAAAGTGAAAATCGAACACTATCTGCCTGCTTTTGAGAAAGCTATCGCAGAGAACGAAGCAGAGATTGCTGCTATCGCTAATAACCCAGAGGCACCTACCTTTGCCAACACCATCGAGGCGCTCGACCGCAGTGGTGAACTCCTCAACAAGGTGGTTGGTGTGTTCTTCAACGTAATCGAAGCTGACGGCAACGATGAGATGAACGCTATCGCAGAAGAGGTTTCTCCAAAACTCTCTGCACTCAGCGACGGTATTATCCTCAACGACGCACTCTTCCAACGCGTGAAAGCCGTATATGATGAGCGCGAGACACTCGGCCTCAACGATGAGCAAATGCGTTTGCTCACCGAGACCTACAAGTCATTTGCCAACAATGGTGCCAACTTGCCAGAGGACAAGAAAGCACGATTGAAAGAAATCAACCAAGAACTGGGCTTACTCTCTCTGCAATTCGGCAACAACGTAGTGGCAGAGACCAATGCATATCAACTCTTTATCACCGATGAGGCAGAACTCAAAGGTCTTCCAGAGAGTGCCAAGGCAGCAGCGAAAGAGGAGGCAACAGCCGCTGGTCGTCCAGACGCATGGTTGTTTACCCCAAAGCGCACCAGCTTCACTCCAGTACTCCAATACTGCGAGAATCGCGACTTGCGCAAAGAACTGCTGATGGCATACACCACCCGCGGCAACCACGACAACGAGTATGACAACAAAGAGGTGATCATCAAGACCATGCAATTGCGCGTGGAGAAAGCACAACTCTTTGGCTACACCAACCCAGCCGATTACATTTTGGCAGACTGCATGGCACACGATGCAAAGACAGTAGATGCATTCTTGGAGTCGGTATGGGCACCAAGCTTGGCAGCAGCCAAGCGCGAGGCAGCTGAGTTGCAAAAGCTGATGGACCAAGACCTGCCAGGCGAGAAACTCCAACCATGGGATTGGTGGTACTACGCCGAGAAACTGCGCGTAGCAAAATACGACCTCAACGAGGAAGAGTTGAAGCCATACTTCGAGCTCAGCAACGTACGCAAGGGTGCATTTGACTTGGCAACCAAGTTGTTTGGTTTGCAATTTGAGAAACTGGAGGGTATGCCAGTGTATAACCCAGAGGTAGAGGTATTCAAAGTGACCTACGCCGATGGTGGTTTGGTAGGTATCCTCTATACCGACTATTTCCCACGCGCTGGCAAACGTCCAGGTGCATGGATGAACAATATCTGCAACCAATACATTGATGCAAACGGCGTAGATCATCGCCCAGTGATCATCAACGTGGGTAACTTCAACAAGCCTACTGCAGGCAATCCATCATTGCTCTCAATGGACGACGTGAGCACCCTCTTCCATGAGTTTGGTCACGCATTGCACGGCTTGATGTCGAAAGCCACCTACCAATCATTGGCTGGCACCAACACCCCACGCGACTTCGTGGAGCTCCCAAGCCAATTCATGGAGAACTACTGCTACCACCCAGAGGTATTGAAGACCTACGCCTTCCACTACCAAACTGGCGAACTGATTCCAGAGGAGTTGGTGGCTAAGATCAACAAGGCAGGTACTTTCAACCAAGGTTTTGTACAAACCGAGTTGCTAAGCTCGTCTATCCTCGACATGGACTATCACAAGATGACCACCACCGAGGCATTTGATGTGAACGCATTCGAGGCTGAGTCCATGAAGAAGATGCACATGATCCCAGAGATCATCACCCGCTATCGCTCCACCTTCTACAACCATATCTTCACCACAGGTTATGCCGCAGGTTACTATAGCTATACTTGGGCAGCGGTGTTGGATGCCGATGCGTTTGCAGCATTCGTAGAGACAGGCGACATCTTCAATGCAGAGATGGCGAAGAAGTTCGCTCACCTCTTGGAGCAAGGCGGCACACGCGATGCAGCGTTGCTGTACCAAGAGTTCCGCGGCAAAGATGCAGATCCTAAGCACCACATGAAGCGTTGCGGATTTGTAGATTGATGCTATAGGTTATAGGCTATAGGCATGAAGTATTTTTTGAGAAATATCGCACAGAATAGTCCTTTGAGAACGGGTATATTGCTCGTTCTCGGAGGACTGATGTGGGTGCCAAGTATATTGTGTAGTGAAGCAGTGGGTGTGGTTTGGGTCACACTGGGACTAACACTGATCAATAGTCTGCTTTGGACTCGATACTTCTACAAGGGTGGTCTGACCAACCTACCCTCACACTTTATCCTATCTACCTCATGGTTTGTGATGTCTGCTGTACCTATGTTGCATAGTGCATGGCAGGCACATTTGGTCATTTTGGGTGTACTATCTGCATTGCTGGTACTACAAAAGAAGACCTTCCAACAAGAAGCCACCGAAGAAGCCTTTTTGGCAACACTGATATGCTGTATGTTGGCACCACTACAATCGATCATGATTACAGGTGTCTTGATGATCTGGGGCTATCTGCTGATTAAGGGCTATATGAGTTGGCGCGTATGGATAGCATCGCTGATGGCGATTGCCGTACGCGTGATACTAATGGTGGTGCTACACTATACGGGATGGATGGAATGGATGTGGCTGGAAAATATCCCCCATCTCACATGGCAAATGTGGGCAGTGTTTGGCGGAGTGTTTGTGGGCATGGGTGCAGCCATGTTGTTACCCATACAAAAGCCATCTGTAGCAAGCGGCACAACGTATGTGCTGATCATAGCAGGACTGACCATCCTTGGGGTGCTATGGAATAGCCAAATATTACAATCGTATTACCTTTGAAAAACAATTATAATACATGAAACATTTTCGACTCCTATTTATCCTACTGATTTTGGCAACGAGTGTTCGTGCTGAGGAATTGAAACACGAATTTCGTGCTACATGGTTTACAACTCACTATTCTATCGACTGGCCTAAGACCAAAGCAACCAGCGATAGCAAGCGTGAGCAACAAAAGAAAGAGATGACCGACATCTTTGACGAGATGGTAGCAGGCAATCTGAATGCAGCATGTATGCAAGTACGTTCGCTGTCGGATGCCACCTACAAGTCGTCATATGAAGATTGGGCATCCGTCTTGACTGGTACCCGCGGCAAAGACCCAGGGTATGACCCATTGGCTTTTGCAGTGGAAGAGGCACACAAGCGCGGATTAGAGTTGCATGTATGGGTAAACCCATTTCGCGTAACTAGTTCGGGCACAATAGCCACAACGGATAAGGTGTGGCAAAATGCAGGTGAATGGATTATCAAATATGATAACGGTTCGTTCAGCGGTCAAATCATCGACCCCGGTTTCCCAGACGCGCGCGCGTATGTAATAAAGGTGCTGATGGAAATCGTCAACAACTACGATGTAGATGGTATCTTGATGGACGACTACTTCTACCCTTATGGCGGCACTACCACAGAAGATGCCAAATCGCAAGCAGCATACTACAATGCCGATCAGGTGACGGACGTGAATGGCGATGGCGATAAACTGGATGACTGGCGTCGCGAGAACGTGGACAAGTGCATGAAGATGCTCTATGACTCGATTCAGGTGGTGAAACCTTGGGTACGCTTTGGTATGGGTTCGTTTGGAATCTGGACAACACAGAAAAAAGCAGCACAAGCCTACGGTTTGACACTGCCAAGTGGTATCACAGGTCTGGACGACTATGATGTGCAGGCATGTAACCCTGTAGAGTGGGTTAAGAATGGTTATGTGGACTATATCAATCCACAATTGTACTGGGCAACTACCAGTT
The DNA here is from genome assembly GCA_045124995.1 of Paludibacteraceae bacterium. Lineage (GTDB taxonomy): Bacteria > Bacteroidota > Bacteroidia > Bacteroidales > Paludibacteraceae > Colicola. The sequence continues at coordinate 99,380 of JBGVMY010000013.1, read as the reverse complement.
CAGGACAAGACTATGATGTACTATGCGAATGGTGGGCAAAAGATGTGTGTCAGCACTTCTCTGACTTGTTGCCAGATGGCAAAAAGGTGCATTTCTTCTCATCACAAGCCGCATACCGCGCCGTGGATGGCGGATTCTCGGAGGGTGTAGCAGAGATTCAGAAGCAGATCACTGCCAACCGTAAGAACCTATCGTCGGGTAGCACAGGTTCTGTGTTCTATAACACTACCTCCTACCGACAAATGTCAACTGACCTTGCAGAATCACACTTCATCTACAAGGCCCTGCCACCTGCTATGGATTGGAAAGTGACCGACGACTTGGATGCTCCTACCCAACTAACCGTTTCGGGCAAGCAGATAACATGGCAACATGCTACTGCAGAGCGATTTACAGTATATGCATATCCTAAGGGATTGGATTTTGAGACAGCGCACAAGGACCCTCAATACTTGCGCCGCGTGGTATACGGCACAGCATGCGAGTTGGATGTAAATGGTTTGGCCGACATGACTGTGGCAGTATGCACCTACGACCGCTTCGGTATGGAGCATGAAGCAGCAGTATGGAACGAGGGTAAATTCCCAGAGTCGGATCCGAATGCTACCGAGATTACTTGGGTGCTAAATGGAGGTACACTAAAAGAGGTGGTAGTGCCTACCAACGAACAATTGTGGGAAGAATGGAAACCTGACTATGTGGCTTTTTATAAGAACATGTATGCAGGATTTGTACCATCCAGTGACCGCGCAATGAATGATGTATTGGGTTTCACATGGATCAACTGGAACAGCAAAGGTGGATTAGCAAAAGACTTTATGACACAATCTGTTGATTGGGCATGGCTACGCGATTATATGTTAGCAGAAGCCGCAGCGCAAGACGAAAGTATCAGTAGTGACAACGATTGGCGATACAACCTCTATTCGTTCTTCAACTGCACGGATGCAGCTTATCGCGTAGATGGCTATCGCGCAGGTAGTACCGTGGACTTTACCGAGGCTGGTAAGCCAGAGGCATGGGGAGCATATTACCCTCACGCAAACGAGGCAGATGTGGTATTACCAAGCCAAGTGGATGAGACATACATCCTGCCTACTCCAACCCACCCAGATGGTTATGCATTCTTGGGCTGGTACACTACAGCCACCGTGATAGGCGACCCTGTGATAGCTATTCCTGCTGGCTGGAAAGGTACCTTGTATGCACAATGGAAGGGATTGAATAGCGCCATCGAACATGTGGTAACCGACAATGTCACACGTATTTACGACATTATGGGTCGCATGGTAGGAACAGATGTAGAAAGCGTCGGACATGGCGTATTTATTATCCAACAAAACGGACAACGAATTAAAATCATTCGATAAACAAAACTTTTTTTAATTAACAATCTTTATTAACTTTAAAATCAAAACGCATGAAAAAAACAATGCTTTTTGTAGCAGCTTGCTTGATGAGTTTAGCTGCTAGTGCACAGGTACTCGAAGTGGTATCAATGCACAAACTGCCAATCTCTGCGCAAACAGAGATGAAGGTAGCAGGTGTAAGTCCTGACGGTGATTACATTTTGCTAACCTCGGGCGCTAACAAAGGTTTGCGACGTTACGACTTGGCAAGCCAAACCATGACTGTACTCTCTACCGCAGAAGGTGCAGGTTTCAATGTCCAAATTAGTAAAGATGGACAAGAGTTGGTTTACCGTGAGACCCACATTGGAAAAGACAACTTGCGTAAGCACAACATCGTTCGCAAGAATCTTGCCACCGAGAAGGTTTCAACCGTTGCTCGCGCACAACGCACTGCAAGCCACATGGCTACATCTGACAACTTGACTACCGTTTCAATCCAAAATCGTCTTATCGTATTGAAACGCAATGGTTTGACCACTACATTGGCACCTAATGGTAGCCACCTCAGCTACATCTGGCCTATAGTATCTCCAGATGGAACTAAATTGTGCTACTACGTATGTGGTAATGGTTGCTGGGTAGCTAATATCGATGGTAGCCACCCACAATACATTGGTCGCGATTGCCGTGCACCACAATGGTTGGACAACAATACCATTATTGGTATGGCTGACGAAGATGATGGTCACTTTACCACCGCTTCTAAGATTGTAGCCTACACATTGGATGGTAAGAAGCAAGTATTGACCAACGATGATATGATTGCTATGTATCCATATGCAAGCAAGAACGCTATCGTATTTTCTACCATCGAGGGTGAAATTTATATGTTGAACGTAAAATAAGCAGACTGTTATGAAAAAGTGTTTTATGCTCTTAGCAGCAGTGCTGCTAACCATGTCAATGTCAGCAAAGGATTTGACTGGCATTAAGATCTATGTCAACCCTGGTCACGGTAGCTTCGGTCCAAACGACCGCCCAATGGCTACTATTCCATATCCAAACCTGCCTACCACAGGTATGCCTGATACTTGCGGTTTCTATGAGTCAAACACCAACCTTTGGAAATGTATGTACCTCGGCGCAAAGCTTGAGGCTGCAGGTGCTGAAGTAGTTTACTCTCGTACACAAAGTGGTCCTTGGCCATACGAAATGAAAAATGGTGACTATCCAGACTACACCTACAATAAGGGTGGATCAATTGCTGACCCTACTATCGGTTGGCAATATACCGATGGATACTATGCTCACCCTGATTATGAGAAGTACAACCGTAGTCTAAGCGAAATTTGCCGCGAGGTAGAAGAGAATAACGTGGACTACTTTATCTCTGTACACTCTAATGCAAACTCTGAGGGTAGCACTGCAAACTTCCCATTGATGCTTTATCGTGGTCCAGACAACTATGGTAGCGCAAACTCTGTAGATGGCGCTGAATATGTACAAGGTAGCTACGAGAAAGCTAAACTTGCCAACGAGGAGAAACTCAAAATCATGAAGGCAGGTATTGATGTAGCTTCTTCTACCGCTCTGAATATCCGTGGTGACTGGAACTTCTACGGCAGTCATAGTGGCCTTACCATCAATGGCAAAACATACCAAGGTTACCTGGGCGTAATGAAGCATGGTGCTAGTGGTTTCCTCTCTGAGGGCTATTTCCACACCTGCCAACCAGCTCGTCACCGTGCGTTGAACCAAGACTACTGCCACATGGAGGGTCTTGACTATTACCGCGCTATTATCAATTACTATGGTGCTGAGAAAGAAACTACTGGTTATATCGTAGGTACTGTTAAGGACCAATACAACAAGATGAACCACAGCTTGTTCACCTATACCCCTAAGACCAACGACCAATGGGTACCATGTAACGGTGCTGAGGTTGTCTTGAAGAAAGCGGGTGTAGAGGTAGCACGCTACCAAGTGGATAACAATTACAACGGTATCTTCGTATTCGAGGGTCTTGAGCCAGGCGATGACTATACATTGGATGCTACTTGCCCAGGTTACCACCCATTGGCACAAGATCAAAAAGTAGCTCTCACTGTGAAGGCTAACGAGACTACTTATCCAATGATCTATTTGACTGATACAGCTTATGTACCTCCTACAATCATTTACACCAACTATCCTAACCCTGAGCAACCCGCTTACCTCGGCGTACCTAGCGTATTCGAGATGGAGCAAGCTTATGTGGACAAAGATATGGATGTACTCTTTGCTGACAAAACCATCCGCCGCGTACTCTATCGCGATGGTATGATGTATGTATTGGCAGTAGATGCTGAGAAGAACCCTACCCTCGCCGTTGTTAACGAGTATGGCGTTGTGGAGGCTAAGTTGCCAACTGATTTCTGTACATGTGTAGGTGCTGAAGGTTTGAAACTTTCTGATATCGCATTTACCGCAGAGGGTGTACTTGTAGGTTGTAACAAGGAGGCAGTAAGCTTCACCCCATCCAACAAGTGGAACCTCTACAAGTGGGAGAAGACTGCTGAGGGTTGGACCGGCGCATTGTGGCAAGCACACGCTAACAACGAGACCGCTGGTAACTACAACAACGCATACGTAGGTAACACCTTCGCTTACTCAGGTACATTGACCGATGGTACTATCGCAGCTACCACCGTTACTACTGGTAGCAGCAAAGCTGTACGTTTCGCTATTTATAGCATCTCAGATGGTATGGTGGCTGGCGCATTGCGTAACCAACCTAATGGCGTAACCGAGTTGACACACGGCACAGATATGAAGATGGTGGTTTCTCCACGCGACAGCATGAGCTTTATCTTGAGTTCTTCTTTGACTCCTGCTATTGAGTGGCAAATCGTTGCTACCACCAAGGCAGCTCCTACTATCGTAGGTACAATGCCATTCGTGAGCCACACTCCTAACTACTTCAAGTATGCAGGCAAGGCTATGATGGCAGCTCCTACAGTGGATGCTGAAGGCAAGAACACAGGTGTAGCAGTATATGACATCACTGCAGGTGTGGACAAAGCACAACTCATCAAGACTACCAATACTACTCTCGAAGCTAGTGAGGCTACTTATACCGCAGCTTTTGCACAAGTGAAAGATGCAGACTTGACCCTCTACCTCGTAGCTGACAATACCGTTAGCAAATTCACTACCGTAGGTGTGGCTCAACCAGTGGTTCCAGCAATCGTGGCTTACGACTTGAATGTAACCAATAATGGTGGTGTATATACCTTCTCTTACAACGCTAACTCTGATGCTAAGGCTGCTGCTCTTGTATTCTATAAAGAGGGCGTAGAGGCTGGTCGCGTAGTAGTTGACGTGAAGAAGGGTGCTAACACATTCGAGTTGGCTGCTGACATGTTGCCAGGCGAGGGTGGCGATGTATTCACATGGGCACTCGACTTGACTGGTGATGCTATCGCTAACTTCGGTATCGTAGCATCAGAGAAGTCACTCATCGAGTCTTCTACTTCTCGTCTCTTCAATGCAGTTAATACTAACCCAGAAACGGAGACATTCGGTAAGATCTATGTAATGCACCGTGCAGGTTCTTCTACTTCAGCTAACGCTCCTAAGAGCGGTATCTGGGAGTTCGACCAAAACCTCGCTAAGACTCATACTGAAGTTTACAAGGGTGGTGTAGCTAAGTTTGGTAACCCAACTCGTATGGGTATGGACCGTGAGGGTTATCTCTATATCGCTGATTGGGCGGATGGTAACTCAGGTATCTATGTAGCTAACACAGCAGACTTGACCCAAAACTTCACCCAATTCTTCGCAGGTGCACGTCAAAGCAGTGGTGCATTCAGCAACAATGGTGTTTACACTGGTTCTTCTACTCCTGGTTGCTACGTTTACCACAATGGTAACGAGGTAAAACTCTTCGTTTATAATGAGGATCAAGCTGGTACATTGCCTAAGAACGGTGTGGCTGTTTACAATATCGGTCAAGAGGATGGCTCTATTCTCCGCGCATGGGAGACTGCTCCATCAGCTGTTTACACTCTGACTGGTCAAGGTAACACCGAGGGTAACGTTTGGGGTACTAGCCACGGTTTCTTCGTAAGCCAAGTTCGTGAGGAAGGTCAAAGCAATGCTTCTGCTACCGCACTCAAGTTCTACTCGAACGATGGCACCGAGCAAATGTCTGCTGTTTCTGAGGAGTATAAAGACATCATCACTGGTTCTAATGCAGGTGGTTATGCAGTTTCTGCTGACGAGTCAACTCTCGTGTTCAATGGTGGTTCACAAGAGTTCCTTGTATTTGATATCGCATGGGAAGGCGACAAACCAGTAATGACACTCAAATATACTATCAACCATGGTATCGCTAAGATCCGTCAAATGAACTGGGATTATGCAGGTAACATCGTATGTACTGGTGACGCAGGCGTATTCGTAGTAACATTACCTAAGGAGGTTAACAACACTGTTGTTCCTGCTAAGAAGGCATTGACCGTAGCTAAGGTACAAGGCGTAGCAGTTACAGGTATGGAACTCTCTGCTGAGACCGCTACTGTAGAGATCGACGCAACTCTCGACCTCTCTGATTTGGTTGTATTCACCCCTGCTGATGCTACCAACAAGATGGTAACATGGAAGTCTGAGGATGAGACAGTGGCTACTATCACCGCTGAAGGTGTGGTAACTGGTCTCAAACTCGGTACAACTAAGATCTCTGCTACTTCTATGGAGGGCAACTACTCTGATACATTGGTACTCACCGTAGCTCCTATCTCTGTAAAGGGTGTGAAGATCCTTTCTGGTACAGACGGTGTGATGAACATTGGTACATCTTCTAACTATGCCATCGCATACGAGATTATCCCTGCCAATGCAGCTAACCAAAACACTATTTGGGAGTCTTCTAATACTGACGTAGTTCAAGTACAAAATACTGCATTGATTATCGGTTTGCAAAAGGGTACAGCTATCGTAACTGTTACAACCGAAGACGGCGGTTTCCAAGATCATTTGACTGTAATCGTAGATGGCGGCACCGCTGTTGAGGACATCTATGCAGAAGCAGGCTTGGATGTAAACGCTCCAATGTATGATGTATTAGGTCGCTTGGTTGACAAGACATACAAGGGTGTTGTTATCCAAAACGGTCAATCATTCTTGCTCAAGTAAGTAATCTTCCCTTAAGGGAAAACATATCTGAAAGTGCCTAAAATCGTTAGGCACTTTCTTTTTTTATGTTTTGCAACATATTTCATACAAAAAGACGTTGTACTATTTGTATATATCCTTAAAAAAATGTAACTTTGCAGGCGATTATGATGTCTAATAACTAATCCTACTAGCTACGCTAGTCCAACTAGAAATTTTTTAACTATCAATAATTAACCATTTTAATACACAAACAATCATGAAAAAAGTCTATCTTTTTCTGGCGTTAGCTATCCCAATGATGGCAAGCGCACAATTGTTAGAGGTGGGCAGCATTGAGCGCGTAGCTAAGAACGCTGACGCGAAAGTGGCTGCATTTAGCCCTACAGGCGACTACCTCTTGTTGACCAACACTAGCAACCAAGGTCTGCAACGCTTTGACCTTGCGAGCAAACAAGTAAGCCCTATCACAACTGCAGATGGTGCTGGCTACAATGTGCAAATCGCACAAAACGGCAAAGAAGTGGTTTACCGCGAAGTTGTAACCGATGCTAAGCGCAACCGTACTAGCAACATCGTTCGCCACAACTTTGAGGCTGCAAAGCGTCAAACCGTGGCTAAGAACCAACGCACATTGGCTGCAATGGTAGCTGAAGTTGAGCGTCCATCTTTCTCAGTAAAAGATCAACAATTGATGATCACCGAGAACGGTGTGACCCGCGTATTCTCTCCTAATGGTGAGCAATATAGCTACCACTGGGCATCTCTTTCTCCAAACGGTCAAAAGGTATGCTACTACATTAGCGCAGTAGGTTGCTTCGTATGCAACATCGACGGCAGCAACATCCAATTTATTGCTCACAGCTGCTATGCTCCTGTATGGTACAACGACAATATTATCATTGCTTCTGATACCAAAGACAATGGCGAAGTGATCCTTGAGTCTGCTATCGTGGCTTATAGCTTGAACGGTGAGAAGCAAGTGCTGACCAATGGCGAGCAAATCGCTGTGTTCCCACAAGCAGCTGCAGGTAAGATAGCTTATTCTACCTCAGAAGGTGAAATCTATGTTATGAACGTTAAATGATGCATACTACTATGAAAAAGACATTACTTATTATGGCTGCATGCGTAGTTAGCATCGCCATGTTTGCTGCAGATTTGACTGGCAAACGTATCTATGTAAACCCAGGTCACGGTAGTTGGGGTCCTAACGACCGTCCTAATGCTACTATTCCTTATCCTAATTTGGCATCTACAGGTATGCCTGACACATGTGGTTTCTACGAGTCAAACACCAACCTCTGGAAGTGCCTTGAGCTCCGCGACAAGCTGGAAGCTGCAGGCGCATACGTGCTCATGTCTCGTACACAATCTGGTCCTTGGCCATATGAGAAAGTAGATGGCGAATATCCTGACTATACATGGGCTGCTTACCAAGAGCTTCCCGATTATGAGAAATACAACCGTGGCTTGCTCGATATCGCTGACGAGGCGGAGGCAAACAATATGGATTACTTTATCTCTGTGCACTCTAATGCTGCTACAGAGGGTAATACCGTAAACTACCTCTCATACTTCTATCGCGGTAACACCGATGGTACACACGTTGTTCCAGGTGCTGTGGATATGTGTAAAGCATCTTGGTACCATGCATTTGAGTGCCGCTCAATGGACGGATTGGAGCCTAACAACTACGATACCCGCGACCCTGAGACCAGTAAGCACATCTTGGCTGATATCAACTTCTATGGCAGCAGCTACGACGCAACTCTTCCATCATCTGGTAAGACCTACACTGGTTACCTCGGCGTATTGCACCATGGCGTACCTGGCTTCCTCGTAGAGGGCTTCTTCCACACCTATCAACCAGCTCGTCACCGTGCGTTGAACCAAGACTACTGCAAGCAAGAGGGTATTCGTTACTATCGTGGTGTAGTAGATTACTTCAAAGCAGACCCTGAGATCAATGGTTATATCCTCGGTACTGTAAAGGATGAGCACAAACCTTTCACACACGATCTCTACAAGTATGCAGCTAACACCAACGACCAATACAAACCTTTGAATGGCGCTGTTGTTACATTGAGCACTGAGGCTGGTGAGCAAATCGCTACTTATACCGTAGATCAAAACTACAATGGTCTGTTCTACTTCCCTAACCTCGCTCCTGGTACCTACAAACTCAATGCTACCATCGACGGTTACAAACCTCTTCACCGCAAATACCAAACCGTAGTGGTTGAGGCAAATGCAACTAGCTATCCATTCCTATATTTGGAAGATACTGCACATGTCGATTTGAGCAATATCTATATGGATTATCCAGATCCAGCACAACCTTCTTACGCAGCTGTACCAGAGTTGTTCAACTTGAAGCAACTTGATCCAAAGGATAATACTGCTAAGATTAAAGGTACTGTTAAGCGCACTATCCAACATGCAGACTCTGTATTCTATCTCACTCACGAGGAGGATGGTACCGCACATATCTACGTGCTCAACAACACTACTGGCACGCTCGATACTATCTCTACCGTAGGCATCGTGCCTGTTGATCCTACCAACCCAGGTGATCACCTTGCTCTCTCTGATATCGCTATCACTTGCGACAACAAGCTCGTAGGTGTAAACTATACTCGTTGTAACTATAGCGACGATGTAGTAGAATCTGGCTACAAGCGTGGTACTACCCGCTTCTATATTTGGGATGACTTCTTTGCTGATCCTGTAGAGTGGTTCACATCTCAATTTGCAAGCAACTCATACAAATCTGACCAAGGTTATACCTTTGCGCTCAATGGTATGTCTGACAACTGTACCATCCTTTCTACAGGTGTTCACCGCTATGGTAATGGTGCACGTTTCACCATCTATAGTGTGGTAAATGGTATGTTGGCAAGCGAAGCTTACTTTGGTAACTGCTTAGGTTCAGGTTCAAACGACCTTGCAGTATTTGACGAGGCTGAGGATGGTGTAGACTTCCGTCTTACCCTCTCTCCACGCGGCGAGAAGAAAGACTTTATCATGGATGCTGAGAAGATGGCTCCAGTAGAGTTCAAGACTGCTGCCCCTAACGTAGATCCTGAGGTGCTTGGCGAGTTCCCAGCTGAGCTTATCGGTCTTAAGTTCCAGGGTGCTTCTTACTTCAAGTATGCTGGCAAGAGCATGATGGTTACTCCATTTGAGAATGAAGAAGGCTTCGTAGCTGGTATCAAACTCTTTGACATCACCGAGGGTCTAGACAAAGCAGTAGAAGTAAAGTTGGATTATGGTTTCTTTGAGCCTTATGGTGCTCCTACCGCTCATGCTAGTGCTGGTGCATACGTAAATGGAAATGACTTGAACCTGTACCTTTATGTAGATGGTTTGGTATGGTCATATACTACCACTGGCGTACAACAACCTATCGTAGCTCGCGTGAGCGCACACAGCCTCAATGTATATAAGGACAACAGCGATTACACCTTCGCATTTGTAGCTAACCAACCTATCGCTGATGCTTCACTTGTATTCTATGCTGATGGAGCTGAAGTAGGTACCGTAGCTATCGCAGATGGCGTAGTAGAAGGCGAAAACAAAGTGGTTGTAGCTGAGACAGCTATTCCTGCTGGTGCTGAAACATGGGCATTGAGCCTCGTAGGAGCTTCTGTGCCAGGTATTGGTCTTGTTGAGGAACTTATCGATAGCGCATTTACCAAACCATATGGTACTGTAGATGCACACCCATTGTCAGAATACTTCGGTCAATACTATGTTATCAACGAAACTGAAAAGGGTCTTTATATCCTTGATGCTGATATGAACAAGCTCAACGATGCTGTTTATACTTATACAGATGCCGATGCTACATGGAATGTACCACGTCGTGCAGCCGTAGCATCTGATGGTACATTGTTCGTAGCAGACTATAGCGATCCTAATAGTGGTATCTACCTCGTAGATCCAGCTGATCCTACCAAGGCTACTCAATTCTTTGCAGGTACACGCGATGGCAATGGCGTATTCACCAATAATGGTGTAAACGTAGGTGCTTCTACCGCAGGTATCTCTATCTACAAAGAGGGTGCAGAGTCTAAGCTCGTCGTTTACAACGAGGACTTTGGTTCTTCACTGGGTAACATCTTGATTTACAACATTGGTCAAGAGGATGGCTCTATCATTAAGACATGGGAGGGTGCTCCTAATGAGGTTTATGGTAAGGGTAGCAACCTTGCAGGTCTTGTAAACAAGAATGGTCAACCTATCTTGACAGACCATGGATTCTTCGTTTCTACTCTCCGCTATGCAGGTGGTAACAATAGTTACGCAACCTCAGCTCGCTACTACAACTTCAACGAGGAGTGCGAATTCTCTACTCACTATGATGCATTTGCTCCATACGTAAATGGTAGCAACGATGGTGCTATGGCATTGAGCAACGACCAAAAGTATCTCGTATTGCAAGACGACGCAAGCCAATTCGTAGTATTTGAGTGCGCATGGGATTCTGTTGGAAAACTTGATATCAAGTATGTTCAAAGCTTCAAGCATGAGTTGAGTGTTGTATATCAATTGAGCTTCGACTACGCAGGTCAATTGGTAGCTATGGGACCTAGCCACATTGCTAAGTACACCATGCCTACAGCAGACAACAGTTTGGTTATCCCTGCACGTACTGCTTTGGCTGATGCACAACCTATCCCATCAGGTGTTGAGGACGTAGTTAAAAACGCTGTGCTCGACCTCAATGCTCCAATGTACGATGTATTGGGCCGCTTGGTTGATAAGACCTATAAGGGTATTGTGATCCAAAACGGTCAAGCATATTTGCTCCGCTAATCCATTTAGTTAATTGATTGGCTAAGCTATTTAGCCAATCAATTTAGTTCATCCATTTCGGGCAGGTCGTAATGACCTGCCTTTTTTGTTCAACCCCATCAGCCGTGTCAGAGACACCTGACTTATCCGACCAATTCGACGTGCCTGACATGTCTGACATATCCGACGTGTCCGACTAGTCAGACTATACCAACAAAGAAGCCGCCCCAATGAGGGCGGCTTACTACGGGTGACGGGTTCTTGACGGGTTCATAACGGGTTGATAGGAGCACGTCGTAGGGCTATCTATTGCCTATCCACCGCTTATCCTCCCGATAAAATTAGTTCTACACTTGTGAGATTTATAGTTTGTAGGCGAAGGTCAGCATCCAACCCCACTCTTGCAATTTCTGATTAGGTACGATAGATGTACGTTGGAGGTTATTTAATCCAAAATCATAACCTGCTTGCAGGCGATAGCGATCCCATTCCAAACCACCACCTAAGCCAAATTGGATATTGGTGCGATACACTTCCTTTGCCATATAGCGCTCATACTTAGTAGTAGGGATATTGTTTTGCTCAAGCCATTGAGTGGTCAAGGAAGAGGTCTGATTATCGATAATATCGTAGTTAGTCAAACCCAGTTGCAATTGAGGACCTGCAAAGAAGAACAAGCGCAATTCCTTCCACAAGGTGATCTTGTAGTAAGCACGCACAGGAATGGTCAACTGCAATTGTACGATATTATGGTTGAGCATTTCCACTTGCGCATTCTCTGCATCCAGCGAACGCCAATGTTGATCGTTCAAACCATAGGTCAGGGTAGCCAGGGCTCCAGTCTGTATACTAAAATTGTAGGGCAAATTCAAATCTACTGTTGCACCTGCGCGCAAGCCGTGTTGATAAACACTTGTAGTATCTAGAGTACGCTCTTCCCACTGTACATAACCTGCCTCCACGCGCCAATCGGTAGAGAACTGATAGGGCGCTTTCTCCTTCTCTTTGGTGGGGTCAAAAAACTCGGTTGTTTGCAAATCTGGTTGCTTCGAGCGCAGAGTCTCTTGCGCAGAGATAGTAGCCGCAGTCATCAGCAACCCACATAGAATCAGTATGTACGCTTTTCTCATCATTAGATATTTTTAGCAAAATAAGTAAAATGGATATATTTCCGCTTGCAAAGGTACTACTTTATTGGCAAATATGCAATTTTTTCGCAAAAAATATGCTTTTTCTCCTAAAAAATTTGCACAATTCAAAAAAAGGTAGTACCTTTGCAGCCGATTTCGCTTGGAACGCAGTTATGTGACCAACGAAGTAGTTCCTTGAAAATAGTGAACACTAAAAACCCAGACGGTCTTTAGACCGCAAACCAAATCGAACGTAACTTTCGATTTGAGAGGAGCAACGGCGGCAAGCCAGTTGCGCAAAGGTGCCATCGTCTATCGGTTAGGACAAGAGATTTTCATTCTCTAAAGCGGGGTTCGATTCCCCGTGGCACTACAATTAACATTAAAACAATAACTTAAATACATTATTAATACAAGATGGCAAACCATAAATCATCTTTGAAGCGTATTCGCCAAACGGCTACTCGTAAAGCCCACAACCACTACTATGCTAAGACTGCTCGCAACGCTGTTCGCGCTTTGCGTGCTACTACTGACAAAGCTGCTGCTGAGCAACTCCTTCCAAAGGTAAGTTCTATGCTCGACAAGTTGGCTAAGCGTAACATCATCCACCGCAACAAGGCTGCTAACTTGAAGTCTGGCCTTGCATTGCACACCAACTCTCTCTAAGAGAATCTAACCAACCACGATATAGTGGGGGCTACCTATCGGTAGTCCCCTTTTGTCGTTAGTGGCGGGTAGAAACGAGCATATCTAGGCAAACTAGTTAGTCTAGATGGGCTAGTCGATCTAGATATGCTAGATATGCTAGTTGATCTAGATAATCTAGAGAGGTATGCATGACGACCCAAGAAATCTAGACGAACTAGATGCGCTAGAGTGATAGACTACTAGACTATCTAGTATAAAAACAACAACGGCTGTGAGTGATCACAGCCGTTGAATATTGATGATGGATAGATTGAATTATTTCTTGATCCAGTTGAAGTTGTATGTCACCTTCACACCTGCGTCCAAGTGACCCATCTTCTCTGTATAGGCATTGGTCAATGACTCTACATTCACACTACCTGCACCAGTATTAGATGGCTTAGATACATCGATAGCAGAACCCAAAGGTTGGTTGCTAAACATGCTATATACACCATAGTTGATAAATGCACCCACACCAATCGAGTTGCCAGATTTGAGTTTAAACTCATAACCAGCTTCTGCGCCGAGGGTCATAGTCAACTTAAATTGTTGCTCACCTTGACCTTTTTGGTTCTCTTGAGATGGTGTTAACGCACCATATACTGGGTTATCTTCAATCACAACACCAGTCTCAAGATCCTTAGCAACAATCTTACCATTGGTAATAGTTTGCTTATATGGAGTATAAGCAGGCAACAAGAAGCGTGGACCAGCATTTACAAATACACCACAAGGCAAGATCATAGAGAACATCACAGGCACCTCTAATTGAATTTGGTGACTAACTTCATGGATCTCGTCAGCAGTTACATGATATTCAACCTCACCATTGTCGGTAGCTACAGTATAGGTCTCATCCCAAGCTTGACGACGTTGAGTATTCATATAACCCACAGACAAACCAGCCAAAAGACCCAAACGAATCTTATCGGTGTCTTTTGCCCAATAGTGCGCGTATTGCAAATCCAGCATCGCATCAAAGCCCAAAGGCAAGGTCGCAGGCTTGGCCATCGAAGAAGCAAAACCACCACGTACACCGATAGTAAAGCGATTTACTTGGTAAGGTTTGGGCAGGCGATATGTAGAGAGCTCAAGTGTCACTACGCTATCAGCACCATTCTTAGCAATAAATTGTTGTGTATACGAACCCGCCTCAGTATAAGTCTGATCATTCCACGTATAAGTTTCCTCTATCTCCATCGAATCCTTAATTGTAGTATAAACAGGCTGTGGACGTACTGTAAGGTTGAGGGTCACGATACTATCACCACCACTTACAGCCTTGAATGATTGCGTATGAGCTCCACTCTCAGCATATACCACACCATTCCACGTGTAAGTCTCACCATAATTAACAGTGATATCAAAACTTGTATAGACTGGACTAGGGATCTGAGGTTGTGGTTTCTTCGCTTCGTTCATTGGCGAGATGGCGCCTGGTTTAACCCACGAGTAGATGCCACGAAGCAGAACGCCATTAGGGTGGAAACGACTACTTACCTGACGAACCTCATGGATTTTGTCGTATACCCAATCTATTTTGCGTTCGCCTGTCTCATAGCGCAAGCTATCGCGATTAATCATCACAGAGTCTCCCACCTCAATAGGAGCACCTGAAGAATAAAACAATTGCTTCTTTTGCGCAGAAACATTTGCCAAAGGCAGCAGGCTGGTGATTGCCACCAGCACAATGCTTGCCTTGATTGTTTTAGAAATTGATAACATAACTTTATTTTTCATATTCTTGTCCTCCTATTATTTAACTACATAGCGCAAGGTAAACTTGCCATTTTCAGTTTCCACATCTACCATATAGTAACCAGAAGTGTGAGCTGCATTAAACATAAACTCAGCAACTTGATCAGCAACATATGTAGCCATCAACTCACCTGTAGTACTGAATACATTGATTTCGGTTACATCCTCTGGGTTGAGGTTGGTGATGGTAAGATTCTCATTAGGACGAGCTATCGTTGGTACCAACTGAGGAACCTTCGCTGCACCTGCACTGGCCAAGATCACTGTACGCATTACGGTCATACAATCAGCAGGATCAATAGCGTCTTTGCGAACGATCAATGCGTAGTATTCGCCGGCTGCAATCACAGATCCATCTTTCTCATTGTATGAGTGGCCTGTGCCCACTTGGACATCATCAGCTACTTCACCATATACATCTAGGCCATTAACAACCTTGTACCATGTCACCTCTTCTGGTGTTGGTGTCCAATCATAAGTAGCTACGAAGTCATTCAAGTGCAAGAGGAATACGCGATTCTCGTATTTGCTTACAGCCAATACATTATCCATATCCACGTCATTTGCTGGATTAGGATCATCTACTCGGATGGTAATTGCCTCAGACTCGATGCTTCCGCAATCAGCAGTGATTACATATTTCACCACTACTTCATCTACATTACCAGCGATTGCAATATCTGTCAGTGGATTCCAATTACCAACCTCTAGGATGTACCATGTGATTACAGCATTTGGAGCATACAAGCTAACCGATGCAATGTGTTTCTCAATATCAGCGGTGGCTGCTACAACATCTACAGCATTACCACATACGGCAATAGGATCTGTAATCTTGCCAGGAAGTGTCATCACATATGTTTGGAGGTTTAATACGTGAATTACACTATCACATTCTGTAGCTGCATATTGCTCTACTACGGTATAGGTACCAGCAGCAGTCAACATTTCGCCACGCCACTCATATGGGAATTCAGACTCGCAAATTACTAGCTCTTCGTTCTCAGTAACAGCCTCTGGGAGGATGGTGAGATGCAATGTTACTACACTATCGCAACCATTTACAGTAGTGGTATTGTAGGTATAATCACCGCTAGTAGTATAGGTCTCGCCATTCCAATCGTAAGAGCCACATGTAGTGATGGTCTCCTCTGCAGTCACTGATTCGTTGATAGTCAGGTGGAGAGTGATCACACTATCGCAGCCATTTATGGTAGTGGTAGTATAGGTATAGTCACCACTCTCAGTGTAGGTCTCACCATTCCATGTGTAAGAATCACATGCGGTAACGGTTTCCTCTACAACCTCTGACCTAGTGATAGTCAAGTGGAGAGTTACTACGCTATCGCAACCATTTGTTGCTACAGTAGTAAAGGTCTTATCACAACTCTCGGTGTAGGTCTCACCATTCCACTCGTAAGAGTCACATGCTACCACAGTCACCTCTTCATACTTAGTTGTATTGATAGTCAAGTGGAGGATCTCTGTACGATCACAACCATTTGCTGCTACAGTATTGAAGGTGTAGTCACCACTCTCAGTGTAGGTTTGACCATTCCACTCGTAAGAGTCACATGCGGTTACTGTCTCCTCTACAACTTCTGACTTGTTGATAGTCAAGTGGAGGGTTACGATACTATCACAACCATTTGCTGCCACGGTAGTGAAGGTGTAATCACCGCTCTCGGTGTAGGTCTCACCATTCCATGTGTAGGAATCACATGCAGTGATGGTCTCATCGGCAGTTACTGGCTTATTGATAGTCAAGTAGAGAGTCTCAATACGTTCGCAACCTACATCGGTAGTAGTATTATAGGTATAAGTACCACTCTCAGTGTAGGTCTCGCCATGCCATGTGTAAGAGTTACAAGCAGTAATAGTCTCCTCTGCAGTCTCTGACTTATTGATAGTCAGGTGGAGAGTTACGATACTGTCGCAACCATTTGTAGCTACGGTAGTGAAGGTGTAATCACCAGTTGCGGTGTAGGTCTCACCATTCCATGTATATGAATCGCATGCAGCAATGGTCTCCTCTACAGTTACTGGTTGGTTGATAGTCAGATGGAGAGTTACCACGCTATCGCAACCATTCACATCAGTAAGAGTTACACTATACTCACCTGCAGTATCATATTCTAGACCTTGCCACTTATAGGTTTCGCCCTCACAGATTGCAGCAGTCTCAATGGTCTTTTCTACCTCAGGTAGGACAGTGAGGTTTAATGTATACTTCAGACTATCGCAACCCAAATAGTTTCTTACAACATAGGTGTAAGTACCAGCCTCAGAATACTCCTTACCATTACTCCACAGATATGAAGCACCATAGCAGATAGTTACATCCTCAGCAGGGATTTCTTCTACATCAGGTAGAACAGTAAGGTCTAGAGTCACTACACTGTCGCATCCATTTACGTCTGTAAGAGTGATGCTATATTTTCCGGTAGTATTATAGAACTCTTCGTTCCATTTATATTCCTCACCACTGCAAATAGTTGCATATTCAATTGTCTCTTCCACAGCTGGGAGAACAGTCAGGTTCAAAATAACCACACTGTCGCAACCTGCTACATTTGTCAATGTAACGGTATCTGATACACTCTCGGTGTAGGTCATGCCATTTGCAGCCCATACGAATGACTCGCTTGCGCAGATCGTTTCAGAAACGATGGTTTCAGCAACCTCTGGCTGAACAGTGAGATCCAACTTAGCGATACTATCGCAGCCTGTTGCACTAGTCAGAGTTACCTCATACAAACCAGTCTTATCATAGATAGCGCCGTTCCATGTATAGGTCTCACCAAAGCATACGGTAGCTTGCTCTACGGTATCGACTACGGTTTGTGGGATAACCTCAAAGGTCAATGCTGTAGTAATCACATTGTCGCAACCTGCCTCAACGATCAAAGTCATTGTATGTGAGGTTGCAGCACAATCTACAATCGTATTCAGACTTGCCTCTGCCCAATAAACAGTATCTACATCAGCAATAGACTCAGTATCAATCGAAGCGTAATATCCATTGATTGCCTCGGTTGTACCTACTGCATTTGGTACAAGTCCTGGTGTCAATACTGGGGTTGCACCTGGGATAGTTTCGAGCAATGCCTCGGTCATTACCACAGGAGCCACAATAGGAGTGATATTGAATACATATACAGAATCCAACCACTCGTCTATCTGGATAGTATCGCTCCAAGATTGTGTAGAAGCAATCAACGAAGAGATGATGTGCTTCTCGTTGGTCACAGGATCTACAAACTCTGTTCCGTCGCAGACGAGCTCAGCAATAGTTACCACTTCGTACTTCTTAGTTTGAAGCTCTTTCAACTCGAAGTTTAATACATCAGTGGTCTTGATATGCAAGTAGATGATGTCGGCATACTCTGCATACTTATCATATGTAGTAGTCTCAACGATTGAAGCCAAAGGATCCAATACCGCAGTCATCTCGACCAAATAGTCGACTACAGGACACTCCTCAGCAGCTTGAATCTCTGCTTCGTTAGTATTCTCCGACTCGTTGATGATTGTCAGTTGCAAGTCGCTTTGGTTGGCTTTTGCAGGTGCAATATTGATTGCATACCATACATCTGCATTAGCTGGCAGAGAAACTACAGTACCCAACTCGTAAGCAATGGCATCCTCACAACTGGTTTCCTCGATTGGGTCTTCCTCAATTGTAGCCTTGATGGTCAACTCGCCAGTAGTAATGATACGAATATAGAGTACATCTGTATCAAGATTCTCAAATCTATCATATGTGATTGTGGTTGAGATGCTCATTTGCGCAGCGATGTTCTTTGTCATGCTGTGTACAAACGCAGATACAGGGCAGTCGTATGCAATATCAGCCTTGACCAAAGCAGATTCTGTGCTTTCGTTCTTAACAGTCAACTTGATATTCTTTTGCAATGCCTTAGCGTCTGCGATATTCACTGCATACCATGCTGTATCACCTGGTAATACGGTGACCTCCTCGTTCCAGTTCAAGTGGATAGCTTGCAAACAAGCATCCTCCTCTACAACCTCTGGCTCACCTACGGTTACCTCGATGTCACCTGTGGTTACCAAGTGCAAGTAGAGTACATTGCTCTCGATGCCTTGCAACTCAGAAGAAGCGATGGTGGTTGACAATGCCTCGCCAGCAGCGATAGATTTAGTCAATGAGTGTTTTACCTCGCCTGGACAGTCATAGAGAACTTGAGCTGTAACATCAGCTGTGATGTCGTCGATATTCTTAACGGTCACATAGAGGTCTTTGCCAGCTGCCTTCGCATCGGTAATATCAATTGCATACCATACGTCGCTATTAGCTTCGACTACAGTTGGGGTGCCCCATACGTACTCGATAGCATCTTCGCAGGCCTCTTTCTCGATTACTTCTGGCTCGCCTACTTCAATGTGCAAATCGCTTGTCGCGCGTACACGCACGTAGTATATAGGGTTAGGATACTCTTTGAGGTACTCTGTGATCTTATCAGCAGATACAATTGTAGTAGCGGTAGTAGCAGCAGGTACAGAGAATTGCTTCAGTACACTGAGCGAAACAGGACAAGTAGGAGAAACCTCTACCTCTACTTTAGCAGCCTCAGCTGATGCGTTGATCACTGTCACTGCCAAATCCTTATGTAATGTCTTGAATGTGCTCAGATCAACCTTGTACCAAATATCGGTATTGGCTGCAAGATCAATAACCATGCTGTCGGTGAGTTCGAGTTCGATTGCATCCAAGCAAGCGATTACCTCCTCTTTTTCTGCAGCATCAATACTAAACTCGACTTGCTTATCGGTAGTAACCTCGAAATATACTTCGTGGATATCATCGTTTACAAATTTCTTCATCACTTGGAAGATGAAGCTTGGAACACGCAGATTCAAGTCTACACCACCAGGAATATTCAATGTGCCACGTGTAGCGATATTATAATCACAACCTACGGTAGCACCTACTGTTACGGCTGTGGTTTCGCCACTCACTGTAGCGAATCGGAACTTAGGCAGGGTACCCATCTCAGCGAAGAATGCGCCATCTACTCTGTACCAAGCGGTACCACCATTGTGCACATAGGTCTCGCCGGTCTTCAAGGTGGTAGCAGCCATGCAATCACTAGGATCGCTCACAATAGCACTTTGTGCTTCGGCAGTGATAGACACCTTAGAATCGGTAGTAACACCTACGTAGAGGTGATCAAGTTTGGTAGCAGCAAAGTAGCTATAGTCAATCCATTTGTCTACGCTCATACCTGCAGGGATAGGGAATGCCAACGGTAATGCAACCTTGAATGGGCAATCCAAAGAAACCAAAGTAGCGACCCATGCAGTTTCATTAGAGTGGTTGGTCAAAGTGAGCTTGATTTGTTGCTCATTTGCCAATACTGGAGCGATATCCACGTTGTACCATTGGGTGGTCAAAGCTTCTTGGGTATGACCAGTGGTCCAATCGAATGGGATGGCTGTCTCGCAAGCCTCTTGGCCGAAGCTGAATGCGATAGGTTGGTCTGTGGTCAGCTCAAGATAGAACTCTGTGACATCACCGTCTACCATCTTCTTCATTTGCTCGATTACCCATACTGGCAATGCAAATGCAAGGTCGAATCGCATTGGCAACTTGATTATAGTACGAGTAGCGATGTTGTACTCACAACCTACAGTAGCACCAGCAGTGATGGTAACAGTCTCAGCACTGCGGTTTACCAATCGAACGCGAGAGAAGTGTCCTTCTTCATCAAAGAGATCGCCTGTAAACTTGTACCAGTGGGTACCAGCAGCATGCTCGTACAATACATCATTCTCTACCTTGGTTGCATTCAAGCAGCCCTCAGATGGCTCAATGCGAGCATCCTCCCAAGCAGCAGCCAACTCAATATCAGCCTCCATGGTGGTTACACCCAAATAGCAGTGCTCAAGTTTAGATGCCTCAAATACGCTATAGTCGATCCACTTATCTACACTCATGTTTGCAGGAACAGGAACGATGATTGGGATAGACTTGGTATATGGGCAGTGCAATGCCAACTCAGCGATTACCCATGCATTCTCGTTGGAATGGTTGGTAAAGGTAAGTTTTACTTGCTTCTCACCCTCTAATACAGGAGTGATGTCAAACTCATACCATTGGGTAGTCATTGCCTTTTGGTATGCACCCTTGTTCCAATCAAATAAGATAGCGTCTTCACATGGTAGTGGAGCATTGTTATCAAAATATGCATAGATAGTATCTGATTGGATATCAAGGAGCTCAAATACAGCATATGGCACTTGTTGTGAAGTGCGGCCTACAGGCAATGTGATAGAAGAATCAAAGAATGCATCTGCATCGCAATCCTCGTATAGCTGTACGCCCAAGGTCTTCACCTCACCCATGTCGTTGTTAACCGACAAAGTGAAAGATGATTTAGCAGCATGCAAGTCACCGATATAGAATTTGTACCAACCATTCAAGGTAGAGAGGTTGATAGTTTGTTTCCAATCCAGCAATTGAGCAGCGTAGCAGCCCTCTGGTTTCTCGGATGGCTCAGTGATCTCAGAGTCCATATTCAAGTCACCGTTTGCACGTACGCGCACATAATAGATATTATGTCCCTCTGCAGAGAAACCAGGAATTTGAGCTACCAATGACTCAAACTTGCTGATTGCTTTCTTGATGAGGTATTGTGTCAGTACGATAGTCGTATCTGCAGATGCAGGTACAGAGAATGTCTCGGTGTGGCTAAACAATACAGGACAGAATGGTGAAACCTCCACCTCTACCTCTACTGGGGTATTGGATGGGTTGTGGAGTGTAGCAGTGATATTCTTATCGAATGCTTTTACTTCGTTAAGGTCAATTGTGTACCAAACATCAGTGTTTGCCTCCAACTGAATATCCATCTTCTCAGCGATGGTCAGTTTCTCTGCGCTTTCGCAAGCATCAACATATGTCATATCGATGCTCCACTCTACGAGTTTGTCGGAGGTCATCTCCAAATAGAACTCATTGATATCATCGTTGATGAATTTCTTGAGAACCTCAAAGACAAAGCTTGGGAAACGGAATGATAAATCCAAGTTGCCTGGAACAGGGAGAGTAGCACGAGTGGCAATATTATACTCGCAGCCTACGGTAGCACCCAGAGTGATATTGGTCTTGCCCTCTGGTGTTGCAAAGCGGAAACGAGGGAGTGAGCTCATGTCATTGAAAAGTGCACCAGAGAACTTATACCACTGTGTGCCCACATTCTCGTAAGCTTCACCGCTCTTCACCTCGATAGCATTCAAGCAGTTGGAAGGATCGCTTACTACGGCAGTCTCTGCTTGCGCTTTGACAGAAATCTTCTCTTCGGTGGTTACACCTACGTAGAGGTGATCCAGTTTGGTAGCAGCAAAATAGCTATAGTCGATTACCTTGTCCACGCTCATACCTGCTGGAATAGGGAACACCAATGGCAATGCCACATTGAATGGGCAATCTAATGACACGAGTGATCCCACCCAAGCGATGGTGTTGGAGTGGTTGGTGAAGGTGAGTTTAACTTGCTGCTCATTGGCTTTGACTGAAGCGATATCCACCTCATACCATTGAGTGGTGAATGCCTCTTGGGTGTGACCTGCGGTCCAATCGAATGGGATGGCAGTCTCGCAAGCCTCTACGCCAAAGCTAAAGGCAATAGGTTGGTCGGTAGTGATTGGCATATAGAGAGCCTGAACATCGTTGTCAACCAACTTCTTGAGTTGTCCAACCACCCATGTAGGAACTGCCACCGCAAGATCAAAGCGTGCAGGCAACTTGATGCTAGCCTGCGTAGCAGCTGTATATTGGCAATCTACTGTGATACCAGAGGTGATGGTAACGGTCTTTGCACTACGGTTGACCAAACGTACGCGAGAGAAGAGTCCCTCGTTTTCAAACAAGTCACCTGCAAATTTATACCATTGTGTACCAGCAGCATGCTCATAAGTAACGCCCGATTGCACATCAATTACCTCATCACAAATGCCTGGGTTAGCCAATGCACTGCCAGTCTCTGCTTGCAATGAGATGGTAACGTCAGTCATAATAAGGTGGAAATAGAACTGCTCTATTGGAGATGCCTCGAGGAAACTATAATCTACCACATGACTAATACTTCTACCTGCAGGTACTGGACACATGACCGAAATAGCCTCACCAGAGCAAGTGTGTCGCAATTCACCCATTACCCAACCCGTCTTCTCGGAATGGTTGGTAAAGGTGAGATAAACATGTTGCTTGTTTTTCAACACCTCGGAAACATCAAACTTGTACCACGCAGAAGTACCGGCCTCGTGTACGCCGAGCATATTCCAATCAAAATTGATTGCATCAGCACAATCTACAGCCTCTACTGCGGTTCCTTCGTAGTATTCGGCAGAGATTTCCAGTTGTTTGTCAGCTTGAAGCATTACATACACCTCGTTCACACGCAGCTTCATGAGATCACCTACTGGCAGACTAAAGTTCATAGTGTCTTTGCCTGCGATAGTGCGTGAAAAATCAAGGGATTGTGTACCGATGAATGGCACATCAAATTCCACTTTAGCTGTAACAGCAACAGAACTAGACTTTGGGAGATTCAATGTAAATGCTACTGTAGGATTCTCTACACTCTTCAGCTCAGAGAGATCCACACGATACCATAAGGCAGTAGAACTGACCTGATAGGCATCCGCATTTTCCCAAACAAAGTCAATAGCATTGTCCTTGTTAGTACCATTGTTCAAGCCCACGGCCATCATGGCTACAGACATCAATAGAGCAATGGTAGATAGTAAAAATTTACGCATACTTTGATTTATTTTTGTTATTAATATTTATTTGCTTTATTACTAAGCACTTTGTCTCCAAGGATAGTAAATCGGTCTAAACCGTTCTGCACAAATATTGTGCCATCAATCATTATAAGTCGTGGTTGCTCAATAAGTTGTGGATTATTTAATCCAGACTTAATATCTTCAATCACTGTCAGTGTGATATGACGAGTACATTCGTTGTACTGGAGCAACTCATAGAAGTATGTGCCTGCAGCATAGACATAGGCGTCTGCAGTAGCGTAGTAATAACCAGCCTGCAGGTCTGCAGTGGCTACTACCACGGAGTCGTATTCCATCTCAGGAGCGGTGAAAGCTACGGTGACCGCTACACTCTTACGAAGATCCACATTGACCCATGCGGTATCCCAGAATGTGGTATCAGAGGTATACTCCACGCCCTCGTACTCGAAGATACGTCCCTCACAGAGGGTGGTATCAATTGAGTTCATATATATAGCCACCTTATGCTCAACATGCAAGAGATAGCGCTCGTCGCATTGACCATCGTAATGGATAGTAATATCATAGTCGCCATAACCATCAGCAGGGATGGTATATTGCTCACGATAGAGCAGAGGCAAATCGGTAGAGAATACCAATAGGGTGTCATATTGTATCTCTGGAGCAGTAAACGAGACGTTGATAGATGTGATCTCGCGTGTATCAATATTTACATCTACTGTATCTACCCAGCATGTATCTGTGGAGCATGACATTCCTTGGTATTCGAAAACACGTCCTTGGCAGAGGGTGGTATCGATTGTATTCGTACGAACAGCCATCTTATGCTCTACATGTAGGAGATAGCGCTCGTCGCACTCGCCATCATGATGGATGGTGATGTCATAATCGCCGTAGCCATCAGCAGGGATAGTGTATTGTTCTCGGTAGAGCAGAGGCAAGTCGGTAGAGAATACCTGCAACGTATCATATTGTACCTCTGGAGCAATGAACGATACGTGGACAATGGTTATTGCGCGTGTATCAGCATTGACATCTACCGTATCAATCAATAGTGTGTCGGATAGATACTCTACACCTTTGTATTCGAAGATACGTCCCTCACAAATGGTAGTATCAATCGTGCTAGTGCGATAGGTGATATCATGTCCCACGTGCAGGTAATAGAGTTCGTCGCATGCATCTGAATATTCTATCAACACTTCATAGTCACCAAAATCGCTAATCGTCGCTTTTTTACGGTAGCGGAATGAGAAATCAGTGGTCTTGCAGTAAATAGTATCATATTGTATCTCTGGCGCAGTAAAGTGCACGTTCAAGGTATGGATAGATAAGGTGTCGACATTGATCCATGTGGAATCTACAAAACTAACATCATTTTTGTATGATTTGCCATTATAGACAAATTTGCGTCCTTGGCAGAGAGTGGTATCTGTAGTCGTATGGATAGTGGTCAGCAGATGCTCTACATGTAGGAGATAACGCTCGTCGCATTGACCAGCGTGGTGGATGGTGACATCATAATCGCCATAGCCATCAGCAGGGATAGTATATTGTTCGCGATAGAGAAGAGGGAGCTCGGTAGAGCGGAGACGGAGAGTGTCGTTCTGTGCCTCAGGCGCGGTGAAGGTAATCTGATAGGAGTAGATACCCAGCACATTGCCATTCCACAGGCGGTCGTAGGTATAGAGGGTATCGGAAGTAAGGGTAAGATTATCCAACTGCAACTGCTTGCCTTGGCAGATAGTGGTGTCAGTAACGAAATCCATAGTGGCTGCCTCAAGCATGCGTATGCGACCTACCGCCGCAACATCATGTGTGAAGTGCGCATAGAGACTCTCGCCCGTGGAGAGCAACTCGGCTAGCAAAGCAGGATCGAAATAATAGTTATCACCACTAGTCAAAAAGTCGTACTCAGCAATGGTAACACCATCACACTGGCCACGTGTAAGACGCAGGTGGCATGGCGCATTGTTCTCCTCGCTCCATTGCAAGTACATCGCCTGTGATGTAGGGATGTCTGTGGCTTTGATCTCATACACATCATCCTCGTGCGAGCTGACAAATGTCATACCAGGCAAGAGGTGCAAGATATCGCTGCAAGTAGAAGGATAACCTGTATTGTATGGATAGCACATGAGTCGTCCGCCAGTGCCATCTACAGGATAGATACAGATGTACAATGCCATAGAGCCTAGCGAGATGTTGGCTTCTTCCAATTTTTGCTTGATGGTCTCTGCGGTTACGTCTCGTGCTTGGTTCTTCGGAATAGTAACTCCATAAAGAATCGTAGGCTTGGTACAATTTTGATAGATGTCAAATTGCACATCACAATCAGAATAGAGACACGCTGTAAAACCATTGAAGAACAAACTTGCACTACCTTTGTACCACACAGAATCTGTAACCATAATATCAAATGGCAAAGAACCCAAAGATAGGTAGTCACGACAATCACAATAGTGATCAGGATATCCCTCTTTGTATCCATAGCAATCTGTAGATGCCCATGCTGATGCTGCCGATAACAGCAACATCAACATGAAGATATATATATGAAATAATCGATTATTCATTAGTGCATGATTTTGATAGATGTATTCTCACCAGCTACCACATATATACCATTGTTAGGCAAGTTAACATCCACGCTAGTCTCCACCATACCATTATAGAGCAACGCTCCGGCAGATGATAGAACGCGTACATATTGTGGAGCAGCTACAGCAATATTGATACCACTAGCAACTTCTGTCACGAATATATCGCTACCGCCATTGATGGTAGGGATGTTGCCATTTTGTGTGCCAGATGGGGTATTACCTTTGCCATAGTTAATCTTACCAGTGCGACTAATGCTCTTCGCTGGCATGCCTTGCATATCAGTAAGATAATCCTGCAACAATAGGAATGAATTGGTTGGTAATATCGTCTTCATATCCACGGATTCCCACATAAATGCCTCCGCATTTGGAGCAGCAGCATATGCATAAACATTCTCCTTTGCAGTATTCATGAATGCAAATGTACTATTACCTCGCAAATCAGCATCTACGTTAGTTAAAAGTTCTTCGCCTTGGAACACACCATCAGTGTTACTTTCAAACAAGAAATCTGAACCATGAATTGTTTGGTTGCCTGCTTTTCCTTCAAAGATTAAGAATTTACCAGACCAATAGTCCCAATACTCACGATCTTTTGCGACACCATATTCATCCATTTCCCAACAACCTGTACAATAAGGGAATAACATCGAATATGTTTCTCCCTTCTCTAGAAGGATACCATCGCTATTTTCAGCAGCAGTTGGAACTTTCCATTCAGGTATAAACACTTCGCCCAATTCATCATCGTATGAATAATCCCATTTTCCTGTATTATGATTGAGATAGAATTGAGCAGTATTCCAGTTAGAGCCGTCATATGGTATTAGCTCGTATTTGTCACGGAGTGTGTAATTACCTGTACCACTATACAATGCAGAGCCTCCTTCTGGAGCGGTCTTATCTTGCTCAATACCCCATTCTTTCCAATCTTTGAAAATCGTTTCAAAGTCATCCGCACTACCTAAAGCCATTGCCACTCCAAAGAATGATGCAAAATCCGCATTATGCTTTGCTTGCTCAAGCAATACACTTTGGCGATGCGTTAATGGCTTGTTATCCTTGTCAGTCTTGATTGGTGTTTGCTCTAATGTAACCTCGTCATATGTTTCCACTACCCATATCTTCTCCACATCAAATGGTGCGGTAAATGTCATCCATACATCAGCAGTAGCTGTGGTAATGTAATATACTTTATCTGTAATAGTATAATCACCTTCACTCATCACTTCGTGCTCCTTATCCTTTCCGACATATGTAGGTGCAAGACTCATATACTTTCCGCCCGCAAAACCTTGTGCTACATCTGGCACCTTTACTGGAGCTTTATAATGATAGTTAACCACATTACCATCTGCATCCTTATCACCTGCAGAGATGATGTTGTGGATATTCTCATCTATCTGACAATAGAGTAAATATTTCACTTCTTCAGTAGGTTCTATAGGAGTATTACCACCAATAGCACCCGTCTTAGTTTGATAGCCTGCGTGTATCTCTGTCATACAAGCCTTCCAAGTTGTGAGCAGGTTATCCTTCTCTGCTTCTACATCTCCATAACCGTCTGGTACCCAGAAATAAAGTTTGTTGTCCTCATCTGGAGTGATACTTGCAATATTATATTGATATCCTTTGTTTGCGTAATACTCGCTCAGACCAGCAATATATCCTGGGAAACGAATTGATTTCACCAATCCCTTCTCATCCTTTGCATCTCCATCTTCTGCACCGAATGTGTAGATGTATTGTCCGAGTTGTGAGTATCCATCAGTAGGAGCACCCCCCTTGGATGTTACGTGGCTACAAGCACGCATAAAACATTGTGAACCACCGAATACGTAAGTATTTTTTGGACAGCGCAAACAAGAAGTATGTACACCATCCTCATCCATAAGGTAATATTGGCGATATTTCTCATCTACAGTCATAGGCAATACCGTAGTTGTACCATCATAGAAGTTGACCGTACCACCTACCGAGTCGGTACCAATACCATATGCAAACTTGATTCCAACATCATCGCCTCCATACTCACCTGAGCGATAAGAGATTGCAAGAGTAGTTTTGTAGTTAGGTGATACGATTTGTGCATTTTGCAATTCCACCTGACCTCCTCGGAAGTTTACTACTGAATGTGGGTTACCCAAGTCAATAGATGGTGCATTGTTGCTTTGCTTTTGCAATGAGAGAAAACCGTTGGTGCGTACAGAATCTGCCATCACACGGTTTGCATCAAGCATAGTAGGCCATACATCATCCAACGTCAATTCCGTCTTCGAAGAACGCACATGCTTTGCTGAATTCATATGAATATGCAAAGGTGCAGATATTTGATATGCACGCATTCCAAATATCTCATAGAAACTACCATAATTACTCTTGAATACGTTATGACCGATTGTGTGTATATTTACTTCAAAAGGTTGAGCAGTTTCCAAGTTAGCAGAACTCTCAGTGTTCTCAAATACAAGGACACCACCTGATCCAAGTGCATAGTCACCTGTGAAAGTAGAAGCCCCTTCATCAGACTTGTTCATAGGAGCACCTGTCTTGGTTTTATTTCTACTATAGATGTGGCAATCTTCTAGATAGATATCCAATGTCTCGCCATTTGTACCACGGAAGAACCATACACCCTCTTGATTTTGAGTAGAACCTGTAGTCGCAAAAGGACAGAAACCTGTCATATACACTCGTAATGATTCTTGAATGTCAACATATATTGAAGGCAAGTTCCCCGTTGCTGTTGTAGTAAAACCATTAACTTCTGCTTTGTTTGCCACATTGGCATTTTCCACTAACTGTATGAAACGATAACTATCGTATGTGTTTTTAGTTGTATTGAGCGCTTTCTCATATATATAATAAGGTGTCAACGCATTGCTACCCATGTCCGAAGTAGGAGAGGTGATAGCGGTAGAACCATCTTGAGTGGTCGTCTCACCATAAATGATAAGATAATCAAATAATGCTGTTCCATCGGTAGCAAAAGCATTCTTGATATTTACCTCATGATGCGTATAATCTGCACCAAAAGCAGATGTATAACCCGATGGTATACCTGTATAGATACCAGTTTGAGCATCCTCTACTGTGATTGCATCTTTAGAACCTACAATTTTAACAGTGGTAAGTAATGTATTATCATCTGCGTTGTAAATAGAGATAAGTCCTTGGTTTACATTGCCAGTACTTTTCCAGATGACATTGAAAGTGATCTCACCTACTTTATTAACACCCAATGCATCAGCATAATCGCTTGCAGACAATGTGATTTCTGTTTTCTCCTCTGCATTGCTACCATGTGTTAGACTAAAGTCGTTGTTGTCAAGAACCACTTTTATGTTTTGCAAGTTTGCTGTGGTCAACACAAACGATGCGGTTTTTTGATTTTCGCTCAATGACAATTGGTCTGGTGTAGCCCATGCCATAGGATAACCCTCTATTACTAGATTTGACAATCGAACTTCAGTAAGATTAGAAGATGTATATTCTATCGTCACAAAGCGCGTTGTGTAAAGCAGAGACTGCTCGAAAGAAGTAGCATTCACCTCTGGATTAGCAGTAGTCTTCCAATTTTGTCCATCCGCACTCTCTTTGATAATCCAATCATTTGGATTGATATTGGCATCCGAATCGAATGTGATAACACTTGGTGCTCCATTAAATGCAAAAGTGACAGAACGTGTCAATTGTGCACCTGGGTTTTGGAATACAATCTGGCGATTAGCCGCATTCCATTGAGCATATGATGAAGCGGTGGTTATGAAATAGTATCTCTCGGCATCATCCGTTGCCAACTTAATTGGTAACTCTTGTGGAACTACATATGTTCGAATTGCAATATCCTTAGTATGTGTATTCTCATCGACTGTTACAGATGCTGTAAATGTCACATTCAAGTCCGCCTGTGCAGCAGAGAATGTCACCAAAGTCTCGTAATAAGGTTCTTCAGGTGTTCCCTTGTTTTCTGATTCAGACTGTACGAAGGTGATACCAGTGATATTTGGCAACTCTAATGGTGTGGCAGTATGTGTAAACTTCACTTGCTTAGAAACCTCTGTGCCATCTGCATAAATTGGCAAATATAGTTTCTCTACATCTGCTTTGATAGTAAATGCTGAAACACAAACATTAGCCAAAGATCCTGCAGATTCACCCGCACCATATTGTATGCGCACTTGGCGTGTAGTAGGCTTGAGCGAGAAGTGAGTTTCTGCCCCTGCGGTGAGATTTGTCCAAGTGACAACAGATGACCACGCTTCTGAATCAGATGCGCGCTCTTCGACATTCCATGTATTGCCACCTGTAGGAATAAAGGTCAATTGATCAGGAATACCCAAGAATTGGAATGTCCACTCAGAAGACATTGAAGATGTTGAAGCAAAGTCAATGGTATTTCCATTTGAATAAGTGGCTGCATTGGCACTAATAGTGTGAATATTAAATCTTGTCTTAGTATCCATACACAATGGTACGCGCTCAAGCGACAACGATTTAGGTTGTACGGTAATCGTTGTGCTAATTGTGCAACCCGCTACAGCAGTAGAAGAGCCTTGCATAGCAGTGATTGTAACAGTACCTGCACCAAGTACCTCTACATACTCTTGACCATCCTGTGTGATAATATCAATAATGTCAGGATCACTTAATGTAATATCAATCTCGGTCCGCGCATTGTTTGTACCATCCTTGAATAGTAAGAATGGGGAAGTAGTTGCTTCGATAATCTCTGCAGGGAAGTCTGCAAACGCCAAAGTATTGGCATTGAGATTAGCAGAAGCAGTCAAAGGAATATCAATAGAGGTCGTTTGTATTGCATCATTAGCATCCGTGTAAGTAGCCTTAAGCGTAAGAGTTGCAGATTTATCCCCGAACGAAGTAGGCTTAAATATCACTTTAGCACCTGACAACTTAGCATCACCACTTCCAAACTCGAATGTAAACTCGCTAGCATTGGCACCTGTGATAGAAGGTGTCCAGAGCATCTTCTCACTAGTGAGTGTAGCTACATTATTTTCTGCAGGAGTTATTGCAAGCGATTTTTCTGCAGATGCATTCACATAGATAGGATCAAATGCAATAGACTCAGGTGCCACCGAGAAATCTGGTGTATAGTTCTCAGTAGCGGATACAGTGTTAGTAAGACTATAAGTATCAGGAGTATATGTCAGTGTAATAGTAGCAGCCACATCACCATGTTTGTTTTGCGCTGTGTACGTAATAGGAAGTTTGAGTTTGTCACCATCAATAACTATTTCTCCTATAGAAAAGGCATTGTTATTAATTGAAGCCTTAAAGTCAGTAGCACTCATTCCCGTGCTACGCAATTTGTATTCTACATTGCCTGTAGCACTAGCAGTAGGCATAGTAACGATCAATTCAGGAGAGTTACTCCATGTACATGCGTTAGTTGGCAAACACCATTTGCCACCTTCTATATCTTTATAGTAGATATATTTTTCTCTTTTTTTAGCATTCACACCTGCGGACCAACTCTTATCTGCATTGCGCAAGCGCGCATTCGTGATAGGAATATCCAACTTAGACAAATCTGTGCCAGATTGAGTATATTGATATGTCACACTCTCTGTTCCTAGCCCATTGAATGTCACTTCACCACCACCATCAGAAGTAATATTCGCACCATAATTTTGGTTTTGAATAGTAACATCTGTGATATTCGTACCATGAATTGTTGTATAAAAAGCCGTATTAATAGTTAATTTTCCATTAACGATAAAACATGCATCCAACGTTTTAGCCGCCGTACGAATACCAGGTGCCTTTTGATGCGCAACTGTATATTTAATAGGGTTAATCAGCACATTAGGATAAGCAAATCCTTCATATGAGGTAGATTCATCTACATAAATAGGTTCTCTATCATATGCATACAAGTTTGCATTTGCTTGATATTCTGCATCCTTATCAATCGTAAATGTCGCACCTGCCAAGAATGCGATATCATATGGAGACTTGATTGTTGCGTTATTAACAGTAATATCAATGTTATTATTAATAGGAAGCACATAATTACGAGAATCTAGTTTTGCTATCTCTTTTAGATTCAGATACATGTAACTAATCGTGGCTTGTGCGCCTGTTACCCCCTTTGCACCTGCTACAACATATTTTTGTCTATCATTTTCTTTATCATACCATTTAGTTACTGTTGTATTATCTCCTAGACAAAGAAATCCTTCATCATCTCCCGTATTCATCTCACCAATTAATTTCATATTAACTGGCGCAGTCATTAAACTAGCATCTATTACGGACGATACCCACTCTGATGCTCCATGATGTACAACTAACTTAGTTTCAATAGTTTGCAAATAATACTGAGAAATAGGGAATATCTTCCATTTATTATCAATAGCACCACCAAAGATTGTTGCTGTTCCACCACGCCAATCAGTAAATTGGAATACTTCATATACCTTCGATCCAACTTCAGCAACAACAACACTTGATTCTGGATCACCAGAAACATATCCAAAAGCGGTAAGTACACTACTTGTTTTTAAAGTAATCTGACAATTATTCCCCATTTTAATCTCACCATACTGATAAGGCATACCATTATAACCCATGCTATTGGATAATTTGGAATACACACAAATATTACCATGCACATTGATGAGCGTATTATTCTGCAGTATCAATTGACGGAATGGCTTCGCAGTCTTTGTGGCACCTGCAATTTCATTTTCTGTCACACCATTATTTTGTACCGTATAAACCTCATCACCTGGCACAAGGAGTGTGATACCTGCAGGGATGGTAAATTCATATCTACCATCTACAAGTTGCTTATCAGCCGTATAAAGCGAACCACTCTGCTTAACTACGACAACATCTTTGTTTGCTGATTGTGCAGCAGCAATTGCATCATCTAAAGAGAAGTATTCCTGACCATCACCACCTTTCACCACAAACATAGCAGTTCCTGTAGGCACAAATTCGGCAGTAATTTCATCACCGTCTTTCACTGTGACCTTGTAAGGATTGTCCTTGGATACATATTGTCCGTTATGTTTCCAACGTAATAACGAATAACCAGTAGCAGGATTAGCTGTAATTTCCTGATAGAATTGGTTGGAATGAGTCAGCGTAATAGTTTTACCCTCTACATCATCCGAACTTACGGTATATGATTGATTTCCATAGTTAGTTTGTACCGCAGTATAAGAACCTTTTCCGACTGTAGGTCGAAGCAACGTGACAGAAATGTAATTTTTAATTTTTACAAGAATCGTTACACTGCAGCCATTATCTTCTGTCAGAGTAATTGTGTACTCATCTCCATGCTGTACATCTGCATTCGCAGCAAGAGTCAAGATAATCTTTTGAGTTCCGCTAGTAGCAGATGGAGTGGCAGTAATCATGCCAGACGTACCCTTGTTATTAGCAACACTGACCTGCAAATTACTTACTTGTGTTAACTCCACTTCTAATTGCGGATTCGCAAGGGAAACTAATGTCCATTCATATACGTCATTTACAGGATCTATCCTTTTTTTAAACACAGCATAACGAGTCGCTGCTTTACCTAAATCTTTATCACCGCCCAATCGACCAGAACTTGTATAATTACTTGTAACAGATAAATCTAAAGGATTATTCGTTGTAGATACAGCATTACTATTGCTATTTGCCCATCCCATAAATACATATCCCTGATTCGCTTGAGCATGATAATACAAAGAATAGCCATTCCACGTCCATGTGTAGCCTGATAGTATGTTACCCGTGCGACTATTATGTTCTTTTGAGATAACATCCGTTGCTGAGGTCCCCCAACCTGAAGAAGGGGGAGTTGCAGAATTATTAGCAGCCACTTGTCCTCCTTCGTTATTATACACGAATGCCTGAGCTTGAATTTTTAAATTCGCACCCCATACAGATGTTATACCCAACAATACACATACTAAAACTGACAATATTTTTTTCATAAGCTTTTTTGCGCCCTAAGCGCGTTATATTTCGTTATTTATATTGTTGCGGCAAAATATATGATAAATCTACCGCATCTACTATGCTATTACTATTTGATTAGTATGTGATTACTATGCTATTCCCTACACTTCTTCGCACAATTGTTATCTATTCGATTTCCATCCCACGGACATCATCTTCGAACATTCGCAAAATGTCCGTGGAAATGCACGCAATCCATACACACAATTTATAATTCACTCATAATCAACCTTTTTACTCTCTCTAGATCACCTAGGAAACAAATGAGGTTTTTGAGGTTTTTAAGGTTTTACTAAATTTTAGAAAACCTCGAAAACCGCAATTTTCTCACTCTATCTTTTCGCTTCGGCAAAGGTATAGCAAACCTTCGGAAACTAAAAAACTATCTTCGGCTTATCCTCCGCTTATCCACCCGATAAATTCCAAACCACTTCCGTATCAAATCATGAACGCATACGCGCGAGCGAGAGGAAAGAATTGTCCTCACGCTGCACGATGCATCTTATTATTGCGCCACAGTTGTCAATACACCCTCCTTCTCTGTGAGGAAACGAACGTACAGATAACCAGCATCATCTACATAAGGAGCAAGGGCATTCATATCCAATACTGCCTCTGTGGTGATAGGTAAGTATACGTGTACATACTTGTTGTATGGTGCGAGAGCATACTCGCAAGTCTCTGCGACAAAAGTATGCAAAGGCTCTGCACCATTCCATTGGAGTTTCACACCTTGTGCTGCCCACTCTGCATAATTGATGCAATATACGGTGAATGCACTCTTGAGGTTCAACGTGAGTTGATTACCTACATTGAGTTTGGTACTGCTCTCTACGCAAGGGTTGGTAACAGGGACTGGATCTTCCTCAACTGGTTTAGTAGAGGTAAAGGTGGCCTTACCACCTGCTTGTGGGTTCATACGCAAGTAAAGGAATCCGTCTTCATCTACTTTGTCTGCCCAAGCATTAACCACATCTGCAGCAACGACAGTCGTTCCCATGCGAACGCTTTGGTATAATACCGCGTTTGGCTCTGATGAAGAAACATTAAAATCACAAACAGAGGCAATACATACAGGTACTGGACGAGAACGATTGTTCCAAGTAATACTGAGATCATATCCCTGCCAATCCTCGTATCTCAAACGATAAAGTACATCTTTTGATGCTTTTGGTACGCTTATTTCCTCGCCTGAACACAATAGTATTGATTGATTAGCACAAGACGAAGGAGTCCAAACTAAAGGTGTCAGTGTTGTGGCTGTGTTACATTGGAAACGCACGTAGATATAATCATCTGTTGCAGAAGCAAATAACGTAGTAACATCCTTGTTGGATAGTTGCAAACTACGGTTGACACCATTCAGCAAGAAAGAATAATTCGCCAACACATTAGCATCATCTGCAGATGGCGCGAATTCAGAAGTGTTGGATGCATACATGTGCATCACATAATTGGTAGAAGCAACGAACTCTGTAGCCTTCCATGAACGAGGGAAACAGAAGAGACGCTGATCGTTCGCATCTAACTTGACAGGTTGATCATACTCAAGAAGAATAGCGCCACCTTGAATAGGTGACAATGGTGCTTTTTCGATAGTCAATTGTCCCTCGCCTTCGCTTATCACTTTTGCAAAGAAGACACCACCACCTTCTTGTTTTTTAACTGCATCGTTGATAGCAGCATTCGATAAACGATAAGGTTGATCTTTGGTTACATCGTAGTGTGTCCATACGAAACCACTCGCATTAGATGGATAGAAATCACACTCCATACTTGCCACCCAGACGGTAGCAGGTTTGTCACCTGTCCATGCAAACTGAACACTATCCTTTTTCCACTCCGAATAAGGCAACACAAACACACGGTTAGAATCATTAGCAAGGACATCAAAAGTCTTACCCAGTGTAACGTAATCTGCATTGTCCATACAAGAAGTGTAAGTAGTATCAGGACGTAGACTAATCTCTCCAGCCTCTTGGAAATATACTCTTACAAAAGCTTGTACATTGTAGGTAATACCACACTCTGTGAGGTTATCACGATAATTAGAACCAATGGACAAATCCCATTCTACTTTATCACCACGATTGACCTCTGCACAATTCAATTCCACAGGAAGCTCAAGACCAAAGCTAGTAAAGCCATTTATCACACTATCCATCTTTGGATCATCATATACACCAGTCACACAAGAGAAATCCACAAATACCTCTGGACCTCGTGTACTATTATTCACCTCTGGAGTAAAATGCACATTCAGAGGTAAATCGTACGACCATGCAGTAAACCAATACTCACCTGGGGTAGAAATGGTGCCTACATAACTTTTATCCACGGGAATAGGATCCTCGCAAGTAAGACCCGTTTGAGCTACCATAGATGTAGCGAAAAGCACTACAACGAGTGCAGCGAAAAATTTCTTTATCATAATTGTGCAAATTTATTTCGTTTAACAAATAGAATCACCATATATAGCAATGCCAATATTAACAACGGCAAAACGTCACCCACTGGAACATAGATGTAGGTATGATCATTCTTGGTATATCCAGAATCTCCACCAGCCTCTAACCATGCCAAGAATTGCTCCCAACTAGGAGGATTACCCATCGTGCTATTCCAACCTGCTAACATTTCATTATACGCATTCCAAGCATCCCACCAGTCAAGATTTTTACTATCTCCAAAATAGTTATCCAACCAGTTCAACCAAGAACTACCCAATCCGCCACCAGCACCATTAGCAGGTGCATTCTGACGACCAGGCATGCTGCTACGATTGCCATAGCCACTATAAGCCAAACCATCATAAGAAGCAGTACCATACGACGTATTTAGCACATAACCCGTAGCGAAAGATGAACTATAACCAGAAGCAGCCACTTCAGCCACTTGCTCTACCATCTGCTCCACACCACCTGACACATTGCTACCCGCAGAAGCATAGCGAGACATCGAAACAGGCGAGAGGGCAATAAGACCAGAAGTTGATGAGACCGTATGGCTCGTAGGCGATGAAGACACAAAGCCACCAGATGACGAAACAAGGCTGCCACTATTGCTACCACCACCAAAAGAACGATACTCAGCACTGCTAGTAGTGTAAAGCACACCCGCAGCAGGGGTACTAGGCGATGAAGTGAGAGAACTAGCAGGCGCGTCGCTCACGTGCGCGTATGAAAAATTCGCACGAGGTGCGCGTGTTGACCACGACATGCGACCACCAAACGATGGCAACAAATTATCCGACTTGGCATCAGACAACGTAGCATTGGTAAAAGGAGACTTCCGCAATGACTCATCTTGCACTGCAGACAACTCATACAAATCATTAGGAGTCCATCCTGATGATTCATCAGTACTCACACGTACCATACGTAAGACACCCGCCAAACATAGGCACACACCAAGAATAATGAATATATTGAATCTAGCTTTCATAATCGAAAATATAAATTACAAATCAACACAAGCATAAATTTGGGTGCAAAGGTATGAAAAATTATTCATACTACCAAAAATTTTTACTTTTTTTGTAAAAAAAATAAACATTCTTACGATTTTGAACAAAAATACCCACATTTAGGTATTGCTCATATAAGAAAATAGCAGTACCTTTGCAGCGAATTTGTAATTTGCCTAAAAATGGCGCGAGGTGAGAGGTTGGAAGTGAGAGGTTAAACGCGAGGGATATATGGATAGAAAAGAGTACATAGAACAGGGAGTGCAGATACAGGAAGTGGATGCACGATATCTGGAAAAAGAACTGGTGCGGACAGCCGAATTGATTGACCGTCACCAGCCTTTTGTTGTGCTCCTGACACACTACGCCGACCTGCTTGAGACACATCATACACTTGACTATAAGAAACTTAGCCAGCTGTTTGGTGTGCGCATCGGATTGCTCGAAAACAAAGAACCTGCGATGGCAGGTGTGGGCGATTTTCGCCATATCCACGTGACCTATGGTAAGGACGTCGAAGAGGCTATCGCCAAAGTGATTGACGTGATCGTGACCTTGCCCGATGTGCGCGAGAAATACTCCAAACGCTATATGGCCATCCGTCTGCTGGAGCGTCCAGATGAGATGTTAGCCTTATTGCCTCACTCCGAAGCACTGATCCGTGTGGCAGCAGAGCAACGCGCACGACTGCTATACGAATACGGCAAAACAGCCAAAGAGGTCATCGCACAAGCACGTCGCGGATTCGTACACGGTGCGCTAGAAGAGACCCTGACACACGCCCAAAACGACACCGGACACTCGGTAGCGGATAAAGTAGATAAGATACTGACCAACAGATGGATAGGTATTCCAATCATGATGCTTGTGCTCTATGGCGTATTTGAATGTACCTTCACATTAGGTGCCTACCCACAAGCGTGGATTGCCACAGGCATTGAGCACTTGGCAGAATGGGTGCGCAGCTTGCTACCCACAGCATGGTGGAGCAGTCTGCTGATAGATGGCGTTCTGATGGGTATAGGTGCGGTATTGGCATTCCTACCCAACATCATCATCATGTTCTTCTTCCTCAGTCTGATGGAGGACTCGGGCTACATGGCACGTGCCGCCTACACCATGGATAAGATTATGCACCGCATCGGTTTGCACGGTAGTTCGTTTATCCCTATGCTGATGGGCTTTGGCTGCAACGTACCCGCCATCATGGCTGCACGCGACATTGCCAACAAAAAAGACCGTGCAATCACCATGATGATGGTACCATTTATGAGTTGTTCGGCGCGACTGCCTGTGTATCTGCTGTTTATCGGTGCATTCTTTGCCAAGCAACAAGCGATTGTGATGCTATCGCTCTATACATTGGGTGTGCTACTGAGTATCGCTTTTGCATGGATGATGCAGCACATGCCAGCTTTCCGTCAACCCAAACACGACTATGTAAGTGAGTTGCCACCATACCGCCGCCCCACCCTCCGCAACACAGGATTACATATCTGGGAGCGCGTGGCAGACTACCTACAAAAAATCCCTGCTGTGATCATCTGGGCAAGCGTGATCATCTGGGCATTAACCTACTTCCCAACAGGCGATATGACGAACATGGAGCATAGCTATCTGGCGATGATTGGACACTGGATGGAGCCCGTGATGCGACCTTTGGGCTTCGACTGGAAGATGTCGGTTTGTCTGCTTACAGGCTTGCCTGCTAAGGAGGCGATTGTGTCCACCATGGGTATTTTATACCCATCAAATAGCGCATTGTCGGCGTTTACGCCTGTAACGGCATATGCGTTTATGGTGTTTGTATTGTTGTATTTCCCATGCGTAGCGACCATCTCCACCTTGCGCAAGGAAATCGGCGCAAAATGGGCATGGTTTAGCGTAGCTCACTCGCTGGTACTAGCATGGGTGATGAGCTTCTTGATACACCAAATAGGAATGATGTTTGTAGGTTAAAGGTTAGAGGTTAAAGACAAGAACGTATGAAAAAGATTATATTAGCAGTATTATTTATGGCTGCGTCATGGGTAGGAGTATATGCACACGCATGGGGCACAGTATTGGATGACAAAGGCGAACCATTGGTGGGTGCCAATGTGTATTGGGCAGGCACCACAGTGGGCGTAGCAACCGACCTAGATGGTCGCTTCCAACTGGAACCAGTAAAAAGCACTAACCTACTGGTTACTAGTTTTATGGGATTTCACAACGATACCACCGCTGTCACCGCACATAGCGAACTGACTATTGTGTTGGTGAGCGACCTTCTCCTCGAAGAAGTAAATATCGTAGAACGCAAGATGGCGGTGCTTCGCTCTCGCCTCACACCCCTTGCCACAGAAACACTCACGGGCGAGGCCCTCTGTATGGCTGCTTGCTGCAACCTCAGCGAGAGCTTCGAGACAAGTGCATCGGTCGATGTGGCATACTCCGATGCCGCTACAGGTGCAAAACAGATTCGTTTGCTCGGCTTGAGCGGCACCTATGTGCAACTCCTCACAGAGAACACACCCAATATCCGCGGACTGGCACAGTCGTTTGGTATGGAATATATCCCTGGTCCATGGATGGAGGCCATTCAAGTGAGCAAAGGCACCTCCTCCGTCCTCAATGGCTATGAGGCTATCGCAGGACAAATCAATGTGGAGTACCTCAAGCCACAAAAGCAAGATCCTATTGCGCTCAACGCGATGATTAGCACTGAGACGCATGCAGAGGTCAATGCTACAGGCGGTTGGGACCTAAACGACAAAGTGTCCACAGGTATCTTGTTCCACGCGCAAAACATGTCGTTGGAACTCGACCACAACCACGATGGTTTCTTGGATATGCCCAAAAACACCAATGTGAACCTCCTCAATCGTTGGTATGTAAAGACGGGCGACTACACGGGTCAGTTTCTCGTGCGCGGACTCTATGACCGCCGAATCGGCGGACAAACGCAAGAGGCTGCTCATTCTGAGTATTTTGCCAAGCCCTATCAGATTGACCTCAACACATGGCGCGTAGACGGATTTATGAAAAATGGCTATGTGTTTGATGCAGAGTTGGGTACATCAATTGGTATTATCACCGCCGCATCATATCACAACCAACGGAACACCTATGGTCCTCGTCATTGGAACGCCGCACACACAAATGCCTATCTAAATGCTATCTTCCAAACATCGTTTGATGATTCAGCGACCGACCTCTGGGATGATCATTCGCATATGCTCTCCACAGGATTGAGCCTGAACTACGATGGGTATGACGAGGATTTGTTTTTGCCTATTGGCATCGATCAATATTATCATTGGGATGTGTGGAACGAAGTTACCCCAGGTGTGTTTGCCGAATATACATACACGTACAAGGACAAAGTGACATTACTCGTAGGTATTCGTGAGGACTATTCCACTCGCTATGGTTTCTTTACCACTCCTCGTATGAACCTGCGCTATGCGCCATTCGAGTGGTGGACTGTACGTGGCTCCATTGGTTTGGGCTACCGTTCACCCAACGCTATTGCCGACAATGCAGCGTATTTGGCAAGCAATCGTATGTACTATGCATATGATCGAGTATCGGATAACGGATATGGGATAATGGACGGCATATTGGCACAAGAACGCTCGATGAATACGGGAGTTTCGACGGTATTCTATATCCCAATGGGTAAACGTGAGTTGCAACTATCGGGCGAGTATTACTATACCAAGTTCCTCGATGGTGTGATAGCTGATATGGATCGA
The DNA here is from genome assembly GCA_045124995.1 of Paludibacteraceae bacterium. Classification (GTDB taxonomy): domain Bacteria; phylum Bacteroidota; class Bacteroidia; order Bacteroidales; family Paludibacteraceae; genus Colicola. Next base: position 57,932 of record JBGVMY010000013.1, on the reverse strand, counting down.
AACCTACATGGTATCACCTTATATAATATGCACGACGTAGAGGGGGCGCAATACTTCTCGCACAACTGGCAAGTGGAAGCAAACATGGAGATTCTGCGCGGTTGGAGCATGACCGCAGCATTCCGCTATACGGATGTGAAGCAGACTACCTTCAATACTGCTGCCAACGAGTTCCAACTCCGCGACAAACCGCTGCAAAACAAATTCAAGGGTATCATTACTACCAGTTACCAAACGCCTCTTAAGACATGGCAATTCGACCTGACTGCCCAATTCAATGGTGAAGGCCGTATGCCTGATGGATTTGTCATTCCGGAAGGTAGCAACCAATATACGATGCATAATGGATATATATACCATAAATGGTACCCTCAACTCTTGGGGCAAGTTACAAAGTTCTTCCGTACATGGTCCATCTACCTCGGTGCGGAGAATATAACCAATTTTACACAAGATAATCCGATTAAAGGTGAGAGGGTATTAGGCGATAAGGCGATAAGGCGAGAGGCGAAAGGCGGGGGATTTGTCGATCCATATTCGGCGAACTACGATGCATCGATGATTTGGGCACCAATACATGGTTGGAAAATGTACCTTGGCTTCCGTTGGGCACTCGAACGTGAAGAATAACCATACTACACAACGCTAAACAACGCTAAACGCGGCGAAGCCGCATTAAACCACACTTATATGAAACGAATCATTCTTTTTTTGATGGCGATTCTGCCAATGGCATTTGTACTGTGTACAGCAGAAGCTAAGCCAAACAAGCAACAAGTAGTGCTCTACGTCCACCTGCACTGCCAAGACTGCTGCGATAAGATTTTGAAGAATATTCCTTTTGACAAGGAATTGAAAAATGGTGTAAAAGACCTGGTATTTGATCTTGAAGCGCAAACAGTCACAGTAACCTACGATGCGAACAAGACCGACGTGCCAACACTGCAAAAAGCCTTTGCCAAGATTGGCAAACCTGCCACCACGACGGCTCCCGAGCACAAACCTGCAGAGCACGAACAACACGAACACCACGGACACCAACACTAAAAAAAGAGGCGTTTGCCTCTTTTTTTGTTATTCTCTTATTGCACCACCATGTGGTATGTCGCTCCTAACAACAATGGATAATTGGAATCAATATGCCCAGATGGGTAGTCAAACAAGACAGGGAATACGTATGGCTCTACTACCTGACGGATAGACTCGCGCAAAGTGCATCCCATCGAAGCATCGTCTGGACAATCCGTAAACTCACCTACCACTAGACCACCTATCTTATCTAGCACACCACTCATGCGCAGGTTGTGCAACATGCGATCAATATGATAGTGATTCTCGCTAATATCTTCGATAAACAAAATCGGAGGCTCTGCACATTGCTCAATCACACTGTTCAAACTATATGGAGTACCTTGCAAGCCATACAATACACTAAGGTTACCACCTATCAATTCGCCCTTGACTTCACCCTTACGGTTGAGGGAAGAAGATGGTGCATGGTGTATGGTGTATGGTATATTGGCATGGTGAGGCGATGGATGATATGTCAATGGTAAAAGATGCGAAGTAAGCGATAATGGTGATGGTACCTCAGATGCCGTTAGGAACTCTCGCTCAGCCATAAGCGCCACATCATCATCAGGCAACAAGGATAAATCCTTGCACATATTGGCGTGCAGCGATGGGACACCATGCAAGCTAAACAGATTATGCAACGCCGTGATATCAGAATAGCCAACCACCAGAGGCCATTGATGCTTAGGACGCTCAGGCAAGACTACCTTATCAATAATGCGCTGGAGACCATATCCTCCACGACTACACAAAATTATATCTACTGTAGGGTCAGCCAACGCAGCATTGAGATCAGCTACACGCTGCTCATCAGTCGCTGAAAAACGACCAATGTTGCCATACGCATGCTCAGCAACAGAGACACCAAAACCCCACTGCTCTAATCGGGCAGTAGCACGGCGAATCCATTGCGAATCAATCGCGCTGGCAGGAGAAAGTATGCGAATATGCTTCATTTGGCTGCAAAGGTAGTAATTTTTTTGCAAATATCAAAAAAAAAGCGTACCTTTGCGCTCAATTATGAAGAAAATTCAACTTATCATCGTATTTTTGCTGTGTATCACAGCCGTATGGGGGCAAACCGCAGCCTCCGCCGATGCACTGTTTCAAGCAGGTGATTATGCTACTGCACAAGAGCAATATGCCCGTCTAATAAAGAGCTATCCGAACCACGCACTATACCTATATAGATACGCACGCTGTGCGCAAGAGCAAGGCGACTACCCTACAGCAAAGCACTATTTTGAATTGGCTGGCAATCGCTATGACCTGAAACATTTTCATCTGGGTGCAGTATGTATGAAGCTATGGCAACCAGAGGTGGCTATCGCATCGTATGAGACCTATCTCACTCGTCCAAATATAGACCCTACACGCGCAACTTATGTCCAGCAGCAAATACGCTATGCCGAAAAGTTGCAACGCTACATGCGACGTGTAGAAAAAATACAAGTGATTGACTCAATAGATGTACCTATCAATAAAATGCTGGAAGCGTGTGTATTGTCGGCAGAAGCAGGTCAGTTGGCATACGATAGTATCGAACAAGTAGTGTATACCAATCAACGAGGCGACAGAATGCTATGGGGCGGAAGTAAAGATTCTGCACAATATATCGTTTCTACCCACCGATTACTAGATCATTGGACCGAACCAGACACATTGCCTACGAGCATCAATCGATTTGCGACCCAAACCAATCCATATGTATTGAGCGATGGTGTAACACTATACTATGCTGCGTGCGATAGCAACGGACTAGGCGGATACGACCTCTATGTGACCCGATACAATACCGCAACAGAAACCTATACTACACCTGAGAACTTAGGACTACCATACAACTCGCCCGCAAACGACTATTTGCTAGTGATAGACGAGGGACGTAACGTGGGCTATCTAGCTACTGACCGTTTTTCTGGCAAAGATAGTGTACGAATCTATTCGTTTGTACCTGCAGAATACAAGCAATATTGGCGCAACATATCGGCAGATTCGTTAGTTGCCTATGCACAACTGCGTAGTTATATGCTAGCTACAGAGGCTATATCACAAACCGAATTGGCAGATACCACTCTATCCGTGGAAGCTGCAGATTGGGACACGATATTCTTTGTACTCAATGACTCAACTATCTATACCTCGCTAGATGATTTTAAGAATGCGATTGCTCGCAAAAAATATCAAGAATGGGAAGGTGTACAAGACGTGATCCGCAAAGAACAACAACAACTCGAAGATCTTCGCTATCAATATAGTAATGCCGATGATACAGAGCGCAAAAAATTGACTCCGATCATTCTGCGACTTGAGAATAATCAGAGTCAATTATTAGAACGCTACCAGAATCTCCTATTAGAGATTCGAGCAACAGAGATTAATCATTAGAGCACGTTGATCTCTTTGAGAATAGCGGTAGTCTTAGCTACAGCCTCTTCGCTAGCAGCGAACAATGCTTTCTCAGCCTCGTTCAACTCGATCTCAACGATCTTCTCGATACCATTCTTACCGATGATACATGGCACACCAATGGTGATGTCATTGTAGCCATACTCACCCTCGAGGTATGCGGAGCAAGGGATCATCTTCTTTTGGTCGTTGATTACGCTGTCAGCCACAGCAGCAGCTGCTGCACCTGGAGCCATCCATGCGCTAGTACCGAGCAAACCAGTAAGAGTAGCACCACCTACCATAGTAGCTTTAGCTACCTCTTCGAGCTCCTCAGCGCTGAGCATCTCGCTAACTGGCATACCTTTGTAGGTAGCATAGCGGGTCATAGGAATCATAGTAGTATCGCCGTGGCCACCGATTACAAAGCCCTCTACCTCGTTGGCATTGCAACCCAATTTTTGGCTCAAGAAATATTTGAAACGGCTGCTATCCAAAGCACCACCCATACCAATCACGCGGTTGCGTGGCAAACCGAGTGCCTTGTAGGTAAGATAAGCCATAGTATCCATAGGGTTAGAAACCACTACGAGAATAGCATTTGGAGAATAAGTAAGGATTTGATTAGCAACGCTCTTTACGATACCTGCGTTAACGCCGATCAACTCCTCGCGGGTCATACCTGGTTTACGTGGAAGACCAGAAGTGATAACTACTACATCAGAACCTGCGGTTGCGCTATAGTCGTTGGTAACACCTTTAACTACAGTATCAAAGCCCAACAGTTGAGCTGTTTGCATGATGTCCATAGCCTTGCCTTCTGCAACGCCTTCTTTGATGTCGATGAGGACAACTTCGCTGGCAACTTTCTTCACTGCCAACACATTTGCGCATGTAGCACCTACGTTACCTGCGCCTACAACGGTTACTTTTGACATAATTGTGAAAATTAGTATTTAAAGTTAAACAATATTTGCAATCAACGCGCAAAGGTACTGCTTTTTTTGCATATACGCAAATTTTTTGATAAAAACACTTATTTTCTTGCAAATGTGCATTTTTTGTTGTACCTTTGTCGCCATGTTGAAATTACTGCTTATATTGTCTATTCTTACAGGACATCCTAATACACAGGATGCTAATATTGGTGTACTCATCTGCGATTATCATTCTGGCGATACTATTGATGCATATCGTCCAAATGCCGTGATCCCTCCTGCTTCGACAATGAAATTGCTGACTGCAGCTACAGCATTGGAGCTATGGGGCGGAGATTATCGCATTCAGACTCCTATCACCTATTCGGGATATATACAAGATGGCATCTTGCATGGAAACTTATATGTAGAAGGACGAGGCGACCCTACCTTTGGATCTAGATATATTGGCAAAAAGAACTTTATGTATACATGGGTTCGTAAACTGCGCGAAGCGGGCATTCAGCATATCACAGGTTCGGTAGTAGCCGATTTGAGTTATTTTGATGCTGACGCACTCAACCCATCTTGGCTATGGGAAGATGCTGGTAATTACTATGCCCCAGGTATTTTTGCCTTAGCTTATCAAGACAACACGATGAATATCGTGCTACGTAGTGGTGCAGTGGGTAGCATCGCAGAGGTGCTCTACACTACCCCAGAGATTCCTGAGATAGAATTTGAGAACCATATCCGCTGCACACATATCACCTACGATGGTGCTTTTGTACATGGTGTACCCTATAACAATACACGCTATTTGGTGGGCAGTGTACCATCGAATCGTCAGACCTTTGGTGTACGCGGCGATATGCCAAACCCAGGATTGATCTTGGTGCGTGACTTCACCAATATCTTGCGACAAAGCGGTATCGTCGTGGATGGTACTGAGACCTATCTCAGCGAAAAGCCAGCACATGGATCTGCAAGAACACTGCTTTTCAATCACGAAAGCGAACCGTTATCCGAGATTATTCGTCACACCGAGCAAGAGTCGGACAACTTATATGCTGAGATGCTATTCCGTATTTTCGGATCGAAATACAATCTGCCTTGTACCATCCATAACTCATGTGATTTTGTGCGTGAATACTGGAAAAATCGCGGTGTGAGTTTCCGCAGTGCGAAGATCTTGGATGGCTGCGGCTTGGCGCCACAAGATGCTATTTCGCCATCTATGTATGTGCAACTATTACGCTATATGTATGGTTCGAAACATAAAGAAGTATTCTTGGCTTCATTACCATGCAGCGGTGAGAGTGGTACACTCAGTTCGTTCTTGCGCGACACGCCATTGCATGGTAAAGTATATGCCAAGAGCGGCACAATTGGTGGAACAAAAAACTATGCGGGCTATCTCTTCTTGCCTGACGGCAGAGTATGGGTCTTTGCAGTGATGGTGAATAGTGCCAATTGCAAACCAAGGAAGATACAACGCGTGATAGAACAATACCTATTGGATGTATATCAAGCAAACATATAGCACTTCGACACTATTGCGAGAGCAATACTCCGATGCGTTGCCTCACCTCTACACTATCCGAACGGACTTTCAAACAGCAGGGCGCGGACAAGCAGGCAATAGTTGGGAGAGTGAAGCGGGCAAGAACTTATTATTCTCCGCCTTGCTAAGATACGAGGGGATACATGCGGCTAAGCAATGGCGATTGTCGATGTTGGTGGCAGTGGCATTATGGGATACATTGTCGAAGTATCTTCCACAAGAGCAACTGACTATCAAATGGCCAAATGATATTTATTTCGGCGATAAGAAACTAGTAGGCATACTGATTGAAAATAGCCTGTCGGGGCAATATGTAGGGTATAGTATCGCGGGGATTGGCGTGAATGTGAATCAAACGCAATGGCTAAGCAATGCGCCCAATCCGATCTCAATGAAAGAGATTACTAGCAAGGAGTATGATGTGGAAGCACTGATGAACGAGTGGATTGGTGCGATGAAATCGTGGGAATTGCGCACTACGGAAGAGATTAGAACAGCCTATATGCAACATCTATACCGCAGCGAGGGATGGCATGAATATGTGGAACGTAAGGTAAGTATTGCTCCTACAGCCATTGCACAAAAGGGTATTGAAGATGCCTTTTTAGCGGAGATAGTGAACGTGACAGAACAGGGAGGATTAGTTCTCCGATTGCAAAACAACGAAGAGAAAACATACCACTTCAAGCAAATACGCTTTGTAATATAATTTTTGAATTTTTAAATCATTAAATATTATGAAATCTCTCATCATTACTGGTGGAGCAGGATTTATCGGCAGCCATGTAGTACGACTTTTTGTAAACAAGTACCCAGAGTATCGCATTATCAATGTAGATAAACTGACCTATGCAGGTAATTTGGCGAACCTGAAAGATATTGAAAAAAAACCTAACTATCGCTTTGTGAAAGCGGATATCTGCGATTTTGACACCATGTATGCCCTCATGCAAGAAGAGCATGTGACGGGTATTATCCACCTGGCAGCGGAGAGCCATGTGGATCGCTCCATCAAGGATCCATTCACCTTTGCTCGCACCAATGTGATGGGTACACTCTCGCTCTTGCAAGCAGCCAAACTCTATTGGGAGGCACAACCAGAGAAATACGAGGGCAAGCGATTCTACCATATCTCTACCGACGAGGTTTATGGTGCATTGGAAATGACCCACCCAGAAGGTATCGAACCTCCATTCTCTACTCAAGCATCCTCAGAGCATCATGAAGCATATGGTGAGGATTTCTTTGTAGAGACCACCAAGTACAACCCTCACAGCCCATATTCTGCTTCCAAGGCAAGTAGCGACCACTTTGTGCGTGCGTTTCACGACACCTATGGCATGCCTACTATCGTGACCAACTGCTCGAATAACTATGGTCCATATCAGTTCCCAGAGAAGTTGATTCCGCTGTTTATCAACAATATCCGTCATCGCAAACCATTGCCAGTGTATGGCAAGGGTGAGAATGTGCGTGACTGGTTATACGTAGAGGATCACGCACGTGCGATAGATTTGATTTTCCACCAAGGTACAGTGGCAGAAACCTATAACATTGGCGGTTTCAACGAGTGGAAGAATATCGATATTATCAAAGTGGTAATCAATACTGTGGACCGTTTGTTGGGTCGTGAAGAGGGTGAGGATATGAACCTTATTACCTATGTCACCGACCGCGCAGGTCATGACATGCGCTATGCTATCGACTCACGCAAGTTGCAAGCCGAATTGGGTTGGGAGCCATCTTTGCAGTTTGAAGAGGGCATCGAAAAGACCGTTCGTTGGTACCTTGAGCACCAAGAATGGATGGACAATATCACTTCGGGTGAGTACGAGAAGTACTACGAAGATATGTATAAAGGCAGATAAGCCGAAATATTTATGGCAATAGATAAAAAAACGCGAGCACTTTTGCTCGCGTTTTGTATTATAGATAGCGTTTTATTTGTACCAAATGGTGGGTTAGTTCGCCATCGGCGAGATGAATGCCCATCTCATCTATATCATCCACATGCACGCAACCCGAGCAGTGGATGATTGTTTTGTTGTCCAAAAGCAATCCCACATGCGAGATATTGGTGGCGTTAGGGTCGCGGTCAGCATGGTCAAAGAATGCCAAATCGCCTGGTTGTGCTTGTGCCAAGTTTGGAACAAGTTCGCCTTGTGTGATTTGTTCGCGGGCATTGCGCAGAAGGTTGACACCCGTAGCCGCATACACTACTTGCGTAAAGCCAGAGCAATCTATGCCCATTGCATTCTTGCCACCCCACAGGTAGGGAGCGTTCAATAATGTTTGTGCAATGGCGCAAACATCTTCTCGCCTCATTGCCTCATCACCTTTAACCTCTAATCTTTCACCTCTAACCTCTGTAGGATTTATCAAATATTGTTTGCCAAGGACTTCGAAAGTACCGTGCGCATAGTTGGGCAGGCATGTACCAAGGGTGAGCATCATCTCCTCGCCTGTTTCCATTGCGGTGGCAATAGCCATTGGGACAGCTACTACTGTTCGGATATCGGATATCGGATATTGGTTATCGATGGGAGAGAGCATCTTAAAATCCACCCAACCTTCTTGTCCGTCGAGTGTGGAGCGGATCTTGGTCCAGCGGGGGAGACGGTCTAGGACTTCGCAAACTTCGCCAAAGAGCAATTGGGTCAATTGCTCGCTACCTTCTGATGGTTCCTGGCGCACAGGAGTGACTGTGCAATGTGCAATCGCATATTCTACCATACTTCGTTGGTGTTGGTATTGGGTGTTTTAGGATAGTCGATGGTGTAGTGCAAGCCGCGGGATTCTTTGCGCTCCAAAGCTTGGCGGGTAATCAAATACCCTACATTGATCATATTGCGCAACTCGCAGATATCCTTGGTGGCTTTTACTCGTTTGAAGAGGTCTTCGGTCTCTTCGTAGAGCAAGTCCAAACGCTCCCATGCACGGCGCAAACGCAAATCGCTGCGGACAATACCCACATAAGTGGACATCACTTGACCTACCTCGCGCATGTCTTGCGAGATGAGGACATACTCCTCATTGGTCATGGTGCCTTCGTCGTTCCAGTCTGGGATATTCTCGTTGAAATCGTAGGTTTCTATCACACTCAGACTATGTTTGGCTGCGGCATCGGCATAGACAACTGCCTCAATCAGTGAGTTAGAAGCCAAGCGGTTGCCACCATGCAAGCCCGTGCAACTGCACTCGCCCACCGCATACAGACGGCGGATAGAGGATTGGGCATCCAAGTCCACCTTGATACCGCCGCACATATAGTGCGCACAAGGGGTGACAGGGATATACTCCTTGGTGATATCAATGCCGATACTAAGGCACTTGGCGTAAATATTGGGGAAATGGTGTTTGGTCTCCTCGGGGTCTTTGTGGGTGACATCGAGGCATACATGGTCAAGACCGTGGATCTTCATCTCGTTGTCGATAGCGCGTGCCACGATATCGCGTGGCGCTAGAGAGAGGCGTGGGTCGTATTTCTGCATAAACTCCTCGCCATTAGGTAGGCGGAGGATACCGCCGTAACCGCGCATCGCCTCGGTGATGAGGTAAGCAGGATGACGCTCGGCAGGGTTGTAGAGTGCTGTTGGGTGAAACTGCACAAATTCCATATCCTTGACCAGTCCCTTGGCGCGATAGACCATCGCGATGCCGTCGCCCGTGGCTACATTGGGGTTAGTGGTAGTGGCATAGACTGCACCCGTGCCGCCCGTTGCCATAAGGGTGATGCGGCTGAGGTAGGTGTCGATCTTGCCCGTCTCGGGGTTGAGGATATAGGCTCCGTAGCACTCGATATCAGGTGTGCGGCGGGTGACACGCACGCCGAGATGGTGCTGGGTGATGATCTCTACGGCAAAGTGATTCTCCAAGACATCGATATATGGGTTGGCGCGCACAGCTTCCATAAGTCCGCGTTGAATCTCCGCACCGGTATCATCGGCGTGGTGAAGGATACGGAACTCAGAGTGTCCACCTTCTCGATGGAGATCAAAGGTGCCGTCTTCTTTCTTATCAAAGTTCACGCCCCAATTGACGAGTTCCTCTATTTGGCGAGGAGCTTGGCGCACCACTTGCTCAACTGCCGCAGGGTCGCTGAGCCAGTCGCCCGCCACCATAGTGTCGTGGATATGCTTTTCGAAGTCATCGACAAGCATGTTGGTCACACTAGCGATACCGCCTTGCGCCTTGCTGGTGTTGGTCTCTTCGAGGGTCGTCTTGCAGCAGAGTGCAATACGATACTTCTGTGCGCGAGCGACCTTGAGGGCGAAACTCATGCCCGCTACACCGCCACCGATAATCAGAAAATCATACTTTTTCATATATGTTAGAGACAAAAATGATCAATTTTTAAGACAATTGGTGTCAATTATGATTGTCAATTAGGGTCAATTCAATGAACATATATTGTTTGGGTTGGATAAGCGACTCGTCGCTGGCAACCCCAAACAATATGAAATTATTTTTAACAACAACTTAGACAACTTAATCCAACAACTTCCGCTCGAATCAACTCCCTCGAGCGGCAGGGAAGTTATTTTGTTTCGTTTGCTATCTTTAATAAATATGCTTTGGCGGCTTCGTACTCGTTGGGTATGATGCCGTCCAAAATTGCATCTTTGATTGCGTTTTTGAGTTCGCCGACACGGGCACAAGGTTCAAGACCGAGCAGTTGCATGATCTCTTCGCCACGCACAGGCGGTTGGAAATTGCGGATGCGGTCTTTCTCCTCGAGTTCGATCATCTTCTGTCGCACCAGTTCGTAGTTCTTATGGAAACGGCGCACCTTCTCCTCGTTGCGGGAAGTGATATCCGCATCGCAGAGAAGCATGAGGTCGTCGATGTCATTGCCCGCTTCAAACAAGAGGCGGCGTACAGCCGAGTCGGTGACTGTATCCTCAACGAGGTTGATTGGGCGCATATGGAGGTCCACCATCTTGATGACATACTGCATCTTCTCGTTGAGCGGCAGTTTCATCGCCTTGAAGATACGGGGAATCATCTTAGCACCGAGGTAGTTGTGGTTGCGGAATGTCCAGCCCGCTTGGTCGTCCCATGCTTTGGACTTGGGTTTGCCGATATCGTGGAGCAAAGCAGCCCAACGAAGCCACAAATTGTCCGATTTAATCGACAAATTATCCAAAACTTGGAGGGTATGGTAGAAGACATCCTTATGCCCTTTTCCGTCCTTGGTCTCTACGCCTTTGAGGGCTGCGAGTTCGGGGAAAATGAGCGGAAGGAGTCCTGTTTTGTCTAGCAAAAGCCATCCTACAGAAGGGCGGCGCGAGAGCATGATCTTGTTGAGTTCTTCGGCAATGCGTTCGCGGGTAATAATCTTGATTCGTTCGCGATTTCTCTCGATGGAATCGAAGGTTTCTCTATCTAAATAGAAGCCGAGTTGGGTAGCAAAGCGGATGGCTCGCATCATGCGCAGTGGGTCGTCGGAATAGGTTATGTCGGGGTCGAGCGGTGTGCGGATGGTGCACTCCTGCATATCCTCCATGCCGCCGAAAGGGTCAAGGAGTTCGCCATAGCGGTCTTTGTTGAGGCAGATAGCCATGGCATTGATAGTGAAGTCACGACGGTTTTGGTCATCTTCGAGCGTGCCATCCTCTACAATGGGGTTGCGGGAGTCATGTTGGTAACTCTCACGACGAGCACCTACGAACTCTAATTCTATCTTGCCACGCTTTACCTGTGCCGTACCATAAGTCTTGAAGACGCTGAGGTGCGCCCCCTTGCCGAGGCGCTTAGCCACGGCTTGCGCGAGGTCAATGCCACTTCCCACGACGACCACGTCGATGTCGGTACTCTCGCGGTGGAGGAAGAGGTCGCGCACCCAGCCACCAATCACATAGCACTCCAAACCAAGACGGTCAGCCTCTTCACCCACGAGGTGAAGGATAGGGAGGTCTATTTTAGGGTTGTCAACTATCATAATTGCAAAAAGTTTCAAGGGTCTCAGTATTGAATGATTGAAACCTTTGAAACTTTTACATTGTTTAGTATTGTTTAGAATGGTGCAGTGTGGTGCAGTATTGTTGCTTCCACACAGACCAAACTAAATTATTGATTAGCGAACGCGCTCGCAGTAGCTACCATCGCGGGTATCTACGCGAATAATCTCACCTTCGTTGCAGAAGAGAGGCACGCGAATCTCAGCACCTGTCTCGAGAGTAGCAGGTTTGAGGGTGTTGGTAGCAGTATCGCCCTTGAGACCTGGCTCGGTGTAAGAGATAACCAACTCCACCTTGGTTGGCAACTCAGCGAAGAGGATAGTGTCGGTAGAAGCATCAGATACAACGTCGCAAACAAAACCCTCTTTGAGGAAGTCAACGCCAGTGATAAGGTCGTGACCGATAGGTACTTGCTCAAAAGTCTCTTGGTTCATGAAGATGTAATCCTCGCCCTCTTTGTAGAGGTATTGGTATGGGCGGCGCTCTACGCGAACATCCTCCAATTTCTCGCCGATATTGAAGCGACGCTCCAATACACGACCATCAACTACATCTTTGAATTTTACACGCATAATGGTGTTACCCTTTCCTGGCTTAACGTGCAGGAAGTCAATTACAAAATACAAACGGCCGTCCATGCGGATACATACGCCGTTCTTTACGTCTTGAGAGTTAATCATAAATCTTTATATAAACTAGTTTATTTGATAATTCGCAAATTTGGTGCAAAGGTAGTGTTTTTTTTTGGAATGTGCAAGATAATAGGCTAAAAATTCGGTAAAGATAGGTCAATCACTAACTAATCACTAACTAATCACTAACTAATCACTAACTAATCACTAACTAAAGACAGCTAATTGACAGGTAAAAGGCAAGAGGAAATGTAAAAAATATTTGCACAAGTGAAAAAAAAGCAGTAACTTTGCAGCATAATTGCAGAAGACTGCATGAAAGCAACGATTTTGTAAGTACAACAATTCAATTAAAATGACCTATGAGAGAGTTTTTTGGAAATTTCGACATTTGGCAAGTGCTGTCGTCATTTATCTTCCTTTTTGCGATTATTGACCCCTTCGGTAATATCCCTGTGACATTGAACATGCAGCGTAAGGGCGTGGTAATCAATGCGTTTAAGGTTTGTTTAGCAACGATAGTTATTCTGTTGGCATTTTTGTTTGCAGGCGAATGGATATTGAAATTGTTTGGTGTAAAGATTGAATACTTTGCTATTGCGGGTGGATTTGTGATCTTGCTGATGGCACTGGAGATGGTGCTAGATGTGACCATCTTCAAGAATGAGGGTTTGGACGGTTCGGGAAGTATCGTTCCGTTGGCCTTCCCAATGTATGCAGGACCAGGTGCGTTCACGGCATTGTTGTCCATCACGGCAGAGTATGATATTATCAACCTGGTGGTGTCGGTTGCACTGAATACCGTGACACTGTTCGCCGTGTTGAAAGGAACCAATTGGCTTAACAAATATCTGGGACAGACATCATTGTATATCCTTCGTAAGTTCTTTGGTATCATCGTATTAGCGATTGCATGTAAACTGATGTTCGCGAACTTGGCGACCGTGTTTGCAGGATGATGGAAAGTGAAAAGTGAAAAGTGAAAACGAGAAAGTTTATGAAAAAATATCTGATTGTATTTGTGGTTTTGGCATTAGTAGGTTGCCAACGCGTGGAGAAATTTATAGTAGAAGGTGTTGTATCTAACGCCGAAGGCGATATGCTCTACTTGGAACACACCGGTTTGGTGAAGACAAGCGTGGTGGACTCTTGCACATTGAGTGAGGCTGGCAAGTTTACGCTGAAAGCAGCAGCACCAGCTTATCCAGACTTCTATCGTCTGCGTATTGGCAAGCAGTCGTTGCCTCTGGCAGTGGATTCAAGCGAGACAATAATCGTGACCGCAAGCCGCGATAGTTTGGCTCAAACAATGGCCATCGAAGGTAGCGATAACTCATTGATCATAGCACAGTTGCGCGCAAAAGCTCGCACCGCTTCGATCGAAGAATTGCGCGAAGCGGCAAAGCAAGTGATTGTAGCCAATCCAGGTTCGTTGGCGGCTTATTACGCGGTGTTTATGAAACAAGGTGGACAATATATTTGGAATATCCTGGATCCAAGCGACCGCCGTATGTATCAGGCAGTGGCCACCTCGTTCAATACCTGGATGCCCGAATACGAGCGCACGAAAGTACTTTATAACCAAGTACTTGAGATTTTACAAGCTGAGCGATCAGTAAAGAATCAAAAGGTGATGCGTCAGTTTATCAACGAAGCAGAGAACTCGGTATTGGACATCACTCTGCCCGATGAATGGGGCGAGATTCAATCGCTGTCTGACTTGCAAGGCGAAGTAGTGGTGTTGGACTTCTCGAACTCGGAGATGGAACAGTCGGTAGGCTACAACTTTGAGCTTCGCGAGCTATACAACAAATACCATAAACGCGGTTTGGAGATCTACTCGGTGTCGATTGATCGCAATAAACTATTGTGGGAGCAAATAGTAGAGAACCTGCCATGGATTACCGTTCATGCTGACCAAAACGTGGCAGCACAAGTGCTGCTGCAATATAACGTTCAAGGGTTGCCAACCCTCTTCTTGCTTGACCGCAAAGGCAATGTGCAAGGCCGCTATATCGACTTTAAGCAACTTGAAGCTGACATTAGAAAATATCTGTAAACTGGCTCAAGAAGTAGGCTTTGATGCCTGCGGAGTGGCCCCTGTGCGTCGTTTGAATGACGATGCACAATTTATGGACAACTGGATTGCGCAGGGGTTACATGGAGAGATGGACTACCTGGAGCGCAACTGCGAAAAACGGTATGATCCTGCGGTGTTAGTGCCTGGTGCACAGACAGTTGTGGTATGTTTGCTGAGTTTTGAACATTCGGGAAGAGACTACCACAGAAAGGTAAAATCAATGCTCTATACGCTGGAGGCGAAGATGAAAGCGGCTTTTGGCGAGGATATCGTGTCATCAACACACCAACATATCTTTTGCGACTCGGCACCGATGCTCGAACGACGTTGGTGCGTGGAAGCAGGACTGGGATTTATTGGTAGGAACCATCAATTGGTACATCCGCAATTGGGCAGTTTGGTTCACCCAGGAGAGATTGTAGTGAATAAGGCAGTTGACGGCTATCGGGTATCGGCTATCGGGCAAGGATGCGGAGATTGTAGATTGTGCCTAGATGCCTGTCCAACAGGAGCATTAAGAAATAACGTGTGGGATGCCCGCGAATGTGTGGCATATACAACACACCATTGCTTGGAATGTCAAGAAGTTTGTCCGTATAACAAGTTTTGAATTAAGAATTTATATATGAAAGATCTCAAACTCGGCATCGCTTGCGACCACGCAGGCTTTGCATTGAAACAAACCGTTATCGCTTGGCTCAAAGAGCAAGGCATCGAAGTTACCGATTATGGTTGTCCATCTACCGAAAGCTGCGACTACCCTGATTTCGCCCACCCTATGGCGGCTTCTGTAGAAGATGGCATCAACGATATGGGTATCGCCATCTGCTCAACAGGTAATGGCATCACGATGACCTGCAACCACCATCAAGGTATCCGTGCAGCACTCTGTTGGGACGAACCACTGGCTCGCCTCGCTCGCCAACACAACAATGCCAATATTATCGGTCTACCTGCTAACTATATCTCAGCAGAAAAAGCCATCGAACTGGTGAAGATTTTCCTCACAACCGAGTTTGAAGGCGGTCGTCACGAACGTCGTGTCAATAAGATTCCTTGCAAGTAGAATAAGTAACCAACTGGGTTGTTGGTGGAGTTACGCACTATCGCTGTTTGGGATAGTGCGTGTACGTCATTTGCCTACCTTTGTGAGCATCGAACCCGCGAACTACTGCCAATTGCGCTGTCCAGAATGTCCTGTGGGACAACGTTCGGCTAGTCATACCTCGCACAAGGCGCAAAACATGAGTTGGGAGACATACGAACGTGTGCTCTCGCAAGTGGAAGCTAGTGCACATACCTTGCAGTTTTATTTTCAAGGTGAGCCGTTGCTTAACCCTCTACTACCTAAGATGATTGCGTGCGCGAGAGAAAAGGGACTATTTACCATTGTCTCTACCAACGCACAAGCACTAACCCGCATGATGGCAGAAGAATTAGTCAAAAGCAGGTTGAATCGCATTATCGTGTCGATTGATGGTTTCTCGGAAGAGTCGTATGCTGCTTATCGCGTGGGAGGCAGTTTGCATCAAGCATTGGAAGGATTGCAGTATTTGCGTGAAGCAAAGGCATACTATCACTCGCCAATCTGTATTGAACTACAGGTACTTCGTCTCCGCAGTAATGAACACGAATGGCAATGGATTCGCCGTCATTACCGATCACTAGGCGCGACTCGTTTGGTATTCAAGACTGCTCAACTCTATGATTATCAGCATGGAAATCCACTGATGCCAACCAACGAACGCTACTCGCGATATAAGCGTCAAAAAGATGGCAGTTATCAGTTGCGTCGCCCGAAACCTCTTGCTTTTCGCCAAATGACACCTTGCTATCGACTTTGGTCTGGATGCGTGATTACAACTAGCGGCAAAGTGCTGCCATGCTGCTACGACAAATCAGCACAATATGCTTTTGGATCGATTCTAGAGCAACCACTCTCGCTGCTCTGGCACAATGATAAGGCCAATAATTTCCGTAGCCAGGTACTACACCATAGCCAAGATATCGCTATGTGTAAAGACTGCTACCGATAGTATTTTTCTAAAAAAATATACGAAAATTTGCGTATATCATTTTTTTCTACTACCTTTGCACCGCAATTGGTAAAAGCGTTATGCTTGGGAAGCAAGTGAGATTCTTGCACAGACCCGCTGCTGTGATTCGCAATTGCACATCTAACTCTTTGTGCCACTGGGCTTTATACTGGGAAGGCAGGATGTGTGAGCGATAAGTCAGAAGACCGACCGTTGCATTAGTTGAACACTCTCGTGGTATAGAGTCAAACAACATGCGTAGATTAGTACCCATAGTATTTTTAGCACTCTCGTGCGTGGCAGCATTCTCTCAAAACAATGCCGCCGATTCTCTGTATCTCGACTCTATTTACCGTCATTTGGAGTTGGAGGAGTACACCATTACCGCTCGCGTCAAGGAGAAGGATATTATTATCCCTCAGACACTTGCGGGTGCGCAGCTCAAAAAAATGAATGCCCTCAGCGTAGCCGATGCTATCCGCTATTTCTCGGGCGTGCAGATCAAAGATTACGGTGGAGTGGGCGGTATCAAGACGGTGAATATCCGCAGCATGGGTACCAATCACATGGGCGTGTATTACAATGGTATTCAGCTCGGTAATGCCCAAAACGGACAGATAGACCTCGGTAAATACTCCCTCGAGAATATCGAAGAGATACAGCTCTACAACGGTCAGAAGTCCGACATTTGGCAGTCTGCTCGCGAGTTTGGTGCTGCGGGTAGTATTTACCTTACCACCCGCCGTCCGCGTTTTGCCGAAGGCAAGACCGTGAATGCCAAAGCACAAATGCGTGCGGGTAGTTTTGCGCTGATCGACCCAAGTCTGTTGCTTGATGTCAAACTCAGCGAGACGATGTCGCTGACCATGAATGCCGAACTTATTTCCTCGGACGGCAAGTACCCTTTCCGCTACCGCCGTGTGACACCTTCGGGCGAAGTGGCATACGACACTACCGCTATCCGACAAAATGGCGACATCAACGCTATTCGCGTGGAAGCCGCTGTGAATCACTACTATAGCAATACGGGCTTCTGGAAACTACAACTCTATCACTACAACTCCGAGCGCGGCGTGCCAGGTGCGATTGTGAATAATGTGTGGCGCAATGGTGAGCGATTGTGGGATCGCAACTCCTTTGTGCAGGCCTCGTGGCAAGACGAGTTGTTTAACCGTTGGTCGGTAAAGGTGAATGCCAAGTACGCCAACGATTATACCCGCTACATTAACAACGATGACAAGCTGATTCATGTGGAGAACCAATACCTCCAACAAGAGGCATACTTCACCATGGCGCACAAAGTGCGTATCTTCGATTGGTGGGATGTGAGTGCGGCGTATGACCTGCAGTACAACGCCCTCAGCATGTACGCGGATGCTCATCGCTGGACACACTGGCTCAGTGCCGCCACGGCTATCAATATTAAGAACTACCTGCGCGTACAGGCGAGTGTTTTAGGGACTTTTGTGAAGGACGCCAAAGCAACCAATAGCCACGAAGTGGCATCCAATAGCGTAGCGTCCGATAGCCCACAAAGTGGGCGTCCGATAGCCGCAAAGCTGACTCCAGCTTTGTTCCTCTCCTACCGTCCTTCGCAGGTTGTTGACCTCCGCCTAAATGCCTTCTACAAACAGAGTTATCGCTACCCAACCTTCAACGACCTCTACTATACCGACATGGGCAATGCCTACCTCAAACCCGAGTTGGCGAAGCAGCATAGTGCGGGATTGAGTTTCACACAACCTTTTCGTATCGCAGAGAAACGCGGCTCTGAGTTCCGCCTCAATGCCGATTACTACTACAACCGCATATCTGACAAGATCATTGCCTATCCCAAGGGGCAACAGTTCCGCTGGACAATGCTCAACCTCGGATTGGTAAAGATCAACGGCGTGGATGTGAATGCTCAACTGCATTTCGTACTGCCAATGGACTTTTACTTCACCGCCAAAGCGCAATATACCTATCAAACGGCGATTGACGTAACCGACCCTAACGATTCGTATTATGGCGACCAGATTCCGTATATCCCTTGGCATTCGGGCAGCGCAGTGGGTATGTTCGGTTGGCAAAACGACTGGCAGCAGTATGGTCTGAACTATAGTTTCATCTATGTAGGCGAACGCTACAACCAACAAGAGAACATCATCTACAACTACACCCAACCTTGGTACACCCACGATCTGAGTGTGTTCGGCGAGTGGGATATATATAAGGTTAGAGGTGAGAGGTTAGAGGTTAGAGGCAAGAGGTTATTTACGCTACGAGTAGCGTTGGATGTAAATAACTTATTGTCACAGGACTATGACGTCATCCTCAACTACCCAATGCCAAAACGCAATTATAAATGTACCGTGAGCATAACATATTAGGCGATAAGGCGATAAGGCTATTAGGCTATTGGTTATTGGCTATTGGCTTGATGAGCTGCCGCGGTGATGAGATTATCTTCCCTGCGGAGTATGAGACATTGCCTATTGAAGTGCGTGCGGAGTCGTCTTTCGCGTCCAACGAACCCATTGGCATGTACCTGCTCAACGAGGGCAATATGGGTAGCAATAAGGCCACTATCGACTACCTTGACCTATGCAACGGTATCTATATCCGCAATATCTATGGAGAGCGCAATCCGAATGTTATCAAGGAGTTAGGCGATGTAGGAAATGATATCCAAGTGTATGGCAATCGCCTCTATGCAGTCATCAACTGCTCGCATAAGGTCGAAGTGATGGACTTGCGTACCTGCCGCCGTATCGGGCAAATAGACATTCCAAACTGCCGTTATATCCGTTTCCACGAGGGTAAGGCGTATGTCAGTTCGTATGTTGGTCCTGTGAGCATTGATCCCGATGCCCAACTGGGTGCTATCTTTGAGGTGGATACTGCCACCCTCCGCATAACACGCGAAGTGACAGTGGGTTACCAACCCGAAGAATTTGAAATCATTGATAACTACCTCTATGTAGCCAATTCGGGCGGCTACCGCGCACCCGACTATGATTCTACGGTGTCGGTAGTGGATTTATCGGACTTCCGCCAAGTAAAGAAGATTCCTGTTTGTGTCAATCCGCACCGTGTACGCAAGGATCAATACAATCAACTATGGATCACCTCCCGTGGCGACCACAAGGATGTCCAACCACAATTGGTGTGCCTCTCCCCTATAGCCAATAGCCTATTGCCTATAGCCAATCCTCCAACAGTTTCTGAAATGGTCATTATGGGCGATAGTATGTATTTTTATGGCACCCATTGGAGCGACGAAACAATGTCCAACCAAATTACCTACGGTGTCCTCAATATCCAAAACTCCCTTCCCTTAGCGGAATCCCCGATGAGGCCTGCGTCATGGGGTGGATTCAGGGAGGGGGTAGGCTCTTCTCTCATTACCGATGGAACCGAGCAAAACATCAAGATTCCATATGGCATTCAAGTCAATCCTTATAATGGCGATATATATATTACAGATGCTAAAAACTATGTTTCAAGCGGTCAGCTACATTGCTACTCGCGCAAAGGCAAACGCAAATGGTCTGTGCGTACGGGTGATATCCCTGCTCATATGTGTTTTGTCTATCGTTAGTTGCGAGCCCTACATACCCATGGTCAATCTTGGTATAGAAGACACCTATGCCGTTGAACGCATGCGTACCCTTATCCTCCATCCCGAGTACGAGGGTGACACTTATGCATGGCGAATGGGCGATGAAGTGATTAGCACCAATCGCGACTTAATTTTCTGTCAAGCCCAAGCTGGAACCTATCACCTACAACTGGAAATAAACAACACTACACCATTCTACACTATCTTACACAACACAACTATCGTCGTTTGGAACGAGCAAGTAGCCTATTCGCCATATATTTCGAAGGTGTTGGAGTATAATCCAGCCCCTGGGCAGTTTATCAATACCATGCCGCAGTACGAAGCGGGCGACACCTATGCCACCATGCTTCGCAAAGTCGAAGAGTCCATCGTTGGCACCAACCGCACCCTTATCTCCCTCGGCGCATGGGGTGGATATGTCACTTTCGCTTTCGACCACTCTGTTGTCAATACCCCTAACCAATCCGACTTCCTCATCGAAGGCAACTCTTTCTACGCCTCTGCTACCAGCAAAGGTGGCAGTAGCGAACCAGGCATTGTGACGGTTAGCATCGACGTCAATCAGAACGGTCTGCCCGACGACCCTTTCTACCAACTCGCTGGTAGCGAATACTATACACCATCCACCCAACACCAATACTCCCTCACCTACTACCGCACACCAGCCGACCACACACCTCAACCCGATAAGAAAAACTCCCTCACCGACACTACCTATATCCGTTGGATGGACAACCAAAACCAATCGGGCTATCTGCATAAAAACACCTTCCATACGCAGGAGTATTTTCCTCAATGGCTCGCTGATTCCGCACTCACTTTCACTGGTTCTCGCCTACCCGACAATGCCTATGACCCCAACGGGAAAGGCGCATATTGGGTACAACAGCCCTTTGATTATGGCTATGCCGACTGCCATCCTAACGATAGCATTGCTCGCTGTTCGTTTGATATTGAGTGGGCAGTAACAAATGATGGCAAGCCTATCCATTTGCCTTGTGTGGACTTCGTGCGTGTCTATACGGGTGTCTTCCAACAATGCGGTTGGACGGGCGAAATCTCCACGGAAATATCTCATGCTTGCGACTTGAATATCCATAAAGAATAATCTGTAACTAATATACGCTTATGTGGAACAATATATTATTAGTCGGTTTAGGCAGTTTTGTAGGTGGAGTCATGCGCTATGTGCTCTCCTTGTTGCTGCGTTGCGATTGTGGCTTTCCGTGGGCAACCTTCGCCGTCAATCTACTCGGATGCCTGTTGATTGGTTTAATCATGGGTTGGAGTAGCCGCTTGTCACAAGAGTGGACATTGCTGCTTACCTTAGGACTTTGCGGAGGTTTCACCACCTTCTCTACTTTTTCCAAAGAGAGTTTTCTCCTGCTACAGAATGGATCGTATTCGCTTTTGGCCTTGTATATCCTTGCCAGTTTGCTCTTAGGCATCGGCTTAGTAGCACTGGGCTGGTGGCTAACCAAATAGTTATTTGTAAATTGTACATTGTCAAATGGTAAATAAATCCTGTCCTCGTTGCGGTGCTGCGTTTATTTGTCAGCACGAGAATCCTGCTCAGTGTCAATGTGCTGGCGTACAGCTCTCTCCTTCTGCTCGTGCCTCTATTGCCGAGCAATATCCCAACCAATGCCTCTGCCGCAAGTGTTTGTTGGAGTTTTCTGTCTAAGCATGCTATGTTATTATCCCGAATGCTATTCGGGTATTCTTTGCCTCTAAAAAACGCGAATATATCAAATTATTCGCGATTTTATTTGCACAATCCACAAAAAAGCACTACCTTTGCGCTCGATTTGGAAAACCCAAATCATGTCTGCGGTTTCTGCGCAAGTAGAATGAAAAGGGAAGCAGGTGAGAGTCCTGCACAGTCCCGCTGCTGTAAGCTCTTGTAGCACAACCCAATGGGTTCGCTAACGGCTCAAAACATGTCACTGCCTTGGGGTGGGAAGACTTTGAGTCGCAGAGTAAGTCAGAAGACCTGCCGCATACGACTAATCGACACACATCCTCGAGGAGGGATAGCGAGATTGTATCACAAAGCATTAGCACCCATCATAGGGGTGCTTGTATGTAGGCAAGATTGTTATCTTTTCCCCGAAAAAGGAAAAGATATGTTTTTTATATAACTATTTAATTTAATAATTATGGATTGGTTACATAATCTATTTTTAGGTAGTGGAGTGCCGCACTCTATTTTCATTCTCACAGTAGCGATTGCTTGTGGCATTTATCTCAGTCATCGTTTACGATTCAGGGGTATCACGCTTGGTATTACATGGATACTCTTCTGTGCCATTGCCATGTCGCATTTTGGTATGCACCTTGACCCTATGGTTGAGACCTTTTCCAAGGACTTTGGGTTGATATTATTTGTATATTCCATTGGCTTGCAGGTAGGTCCAAGTTTCTTCTCTTCGTTTGGTCAAGGCGGTATCAAACTCAATTTATTAGCAGTTAGCATTGTGCTTCTCTCTTGTGTAACAGCATATCTTATTCATCTATTCTCTGGCGAAGATATTGCAACAATGACAGGTGTGTTATTTGGTGCGGTGACGAATACCCCTGGTTTGGGTGCCGCACAGCAAGCGTTCACAGATATGACGGGTAGCGTAAATCCAAATATTGCTAGTGGTTATGCGATGGCATATCCATTGGGTGTAGTGGGAATTATTACGGTCATTCTTGTTATGCGATGGGTGTTTCGCATCAAATTAGAGAAGGAAGAAGCGCGCATAACAACAGAAAGCGAGGTGCTGAAGGAAGTAGATAGCATTGATATTCTATTGACTAACCCTCAGGTAGAAGGTAATCATATCCACGATTTGAATCAACTTTGCCATATGAATCTAATTGTTTCACGTTTGGTGCGTCCTAACGGCGAAGAAGAAATGCCAGATGTAAATACTATATTACATGTGGGCGATCGTGTTCGCATAGTGGTGGATAAGGAGAATGAGAAGAGTGTATTGTTACTTGGAATGGAGATTTCGCTTCCAACAGATACCAAAGCGCAAGCACATTTGGTATCTCGCCATGTGATAGTAACTAAATCAGAGCTCAATGGCAAGCGTATTGGTGATTTGAATGTGCGTGCAACATATCATGTGTCTATCACACGTATTCGCCGTGCAGGTATCGAGTTGTTGGCAACCCGCGACCTGTATCTACAATTGGGCGATCGCATCACCTTAGTAGGTGAAGAACGTGCCGTAGAACAAGTAGAGAGAATATTTGGTAACTCTACAAAGAGCTTGGATATTCCCAATTTAGCATCAATCTTCTTGGGATTGGCTTTGGGGGTAGCAGCGGGTGTGTTGCCAATTGCGTTACCGGGCTTAGGGCAACCATTCAAATTGGGTATTGCAGGTGGAGCGCTAATCGTGGCTATTTTGATGAGTTGCTTTGGACCAAAGATGCACATCGTTACCTACACAACTAGTAGCGCCAACTTGATGATTCGCGAGATTGGTATTGCGATGTTCTTGGCGGCAGTGGGCTTTGGTGCGGGTAAGACTTTTATTCCTACCTTGCTTGATGGTGGCTATATGTGGATTGGTTATGGTGTAATTATCACCCTTATTCCATTATTATTGGTGGGTGTAGTTGCCCGTTTGTGGCTCAAACTTGACTATTTCACACTGATGGGCTTGTTGGCAGGTAGTACCACTGACCCTCCTGCCTTAGCCTATGCCACTACCGTATCTTCTATTAACGACCGCGCTGCTGTGGCATATTCAACGGTTTACCCAATGACAATGTTCCTACGTGTCTTGACAGGACAGCTAATGATATTGTTATTCTTGTGATTATTAATCCCAAATCGATTATTAGTAGTTAGTATTTTTCGTGTCCATTTCTGCTATGAGTGACAGCTAATAATCGATTTGGGTTTTTAATCGACTGCTAACATGCGTTTTTATAAATAGAAAACTTTTTATATATCGCAAAAATTGTATTCTGCACATTATCAGCAGAGTACGATTTTATTTTGGATAACTTTTGTATTTTTGTAGAAAAATTCTTGCCCAAAAATTTGCACAATTCACAAAAAAGCACTACCTTTGCGCTCGATTTGGAAAACCCAAATCATGTCTGCGGTTTCTACGCAAGTAGAATGAAAAGGGAAGCAGGTGAGAGTCCTGCACAGTCCCGCTGCTGTAAGCTCCTGTAGCACAGCCCAATGGGTTCGCTAACGGCTCAAAACACGTCACTGCCTTGGGGTGGGAAGACTCAGAGTCGCGGAGTAAGTCAGAAGACCTGCCGCATACCACTAATCGACACACATCCTCGAGGAAGGATAGCGAGATTGTACACAAAGGCAGGATATCTACTGAGGTATTTTTGCGTTGGCAATGTTGTTATCTTTTCCCGAATAAGGAAAAGATATTTTTATTTATCCGCAAAATAACACATCACTATATGGAAACTAATATCATCAAACGCGACGGAAAATCCGAAGTATTTTCTGTTGACAAAATCAAAAACGCTATCAACAAAGCGTTCTTGGCATCTGGCTCTTTCGCCACGGAGGACACTATGACCACTCTTCTCTCGCACTTGCGCATCCATAATGGCATCACTGTGGAGGAGATTCAAAACCAAGTAGAGGTGGCTCTTATGGCAGAGCGCTACTACATCGTTGCCAAAAACTACATGATCTATCGTTATCGCCACACCAAAGACCGCGAGACGCTGGAGAAACTGGACTTCCTGCTCAACTACTGCAGTGCCAGCAACGCCGCTACGGGTAGCAAGTACGATGCCAACGCCAATGTAGAGAAGAAGAATATCGCCACCCTCATTGGTGAGTTGCCAAAGGCAAACTATATCCGCCTCAACCGCCGAATGCTTACTGATCGTATTGAGATGATGTTCGGTAAGGAGCTGGCAGACAAATACATCGCATTGCTCAAGCAGCACTTCATCTACAAGAACGACGAGACCAGTCTAGCCAACTATTGCGCCAGCATCACCATGTACCCTTGGCTGCTCGAAGGCACCAAAGCCATCGGTGGCAATGCTACACCGCCAACCAACCTCAAGTCGTTCTGCGGTGGGTTCATCAATATGGTGTTCATGGTATCATCCATGCTGAGCGGTGCTTGCGCTACGCCTGAGTTCTTGATGTATATGAACTATTTCATCGAGCAAGAGTATGGCGAGGATTATTATCTCCGTGCCGATGAGGTGGTGGATCTGAGCAAACGCCAACGCACGATTGACAAAGTGATCACCGACTGTTTCCAACAAGTGGTATATTCGCTTAACCAACCTTCAGGCGCGCGTAATTTCCAATCGGTGTTCTGGAATATCAGCTACTACGACCGCTATTATTTCGAGAGTATCTTTGGTGAGTTCCGTTTCCCTGATGGCAGCCGCCCTCGTTGGGAGTCGCTCAACTGGTTGCAAAAGCGCTTCATGAAGTGGTTCAATGCCGAGCGTCTGCGCGCAGTGCTGACTTTCCCTGTGGAGACGATGGCATTGCTTAGCGAGAATGGCGATGTCAAGGACAAAGAGTACGCCGAATTCACAGCCGAGATGTATGCTGAAGGTCACTCCTTCTTTACTTATTTGAGCGATAATGCCGATTCACTAGCATCTTGCTGCCGTCTGCGCAACGAGATCACCGACAATGGCTTCAGCTACACCCTGGGTGCAGGTGGTGTCAGCACAGGTTCCAAGAGTGTGCTCACCCTCAACCTCAACCGTGTCGTACAATATGCAGTACGTCAAGGCATGGCATACCAAACCTATATCGAAGAAGTGGTGGATCTCATGCACAAGGTACAACTCGCCTACAACGAGAACCTCCGTCAATTGCAAAAGCAAGGTATGTTGCCTCTCTTCGATTCGGGCTTCATCAATATCAACCGCCAGTATCTTACCATCGGTGTCAATGGTATGGTAGAGGCTGCCGAGTTCTTGGGTATTGAAATCAACGACAACCCTCAGTATGAACATTTCGTACAAGATGTATTGGGCATCATCGAACGCCTCAACAAGGACTACCGAACCAAGAATGTGATGTTCAACTGCGAGATGATTCCTGCGGAGAATGTGGGTGTGAAGCATGCTAAGTGGGATCGCGAAGATGGCTACCAAGTGCCTCGCGACTGCTACAACAGCTATTTCTATATCGTAGAGGACACATCTCTGAATGTGTTGGATAAGTTCCGTTTGCATGGTCGCAAGTATATTGAGCACCTCACTGGTGGCTCTGCTTTGCACTGCAACCTCGAGGAGCATCTCTCACAAAAGCAATACCGCCAACTCCTCCAAGTGGCTGCACAAGAGGGATGTAACTACTTCACTTTCAATATCCCTAACACCCTCTGCAACGACTGCGGACATATCGACAAACGCTACACCAAAGAGTGCCCTCATTGCCATAGCACCAATGTGGACTATCTCACCCGTATCATTGGTTACCTCAAGCGCGTAAGCAATTTCTCCGAGCCACGCCAACAAGAGGCTGCACGCCGCCACTATGCTACGCTTCGTTGATTACGATATAGTCTTCCAAGAGATTCCCGATGAGATGACACTCGCTATCAATATTAGCGGGTGTCCTCATCGTTGTCACGGCTGCCATAGCCCTCATCTGTGGGAGCATATCGGTGAGGAACTTACCACAGATGCCATTGCCACGCTGCTGGCGCGCTACTCTGCGGTCAGTTGTGTCTGTTTCATGGGTGGCGATGCCGACCTACAGACGCTCCAATCCTTAGCTCGTTATGTACGCACTACTGGCAAGAAAGCCGCTTGGTATAGTGGCTTCACCGAGATACCCGAGGGCATGATGGATGATTTCGACTATATCAAGATTGGTCCTTATGTGGAGGCATTAGGTGCCCTGCGCTCACCTACCACCAACCAACGCCTCTACCGCATCCACCAAGGCACCCTCACCCACATCCCTCTAAACACTAAACAGTAGCCCTACGGGCGTCCTCTAAACATAAAAAGCGCAAAAAATGCGCTTTTTATTTGCACATATCAAAAATAAGCAGTACCTTTGCACCGCATTCAGTGTAAGGGAAGCAGGTGAGAATCCTGCACAGTCCCGCTGCTGTGATTCGCAATCCGATGTTCAAATTCTTATAAGTCACTGGTTCCTAGCGAACTGGGAAGGCTGAACAAAGGAGCGATAAGTCAGAAGACCTGCTGCATGCCACCAACAAGTTTGGTGAAGTTGAACGCTCTCGGGGAATCGAGCCAACGACATGACAAACAGGTTTCAATATTATTTTCGGTACGCTCGCGCGTATAGGTATTTGGTCGATATACCAAGTACCCGTTTATTGTATCTGATGGCAATCGGCTCACTTCTTCGTGGATTATCTTACCACATTACAGCCGACCATCATCCTGCCATGTTGCTCCCTTAGAGCAGATGGTCGGCTGTTGTGTGGTTAAAAACGATGATTAACCATACAACTACAATATGAAACGACTTTTAAACTGTATTATCTTTATTGCGCTCTTCTCGTCATGTATCATCAACGAGCCAATAACTGTTCCTAATCCACCAGAGATTTGTTTGGATAGCGAGGATGGCATCTACACCGTCAAGGTGGGACGAGAAATCGTCATCGCCCCTAACTACGAATTTGCGGACAGTGCCCAGTTCTACTGGACTATGAACGGAGAGGTCATCGGCACTGCGCCTTCGCTCACCTTCATGCGTGAGGAGCTTGGAGAGTATTTTGTTGTGCTGACTGTCTCCACCGATGGCGGAACAGACACCGAGGAGATACGCATTGATGTAGTCGAATTAGAGATCCCAACCGTCTCTATCGCAGGAAACGACAACCTTATCGTGGCTTTGGGTGCAGAAGTCAAACTCAACGCCACCGTGCGCGCCACTTCTTTATCTACTGCCGTTGTATGGACGCTCAACAGCGAGCAAGTATCTGATACTCTGTCTTATACATTCCTCGCGGATGCCCTCGGGCAATATACCATCTCCTGCACCGCCACCAACGAAGACGGCACACATAGCGACCAAGTGACCATCGAAGTAGTCAACAGCGAGGATATCCCTCTCGTATGGGATTTTGCCAAAACCAACTACCATACCGTAGTCGGACGCAAACTGCACATCCAACCATCTACAACGGTCAATGCAGACAACGCAAGCTATACTTGGCAAATCAATGATAACGAGCCTGTTGCGGCTAAAGCGTCCTTCGTCTTTACTGCCGACAAAGCGGGCGATTACACTCTCATTGCCACAGCCACCACTCAGAAAGACGACAAGCAAATAACCCTCACTAATACTTTCACCATTACCGTTTATCCAGAAGGAGCTTTCTACCGTGCCAAGACTTCGGCCTCTAAGGCAGATTGGAACAAGGTCTTTGAATACACACCTGCACCGGGTCAGTTTATCAACGAGCTCAAAACAGGCGGTTTCAACGACACCCACACCACTCAAGAAGCGGCTATCGCTTATGCCGAAGCGCGTATGTTGGAGGTGGACAGAAATGGCAACCCATCTCCTAACTGGGTATCTTTAGGTGGCTTTGGCGGCTATATCATTGTGGGCTTCGACCATAGTATCGACAATTCAGGCGACTATGATCTCGCTATTCTCGGTAACTCCTTCAGCGGATCATCCGAACCAGGTATCATCTGGGTCATGCAAGACGAAAACGGCAACGGCTTGCCAGACGACACATGGTACGAATTGGCGGGTTCCGAGACGGGCAAGGCTGAGACCATCCAAAACTACAGCGTAACTTACTACCGTCCTACAGGGCCTAAGATGCCTGTGCAATGGACGGACAACCAAGGCAATAGCGGCGAGATTGACTATCTAGCACAATTCCACCGCCAAGATTACTACTACCCACTTTGGATCGAAGAAGATAGCTACACGCTCACAGGTACTTGCCTACAAGCTCGCAACTACGACGCTTCGGGCAATGGTAGCTACTGGGTAAATGTGGAATATGATTGGGGTTATGCCGACAACTTCAGCCCGATTGACCGCCTCACCAGCGAGGAGAATGCCAATGCTGACGCCAATGCTAATCACTTCAAGATCTCCCACGCTATCGACATGGACTGCCAGCCTATCCAATTGAATTACATCGACTTCGTCAAAGTGCAAGTAGGTGTTAATACCAAGAGCGGCTGGCTCGGAGAAGTATCCACTGAGGTATTTGGATTCTATGACTATAACATGAAGAAATAATTTTGGGTAATTTTGTATAATAAATTTTAATTTTGGTTTTCTATGTTTCGTGTCTGCACACTACTCGCCCTCTGTCTATCTCTCACTGCCTGCATGGAGTGGGACTATGGTTTGGAAGAGAATTTCAACGCCTCGGGCGAGGGACTATTCATTTGCAACGAAGGCAACTTCCAATATGGCAATGCCACCCTCTCGTACTACGACCCAGCCACCAAGACCGTCCAAAACGAGGTCTTCTATCGCGCCAACGCGATGAAGCTGGGCGATGTGGCACAATCTATGATCATCCGCGATGGCATCGGATGGGTGGTGGTCAACAACTCCCATGTGGTGTTTGCTATTGATATCAACACCTTCAAAGAGATAGGCCGCATTACCAACCTCACTTCGCCTCGCTATATCCATTTCCTCTCGGATGAAAAAGCCTATATCACACAGATTTGGGACAATCGCATCTTCATCGTCAACCCCAAGCGCTACGAGATCACGGGCTATATCGACATCCCTAACATGACCATGGAGAGCGGATCTACCGAGCAGATGGTGCAGTATGGCAAATATGTCTTTGTCAACTGCTGGTCTTACCAAAACCGCATCCTCAAGATCGACACTGAGACCGACCAAGTGGTAGATGAACTCGTGGTAGGTATTCAGCCCACTTCGCTCGTCATGGACTGCAACCAAAAACTTTGGACAGTCACCGACGGCGGTTACGAAGGTTCGCCTTACGGACACGAAGCGCCATCGCTATATCGTATTGATGCTGAGACTTTTACAATAGAGAAGCAATTCCGATTTGACTTTGGTGACTGGCCATCCGAAGTACAACTCAACGGCACAAAGGACAAGATCTATTGGCTCAACGACGATGTATGGGAGATGGATGTGACAGCCGACCGCGTACCCGTGCGACCATTCTTGCCATACAATGGAACGCTCTATTATGGTCTAACGGTCTGCCCTCGCACTGGCGATGTCTATATCGCAGATGCAATTGACTATGTGCAACAAGGCATGGTCTATCGCTACTCCCCTGACCGCCAACCCATTGATAGTTTTTATGTAGGTATCATACCAGGCGCTTTCTGCTGGAAATAATAGGATATATTATGAAGAAATGGATTCTAATAGTAGCACTCATCCCTCTTGCTGCAAGCGCACAAGAGACTGCTACGCAAGATAATATAGCGCGACATATTCAAATCAAAGATGTAAATGTCTATGCTAAGCGTCCTATCAAGGAGATAGGTACCCAACAGACAAAGTTCGATACCCTGGTGCTGAAAGAAAACATTGCGCTATCTATGGCGGATGTATTGACCTTCAACTCCTCTATCTTTGTCAAGAATTACGGTCGTGCCACACTCTCTACGGTGGCTTTTCGTGGAACATCACCATCGCACACACAAGTATCGTGGAACGGCATGAAAATCAATAATCCCATGCTCGGTATGACCGACTTCTCGATGATACCATCCTATTTTGTAGATGATGCCTCTCTCCTCCACGGAACCTCCTCCGTCAATGAGACAGGCGGCGGACTGGGCGGAGCTGTCAAACTGAGTACTAAACCCGCCAATGCCGATGGATTTGGTCTGCAATATATACAAGGTGCAGGTTCGTTCAAGACTTTTGATGAGTTTCTACGACTAACCTATGGTAATCAGCATTGGCAAATCTCCACGCGTGCGGTCTTTTCCTCGTCACCCAATGACTACAAATACCGCAACCACGACAAGAAAGAGAATATCTATGACGAGGATATGAATATCATTGACCAGTACTATCCCATAGAACGCAATCGTAGCGGTGCATTCAAGGATTTCCACCTCTTGCAAGAGATGTATTACAATACGGGTAAAGGCGATCGGTTTGGACTGAATGCGTGGTACCTCTACTCCAACCGTGAATTAGCTATGCTGACCGTTGATTACGGCGATGAAACAGACTTCGAGAATCGTCAGCGTGAGCACACCTTCCGAGGCGTATTTTCGTGGGATCATATCAAGGAGAACTGGAAACTGGGTGCTAAAGCTGGTTATATCTACACATGGATGGCATACGACTACAAACGCGATGTGGGCAACGGCACTATGGCGCATATGACACGCTCCAGAAGTCGCATCAACACTTTCTATGGACAAGTAGATGGCGAATACTATATCGGCAGAAAATGGCTCTTCACAGCCAATCTATCGCTGCATCAGCATATTGTGGAAAGTGAAGATAAAAATATCATTCGTCAAGATGGCAACAAAGCCATTGTGGGTTATCGCCAAGGACGACCCGAGTTATCGGGTTCTATCTCGGCTAAATGGAAACCTATCGACCGTTTAGGACTGTCCGTTGTAATCCGCGAGGAAATGTATGGCAAAGAGTGGACACCTATCATACCTGCATTCTTTATTGACGGCGTACTATCGGAGAAGGGTAATCTAGTAGCCAAGGCCTCTGTATCACGCAATTTCCGCTATCCTACGCTCAACGACCTTTACTTCCTTCCTGGCGGCAACCCCGACCTCAAGCACGAGAGTGGTTGGACATACGACGCAGGACTGTCTTTTGCAGTTGGCAAAGAGGGGGTCTATTCACTCAGCGGCTCTGCCAGCTGGTTCGAGTCGTTCATCAAGAACTGGATTATCTGGCTACCTACCACCAAGGGCTTCTTCTCGCCAGATAATATCAAGGATGTCCACGCCTACGGCGTCGAACTGAAAGCCGACTTGGATGTGGCACTTAGCAAGACATGGCAATTGGGACTCAATGGCACTTTCTCATGGACACCTTCTATCAACGAGGGCGAGCCACGCACGCCTGCCGACCAATCCGTAGGCAAACAGTTGCCCTATGTGCCAGAACTATCGTCCACAGTCACAGGCCGCCTCTCATGGCGCAAATGGTCATTCTTGTATAAATGGTGCTATTACTCAGAGCGTTACACCATGTCCTCTAATGACATCTCGCTAACGGGTAAACTGCCTGAATACTTCATGAGCAATATCTCGCTGGAGAAGGTATTTGTGCTGAATTGGGCAGACTTGTCTGCCAAAGCAGCTATCAACAACCTCTTCAACGAGGAATACCTCTCTGTGCTTTCCCGCCCAATGCCGGGTATTAACTTCGAGATATTTGTGGGTATCACACCTAAATGGAGAAAATAATAACTATATAAAACATATCAACTACATGAAGAAATGTACCTTTTTTGCGGCTTTATGCCTAATGAATGTAGCCCTCATGGCGCAGGACTACGAGTTGCGTATCTTAACCTTCGAGGACGAAGATGCACAGTTTAGCGAGTATTCTCTCGATTATGCAGATGATTGGGCGGGTAGAACCATCACCACATGGTCAGACCTTATCGACGACCCACAATATGGTGGTCCATTGACCTATGCGGACTATATGAGTGCTGAGTACCATTGGTATGATGAGAACAACACCTTTTTGGCACACACTTTCCCTGACAACTATGCCTACTGTTTCTGGGGTGGCGGTCACGCTATCTCCAACTACTGGGGCGAAGGTTTTGATGACGAGGATAGAAATAAACATATAGCAAAATATTATGGTCAAGATTATGTGGATCAATGGGAAGGTAAACCAGGTGCAGATGCTGCACTCGGTTGGTTTGCAGTGCAAATGATGGTGCCTGTCAAACCACACTCAGGCGATAACTTTGCAGTACACTACGGTTACAAGGATTTCTTTACCTTTATCGAGAACCTGCCAGAGATTTCGTTTGCAGACGGCGAAAAACGCGTGATTGACCACATGTATGTCATCAATACCAACTACACGCTCAATCAGCTTGTAAATGGCGTCAAGAGTGAGGAGGGCAACACCTTCGGTGGCAACTGGGAAGGACTCACAGAAGATGCATGGCTGAAGATTGTGGCGTATGGTTTTGAAGATGTAGATGCCGATGCGTATGCTACTCCTAAAGACTCTGTAGAGTTCTATTTGGTAAATGGCACAGAGGTTGTTACCGACTGGCAGAAATGGGATTTATCCCCATTGGGTGAGGTAGCCAAAGTGCGCTTCAACTTCCTCTATTCTGAGGACATGGGTGGAAAATACGGCTTCACCATCCCTGGCTATTTTGCTTACGACGATGTGGCTGTTCGCTTCCCTAAAACAACAACAAATGAGCCTATCGTAGTAGAACATACTGAAACAGCCTGTGATTCATACACTTGGAATGACACTACCTATACAGAGAGTGGCGATTATACTATCACCTTGTCAACCGCACAAGGCCGTGATAGCATTGTTACCCTCCACCTCACTATCAACAACTCCGTTTCGACTGAGGAAACCGTTGTTACTTGTGATACATATGAGTGGAATGGAAAGACCTACACCGAAAGTGGCGACTATGTATTCAACACAACTACTGTTGCAGGCTGCGATAGCATTGTTACACTCCACCTCACTATTTTGCCTAAGGCCATAGAAGAAAAGGAAGAACTTATACTTTGTCCTTCGGAATTGCCATATACTTGGTTTGATCAAACCATCACTGCTGCAGGTACATATACCGCAGTAGAGCAATATGCAGCTAGTGGTTGTGATAGCGTAATTCACGTATTGACTGTACACACATATGTACTAACTCTCCCTACCTCTGTTACTACCCCAATTGCACGTACAGGCGAAGCTATTAACGTGGAAGTTCCTACTGCAGAAATCAACGCACATATTTCCGCAGAGACTTGGTATGCTCCTAATGCAGTTATTGCATGGTATATCCAAAACAACGACACTTGGAATGTACTGACCGATGAGCCAGTCAACGCAGGCATTTCTGAGGTTGTACTCAAGTATGCAGTAGAGAGCGATTGTGGCAACGTAGAATCACAAGAGATGAATATTTCTGTCATAACAACGGCAGTTGAGAATATTCAAAGCAATACTACTGATACTTACAAGATTATTCGTGATAATCAATTGCTGATTATTCGAAATGGTAAGGCATATAATGTGCTGGGACAATAATAAACAAACACTTATCTATACAATGAAACGAATCACTGCATTGGCTTTATGCCTTACTGTCTCGTTTGGGGTATTTGCTACCTCTCCTGACAATGCGGCTTTCTCTGTTGGTGCGGATAAGCAAGTTGTTTTCTCTTTAGGTAACTTGCAATATCATCCCGCACATGCAGAATGGCGTTTTGCAGAAAACCAATATGATTATATCGGTACATCCAATAACAATCTCGCTGCGGATTATGATGGCTGGGTGGATATGTTCCGCTGGAGCACCGACAACCCTGCTACACCTTGGGGTGTGAGTGCGTCAACCACCAAAAGCGACTACCTTGGCACATTCGTAGATTGGGGTAACAATCGTATTGGCACAGATACTGCCAATACTTGGTACAGCCTCACAGCCGACGAATGGCAATATGTGTTCACAAAGCGTGCCAACGCCTCCGCGTTGCTGGGCGTGGCACGCGTAAATAACTCCAATGGTATTATTCTACTGCCTGATGCTTGGGTTTGCCCTGAGGGGATCACTTTCAAGAGTGGTTTTCATACCAAATACGGTTCTTCTGCCTTCGCAGAATACCAGTCTTTCTCTGCCGAGGAATGGGCAATCATGGAGCAAGCAGGTGCCGTATTCTTACCTGTTGGCGGCTATTTAGCCCCTAACGGAATGTATGCTATTGGAGCAAATGGCTACTATTGGTCTGCTACGAAATTTCAAAACGAGCAGGCTGCATACTTCGATCTACAGGCAAAGCAAATTAGACGAGGAGTGCAATTCCGCTACTTTGGTTGCGCCGTTCGTTTGGTAAAAACCTATGTGCCAGCACCTAAAGAGCCAAACCTATGCTTAGAATCCACAATCATCCTTCCTAAAGATACCATCATGACTATGAATCTGGAGGGAGTGTTTGATGTCTATCGCATTGATTGTCAGGATTGGGCAGCGCAAACCATTCAAATCCAATGGACGGGCACAGAGCCATTACACCTCTTTATTGCCAAAGACTGCGACTACGCCGTGGCTAAATACCATAGAGATGTAGTGCACTACGAGGCTATTACCTCTGCTACTACATTGGATATTGCGCAATGGCAACAATATGCCGACCAAGATGGCTATCTGTATGTGCGCTTCTTGACAGAGTTCGAGGGTGAATTAACTATCACAGTACAATAATCAGCATAAAATAACTAACTTAATATTAATCAATTAAAAAAACATTACAATCATGAAAAAATCGTATCAATCTCCAAGCACTACGGTGCTGGCAGTAGAAACAGGCATTTTGTGTGCTTCAGGCGGTGGAGCAGGCTTTATTGCACCTAGAGGTGGTTTGAATTCTATGAACAAAGCTGGAGGTTCTTGGTAAAACAACACTAAAATCACATTGGAATTATGAAAAAGTATTTCTATTTCTTGGCTATTGCAGTGTTGTTTGCTGCCTGCCAACCCAATAATGACTTAGGCACTCCTTTCCAAAAAGGACAAAAAGTAACGCTCTCTGCTACTATAGCTAACCCAAACGGCGGTGCTAATCAACTCCCTGGTAAACAACGTGTTTCTGGTTTAGACGATAATCCAAGCGATCCAACCAATGGTGCCATCAAACTCACTTGGAACAAAGGTGACCAAATCAAAGTGACGGTAAATGGTCAATCTGAAATTTTCACACTCATAGGTGATGGCGGAAGCGAGACTGGCGAGTTCGAAGGAACAATGCCTGCTGACGGAAACAGTTATACCGTTACTTATCCAGTAGAAGCACCTGCACTTACTACCCAAACATATGTGCCTAATGGCTTTGGCGATGAGTTGATGGCAATGTCAGGTAATGGTACACTTGATGGTGGCTTTACTCTTACAGCAACCAACGCTTTGCTCGGTTTGCAACTCACAGGCGTGCGTACAGTGACAAAAGTTGTAGTGACTAATCCAGTTGGTAATAAGACCTATACACTTGATTGCGGTGCTGGCGTTCAACTTACAACAGAACCTACATTATTCTATATTGTTTTGCCAAAAGATGGTTGGTCAAAGGGCTTTAGCATTGATGTGACACACCATGAAATGATAAACGGCGCAAAATCTGAATACACTTGCAATTTCACCAAATCGAGCGCTGCTAATTTTGCTGACAATCAAGCAATGATTATGCCAGAACAAGAGGTATATATCCTCAAAACGCTGACTTTTGAGGATGATCCTTCAAACCCAAGTTTTGAACCATACTATTTGTATTACGACGACTATATGGCAACTTTAGAAGAAACCATCGAATCTTGGTCTGATTTAATAGATGAACCTCAGTATGGAGGTCCATTACTTTATGGCCCAAATGGAATGGGATGGTATGAGAGTTATATGGGAGACGAGGATACTCGAATCTTTGAATCGTATTATTGGTTTGATGAATACAATACGAAACTGAGACATCAATTTAAGTTAGCAACTGGTTGGAGTGGTGACTCGTATGGTTATTGGAATGGTGGTATAGCAGTTTCAGATTATACCGAAATGGATGCATCTAGTGTTCCTCTACAACTTACTGTGTATGAAGGAGGAAATAATGGTTCTTCTAACTTTGCAGTAGCAACAACTGCAGACATGATGGGTACTCAAGGCGAAAATACGTACATAGAGTTTGGAGATGGCGAAGCACGTATAATTGACCATATGTATATTTGTGGTAGTGCTTATGTAGCTGATCAAATTGGTAGTTGTACATACTATAAGATTACGGCTACGGGTTACAACAGAGATACGGAAATAGGCACAGTCACCCACAATTTAATGTCTGATGGAACATTATGTCAAGATTGGAAGAAATGGAATTTATCTTCTTTGGGTAAAGTTACTAAGGTAATTTTTACTATAGAACATAATGGCGGAGCTACTCCTTATTATTTCGCTTTTGACGATGTAGCTGTTCGTTTCCAAAAGTAATAATCGTGGTATAATAACCACAAATCCGTTATACGGTTATTTCGCTACCCTTGCGCTACCTTTGCGCAAGGGTAGTGTTTTTATTGTGTCTTTATGAACATAGGTAGATGATACGCTAATCATTCGGCGAGGTTCCGATGAGCTTCCAATCAGGTTCCGATGAGATTCCGATGCAATCTAGTGGCAGATAAGGGGCAAGTTATTGGCAAACAATTGGCAATCAAAAGATAATCGAGGGAGAAAATAAAGAAATATGCGATTTTGTTTGTATTTATCAAATAAAAATAGTAACTTTGCAGAAGATTTTAACATACCTATTGTGGAGGCAATCATACGCACATACTATCAAGTAGCAGGTCATCTGTTTGCTGTGGAAACAACCGATTTAGCGTTGTTTTCGCAGTTAGCGAATTATGAGCCATTTCAAGTAGGCACGCCCACAACCGTAGCAGATGGCACAACATTGTGCCCAGCTACCGTTTTTGCTCTTCGAGTTGTACAAGACGGTTTGCTTGATGAAGCATCACGGTCGCAATACCAAGCCGTTTTTACCGATCAATCCGACGCGGATATGCCTCGCATAGAGGTTTATCAATCCAACTTGCAGCATGTGGAAGTATCTTTGGGTTGGTTGATGCGAATATCTCAATGGGCATCTTCTCCTATCTGTAGCGACCTGCAAATGGATAGGCGGTTTACAAGAGGAGTGTTGCATGTCGCGGAGGATTGTAGTGATATACACTTCTGTGTTGACAACGCATTGATGCTGCTGTATGCTTTCCGCACCATATCCATGAAGACACTGGAGATGCATGCCGCAGTTGTAGTAAAAGAGGGTTGGGGTTACTTGTTTCTTGGACATAGTGGCACAGGCAAATCGACCCATGCCCGCCAATGGTTGCAGGCTTTTTCGGATGCGTACCTAATGAATGATGACAATCCCATTTTGCGAGTGATGGAGAATGGCGAAGTGCGAGTGTATGGTTCGCCTTGGAGCGGTAAGACGCCTTGCTACAACAATACTTACGCAAGAGTAGGAGCTGTTGTCAAACTTAGTCAATCACCTTATAACCAACTATGTACATTGTCTATGCCTCAAGCGTATGCCTATATCTTATCCTCTGCTTCTGGGTTGAAGATGGATCAAGAGATGGCAGAGAATATGTACGAAAGTATCAAGTATATCGTCACGCATGTAAAGTGCTACCATCTAGATTGTTTGCCCAATACAGATGCTGCAGAAGTGTGCTTTGCAGGAGTCGCTAACAGAGATTATGGAAAAGAGTAATGATATACTGATTCCCGAAATTGAGCGACTTCTGAAGAACGGACATATGGTGGAGTTTGTTCCTCGGGGTGTGAGTATGCGCCCATTTATAGAAGGGGGACGCGATAAGGTGATCTTAAAAAGGTGTGAGAAACCTCAAGTAGGTGACATCGTATTGGCAAGAGTAGAAGAAAGTTATGTGCTTCACCGCATCTATGAGAAAGATGGTGATCAAATCATCTTGAAAGGCGATGGTAACCTTGCAGGAGAAGAGATTTGCACAGAAAACGATATTATAGGGTGTGTGGAGTGTGTCAAAAACAACAGAAATCAACGCAAATGCTTGACGAGAGCATGTGTGTGGCGACACCTACCCGTGAGGATAAAGAAGTATTACTTAAAAATATACCGTAAGGCCA
Source organism: Paludibacteraceae bacterium (assembly GCA_045124995.1). Classification (GTDB taxonomy): domain Bacteria; phylum Bacteroidota; class Bacteroidia; order Bacteroidales; family Paludibacteraceae; genus Colicola. The sequence goes on along the minus strand of JBGVMY010000013.1, from coordinate 18,835 downwards.
TCAAATGACAATAGACTGATTATGAAGACTAAAAAAGGTTTTCGCCTGCGCGAATTGGGCGGCGATTATATACTGATTGGAGAGAGTGTAGAGCTTGTGAACTTTAACAACCTTATCACTTTTAATGAGACAGCCGCCTACCTGTGGCAGCATGTTGAAGGCAATGAGTTTGATGTGGAAACCCTCGTTGAGCTCTTGCTAGACGCATACGAAGTGAGCGAAGAAATCGCTCGCAACGATGCCCAAGCAACCATTGATGATTGGAGGGAGATAGGACTCATCGACTAAAGGTAATGGTGCAAGAGGAAAAAGAAAATAAGACGCTGACACAGGAGGAAGAGGTGTTCTTCTCGATACTGCGATCGGTCATTTGGGGAACAGAAATAGCGGTATCCGCAGATACCGATTGGTTCGGCGTGCTTGATATCGCAGCACGTCAGAAATGCCTGCATGCATTCAGCGTGTGCCTAAAAAAACATCACATCACTACGCCATTCGATAAGCAACTGACACCCGCTGTATTCATGACCCTGCAGCGCCAAGCACGGCTCAACCACCTCGCCGTTGACATCATCCAACTATTGGCTGAACACGAGATACCTGCAACACTCATAAAAGGTTATAGCATATCCACACTCTATCCTGACCCTGACACACGCGATTTTGGAGATGTGGATATCTATGTGGGAGAAGAATATTACGAGCGTGCAGCAGAGATAGCTCTGAAAGCTTACCCTAATGCTCATTGGCATTCGGATATTCGTGGTGGCATTCATTTTATATTGGTGATTGATGCCAATCAGGATCGTGTGGTAGAACTGCATCGCGTAACTATGGAGTTTCGTGACAAAGCGGCCAATATGCTCTATCAAGCATTTACACAAAAGCACTTGACTTCTCAAACAACTAACATAGATATTTATGGAAAATCGGTAGCCGTGCCTAGCAATGCATACAACGTATTGTATGTCTTTATGCACGCATGGCATCATTTCGAAAGTAGTGGCGTTGGTTTCCGTCAGTTGGGTGATTGGGCGTTGTGCTTAAAACTAGCACACCAACAAAGTAGTACTGAAGAGTGGCAAGCACTCACGTGGGAGATAGATCAGATGCTGACAGCTATGCGTATGAAAGTGGCATGGCAGACTTTTGGTCATATATTGGTAGATGAGTTGCAGCTTCCTGTAGAGGCATTTCCTCTCTATACTACTGATTACAAGCGCCGCGCAAAGCGCTTACTAAGCCAATTATTGCGCGATGGGCATTGTGGACGACCTGTCAAGGGAAGTGTCTGCCTAATGAGAAGTTTTCCTTGGGAACGTCCCAAGAGCAATCGTATATTGCAAGTGAGTTACACCGCATGCCGCTTAGTTTTTAAGGCATGGCAAATGAGTAAATTCTTCCCAGATTTGGCTTGGCACGAGGTGATGATATTAACAAAACGGATGATAGGTTGTCAAGTGAAGTAAGCAAAATAATAAAATAGCACCTGCGGGTGCTATTTTATTTGCCTAATTCAAATAAAAGCAGTAATTTTGCAGCGTGATTTAAACGATATTAATTATGAATTGGTTGAATGGTCTATTTTTTGGTAGTGGCGTACCACACTCGATATTTATCCTCACAGTAGCGATTGCTTGTGGTATCTACCTTAGTCATCGTTTGAAATTCAAAGGCATTACCTTAGGTATTACTTGGATATTGTTTTGCGCGATTGCTATGTCGCATTTTGGTATGCATATCGACCCTGTAGTAGAGACTTTTGCTAAGGACTTTGGATTGATACTATTTGTATATTCCATTGGTTTGCAAGTAGGTCCTAGTTTCTTCTCCTCGTTTGGTAAAGGTGGAATAAAACTGAATATTTTAGCCGTTTGCATTGTGTTGCTTAGTTGCGCAACTGCCTATATTATTCACCTCCTCTCAGGGGAAGAAATTGCCACAATGACAGGCGTCTTATTCGGAGCCGTGACCAACACCCCTGGCCTGGGTGCAGCAGAACAAGCATTCTTCGACATGACGGGAGAAATCAATCCGGATATAGCTAGCGGCTATGCCATGGCTTATCCTCTGGGTGTTGTGGGAATCATTATGGTGATGGTACTAATGCGTTGGTTCTTCCGCATTCAAACGAAGCAAGAAGAGGAACGCGTTGCTGCAGAAAGTGGTACACAAAAAGAAGTGGCACATATTGATGTGCTGCTGACTAATCCTCAAGTAGAAGGTGCGCATATCCGCGACCTTAGTCAGATATGCCATACACACTTGGTTGTGTCGCGCCTTGTTCGTCCGAATGGAGAAGATGAGTTGCCCGATGTAGATACCATTTTGCATGTGGGAGACCGCATACGTATAGTAGTGGATAAAGAAGATAACAAAGCCATTGCTCTATTAGGAATGGAGACATCTCTACCCACAGATGATAAGGCACATGTGCACCTTGTATCGCGCCGTATTGTGGTAACCAAACCAGAATTGAATGGTAAGCGGATTGGCGACTTGAATATTCGTGCTATTTACCATGTTTCTATCACGCGCATACGCCGCGCTGGCATCGAATTGTTGGCTACACGCGATTTATACCTCCAATTGGGCGATAGTATCACCGTTGTAGGCGAGGAACGTGCTGTGAATAAGGTAGAAAAAGTGTTTGGCAATTCTACACAGAAACTGGATCTTCCTAATCTGGCATCAATCTTTTTGGGCATTGCCATTGGTGTAGCAGTCGGTCTGTTGCCAATCATGTTGCCTGGATTGCCACAGCCATTCAAGTTTGGTATCGCTGGTGGTTCGTTGGTAGTGGCAATCCTTATCAGTTGCTTTGGTCCGAAGATGCATATTGTCACATATACCACTAGTAGTGCTAACCTTATGATTCGTGAGATAGGTATAGCTATGTTCCTTGCTGCTGTTGGTTTTGGAGCGGGCAAAACGTTCATTCCTACATTGCTAGATGGAGGTTATATATGGATTGGATATGGTGTGATTATTACTGTAGTGCCACTGCTGATAGCTGCATGCGTCGGACGCTATTGGCTCAAGCTAGATTACTTTACGATTATGGGAGTTATCGCGGGTATTACAACTAGCCCACCAGCTTTGGCATACGCTACATCTGCAACAAATGCGAATGACCGCGCTGCGGTGGCGTATTCGACCGTTTATCCACTGACCATGTTCCTGCGTGTGTTGACAGGACAATTGATGATATTATTGTTTTTGTAGGGGTTAGCTATTAGACCGCTACGCTAATCAGTGTTAGATATATGAAACGCTTTTATTCTTTGTTTATTGTCTGCATGACGCTTTCTGTTTCGGCAGAGGTGATTACTATGGATTTGGCGACTGCTACGGATGCTGTATCCACTCCTGTTGCATTTAGCACTCAATACGGCACGGGCTATTACGATCTCACAGATGTATGGGATGGTACCTACAACGATAATTGGGAAAATCAATATCTTTACACCAATAATGGACATTTTGTGCTATCGCATATGCCTAGTATGCAGTCGTATGGCAGTATGAGTTGGGAGGGCTTTACGTTGTCTAAAGTATCACAAGATACAGCGAATGTATTTGGTTGCGTAGCTAATGGTGGTGTCGATGGCGTAGGGACACCCTATGTGATTGGGTATTTCTCGGAGTGGGTAACAGAGTCGCTAGGCCATTCATCGAATCTCATTCTTTTTGACCACTACTATTACCCAGAATATGTATATATCTGCCAGAACAGCAATACAATGGAGGCTATTGCTAATGGCGGCGTATTCAATGCACGAGCCTTTACAGACAAAGATACACTGGCGCTGATTATCAGCGCACTCAATAGCAGTCTAGAGGAAGTACAGAGCATGACCTATCATTTGGCTGTGGATGGCAAGAAGAATACAGGTTGGGTACGCGTGCCGCTAACAGCGCTTGGCAAAGCAGCAGGATTAAGTTTCCGTATGACAACAACGGATATGGGCGATTTTGGCTCGAATACTCCGTTGTATTTCGCACTTGATAAGTTGACAGTAAATACAGAGGTACCTACCTCAGTAGATCATATAGCGACATCTACGTCGCGTGCAAAAAAGGTGTGGGAGAATGGTCAGTGGATTATTATCCGCGACAATGAACGCTACACTATTTTGGGCACCCGTTTATAAGCTAAACAAATACTCCAACGCTTCGCTTAGTTCGTCATCCGTCACGGTTTGATTCACCACAGCATCACCTATATTGCGTAACAGGGTGAATGATATCTGTGGCTGGGTGGTACTTTGATCCACAAAGTTTTTCTTATCTTTCAGCATCCATTGTTTGAGAGCATCTACCTGTCGGCAATTGCATTCAGGTCGTCCATATGCAGCTATCATTAGGTGGCTCATCTGGGTGAGCGCTTCGCGCGGACACCCAAGTTTGATTACGCTGAGGTATAGTTCGGCCACCATACCCCACATCACACAATAGCCATGCTGCACGCTGCGTCCTTGCTCGGCGTACGACTCTTCGATGGCATGTCCTATGGTATGTCCAAAGTTTAAGATACGACGTAGCCCTTGCTCTCGAAAATCTGCGTCCACTACCTGCTGCTTGATACGGATAGTATCATTGAGCAGAGTGGTGAGTTGTGAAAGTTGTGGTGCGGTAGTGAGGATATCGTATGCCAACAATGTATGCCAATGCTTAGCATCCATTATCAGTCCATGCTTGAGCATCTCAGCGTAGCCACTCAACCATTCGGCAGGAGGTAGGGTGAGGAGAAAAGGCGGATAGAATAATGTTGCTAACGGAGCAGTAAAAGTGCCAATACCATTCTTCACTCCTTGATAATTGATACCAGTTTTACCGCCTGACGAAGCATCCACCATCGCGAGCAATGTAGTAGGAATATTCACAAAACGAATACCACGCATATAAGTTGCCGCAGCAAAGCCGCCCAAGTCAGTCACCATACCGCCACCCAAGTTCACCAATACCGCCTCGCGTGTGGCATGATGTTTGAACAGAAAATCCCAAACGACTTGCACCGATGCCAAGTTCTTGCTCTTTTCGCCAGCCTCCAACGTGAGCAAATGATAAGGAGTTTCCCCGATGAAATCGACGAAAAGTGGCAAACAATGCTCCTTGGTATGACTATCCGTCAGCACAAACAGTTGCCCCTCTGGAAGGTCAGAAAATAATGTAGATAGTTGTGTCAAGTCACGCAGCATGGTCGTTTTTTGATTAAAAGTTTGCAAAGTTACAATTTTTTTTGTAATTTCGGACTCCGCCTGCTACGCATTCCCCCGAAATTCCTGCAAAAAAATGTGGCATATGACAATAAAAAAAATTTTTCTTGCACATATACATTTTTTTTTGTAATTTTGCACCCAAATACCTAAAATTATGCAAAAAAGATTCTTTTTTACCGTTTTGATGGCAATTTTTGCTCTTACAAGTATGGCAGAGGGCTTGACTTATCTATCCACCGCAGACTTCAAGAAGAAAGTGTGCTACTACGATTTGTCATCGGGTCAGCAACCTCAATGGAAATATGTTGGCGACAAGCCTTGTTTGATTGATTTCTCCACCACTTGGTGCGGTTGGTGCAAGAAGTTACACCCAATCCTCGAACAAGTGGCGAAGCAATACGAGGGCAAAGTGTATGTCTATACTTTGGATGCAGAGAAAGAACCTGAAGTAGCGGCTCTGTTTGGTGTCCGCAGCTATCCAACCGTCGTTTTCTGCCCAATGGAAGGCGGTCCACGCATTGCACAAGGCTACCACGAGCTTGACTACTGGCAAGAAGCCATTAAGCAGATTCTTGGTGTGGAATGAGGTGATAGGTTAAAGATTAAAGGCTAGGATTATGCAAGTAGAATTAGTATTATTAGTACTCTCATTGCTCTTTTTCGCAAGCATTTTCACCGATAAAATTGGCTATAAGTTTGGTGTTCCAGCCCTGCTTTTGTTCTTAGCGGTGGGTATGCTGTTTGGTCCTGACGGACTGGGTAAGATCTTCAACGAAGATGGTGTCGGGTATATGCTGAATGTAGATTCCGCCCAAGCCATCGGCACTGTAGCATTGTGTATCATTCTGTTTTCGGGTGGTTTGGATACGAAGTTGTCGGATATCCGTCCGGTGATTACTCCAGGTTTGACCCTAGCGACTATCGGTGTATTGCTTACCATGCTCATTACCGGTGGTATTATTTATATGGTATTTGGTTGGTTTAGTGCTTTAGCTAGCGTTAGTTTGGCAGTAGCCATGCTGATAGCATCTACAATGTCCTCTACCGATTCGGCATCGGTGTTCTCTATTCTCCGCACCAATGGTATTGGTCTGAAGCACAATCTACGTCCGTTGTTGGAGTTGGAGTCAGGAGCCAACGACCCTATGGCATATGTGCTGACTACCACGTTGATTGGTGTGGTAACTGCTACGGGTGGTAAGGTGACTGCATTGACTGTGGTGCAAGATATTGTGGTGCAATTGGTGATGGGTGCTGTGATGGGCTTCCTATTTGGAAAAGCTATTGTTAGTTTGATGCGCAAGTCCAAACTCAGCAACGAGTCGCTCTATCCTATCATGGTGCTAACGGCATGCATCTTTATTTTCTCTGCTACTTATTACTTGAAGGGAAATACTTACCTCGCTGTGTATATCGGTGGTTTGGTGATTGGCAATAGCAAGTTCACCCGCAAACGCCAGACACGCAGTTTCTTTGATGGTCTGACATGGCTCAGCCAGTTGGTAATCTTCTTGGTCTTGGGTCTGATGGTTCGTCCGCACGAGCTCTTCCAATTGGAGGTTATTCTTGCGGGTTTGATTATCAGTATTGTGATGATGTTTATTTCGCGTCCGCTGGCAGTATTCCTTTGTATGTTCCCCTTCCGCGAGTACCGCACCCAGGACAAGTTGATGCTCAGTTGGGTCGGACTCAAAGGCGCAGTGCCTATTATCTTTGCTATTTTGTGCATGGCGAATAAAGTGCCCCATGCAGATTTGATATTTAATGTGGTCTTCCTTTGCACCCTGCTCTCTTTGATTGTGCAAGGCACGTCGCTCTCAGCAATGGCACGCAAATTGCGTTTGACCACTCCACCTGCCGAGCAAAAGAAATTGGAGCACTTTGAGATTGACCTTCCAGAGGAGGTGGAATCGGTAGCAACCGAGATGGAGGTGACTGCCGAAATGCTTGCCAATGGCGCATGCCTCAAGGATATTCATTTTGATACCAAGTTACTGATTATCATGGTACGCCGCAACGAAGAGTTTTTTGTTCCTACGGGCGAATCCGAATTGGAGGTGGGTGATCAACTGTTGATTATCTCTGATAGTGCAGCCAATGCTACCGAACAATATGTTGAGGATTCTGATGCCGAGATATACGACCACTGGGGGATGTACCTCATCAATCACACGATGGACTTCGCCAAACAAAAATGGCAACAACTCATCGCTGGCAAAAAGAAAAAATAGTTTAGAGATTAAAGGAAAGAATATAATGAAGAAAACAGTCTTCCTCACCGGTGCTACAGGCACTATGGGTTATGCAGGTATGCAGGAGATTCTGCGCTACCCAGAGAAATACCACTTGCGCATCCTCGCGCGTCCAAGCAAAAAGAACAAAGAGCTCCTCGCTCCCCTCGCTGATCAGGTAGAGGTCATCTGGGGCGATCTGACCAAATACGATGACATCCTCCGCGGTGTCACGGGCAGCGATATCGTGCTCCATGTCGGCGGTATGGTGTCGCCACAAGCGGACTACCGTCCTAAAGCCACTCTCCGCACCAATATCTCTGCGGCTACCTATGTGCGCGATGCGGTTTTGGCACAGCCCGAAGATAAACAACCTAAGGTAGTCTATGTCGGCAGTGTGGCGCAAATGGGTGATCGTCGCGAGCCATTGCACTGGGGTCGTGCAGGCGATCCAATCTGCGTATCGGCATACGACCACTATGGATTGACCAAGGCCGAGGCAGAACGTATCATCACCAACTCGCCTATCAAACAATGGGTTAGTCTCCGTCAGTCGGGTATCCTCTACCCTGCTATCTTGAAGAACTACGACCCAATCATGTTCCACGTGCCTATCCGCGGTGTCTTGGAGTGGGCGACGGTAGAGGATAGCGGACGATTGCTCGAGCGCGTCTGCCGCGATGAAGTGCCAGAGGAGTTTTGGAAGAACTACTACAATATCGGCTCGGGTGCCGAGTACCGCATCAGCAACTACGAGTTTGAGTGTCTGCTGTTGGATGCTATCGGTTGCCCTCGCCCAGAGAAGATCTTCAACGCCAACTGGTTCACCACCCGCAACTTCCACGGCATGTGGTATATCGACGGCGACCGCCTTGAGAAATACCTCCACTTCCGCGAGAACATGCCAGTGAAGGACTACTTCAAGAAGATGGCTAAGGACAAATCCGTGCCTGCAGGTATTCGTTTTGCGGCTAAGACCAAGATTGCCAAACTCTTCCCTCACTGCGTGAAGCTGGCGATGTACGCCATGGCGATGTCGAAAGAGCATGGTACCCAATGGTGGATCAAGCACAATAAGACCCAACGCATCAGTGCCTACTACGGCACATTGGAAGCATACAAGGCTATCCCTAAGTGGAAAGACTGGGATCTCTCGCACAATAGCGAGGAGTATGTATTGCTCGACCACGGCTACGACGAGCAAAAGCCAAAGGCATTGTTCACTATTGAGGACATGCAAAAAGCCGCAGCCTTCCGCGGTGGCAAATGCCTCGGCTATGCCAAGGACGCTCCGCTATGGGACGACGTTCCGTCTATTGGACGTTCACAAAGTGAACTATCGGACGCTTCGCTATGGGATACTCCGCTGGAGTGGGAGTGCGCCGAAGGACATAAGTTTGTAGCTACCCCACGCTTGGTATTGCTAGGTGGTCACTGGTGTCCAGAGTGTATGCCTTATCCATATAAGGGTGACCCCAACGCTCGCCCATGGCATTGGGACAAGGTGGCTAAGAAGAACCCATTCTTCGCTCAGTTGTGGGCACCATTGCACGATGAAAACGAGGATAATGTCTATGGTCCAGAAGTCTTTGATGGTTGGGAAAAATAATCATTCGAGCACTACTGCCGAGATAAGACGTAATCTATGTATTTCGACGAATTAGCATTATCGGATCAGGTATTGGATGCATTGTGGGATATGCATTTCGATACGTGCACGCCTGTGCAAGAGCAAACCATACCTGTTATATTGGACGGACACGACGTCATATCCTGTGCGCAGACGGGCACGGGAAAGACTGCTGCATATATCCTACCCCTCCTTACCAATCTGGAATACGACAACCACGACCCCAACAAACTCAATGCCATCATCATGGCACCTACGCGCGAGTTGGCGCAGCAGATTGACCAACAGATGGAGGGCTTTGGTTTCTATGTACCCTTCTCCTCTGTGGCGATTTACGGAGGCAATGACAGCGGTGCATGGGGCACGCAAGTCACTGGTTTGCAGAAAGGTGCAGACATCGTGATTGCCACACCAGGGCGACTGCTCAGCCAAATGAATATCTACGATATCGACTTCTCTGGCGTGAAGTATTTTATTCTTGATGAGGCAGACCGTATGTTGGACATGGGCTTCTATGACGACATCATGACCATCGTGAATAAGTTGCCCAAAGAGCGTCAGACGATTATGTTCTCTGCCACTATGCCAGCGAATATCCGCAAGATGGCGAAAGCCATTATGCACAACCCTGTGGAGGTGCAGATAGCTATATCTCGCCCACCAGAGAGTATCCGACAGATGGCAGTGGATATATTCGAAACGCAGAAGACTGCGTTTCTCATAAGGTTATTAGGTAATGTCCCTGCGGGAAGTAGAGACTGCTACGCAGCGGTGGAAGGTCAATACTCTACACCCGCTGAAAGCGCGCAACTTTGCGAAGCAACACAACCTGCGCTACGCGCACACAACCTCGGCAAAGCCGAAAAATTGACAAAAGTGATCATCTTCGTCGGCAAGAAGCAGCGGGTGAAGGAACTCACGCGTGCGCTACGCGCGAACCGTATAGATGCGCGCGCAATGCACTCAGATCTCGAGCAGAAAGAGCGCGATGAGGTGATGTTGGATTTCCGTAATGGCAAAGTAGATGTATTGGTGGCTACAGACATCGTTTCACGCGGCATTGATGTGGATGACATCCCATTGGTCATCAACTACGATGTGCCTCGCGATGCAGAGGATTATGTGCACCGTATTGGTCGCACTGCGCGTGCGGCCAACAAAGGCGAGGCCATCACATTGGTGAGCCCCGAAGATAAGCGATTCTTTAATAAGATTGAGCGATTTTTGCAGAAGGTTATCGACCGCGTTCCCTTGCCTGCCGAGTTTGGAGCTGCGCCAGATAGTAGCGTATGTTCACTTGCTGCTGACGACCGTAAGCCGTCTTCCAAGCGCCGAAAAGGCGGCTGGCACGCTGGGCGTAATCGCAAGCCAAAGCATAATCGCCAAGCATCTCATAAGCAATAGCGATATTTGCCGCAGCACACGCTGCGGCTTTTTTATCCTTTCCATCAAGACAAGGCAGCCAAAGCTGAATAGCCTCTTGCCAACGCTGAAGGCGAAAGGCATCAAAACCCGCTTGCAGGAGTTGGCTATCGTAGTCGTAGAGATAGCGGCGTGTGGGTTGCCAAGAAGGTGTGAGTTGCTGTGCCGCAGCAATACCTGCCTCACGCGCGAGGTAAAGCAATGCCTCTTGGGTTGATGGCAATTGGCGTAGCACTTCAGCACGCGTGTACCCCATGTTGCTTTCCCAAAGCAATGTGTCGGCCGTACTAAAGGAATGAGTGGTGCCTGTGGCGTGATAGACAGTCCAATGAGCCTGTGAATATGCTTGTAGATAGGCCCCATACTGCGACTCGGTAGCATAACTCTCGAGGAGATTATAGAGCACCAATTGGTTGAGAATTAATAGTGCATCTACCTCATACTGTTGGCAGATAGATTGCATCTGGCTCGGAGTGAGAAGATGGCGGGAATAGTAATTGGAGGAAGTGTTTTGCGTACGCTCAAGCAACTCCACGCGCTGGTACTCAGCAGACTCGTCCATAAACTGGGTCATCGCAAACAGGCAATGTAGCGGAGCCTCATCTAGCGGAACCTCTTCACTACCAGTAGTAGAACCATCCACCGCCACAGAGTGCCCAAAAACGGCAGGCTGCGTAAGGGCGTTGTTGACCACCATTACCGACTGACTACCTTGCAGAAAAGATTGCTCTGCTGGCGTATATTCATCGATCCAGAAAGCCCATTGCTGAGAATACATCGACAGGGCAATACCAATAAGGAAGATAGCTATCCAAAGACGCTTCATAACTTGCGGATTCTCCATTCCTTGGGGTATAGATTATTGCAGCGATTACCTACACTCTTGACAAAGCCCAATGGCACATGTTGGTAAGTCATTAGCAACACTCCTACAGGCACATTGGATAGAACTAATGCCTCGCATCGCAAGTAGCTAAGTGCCTGCTCAAGTGTGAGTTCTACCTGCGGAAAAGCAGATAGACGTAAGTCTTTAGCCATGGCCAAAGAGTGCTGAGGCACATATGCCTTACCACGAATCTCGCCAAGGCCAAAACCCGTACTGATACAGATAAACTGCTTATGGAGCAGTTCGATGAGCTCTTTGTATTTTGCAGGATAGGCTACTACAAAGCGGTCTTGCTGACGCATCACCCATCGCTCAGGGTGGAGCAACCATTGACGCATCACCTCTTTTCCCTCGACCGTCTGCATAGGCAGCGGTTTGTACTTAGGCAATCGTTGGCTAAGTGGGCGCACCTCACCGCGCGCATGCTTGCGCAGAGCACAGAGATAGAACCCCTCGCCGCGGGTTTTATGAGGGTAGAAGTGGTAACCAGGATTACCCATAGTAATACCCCACGAAGGATCAACAGCCACGTTGAGCACATCAGCGCCCAATGTCTCCGCTATCCACGCTACATTATCTTCGTTCTCCCAAGGATTGAAAGTGCAAGTGGAGTAAATCAAGATGCCACCAGGTCGCAAAGCATCCCACGCATCTTGCAATATCTTACGCTGGCGTACCACGCAAGCATCAACATTCTCTTGGCTCCACTCGCTGATGGCGCCATCATCCTTGCGAAACATTCCCTCTCCCGAGCACGGTGCATCCACCAGCATACAGTCGAAGACACCTGGCAGGCGCATGCCAAAGTCGGCTGCCTGATTATGAGTAACAACCGTATTACCATTGCCCCATTTCTGGATATTCTCGGAAAGGATAAACACACGTTGACGCACTACCTCGTTGCTGACAAGCAAGCCCTCATCGCCAAGAAATTGGCTGATAAGCGTAGATTTACCACCTGGCGCAGCACATAGATCAAGTACGACACTATCGCGCGACACATACTGCTGCAAGACATTCTCAACAAACATGCTACTAGCCTCTTGCACATAATAGCAACCTGCATGAAACAGCGGATCAAGCGTAAACTGCGGACGCTCGCTGAGGTAGTAGCCCTCTTCGTGCCAAGGTACCTCGTCGGTGTCGTATTCGAAAGTGAGGTAGTCAATCTTATCGTTGAGGCGAATAGAGGTAACAGGCGTCGTCTCCAACGCTTGACACAACTGCTGCACCTCAGACGGTAGCAACAACTCGTGCAGATTCTCTATGAAGTCAGTTGGTAGCATTCTAGCGCAAACTAATTCGCCGACAAAGGTACAAAAAAAAACGCAAATATCCATAACTTTATCAAATAATTTTGATATTTCATATTTTTTTTGTACCTTTGCAACGCATTTTAGTAGATTTCGAACCATGAATACCAAAGAACTTAATCCTTCTCAATTAGCAGCAGTCACTTGCAACGATGGTCCACAATTGGTGATTGCAGGCGCAGGTTCAGGCAAGACACGCGTATTAACCTATAAGATAGCTCATCTATTGGAACAAGGTATAGCCGCTGGTCATATCTTGGCTTTGACCTTTACGAATAAAGCTGCGCGCGAGATGAAGAACCGCATTGCCCAATTGGTGGGTGAGGATAGTGCACGCTACCTATGGATGGGTACTTTTCACTCGATTTGTGCGCGTATCTTGCGTCAGGAAGCTGAGGCAATAGGTTACTCGCGCGACTATTCGATCTACGACACGACTGATTCGAAGTCGGTGATCAAGCATATCATCAAGGACTTTAATCTAGACGACAAGGTTTACAAGCCAGCTACAGTGCATGGTCGAATCTCCATGGCCAAGAACCTAATGCAGTCGCCCGATCAATATGCAGCCAACCGCGACTACTTGATGCGCGATCGATTTGACAAGATGTATGACATGGCACGCATCTATGCCGAATACAACAGACGTCTGCGTGCTGCTAATGCAATGGATTTTGACGACCTGCTGGTGATGACCAATACGCTGTTTCAGAAAAATCCAGATGTACTAATCAAATACCAAGACCTATTCCACTATATCTTGGTGGATGAGTATCAAGACACCAACTATGCCCAGTACCTGATCATCAAGCGCTTGGCTGAGCCACAAAACAATATCTGTGTAGTAGGTGATGATGCGCAATCCATCTACTCGTTCCGCGGAGCGGATATCAGCAATATTCTGAACTTCCAGAAGAATTATCCTGATGCACAGGTATTCAAACTTGAGCGCAATTACCGTTCGACTCAGACGATTGTGAATGCTGCCAACTCGCTGATCCGTCATAACAAAGGTCAGATTCCGAAAGCAGTGTACTCGGAGTTGAATATCGGTGAGCGTATCGCGCTCTCGACGCATATGACAGACCGCGACGAATCCAAAGCCGTAGCCAAAGGCATACAGACCACCAAAGCGGTGAAGAAAGATTATTCGTATGACGACATCGCCGTGATGTACCGCACCAATGCGCAGTCGCGAGTGATAGAGGATGAATTGCGACAAATGGGTATTCCATACCGCATTTATGGTGGCACTAGCTTCTATCAACGCAAAGAGATCAAGGACGCATTGGCGTATATGCGACTGGCAACCAACATGGCAGACAACGAAGCATTCTTGCGCGTGGTGAATTACCCTGCACGTGGCATTGGCGACACCACCGTAGGCAAACTATATGATGCATCACGGATGCATAAATGTTCGCTGATGGACGTGGCTGCTGCCCCCGAGATAGCGCAAGTGGATATATCGGCTAGCACACAAAAAAAAGTGATAGATTTTGCCCAAATGATCGAGCGTTTTGCCGAGCAGATGGCTGTGAAAGATGCATTTACCTTTGCGCAAGATCTGCTCACGGAAACAGGTGTATTGCGCGAAGCCAAAGCCGACACGACACAAGAGGGTATTGCTCGTTATGAGAACCTACAGGAGATGCTGTCGAGTGTGCATGAGTTTTGCGAGCGTCGCAAACAAGAAGGAATCGACTTTACACCAATAGCCGACTTCTTGTCGGAAGTGAGCCTATTGACGGACAAAGATGAGAATCTGGATGACACCTTGCCACGCGTGACACTGCTAACGATCCATGCCGCCAAAGGATTGGAGTTTCGCACGACGTTTATCGTAGGATTGGAAGAGGCACTCTTCCCTTCAGCATTCTGCCAGACTGTGAAGGAGATAGAGGAGGAGCGACGCCTATTGTATGTAGCCATCACCCGCAGTATGGAACATTGCTATCTGATGAATGCTCGTCAGCGTTTCCGCAACGGACAAGTGGCATTTACTACCCCATCCCGATTTATCAAGGAGATTGATCATCAGTTTATCCTCAACATGGATAGCCAGCCTACTATACGCAAGACCAGTTCAGCACGAGGCAGTAGCGCAGTGCCGATGGCTACTCCACATCGCAGTAATCTCACACCTACTACTGGTGTGCAAGAGAAGGGCAAAAAACGTGCTATCCGCAGCGAATGGGCAAAAGATGATCGCGTTAACCACCGCGTGTTTGGCAATGGTACTGTGCTAGCAGTATACCGCGAAAACGATAATGACAAGATTGATATCCAATTCGACGGAGTGGGCAAAAAGACTTTGCTAGTGACCTATGCCAAGTTGGAGAGGATTTGATTGTAGGTATAAACTAAGGCATTACATTTTTGATATAATGTTCGACATATTTCTTTGTCGAATACGCAAGGATTACTTGCATTTATCGGGTGGATAAGCGGTGGATAAGCGGTGGATAGCATCTGATTGCTGAAGCAGGTTTCGCACCTTGTATATGTAGTGCAACTGACTCCTAAAAACGACAGGGTGCACAGCATCGGGTACTCAGTGTGAACACGTGAACACGTAAACCCACATACAAACCCCTCGCCCAGTCCACAAGGAACTGGGCGAGTCGTGCGTAGTGTGTTATAATATGCTATTATCGCTCTCTAAAATTCCTATTCAATTAGTTTAATGGAGTTGTTTTCATCTACTTCAATATTTTCGATATGTTCAAATTTGTCTCCAAATATAATTTCTGTTCGTTTAAAAAGATAGAACACCTTCTCCAAACTCCACCATTCGGCAGTGTCCATTTGGACATACTCGTTTGTTTCTTTGTTTCGGCAGATGAAATGGATGTTAGCTTCATTCCTATCTGATATCCATATTTTACATCCTACGCATAGATATGTATTCTCATCGTAATTTGTAAAATGAGTAGTTAAGTAATTTTGTAAATGATTAGAATAGAAATCACTTACATCAGCCGCACATGTACCGACTAAATCGTTGTATTGAACACTTGCTTTCATAATAATTAAATTAGTATTTATTAACATCTATAGTTTTCGTCCTAAAATATCATATCGTTTTCCGTCTGGTGCTTCATAACACAACACTCCTTTGTAGTAAAAGAATCTTCTTTGGGGTAACGTTGGTATTGTAGTATTCTCCAAGTCGGTGGTTATTACACGATGCTCAAATACTCTACTCTTCATACATCCATTAAGATACACTTTTAATATATAAAATCCTTGTTTTTCAAGAAACGAAATATCTATAGTGTCTCCTGGTTGTGTATAAAGTTTTTGCATGGGTTCTTGTTCTGTATTTACGATCCACACGCTATCTGCATAAGGAGGTTCTTCCCCATTATTAGTAGAAAGATGATAAACTATTGAAGTTAATTGATGGTTTGTTATGACAAATAGGTTAACATGCTGATATTCTTCACATGGATCCTGATCTGCAAAAACAGGCAACGCCAATAATGCCAGTAATAGATACAATATTTTACTCTTCAAATGAAACATAATTTATTCTTAAAGTGGATTCATCGTCTAACAAAGGTTCTGCTATATCTTTTTCCATTTGCAATAACATTCAAGATATAAGTACCGCGTGTTAAAGAACTAATATCAATAAGCTCACCTGGTTCTGCTTGAGAAGTCAACACAACATCTCCTTGTAGATTGGTTATCTGTACAAGTTCAATAATTATCTTAGGTATATATGTTGTATCATTACTAGATAGACTATATCTTAGTGTTGTAGTCCTTAATATAACTGCTAAATTCAACTGCGGACGTGATGCCCCAAAAGTAAAAGTATACGTTTCACTATTACCCTCATTATTAGTGCCATAGATGGACATGTTGTACAACTGATCTGCAGTAATATTAGTTAAAATTGTGTCTAATGCGTTTGCTGCGATAGTAAAAGTATGTGTATCTTCAGATGTAACACCTGTGTATGTAATGGTATAAGTTTCACTGCCATTTGCAAATGCTTTTAAATTCAGTGTAAGGAAACCATTGTTTGTGCTTTCACTTCTTTGCACAAGTGGTCTATTGGGCTTATATGGAACTTCTATTGGACATACTTTATCATATTCAACAAGTGTTGAATTTATCCATTTGCTAGCCTTACACTGAATTTGACCCACAATGTTTTTTGTTATAGGATTGCGTTTCCATTGTATATTGTCTGGTATTGAATCATACCAAAAAAAGCTAGAATAGCCTGTACCTATAGAATATAAGGTATCAACGGCATCTAACTGACATACTACATTATCTACGAGCATATTATTATCTGTAGTCCAAAGTGAATATGTTTGATTTGGTCGTAAAATACTCGAACTACAACATAAAGTACTATTATCAATAGCTTCTTCATTGCCAACAGGAATAGTTTTTTTCCATCCTAAACTTCGTAAAAGAGCCATAGTATAAGGAGACATCGTCCGTTGTTGCACACCTTCCCCGAGAAATGCATCCAATAAATCATAAAAATTGTTATTATATTCTTCGTCTGTGTATGTATTAGAATTTATTGTGTTAAAAGTCTTGCTACTTATGAGAGTATTAGGATTGAAATCATACTCCCAATCATTATACAATTGTATAGCTATTTCATCATGACCGGAAACACTTTGATATCCTTTGGCAAAAATGGATTTCATAGCTAGGAAATCTGTTATATTTATATTTCCATAAACGACGTCTTCACAAGTTGCTCCATTTTCATTGTAAATCTTAGAATCAAACGCACTGAGATATGATCTCCCCTCGTGAGTTACTCCAAATTCTAACGTTTCTGGATCGAATGTGCTATGAATTCCACATCCAATTGCAAGAGCGCGTAAGAAAATTGTTATTGCGTCGCATTTGTCTGGTGGTACTGGAGAATCATCAAAATGATATGAGAAATTTGGATTTAATTTTATTTGTAGGATAGGACTATTTGATGTTGTACTATTCCCTAGATTGTGCATTGCCTTCGGAATCAATATAGGGTAATATGCGTGATGATATTGTTCTATATTATAGTAAAAAGGATGATATATAATTGTGTCTGTATAGAGCACTTCCACTCGACAAACTTCGTCATCTTCTAGTTCTGAATATCCTGCATATGTTACTTCTGCTATTATTGGTGCA
Organism: Paludibacteraceae bacterium; assembly: GCA_045124995.1. Classification (GTDB taxonomy): domain Bacteria; phylum Bacteroidota; class Bacteroidia; order Bacteroidales; family Paludibacteraceae; genus Colicola. The sequence continues at coordinate 974 of JBGVMY010000013.1, read as the reverse complement.
AATTCTAAAAACTCAGAATTCATAGCTTCACTAAAGATATTTTCAGCTAAACTTAGTGCCGTTTGAATTTCTGGTGTTGATGTAATTTTATTAATAAAACGAGCACGTCTTGGTGTTATTGCTACATTTGTGACATCAGGAGTGGAGTAAGAAAGCGTTTCTTCACTTACATAAATTGAAGAAGTTAAGACGGTTTGAAATGCATAAGAATAAGCGCAAAATATTAACGCAAAATATAACAATACGTGTTTCTTCATAACTGTATTGATTTTAAAGTTAGTATTTATATTTACAATCAGGTGTGTTTGAGTCTGTATGAAATTATTCCACACTAAACTCGCCAACCATTACTGTGCCTGATTCGGTATAGATATATACCTCGTAATTGCCCTCTTCAGGAATCGACATCGTAGTCTCGCCTTCAAATTCCTCTTCGGCAACGACTTCGCCTGTTTCGGGATCAATCACCTCCGCGTATGCGGGTGCGTCCGTACCCGTATCAATAGATAATTGATTGCCGTCAATGGAAGCGTAAATTTGAGTAGGATCAGGGAATCTTCCAAGACCATTATCTCTGTGATCATCAAAGGGTAACATCGAATATATTTCTGTTAAGAGAATCTCTTGTGCCATGGCGAACGCGGATGCATTGTACATACCTAGTACAAACAATGCGAAAATAAGAATCCGTTTCATAATATTGTTGTTTAAAAATTTTTTGCAAAGGTACAACAATACAATGAAGTGTGCAATAGAAAATAGATTTTGATAAGATTCTAGGGGGGTGGTATTGGATTGATTACCAATACATTGCAAAGCCAACTTGATAAGTAACGCAGAAGGCGTAATTAATCAATAGGAGACAAGTTATACAGGAAATCACCTAATTGCGCAGAGGGTATACCTAAATTTTGGGCGATACGAGTTTTGCGAACCATAAACGCAGATTTTGTAATACACATGCTACTAGCAAG
>JBGVMY010000012.1:0-33240 GCA_045124995.1 Paludibacteraceae bacterium | reverse complement strand
CTATCCAGTTTTTAGATGTAAAAGTATGGGGGCTAAACGTTCGAGACTGTGTTAATGCACTAACGATTAATCGGCCTTATTCCATACTTTAGATGTAAATCGACTGCAAAAGTATAAAAATAAATTTAAATATACAACGATCGCTTTGCGTACGATTTGGGCGCAAGTTGTTGGATTAATAACTATTCCTCGAATTGACACTAATTGACGTTTATGTTGACATGAATTGTCGTTATTATATACTCCTCGATTTTTGTATATTTTTGTAGCCATCGCAGATGGCGTATTTTTGTTTCAAAAAAAAATAATAATTGTCGATAATTATATGAATGATATTCAACGCAGAAACCGCGAAATACGCAAGCATTTTTATAGTCTCTTAGGACAAGGCATCCCCATAATGCTAGCATACGCCATGACTGGGCAACAATTCTACCTCAGTGAAAAGCGCATACGTGATATTATTGCCAAAAGAAAGTAACGAGTGTCTAAGATGGACAACAAAAAATCAATTTTTGTAGTACCTTTGCAGCGTCTTTCGAAAGATATGAGGGCTATACCAAGGGTATACCAAAGGTATACGAGAAGCTCGTATTAAACGAGCTTCAGTTTAGAGAACGCGGCTCCGCCGCTACAGTTTAGAGTTGAGTGAACGCTTCGCTACAGTTTAGTGACGTAGTCCCAGCCTCTAACCTCGCGTTCGACAAGCGGATCGCGATGACCAACGACCCCGTCGTTGTTGAGGCGACCGCTGTCTCCGCTCTCCCAAAAATCAGCAGATTTTCGGGAGCCCTAAATTAACTTAATAAACCTAACCCTTAACCCCCTCCCGGCATGGAGGTTACCGAACACCGAGTATAAAAAGAAGACTAAAATCCAACAACCTAAACAACTTTGAACCAACAACATTCCGCTCGCCAACTCCGCGAGCGGCAAATGAAGATAATTTTTCCTTGAAGCGCCCCAGGGAGTTGATTGGGGCGCAAGTTGTTGAAAATAAATGTTGTTATTGTTGTTGATTATAAAGTACCCTTTGTTGTTTTACTCGCGTGTTCGATTGCCGAACACGACATGGCAAGATTCCAACCTATGGAGCTGATGAGCGAAGTGCATGGTAAGCTCCACGGCAAGTCTAAGTACTATGCCGCAGAAAAGTATGGCACCCAGTACACGGGTCTGATTGGCGAGATCAGCGTTCCGCCCACCGAAAACCAGTTGACTGCCCGCGAGAAGTTCAAACAAGCGCGACAGAATGTGTGCGCACTCAGCGAAGAGGAAATTGCCGCTTATCAAGAGGCATTTCGCAAGTATCGCGGCAAGTACAAATCGCTGCAAGGCTATATGCTAGCCAAAGAGTACGAGAAGCTGGTGTAAGCCAGATTCAGTTTAGAGAACGGCGCAAGCGCCTACAGAACGCCGCTTTGCGGCTACAGTTTAGAGGCGATGGATATACTTCCTTTACTCACTAAACAGTAGCGCCTAGGGCGCGTTCACTAAACACTAAACTAACACTAAACCTTAAACCTAACTAACCCCCTCCGACGGCATGGAGGATTTCCGAACACCGAGTGAAAATTGACAATGAATACAAAGATAACACTCTTTGCTCTTCTCTAGAAGTGTTTTGAAGCAGATGCCACAGGCATATGCACAAGATGTGCTAGCACATCGATCAAAACCTAATGGGTTCAGTATTCTGAAGCTCATTCCGGAGGACTTTGAAATACAGTTCGCAGAACATTGAAAGAATTTTTGGCGCTACTTCGTACTGAAAAGTAGGAAGTAAGATAAAGGGGTAAGACAAGGGCCGCTAAGCCGAGCTTGAGCGGCTATGGATTAGCCATTTATCTGCGATGCGACGCAGGAGCATTGCGCCAAATGATCATCGTTATTTTTAAATATTTTTGTAGCAAGCATAGCGCGCGTATTTTTGTTTCAAAAAAATAATTATCAATAATTGATATCAAAATTGACACAAATTGTCGTAAAATCTACTCACTGGTAAATTTACCCTGCAGGTGGCTCAAGGCGCTCCGCGATGTTTTAGTATAATATCTGCGATACCCTTTGAGCGCTCGAGGGAGTTGATTCGAGCGCAACTTGTTGAATTTGTTTTCAATCCCAAATACTCGCGTGTTCGATTGCCGAACACAATATGGCAAAAGTAGAATATTCATTCCCTGTGGACAAGGTCCACGGACGTATTAGTAAGCAACACCAAGTAGGCTTTGCGCACCGCAAGGCAAGTAAACTCAATTACACGACCTCCTACGGTAAACGCGCTAGCGAATACTCGCAAGAAGAGTTGGCACGTCAGGAGAAGTTCCGTGCTGTTGCAGCAAGCACCCGTGCCCGCATGAAAGATCCAGGCAAGGTGATGCAAGACCAAGCAGCCTTCAAGGAGCAAAGCAAGTACAAGACCTTCTATCGTTATGTCTTCAACCAAGAGTGGGAGAGCTATGAGGGATAACCTCATAGCAGATCGCTCGCGTTGTTCGCTGTAGATCGCTACGCTGAAGATCGTTCGCTGTGCTCACTGTAGATCGCTCGTAAAACTCGCTGTAGTTTTCTAAGTGAGTCTACAGGCGCATGGCGCCGATCTACAAGCAGTTATCATCCAAGATCATGAAAAAGATTCAGTTATTAGTATCCGTAGCGATGTGCACCTTCGGGAGCGCATTGCTTGCCTGTGGATTCGTTGCTCCCCCTTTAGGAGAAATTCATCCGTCGGTCCTCACAGCCTTTGGTGAGGTACTCACTTTTAGTGGTGCAATCCTAGGCATGGACTACAAATACCGCTCAAAAGAGTAATTGACAACCATTGACATTTTATTGTCGCCAATTGTCTTTATTATTAGTCCCTTAGCAAGCGCAATGTTGGCGCGCGCCAGATGTTGTCTGCGTTGTCGTCTATATCAATTACCCTGCAGGTGGCTCAAGGCGCTTACGCGATGTTTAGTATTATATGTATGACACTCTTGCCGCTCGAGGGAGTTGATTCGAGCGGAAGTTGTTTATGTTGTTTTTCATTAAAAAAATCATGTATATTTGTCTTCAACGAAATCAGCCGCAAGGCAATGTCCTCACCGGTCGTCTTCTGATTGACGACGCCTTCGCATGCGACACCCTGGAGCATTGGCAATATGCTATACCCGCGGGCTTCTACCGCGTGCGCTTGACCTATTCCCCACGTTTTCAGGAGATCCTGCCTATTCTCGACCATGTCTATGGTTTCGCCCGCGAATCGCATGATGGCACCAAACGTACTGGTATTCGCGTCCATGCCGGCAATACCATCGAGCATACACGTGGATGTATTCTAGTAGGCGAGAGACGAGAGGCTAGAGGCGAGAGACTGATGAGCTCCCGCAAGTGCCTAAGCGAGCTACGCGAGTATTTGTTAAACAATCAAAAATCAAACCCCAATGAAGAAATTTATATTGAAATTACGCAACCGGATCCTTACCCTTTGGCTGATGAGCCATGCCCTCTGGAGCTGCAGCAGTACGAGATCGACGCCCGTCGTGCAGAGCAGCGATACCTTGATGCTCTACAAGCAGGGCTTCTGCGATCAGGTAAAAGCTGAGCGTTTAGAGCTGAGAGATAAGGACTCCGTCATCATCCGCGAACGGACCGTGCACGACACGGTGTATGTCACCAAGGAGGTGTATCGGGACAGGCTAGAGGCAAGAGGCGAAAGGCTAAAGGCGGTGAAAACCGATACGGTAGTTGTCACCGAGTGGCACGAGAAAGTCATCGAGCCCCCACCCGAGCGGTATATCCCGCCCTTCTACAAGCGCTGCACCTGGGCACTGTGGGGGCTGGTGGCGCTGGGGATAGTATGCCTGCTCCTGCGCTGGCGGTTGGGAGTGTAGGTGGGGGAAATGCAGAAAAAGTGCAAATTTTGCACTTTTTCTGCATTTTTCCGGAGATGCTGACAAGTTTTAGCAGTTTCGTGGAGTAATTTTGCAGCGGAAATGGAAATCGGGGCGCCGACTAGTAAGGCTAGTGAGACTAGTTAGGCTAGTTGAACTAGTTAGTCTAGCCGGCGCCCCACAAGAATATTAACCCTCTTAAGCACTATCCACTATGGCTACAAACCAGACGACCAACAGCAAAGTACTTCGTGAGAAAGCCAACTGGCGCACACTGCACTTCTATCAAAAAGCGGACAGCATTTACCAGCTCACTGTCGTTTTTTGCAAGCGTTTTCTTCCGCCTTATGGCGACCGTACCGTTGATCAGATGATCCAAGCCGCTCGTAGCGGCAAGCAGAACATTGTAGAGGGATGCGAGGATGGCTTGACCTCCACCGAAATGGAGATCAAGCTCATCAATGTGGCCCGATCAAGTCTGCAGGAGCTCCGCGAGGACTACGAAGATTATCTCCACACGCATCACCTACCCCTCTGGAATGCTGCGCATCCTCGCTACGATAAGATGCTCGCTTTCTGCCGCGAGCATAATAGCTATGATCACTACGAAGCGCCTGTCACGAGTCTATCTGACGAGGGGCTAGCCAATTTGGCTATCACCCTTTGCCGTTTCACTGATAGGATGATCACCACCTATCTGCAGTATCTAGAGAAGCGCTTCGTCACCGAAGGAGGTATCCGTGAGCGCATGCACGCTGCTCGTACGGGCTATCGCCAGCAGCAGGATCAGCGCATGCAGAGCATACTGCGCGAGATTGAGCAGCTGCGCCATGCGCTAGAGCAAAAAGATGCGGAGATTCTACATCTCCGCGAACTTCTCGGACTAGTCAAGGCTGGCGAGGTACCCAATTAGAGAAACTAAGTACTTTTAGGTAACAAAAATACGCTCTTTGTGCTCTGTAGGTGCTTGCCCGTCCTATCGCCCATCGCCAATCGCCTAATAACGCAGCTCCGCTGCCTAGCCAAATCAATACATCAATACAAATGCCTATAGAGGAACGATATTGCTCTATAAAAAATCCTCCATTAAGGGATTTTTTTACTAAAAACTCTTGTTTTTATCTGATTCCAACTAAAAAAATCATAAAAAAGTGCTATTTTCCATGCCAAAAACGTATAATTAACACAAAACACATTCGAAAAATCCCTCATGCGGGGATTATTATAATCATCTCTATAGGTTGCCAAATTCTGCTAATTTTGCACAAATTAGCAGAATTTAGTAGATTTTCCGTACAATTAACTCATCAAATTTTTCACCTTTAATATAGCCTTTTTTGATTTTATTCAATGCTATCTCAGATAGGTATCCTTTTTGAGTTAGATTGGTTAAATCCTGACGTGCAGTCATCGTTGCTACAGCGAATCGATCTTGCATTTCCTTTACCGTAACCACAGTATTTGGATTATCAATAAAATACTGAATAATAAGGGCTTGCCTTTCGTTGATATTATCAACTCTTAAAAACACATTAGCCGCTTGTTTCTCCTTTTGTTTACGCTCAATATAAATCTTCAGTTGCTTAAACGACAATTCTAACACACGTAAATTGTATGCAACGAAATACCCGATATCTCTTCCATCTATTTCGGAATACATAAATGCGTCTTCATAGCTTCGCTTGGATTTCGCGATAACCCTTGATATTGACATATATTCTGTGAGCCAATATTTTTCCTTCAACATATACCAGTAGAATAGCGCACGAGCAGTTCTGCCATTGCCATCAACAAATGGATGCACATAAGCAATCATAAAGTGAATAATGATTCCGCGAATAATAGGATGAATAAAGATACTTTCGTTAGTTCCGTTAAAGAAAGCACATAATTCATCTATAAACTCTGGTATATCAGAAGCTGGTGGAGGAGTATGTACTACTTCTCCTGTGATTTTATTTTCCACAACAACATCATCATTGTCAGTCCTAAAGCGTCCTGCATCTGCGGCATTTTTTAATGTTTTAGTAGTCATTAGATTATGCAACAACTGGATACTTTCTGCAGTAAGAGGTTCATGCTTATGCTCTGTAATATACTGAATCGTTTGAAAGTTATTGTGGATCATTTGTTGCGATTTGTTTTGAGGAGACAATCCCTTCTTCAACATATCTTTAGCAACCGCTCGAGTTGTTGCTGCACCTTCCATTTGACTAGAGAATATAGCTTCCTCCATTAGTGAACTCGCTATATAATGCAGTTTCTCATTTTCAGGAGTCGGTGTATTTGCTTCCCAGAATCCACCAAACATCATATCAAACTCATGGCACATACGATGCATTGCATTTGTCACATATAATTTAATGTCATATTTTCTCCAAATAGTTCGTGACTCAAATAATCTAATGGCCTTCACATGAGACCATAGCATTTTCGATGAATATCCTTTAGGCAATGGTTTGTACTTTACCTTATCCCAATATTCATACTTGTCATTGATTTGTCTTACCAATTCGGTAGCCTCATTGGTTACCTCACCTGACAATACCTTAAGAAAGACATTCTTGTCAATTTTTGGAGGAGTTTCCATAGCAATACATTTAAAATTTACATTTTCGCGCTGCAAAGGTACAACAAAAAAATCAAAAAAACAAACAAATTCTGCTAATTTGTGCAAAATTAGCAGAATTTAGTAGGTTTTTATCTAGAATTCAGATAATTACTTCAAGAATAGATGCAATTTTTGCATTTGTACTTTCAGGCAACAATTCTCCTTCTGTATAAATGTTTTATATGAATTAGATAAGTTAGATGCGAGCACGACTCTTTCTAGCATGGAACTATCGGGAATAGTAGAAATTTCAGGATATTAAACAGAATCAAGGCCCCTCTGCTTGTAAGGTAGATGTCAGTGCATTGATAATCAACAAGATACATCAGGACAAATGTGTAATTGCACGGTTATTGCACAAATATTACAACTCACTGATTATCAAATATCAACTCTTAGTTACATATCCTTTAAAACCTGTTTCTAAATCATCTCCCCTTTTTATCATTTCTGCATATATAAACAAATTTCCACCACCTTCTGGTAAAAGGATACTGCTTGTTTGCATATTATTCTTGGCAGCAATTTCTCTATACAGATCAAATTGTTTGAATAGCTGATTCCAAATTCGTACGGTATACAAAAATCTCTTTTGAAAATCTTCAAAAGTTATGTCATACTTATACTCTTCAGGTATATCACCCCATATAGTTACTTTCCTAGACTCATAGTGGATTTCATACATACTATGTGCAAAAGAGTTTCTAATTTGCGAACAATATGCAATTTGAAGTAAGTTTCCCAGCTTTAGTTTTTTGCTATTTAGAGGTTCTATGATATTTTTAGTTATAAGTGTATGATATTTTCTATGTTTCTCAATGTCTTCATTCTTCCAAGGATATTCCTTACCTATTAACAAAGAAGCTAGTCTTAACAACATCTTTAAGAAACCAATATCTTCCCAAATATGTGAATAAACTAACATTTCTGTTATTAGATCATAAACATCATCGGCTTGATCGTAGTCAAAACCATCCTGTGAATAGTTCTTGACTAAATATCTCCTACAATATTCACGTTGAAAAAAAGTAGTACGCAAATCAGGTCTATAATCAAACACATATTTATGTACTCCGTCAAGGTATGGTACCTCTTCACCACGTGAAAGAAACAACAAAAAGTAATCAATACGTTCTTTACATAACTGCAAAAATGCCTCCGTAATCGCTTTGTCAGATTGCTCAAACAAAATATGCAAATCTTTCATAATCACAATAAATTTTTAGTTAAACATTCTTTTCCAGGCACTCTATTGCCTCGCGCTGCAAAGGTAAGGCAAAAATTATGACATTCCAAATTCTGCCCACACTTTTTTATGTTTGCCCTTTATTTTTTTGTATTAAACCAACCTTCCTCCACGAAAAAGGCGGGAAACCCGCCTTTAATCTCTGTCTTAAAGCTCACCGTCCTTTAGGAAGGGGCTCTTGAAGTCTAGAAATAAGTAGCTGATATTGTTTGCGTTGTATCATAATAAAAGGTTGTTTATTTATTTTACTCAATGCACTGCGTAATTTTACTCAATGCACTGAGTAATTTTCAAATTTTCCGCAAAGATACTGAAAATCTTTGACTTACACAATAGTTTTGTAAAAATCCAATGGAATATTATGTCATTTATTGTAAAAATCCAATGGAATAATGACATTAAATTTGTAAAAATACCAAGGATAAGGTACTTATTCGATTATATTTCCCTTGCCTTTTAAAATAAACTTTGTACCAGATCTTAAAGTAGACAAAAAAGTTTTATTAGTTATTTTTTTGATTAATATTAATTTCCCTTCAAAAGTGGATATATGTACGCGCGCACAAATGTTTAACTAAGTTAGTTAAACATGGCTTATCTGAATAAAATCACTATATTTAAGAGAAATACACAAAAATACCCTCTTTGAGAAGAGGGTATCAGTAAATTCAACTACCTATAAACTCCCGTAATGCATCCTGTGGTTTATATGATAGATTACAAAGTATCAAAATTCAGTTCATTATAATACTCGTAGCAAGAAACCTTAGAAACATCTAAAAATTCAAAACTTGCAAGTCCATTATTTTTGAGATATCCATATGCCTTGAATGCATTAGTATCAGTAGAAACAAAACAATCAAAATGTTCTATCTCAGCTTGAGCAAACATTTTAGAGTCATTCAAGACAATTGCTCTATCGCTACCATCATTAGCATCTTTCCTACATTTAGAAACAACTCTACCAAATTCACCAGCTTTTATAGCATGAGCATAATTAAAGGGTAAAATCTGCACATTCACAGGAATAAGTTTAGCATCACCCCTAATGGAAAATTCAGAGACAGCAATAGTAGATATTTTTAAAATTACATCATTATCAGAACTAAATCTCACAAAAAAGTCATAAGCATTTTTATGATGTATAGAATCTTTATCTAGTAATCCTATCAAAAAACATGAGTCTAATAATATTTTCTTCATAAAACTTACCCTCTAACAATACTATACCATTCATCATAACTCATTGCAGTTCTAAATTGAGCCGAAGCATTCTCAATACAATGCTTTATATATGCCAAATCAACCATAGAGGTATACCCATTAATTAATTCTACAAACATTATAGACTCCTTGTCTATTTCATTAGTATACTTATTCAATTTAGCCTTTACCATTATACCACACTCACGATATAACAACTTTTCTGCTTTACATAGAAAATCTTTACTTGCATTTACTACCAACTTTCCATACTCTTTTGTAGAAATATGTAGTTTAGGATTTACACCTCCTGTGAGAATAACTTCCCCATATAGATACAATTCACCATCTATCCATTCTACCTCTCTCCGTTTATAATCAGTAGTTGGCGAAATCACTAATGGTTTATTACTCATTGATGTAGTTATAGAATATGTATATCCAGTAGTCTTTGCTGATTTCTGCAGTTCTTCAACTGAAATTGCAGTCTGAGACTCTATGTCTTCAAGGTATGGATTTCCAACTACAAGAGAAAGAATTGTGCTGAACATAGCGATTCTTTGTTTTGATCCCTTGAATATTTGTTTCACAGAACCATTTACAATAGTTAAGGATAAAGGGTCATTTTTATCTATCTGTGGACAAAGTTTGATAATTATATCTAGAACATTCTTTAATTCTGCAACATCATAATTATCCAGAGATAAATTATCTACCCCTTTTTTACCAGTGATATGTATTTCTATGTAGTCTGTCCGTTTCATATTCTTCTTTCCGCTGCAAAATTACAAAAATTATTCCAAAACACCAAAAAAAGTAATCAAAATAATTCAAAAATAATCAAAATGATAACAAAGCAATAGCAAATAAACAGCAAAATAGTTGTAAACCAAACCCAAATTACTTGAATCGCCACAATTTGCATTGTGCACTCCCCTACAAACGAGCAGCCACCTATCAATAGACTGGTGGCTGTGTTGAAATTTAATAATTATGAATTTACTTACCTCTTCTTGTTGCGATTCATGCGTCGTGCGTTGCGTTGAGTTTTAGCCTTGCTTTTTGCTTTGCGATGCTGATGCCTTTTGCTAGAAGCATGCGTCTTCACTGTGTACAATTTCTGGTGATCATCCCAATACTGATACATCTCCTCTATCTCAACTTTGGTATAGCCATACTCAGCGGTGAATTGCTGCCAAAAATCATCAGCATTCTGGTATAGGCACATCGATTGAAATTGCAACACCTTTGCAATTGGACCTGGTATGAATAGAGCATGCTGTTTTGTCTTACGATTGAGAATATGATTTCTATTATCATTCATCGAAAAGTCTGGAAAACCTTTTACATGATCACCTTTGACCAGATCAATTAGCGCATTAGAATTTGCACCTAATGTACCACATTCTTTAGACTCAGCAGAAGCCAAGATTTCAAATTTGTACTTCCACCACTCCATGAATGGTATTTCAACACATTGCTCTTGTTTACGATAATCATTTACTGGATATTTACTATCTACATCTGATGAATGAAGAATGACTATATACTTTCCACACAATATCTTATATGGTGCGTGTGTAGAATGATCACCCACTAAGCCCAATAATTCGGTTCGCGTATCTTCGCAATGAAGCAATACGTAATGCAGCGGCTCTTCATGATCCGCTAATGATATATTAGCAACATCTTTTTGCGAATAGGGCAAATATGTGTCCAAGATAGTCCGTATCCTTTCCGCATCCGCATCGTTGAGGCGAATACACATGGAGGCCATATGCAAGCGCCAAAACACACTGAGCCAAAAAAGATAGCTAATTTCTGGACTAATCGTTTTTTTACGTTTGAAGAAATAATCTGCATAAGCTGCCTCTATGTATGAAAAGCGCTTTTCGCACTGTTCACAGAAGTAGTCATCTCTTGTTAAGGCATCCGACTTGATTGTTTCTTTTTCCTCATTAGGCACTCCACCAAATGTAGCATCAATATCCTCTGGACTGACATTTCTTCCCCATTTACGATCTTGTCGCAGTTCTCCAAGGATGGTTTCAGTCACAACCTCCTTACCGCGCTTGGTAGTCCCATCAACGGATAAAAAAGTTTGGATTAGAAAGTGTGGTGCCATATGCGATCCTTTGCATGTAGCTAGATGCGATTTGCATAGATAACATTGGTGTGCTTCTGGAGCCTGATGATGGATCGAGGGATAGGTTTTATACTTTTGTCCCAACTCTTTGATTATATCTGGAACTGGCATATTGATTCCACGACGTTGGTAATAGGCATTGCACTCTAATACCACCTCGTTAACCAGTTTCTTTAATTTCTTGAATAGGAAAAAATCAACCAACTCATTGTCATACACATAGCGCAATGCATTAATCATCTGCATCTCTTCCGCTACAAAATCATCGCTCACATCTGCATACAGTTGGCTTCGCACAATCGCAGCCATAGCTTGAAATTGCAGATTGATCATGTAGGGAGTTCTTTCCTGGCTGATAGCATTAAATTCCGCACATAATTGCTTGAAGGCAATTTCTAAATTCTCATTGTCTTTCTGCTCAATCAACTGATATACAGATGATATCAACTCTTCTATGGGATGCTTTGTTGGCATAATGGTTCTTAACTAATTTAGAACTCAATTTTATCTAATATGTAGTCTAGGAAGTTACTATCCTTTAGCATCAGGTACGCATACAACAATTTTATTATCTGCATATTCAACATTATTCACAGTATACATATTATCTCCTGCAATAAATTCTATACTACCCCCATTTAGTTCTAATAACTTCCTGGCACGATACATACCGATTCCTTTCCCATTTTGTCCGATACGCTTTGCTAATTCTCCGGAAAACCCTTCTTTGAATATATCTTGTTCTTCTGATGGATTCAGGAATAAACTTTTCATACTAAATGTAACAATATGCATACTATTATGAATAGCAAAGGATATGTCTATAACAGAATTTCTTAGGACATATTTTGCTGCATTTTCAATAATATGATACATAGCCACCTGAAAAGACTCGAAATCAAAGCAGGCTTTCTCGTACGAATCTTGTACATTCACAATGACCCCTTTTTCTGAAAAATCTGTAAAAAAAGGATATAATACTATCATCACTACATCCCTAATATTATATCTTGATTTTAGTAAATTATAATTTCCACGCAATAATTTCTCATAAATAGAGAACTCCGCTTTAATTCCTAAATTTAATTTTGCAACGTGTAAGAATACTTTTGCTGCCTTATTTGTATTTTTTTCTATAATTGAAGATACCACGCTGCTACTTCGTTTTAAATTTCGCATCAAATCTTCTTGTGGTATCAATGTATATAGTTCTTGTATAGAGTGTGCATTTAATGTCTTTAAATTATGTACAACCCTATCAACGCGTTGCGTAGTTTCAGATAATGTTTCTTTCTTAATCGAACAATATAGGTTAAGCAATGTGGGGATTGAATAAACAATATTTTCTACCAAAATATTAAAATTTTTTGTAGTTTTGGCCTTCGTACTGCAAATGAACAGTTCGTATGTTTCTCCAGTACGATAAGTTACTCTTTTTTTTAGACAATCATTAGGACACAATAATAAATAGGTTGATGATTTGTTGGATTTTCTAATACATTCTAAACATCGTTCATACTGTAATGTATTTATGATAACTTCTCCATCTGGCTTATATATCGCAACATTCATAAAAAAGACTATTTTGATAATAATTGTTCTATTATATTTATAAATTGTATTGGTTCTGCATTTTTAGGCATGCACCAATCTACCTTTCGAAATCCTTCATCAAATCGATTACCTATGACTTCTGCAGAATAAATTACAATTTTCTTCTCGGGATAACGTCCTTTTAATTGAACAGCTAATCCTAGGCCTTGTTTATCAGATAGTTTCTTTCCTACCCCATTTATATCTACAAAAATCACATCTGCAATTTGTAAACTACTATCATCAAGATTAATGATATCATTCTTGTATACTACATTTTTCCATCCCGCTGACTTTAAAATATTTATCACACTGAACTTTTCATCATCTATAAATAAAATATGTTTCTTGTTTTTCATTTCAGATATATCACTCCTACCCATTTCATATTCCCCATTACTATCCTGTGTATATTGAGTTAGAAATTGTTTTTTTCCCTTCTCTCCACCTCTATCTAAAGTTATATTATTCACAATAGTTTGTGATTGTTTCTGTGCTTGAGTCTGTGACTGCTTCTGCACTTGGCCCTGAATTTGGTTCTGTTTCCATATTTTCCGTGTTACTCCTAATGTTGTTCCACCTAACAACGTTACAATCGAAACCACAATACCTAATGTTGAATTAAAAAACTCTATTATTTTTTCCATACTCTCCCCCCCTCCATAGGGACTATTATAGTTAATTATGATTATTTTTATTTATTTTCTATCAACCTACAACACTATTGTTTGTCCACAGTTATATAAATCTACTGCTATATCAAATTGGATCTTTACCAAAAAACCTAAAAACAATGACAATGTAAATATCGCAACATAATTGATTATATCTGCATAAATACAACATAAACCTAGGTCCAGAACAAAATAGATAGTAAGAGAGAAGGAAAGCGCTATTATAGCAACCAAAACACATAAGGCAAAATTAGCATTTAATTGCAAATATAGTTCTTTACCTTTTTGAGAACCTAGGATATTTTGTAATTTCTCGGCTTGAAAAAATGTTAACAGAAACAAATATGCCGTCAATAATAATGCGAATAATGCAGGTACTATTTCAAGTGCTAAACTAATGATATTTGACAACAATACAAGAGTATCTATCTTTTTATAGATTGATAACATCACCAATACTGAACTAACAATCAAAGGTATTGTGATATCTTTGATAAAATCCCCAAAAGAATAATTCTTCAATAGTGCTTTAATTCCAAATCTAGTTTCCATACTTACCGATTAGAAATCTATATATATGTGACAACACTTCTCTACTACGACATATTATTTGATATTCGGCAGGATGATTGTTTGTATCGATTGTTTCATATTTAGAGTCTTCTTGATCTTTGATACGTGCTTTTATAGAACCATTGTGCTCCGAGAGGTTAACTATAGTATTTAATAAGCCATCATCATCACTACTATATGATAAACCATTTTTATTTTCCGCTTTCAGTTCAAAATTACTTGGATTCATCTCCTTAAATTTCTCATCGAACAAACCTTGGAATCCCTTAGTATGAGCAGGATTTGAAAAAGAAATTTTTGCTTCAATTTTTGTAATAGAATATGCATTTTGAATACGACTAATTACCCCCTTATCCTTAATTGACGTAATATCAAATACATCTGGTTCTATGCATTCCGCCGCTAAAGACAAATACTTAAGTACTGTGTTTAGAGAAACTTTTGATGTTTTTCTCATCGCAAGAATATGGATTTTAGGAACAAAGATAAGTTGAACTTCATGTTTATTAGCAACCCAATCAGGATTCCATGATTCTAACATCACATCTTCTTTTTTTCTTTTGTTATAAAAAGACTCTTCGTCAAGAATTGTGTATGTCATCAAAACGACTTCTATCCATTGAGGAATATCTTGTTCATCTCCAGGTCCAAAGTTAATATGCTGAAGACTAGCACTTTTACTAGAATTAATAGTAATTAGCGGATCTACATTTTTAAGTCCCTCAAATAATTGTACATAGTGTTTTGGCGTTTGCTCTTCACGAGCTTTAATATTTATCACATACCATTTGCCACGTGTTATTTTATCTTTCTTTTCCATACTTACTCTCCCCTCCTCAGGGCATCAAAAATTAACGTTTATATTATCTCCTAAATTTTATCTCCTGCTTTATTCTATTTTGCCACAGATGCCAAAGGCAGATGTGAAAGCGGCACGGGGTGCCGCGAGGCAAAATCTAGTGTATTCCGAAGGACTATGGATGTTCCGAAGGACATCGTAAAATAGTGGTAGTAAGTAGCAGCATGCTACGATAGTGAATGGTAGATTGGGCGATGGGAAGTTTACTTACACAATCGACCAAGATAGCATGCACAAGAGATATGAGCATCATATCTCAACTACCACAATAATCCTGGAATTGTCAATAATTGTCAACCAAGTTGTCACTAATTGTCTTAAACAATCCCCCGTTATTTTTAATTATTTTTGTAGCAAGCAAAGCGCAGCGTATTTTTGTTTAACAGAAACTCCCCTGCTATACCTTATATATAATATAGCAGAGGAACTTCTGCTATTACACTAGGTCACTCTACCACAAAGTCGCCACCTACGGCGCCATTATCAGTGACTACGATAGCTGTGTACTCGCCTGGCTCAGGGATATTGACCGATGTCTGACCTACAAAGCCCTCTTCGATAATCACTTCGCCAATCTCTGGGTCAATCACAATCACCTCACCGGCTTCGGCCTCGTTGCCATCGCCAATCACGATGTTCAGGTCATCGCCATCGATGGAACCAACGACACGTGTAGGATCTGGGCGGCCACCGCCACCATTGCCATCATCTGGACCATCACATGGCATTACTCCGTAGATATCCACAAACACGATGGGTGTACCTGGCAGCGAAACTGCATACGCGCTGCACATGCCCAGCAAGCATAGCGCAAGAGAAAAGAGTGTCTTTTTCATGATTTTAAAAGTATTTAAAAACTTTTGCAAAGGTACAGCAAATCCGCCACATGTCAAAGAAATGATAGTGGAAAAAGATATTCGTAATCCATTGATTATCAGTAATCGTAGTGGATTCGAAGTAAAATTCTAAAAAAAACTTAAGATCTTAAGCTAAAAAACTTATCAAAAATGCACGTATCTCTGCAGAAGCAATACCGATATCCTTCGCTATTTTCTTTTTCGATTTGCTAATAGTATTGGGTTGGACGTGCAATACGGATGCCATTTCTTTGTTGGAAAACTCCAACAATATCATCAAGCATATTATCCTATCGTGCTCCGTGAGACGCTCTATTTCTTCTAAGCGATAAAATATATTATTGAAATGATTATTGGCGAGTGCTTTTAATTTGCCAGTATTATCCCATATTTTGCTGGATGCAAGGAAATGAATAGAGTTATCGAATACTCTTCTCTCAAACAATTTGCATCTCTTTTGTTTTTCTTCATCATACTCCCTTAATGTATGTTGATGGCGTCTATATATCCAATAAGCAATCAAACCTATTATAGTTAGTAGCACAATACTGAAAGCTATAATAAGGTACAATTTCCGATATGGATTTGGATTGTCTAAGTAAGATTTTAGTTTATTAGATGCTTTTGCATATAATTTCGTCTTATCTTGAGAATGACAATCTTCATCTTTACGCAAATAAGAATACCTAGCCAAATTATCAGTATCACGATTTATCTCTGCATGTTTTATTAAGCAATAATATGCATTTGTTCGATAGTTAGGATTATTTGTATGAGATATCAGAAAATGTGCATATTGAGCAGCCATCTCATATTTATCTAAATGGGCATATGATTGCATAATCTTTAGATAACTATAGCACTTTGCAACCATTGGACATGGATAATCCTTAACACTCAATAAGTACACCAACGCCGAATCATACTTTTGCTGATTATACAATGCCAACGCCTTAATATCTACAATGCTTGCATAGTATGCACTATCTATTTCATACCCACTAGCGATATGCAATACACTATCCGCTTTTTGATATTCCTCCATACTTACATACTGCTCCGCTATATTCAGGAGGTTATGTGCATAATACCAACTGTTCTCACTTTCCTTGAATGCGAGACTAGATCTTTCATAGAATATCAACGCCTCCGCAAAACAACTATCTTGTTTGCAGAGAAAACCCATGCAGGAATTGATGCGCCCACGAAGAACTAGGTCATTCGTTTTCAGGCGGTCAGCTGCGATATAGTACTTAGCAGCTTCTGCAAAATTGTGGTAGTAATCATCTAGATTCCGCCCCATCAAGTAATAGGCTTCTGCTAACTCCTCCTTCACTACCCAGCGCACTACAGGATGATCCAATGTACGTATTACACCTCCCAACGCTGCCGTATCACGCATAATCACGCCTTCCACGAGTAACCTATCCGCCTCCGCTATCACACCCTTCGCCTCGCTCCAACGCGTACACGAAGTATTGCTTATTACCAGAAAAGCAACAAGCAGTATACTGCAGATATGATTCAATCGGGAAACTATTAACAGCATAGTTTATATACAGAATATCTTATTTAATTGAACACAAACAAGCATACAATGGTATATCTTCAATTGTATCGCCCTTATGATATGGTGCCAGTGAAGTGCGAATCACACACTTTGGATGATTCTGCGAGATATACACTGGAATAGATTTTGCCTTCAAATGTTGCTCTGCCTTTACCTCAATCGGAGTAACAACTCCATTATACTGAATCACGAAATCCATCTCCGCAATACTCTCATCAGGCGACCAATAGTGGATTGACGCCTCCTCCAATTGTTGCAACTCTTGCAAGATAAACTGCTCAGTCAACGCACCTTTATATTGCTTAAATAGTTCGTTTTTATCCACCATTACGCTCGCCTCTAATTTAGCCATTGCTCCATGCAAACCAATATCCAACGTATAGAGTTTGAAAGCATCCATATCCTCAAATCCACTCAATGGTATCTCTCCAGAGCGTACACGCGTCACCTTATAGATAACACCCGCATCAATCAGCCACTGAATAGCAGTTTCGTATTCACGTGCTCGAGCGCCTGATTTTACAGCAGAATAGATGAACTTCTTATTCTCCTTTGCTAATTGCCCGGGTATAGAGTCCCACAACAAAAGCATACGCTTAACTATTTCTTTTGGAGGGTGATTCGAAAAGTCATTTTTATATGATTTAAGTATCTCGTTATGCACCTTTCGAACTGCGCGATAGTCTTTTTGTTCCACATAAGTCTTCACTGCCTCTGGCATACCTCCCACATAGAAATACTGGCGCAAAAGATCTACATAAGTCTCAGCAAAAGCATCGATAGCAATCATATCTTTGCTTTTAAGTATCTCCACCAGCCCTTCTCGACCAATTGCCGACAAGAACTCAGTGAAACACAGCGGATAGATCATTTGGAAAGACACCTTACCTACAGGAAACGAATCATCCTTATGATCTACCAATCCTAAAAGCGACCCAGCAGCAATAATATGCAGTTCAGGCATCTCGTCATTGAAATATTTTAACGATAATAATCCACGACGTGCAAATTGGATTTCATCTAAGAATAGCAATGTCTCTCCTGCAATCACTCGCTTACCTGTAAGAGCTTGTATGGCCAGTAAGATACGATTGAGGTCGAAGTTCGCCTCAAACAAATTGCGTGCCTCCACCATCTTCTCAAAATTGATTTCTATCAAATCTAAGAACTCGGTCTTGCCTAATTCGCGTGCCAACCATGTCTTACCCGTTTGTCGTGCCCCTTCTAAAATCAGCGGCTTCCGGCGGTCATTAGGTGTATTTTTCCAGTCAATTAATTGAGCAAAAACTTCTCGCTTCATAGTATATTTTTAAAATTTTCTGCAAAGATACTGAAAATCTTTGAATTACGCAAATAAAATCACAAAAAACCGACGAATATTTTCAAAATAATCACAAAAAACCGACGAATATTTCACAATTTCTCACATTTTTCGGACGAAAGTTGCTTACACCGGCAGCTGTGCTGCACACCTATATACTCTTCATCTTTGACACTCTAAAATAAATTGGAGAGTGCATATAATGGAATGATGTCAATACCATCATCTTCTAAACGTGCAAAATTCTCTAATGAGCAACGGATAGCATATGATAGTTGTTTCTTATGCATAAAATAACGCAAACTCTTCATCTTGCCACTGGTACCAGCTTTCACCTCAAGAGGAATTATCTGCATATCACGAGATAAGATATAATCCACTTCAGAAGAGGCATTTTTGCTAAGATTCTCCCAATAATATAATTCCTGTTTTATATTAGGTCGGGCATATTTGATTAACTCGCAACCAGCTACCAACTCTGTCAAACTACCCTTATTTACCAAATCGGAAGCAGTCGCAGATATCACATTAGTAGATAGCTGTGTAGTACTCCCTGCTGAATTATTCAATAGCGTGAGCAACAACCCTGTATCCAAAACGATATACTTATTGAACTTCAAATTGACCTCTGCGCCCAATGGTAATCCGTTGGCTGCAGTATGTTGAACTCGATAAACAAGCCCTGCATCGCAAAGCAGATCGAGTGCCTCTTTTATCTGCTCTGTACGGTAATTACCTTCCACATGACTATAAATAAACTTCTTTCCTATCTGTTGTATTACACTTTGGAAAGTAAGGCGCAGTATTCGAGGAGCAATCTTAGTGCTATATTTACTGAAATCATCAAAGTAACTTTGTGCAATATCCGATAATTCTTCTTGGCATAACATATAATCTCCATTATTTTTCCATGCCACTACGCTGGCAGGCATGCCTCCAACCATAAGATAAGAACGAAATTGCTCTACCAATTGGTTGTGGAGTTCATCAAACAATGGTTTATCGAATGTAGCTTCATGTTTTTTTTCTAACCAACTGATTTTGCCTTGTGCTTCAAGAAACTCATCAAATGACAACGGATACATAAACAATGAGCGTATGCGACCTACACCATAGGAGTGAAGTCCCTTTAGCGCAAATTCAAGCAACGAGCCAGCAGCTACCACATGCAATTCTGGATAATCTTCATTGAAGAGCCATAGACTATGTATCGCCTCAGGACAAACCTGTATCTCATCTAAAAACAGCAATGTTTTACCAGGAACGACAGGCGTATCACAGATGATACCGATACGGTTGGCAAGCTCTTTGATTGGCAAGCCAATCTCAAATAATGACTTCAAGTCTTTTTGCTTTTCAAAATTGGCTTCGATGAAATATTCAAATTGCTCACCTAGATGTTTGATGGCTGTAGTTTTACCTACTTGACGTGCACCGCGGAGCAATAATGGTTTACGATTGGTGGCGTTTTTCCAATCCAATAGGTAGTTGTCAATGTGGCGTTTTATATACATAATCTATTACTTTTTACAAAAACGCTGCAAAGGTACTAAAAATCTTTGACTTACACAATAGTTTTGTAAAAATCCAATGGAATATTATGTCATTTATTGTAAAAATCCAATGGAATAATGACATTAAATTTGTAAAAATACCAAGGATAAGGAACTTATTCGATTATATTTCCCTTGCCTTTTAAAATAAACTTTGTACCAGATCTTAAAGTAGACAAAAAAGTTTTATTAGTTATTTTTTTTATTAATATTAATTTCCCTTCAAAAGTAGATATATGTACGCGCGCACACGCGCACAGATGTTTAACTAATAAGTTAAACTTATTAGTTAAACATGGCTTATCTGAATAAAATCACTAAATCTAATCTTTCATAATCACAATAAATTTTTAGTTAAACTTCTTATCAGGCACTCCATTGCCTCGCGCTGCAAAGATATATCAAAAATTATGACTTTCCAAATACTGCCCAAACTTTTTTACATTTACACCCCCATTTTTTGTATTAAACCAACCTTTTTCCATGAAAAAAAGGCGGGAAACCCGCCTTAATTCACCTCGCCTCTAATCACTAAACAGTAGCGAAGCGTTCTCTAAACTGCGCTAAAGGCGCTTGCCTCACTACCGCGCACACGAGGTACAGCTCATCACTAGCAAAGCAACAAGCACTATATTGCAAATATGTCTCAATCGTGAAAGCATTAACATCTATTTTTTACTTCCTCGCCTCATCACCTCATAACCTCATCGCCTTATCGCCTATAACGATCTCCCCTCACCACTAAACACTAAACAGTAGCGAAGCGTTCTCTAAACTGCGCTGAAGGCGCCTGCCTTACTTCACAATTCCTCTCTCAAGATACTCCGCCAAGTTCACGCGGACTTGCTCCGCTGCGTGATCGGCGGCTACCTTTTGCATATCATGGCGGACCATCAGGCGCACCAGCTCCTCGAAGCTGGTCTTCGCTGGGTTCCAGCCCAATGCCTTCTTCGCCTTGGTTGGGTCGCCCCATAAGTTCACCACGTCCGTAGGACGATAGAAGTCGGGAGATACCTCGATGAGCGTCTTGCCCACTAGGTGCTCAGGACCTGCTACGCACACGCCCTTCTCGTCCGCGCCTTCGCCGCGGAACTCCAGAGTAATACCCACCTCCTTGAAGGCCAAATCGCAGAACTCGCGCACCGAGTGCTGCTCACCCGTGGCGATGACAAAGTCCTCTGGTGTCTCGTGCTGCAGGATCAGCCACATGCACTCTACATAATCCTTCGCATAACCCCAGTCGCGTAGCGACGATAGGTTGCCCAAGTATAGTTTCTCTTGCTTGCCCTGCGCGATGCGCGCAGCCGCCAAGGTGATCTTGCGGGTGACGAAGGTCTCGCCACGGCGCTCAGACTCGTGGTTGAAGAGGATACCCGAGCAGCAGAACATGTTATATGCCTCGCGGTACTCCTTCACGATCCAGTAGCCGTAGAGTTTCGCCACTGCGTATGGCGAATAGGGGTGGAAAGGGGTGTTCTCGTTTTGTGGCACCTCCTCTACTTTGCCATAGAGCTCGGAGGTCGATGCTTGGTAGATGCGGCAGGTATCGGCCAGTCCGCATGCGCGAACGGCCTCAAGGATACGCAGTACGCCTACGGCGTCGATGTCGGCCGTGAACTCAGGCGAGTCGAAGCTGACCTGCACGTGGCTTTGTGCCGCTAGGTTGTATATCTCATCGGGGCGCACCTTACCGATGACCTTTATCAAACCCATCGAGTCCGACATGTCGGCATAATGGAGATGGAAATGGGGTTGTCCCTCGAGGTGCGCGATGCGCTCGCGGTAGTCCACACTGCTACGACGGATGATACCGTGTACATCGTAGCCCTTCTCCAATAGAAACTCGCTCAAGTATGAGCCATCTTGTCCTGTAACGCCTGTAATTAATGCTGTTTTCATTTTTTGGTTATTTTAGGATATAGGCGATAGGCTATAGGCTATAGACGAGATTACGCTTCGCTAAAACCTAGAACTAGCGCCTAAAATTTATTAATATACATTTAATTTCTTGTAACTATCATTCATATTAACTCCTTGTCTATCACCTATTGCCTATTACCTATCACCTATTGCCTATAGCCTATAGCCTATCATTATCTCTCCGCGCGCATCGGATTCTCCAAGAAATCCTTGTACGCTAGCGCGATGCCTTCTTCCAACTCGGTCTGGTAGGTCCAGCCCAGGGCTGTTGCCTTGCTTACATCCAGCAGTTTGCGAGGGGTGCCATTTGGACGGGTGGTGTCCCACTCAATGCGGCCTTCGTAGCCCACTGTTTTCGCCACTAGCTCCGTCAGCGCCTTGATCGTCAGTTCCTTGCCTGTGCCGGCGTTCACGGTCTCGTTGCCACTATAGTTATTCATTAGGAAGACGCATAGGTTGGCCAAGTCGTCCACGTACAAGAACTCACGCAGCGGACTGCCATCGCCCCAGCAGGTCACTACTTCGGCGCCGCTCTCCTTCGCCTCGTGGAAGCGGCGGATCAATGCAGGCAGCACATGCGAGTGCTCGGGGTGGTAGTTGTCGTTGGGGCCATAGAGGTTGGTTGGCATCACGCTGATATAGTCGGTGCCATATTGGCGGTTGAGAAACTCGCAGTACTTCAGACCCGAGATCTTTGCTAGCGCATAGGCCTCGTTGGTCTTCTCTAGTTCGCCTGTCAATAGGCAACTCTCCTGCATGGGCTGTGGCGCCAAGCGAGGATAGATGCAGCTAGATCCGAGGAACAACAGCTTCTTGCAGCCATTCTGCCAGGCGGAGTGGATGACGTTCATCTCGAGGATCATGTTGTCGTACATGAAGTCCGCGAGAGCCGATTGGTTAGCTACGATGCCGCCAACCTTGGCGGCAGCCAGGAAGACGTACTCGGGCTTTTCTGCGGCAAAGAAGGCCTCCACGGCTTCTTGGCGACAGAGGTCTAGCTCCGCATGGGTGCGGGTGATAATATGGGTGTAGCCCTGGCGATTAAGCTCACGCACAATAGCGGAGCCCACCATGCCACGATGTCCTGCGACGTATATTTTAGAATTTTTGTTCATAATATATTGATTGTCTTATTTTCAGTTATATAATCTTATTCGCTCATCACTAGCAAAGCAACAAGCACTATATTGCAGATATGTTTCAATCGGGGGAGCATGCTATTTATTTTATCACCTTTGCCAACACACGTTTCACCGCTCTCGTATACGTCTTTCTCCTTAACCACTTTCTCCATGGTTGGCTTTGCAGCAATTGCAAATCTGCTATTTCAGCTTTATACTCCGCTATACGGGCATCAAAATCTGCTGCATACTCTGCTGGATACAATGGCTTCATATTCTCTAAAATTGTACACAACTGCGTATTCGTCAATATCATATTACCATATGCGTGCGAAATATTTTGCTCGTGGCGACGATATGCCACCATCACATCGGACATATAGTAATACGCGCCATGCTTTGCTACCGACAAATGCACTACATAGTCATCATTCATCACCTTATCATACCAATCTGGAAATTCCACATATTCGCGGCGCAGTACCGCACTATGTATAGGCACGAACCAACGCTCTCTAATAAACTCTCGTGCATCGTGAATAGCATGAAAATCCGGTTTATTAAACAATCCCTGTTTATTGCCCAATGTATCTACCATCCACGTATTATGAAAGCATGCTGCATATTCAGGATTTGCCTCAAGGAAATCCACTTGCTTCTGCAGTTTGTATGCATCCGTATAATAGTCATCCCCATCTAGACAAGTTATGTATTTCGCTTGGCTAGCCTCGATGACACGTTTCAAGTTATTCGGTCCGCCAAGATTGGTTTCGCTCAATAACAAGCGAATCTTTGTAGGATATTTGATAGCGTACTCTTGCAGAATCGCCACTGTTCCATCTGAAGAAGCATCATCGCTCAGAATGATCTCAAAAGCAAAAGTAGTCTTTTGGCACAACACACTATCGAGCGCTTCAAGAATAAAACGTTCTTGATTATGCGTTCGTATGCAAACCGATAATATATTATTCATACACTATGTATTTGAATGTTTATATTATTCATCAACAAACACTCTACCCTTCAATGCATATTCATCACGTCCTAAGAACTTACGTCCATACCAATTCTTTAATCGACCAAGAAATGAACGTCGACGAGGATTCGTGAATGAATACCAAGCGTTAATTATTCGTTTATCAAGATATAAAATATCGCAGAAGTTAATATCTTCTTTATCAGCTAATTTATCAAACACCCAATTATCTCCACTACCAACAGTATTTGTAGATTCCTCTCCCCAACCAATAATATTAATATATGAAATTATTGGACATATACTAACAGCATGATAAACAAAATGTGCTAAGGCAAATTTTAAGGACCATAAATTTTTCTTTTCATCTTTCAAACGCACCAATTCTTCCCAATCTGAATACTCTAGACGACGTAATGCAGCAATCATTTCTGGTTGATTTTTTATTACATCATATGCCTTAGCCTCCCAATCTACTTGAGCCCAACGATCTACCCATGTCGCCCACCCTTGTGGGTGGTGGGTTAATGACACATACACATCGTATGGATAATCCTTAGGATAAAAGCGTTCGGGATGAGGACGCGATAGACCACTAATGGAGAATACCGACTTGCGTGCCTCGTAATGATCCAAACATTTGTTCATATAATCAAGGAGCAAAGGAGATGTTTCTAAATCGTCTTCCAAGATTATTGCCTTGCCATGTTTGTTTACCACCTCTGTTACACCTGTAATGATACTTGTTCCAAGTCCAAGATTTTCTTCTCTTTTGACAATATGTACTTCTTTGAATGCAGGTTCTACTGCCAATTCATCCACCACGGCACGCGCAGCAGCTATCTTTTGCAGTTGTTCTTCCGTGGCATTTGCCTTTGGTCCATCGCAAAATACATACAATGGCGATTCATCTGCATGCTTGTTCGCACGCAACCAATTCATTGTCTTGCGCAAATGCTCAGGACGATTATAGCAGAATACGATTATGGGGGCTAGATTAGTCATAATGATTAGTGTTATTGGTTTAGTATATCAACTAGATAGTTTAATTTATTTTTAATGCTTTCAGCACCATAATGTTTCATTAGTAATTGTCGGTTATATGTAATATCTTCTTCAGACAAAGGATGAAATACATTGGGATTATCTTTACATAGATCTTTTTCAATACTGAAAATATGAATGCCCATTTGTTTAAAATATTGATAATCTATTCCATGTTCGCATAAATACACTCGCATACCTAGCCACAAACCTGTCACTATATTTCCATGTGCCTGTTCTCGAAGATGAGGCTGAATCATCACTGTGCAATCCAGCATAGTGGTATTATACTGCTCACGTGGCATAAAATCTAACAATGGGCTAAAATTAGTTCCAAATAGTTTACGTCCAACTTTTAAGCACATATTGCGAACCCATGGAGAACCATAACTTAACGGTACTATGATTTTCTTATTACCAATCCCTACTCTTTTGAGTCGCAAGAATGTCTCTAGGTGGTTATTCTCAATGGTGGCAGAATTGCCAAGGAATATACTTTCACCAAGACAACGAGCATCCTTTAAGGTACCTAATGTCTCATCTATAGAATAGTAATTATATGGCAAATGCTTAATATTCGTCCCTAAATATTGTTTTGCGTATTCATACTCTGCTTCAACATTTGTAAGACAAAAATTGGCTCTTTGAATCAACTCCTTTGGGAACAATTTATTCTCCTCTTCGTTTGGACGACGCCTACGATGTAGCCAATCAGAACAACGAGATAACGGTTTTACAAATGTTTTTCGAATATCAGGTTGACCATAAAGTTCTCCCCCCCAGCAAACCCAAGCAATCTTTACATGCTCGGGCCAATGATCTAGCAACCATTCTTGCCAAGAATGAAATAAACCATGAAAAATAACCGAAGAGTATTTTCCTATATCCGCTAACAATTGCTCTAATTCTGAAGACTCATTTGGATTCGCTAATTTTACTGCATCCATGCTTTTAAAATGTTTTGTCTCTCTTGTATGTGATACCAAAACAAAATCCGACTGCATTTCTTTTGCAGCGAATTGCTTGATCACATAGTCAGAAAACTTATCATCAAATAGCAAATGCAGTATCATGCAAAAAAGGCGTTTATCGTATTACAAATGTCAATTACTTGCTCATCCTTCAGGTCATAGAACATCGGTAGACGTACCAAACAATCGGCATAGCGATCACACTCTGGCAATTCGCGACCCTCGTGCTTATCTGCGTAATATGGACTACTATGCAAGCTTAGATAATGGAACACTGCTTGAATGCCATTGTCTTTGAGCTGCTTAATCAAGGCCGTGCGTTGCTCGAGATTATTGCACACGAGGTAGAACATGTGGGCGTTGTTTGTCGCATACGCTGGAATGACTGGCATTGCCAGTTTAGGTGATAGGTGAGAGGTGAGAGGTGAGAGGCTAGCGTGATACAACTCCCACAAGTGTTTTCTACGGGCTTGGATATCGTCCAAATGCTCCAGTTGTGCCCAGAGGAAAGCAGCGACCACTTCGCTTGGCAAGAAGCTACTACCGGTATCTACCCAACCATATTTGTTCACCTCGCCACGGAAGAACTCGGCTCGATTGGTACCCTTCTCCCAGATAATCTCTGCACGGCGAATAAAGCGCTCATCATTGATACAGAGCATACCACCTTCGCCAGCAATGATATTCTTCGTCTCGTGAAATGAGAACGCAGATAAATGACCAATTGAGCCCAACGGGCGACCTTTGTAATAGGAGTCGATTGCTTGTGCTGCGTCTTCCACCACAATAAGGTTATGCTTATCTGCAATCTCCATAATGCGGTCCATATCGCATGCTACGCCCGCATAATGCACCGGTACGATCACCTTGGTGCGAGGCGTAATGAGTGCTTCAATCTTCTCGGCATCGATATTCGGATTTTCTGCCATCGAATCAGCAAAGACAATCTTGGCTCCCTCTCGAACAAAAGCAAGGGCAGAGGACACAAAAGTATAACTTGGTACGATCACCTCATCACCAGGCTGTATATCGCACAAAATGGCTGCCATCTCCAATGCGTCGGTGCAAGAAGTAGTAAGCAGGCATTTCTTAAAGCCATAGCGCTCTTCAAAGAACTGCTGGCAACGCTTGGTAAATGCACCATTGCCAGAGATCTTGCCATCGGCTACTGCTTGGCGGATATATTCTGTTTCTTTGCCCGTAAGGTGAGGGCGATTAAAATCTATCATATTATTCTATCTCAAACTTGTGATTACTTTGGTAAATAAAATAGCCGCTGCGCTCCGCGCTGCAGGTCACATCGTGCAATACTGCATCGGTTTGCTCGGCTTGTACGATGGCTGGATATTGCTCTGCATGCTGGATATATGACGCCACTTGTGGGGTTTCTGCTGAAAGGAAGTGGACTCCGGAAAAAGCATTGTTGCTCAATACGGGTGCCACGAACTTACCCAATGCTACCTCTATCACACCGCGAAGAAAATCGTAACCCGTACTCAGCGGCACTAAATCGCTACCGATAAAGTCGCCACCCATACGGCCACCAATCTCCATGACATAAATGCGGCCATCAGGCGTAATACGATACTCCGAATGGCTAGCTCCGTTGGTGATGCCCAATGCAGTCAAGGCTTTTTGCGTAATACGATGCACCTCGTCGCAGATAGCTTTTGGTAAAGCAGATGGCTGATGGTGCTCTAGTTCTACAAAATGAGGAGCACCAGTCGTCACCTTATCCGTAATTTGTAGCGGATAATGCGTACCATTGTAGGAGATATACTCTACACTGATCTCTTCGCCCTCTATATATTCCTCGACCATCGCTTCGTACTTGAACGATAGACTCAATGCTTGCTCGATGGCAGGGGCTAGTTGTTCCCATGCATTCACCTTGGTTACACCCAAGCTGCCTGAGCGATCTGATGGCTTTACAATCAATGGAAGGTGCATTACGCTGTGAATAGCGCTGATTTTGTTTTCAAGACTATCTTCGCATTGCGTTACGCAGAAAAATTGTGGACAAGGTACACCCGCATCCACAAATGCATGGCGCATCAAATATTTGTTATTTGCCTTGAGAGATGCCTCATAGGAATTACCAATCAACCCCATCTGCTCTGCTACATACGCCACCGTAGGTGCAGCCACATCGCTGGCAATGGTGCAGATACCATCGATATGTTCCTGTTGGCAGATAGCCAAGATCTGTTCTTTCTCCACGATAGATATAGGATAGAACACATCCACCAGGTCTTTGCACACAGCACCCTCTGCCCATGCAAAGCAGATGGTACGCAAGCCCATTGCTTTGGCTTTCTCGACCAAAGGACGTTGTAAGTACGAGGCTCCTATGATGGCTAGCGTGGTCATTTAGACAGTTGTTTAATAGCACCTAAAACAGACATAGCTTGCAATTTATCATACAACACACAATCTTCAAATAGATGCTTCATGTCATCACCCATCTGCCCACTAGGTAATAAATGTGAATTAGCAGACCAATATGACTGCATAAAGTTACGAAGAAATGGATTCGTATTATACCAATAGTCAATTGGACTCATATTAAACTTTGAAGCAAGTGTTATCGTCTTGCGTTTAGCACCTTTTCTCTGCAATCCTAAACGGCGGAGGATAAATCCTTTGAGATATCGCTTAAATGCTGCTCTCTCGGAGAAATGAGGCACTTCGTAACCTAAAATATGCATTGTACGCTGTTTGTGATTTTCGATACGAGAAATTTTAGTGCCAATGCCTTCCCAAATATATTCAGCTGCCTGTGGGTATTTATCTAATATCCAATCAAAATAAATCTTATGGTTGAAGCGGAATTCCAAAGGAATGCTATAGCAGAATTCAAAGAAATCGACATCCGTAAAAGGCGAATAACTCTCACTATTTTCCTGGAATGTCAGCAGTCCTTGCGCTATACCACAAAATCCACGATTGTACATCATGAATAGTTCTGCATCTTCGTAATCATATTTGAATTGATATGCCTCTACACGTTCACGAATCTCTTCTGAATAAGCACCATCCATGATCCTTGGCATTTGACCGTATTCCATCTTCTTTAGGTATGTACCTAGTACCACATCGCCTAATTGACCAGTATGGATAATTCCAAAATTATCATAATTAATCAATCGTTCCATACTCAAGCCATGAGCCAATCCAAAGAAATTAGCAGAGCCATAAGTTATCGAAGATACTTCATCTATATCACGAATACAACTACCACCATCTAATGGTTTGAATAACCAATCATGATACAAATCGGTTGCAATTTGCTGAGCAATGGTAAAGTCTAGGTATCCAGATTCGGAATAAGTAATATTCAATTGATCAGTATAGCCCATCTCATGTGCGACCCAAACAGTCATGCGACTGTCCAATCCTCCACTCAAACATGCGATGTGACGATAGCCGTATTCCTTGTCTTTATCAAATGCACGCTTGATCGCTTGACGGAAGTATTTATCTATACCTTCAACCGCTTCTTGCTGTGTCATTTGACGAGGTTTATTTGTAAAACGATGGTATTGGATATCCTCTAATTTACCCTCTTGCAACTTGATATAATGCCCTGGACATAGTTTTCTAATTTCCTTGACCAATGTAAGATCTTCAATACAAAATCCATGGGTTAGCAAGAAATACGCACCAGTTTTATCTATCGTTAAAGGTAAACTATTCTTTTTACATGTATCTACAATAAAACCAATCTCCGAAGCAAAAATATAACCATCAGCAGTTTTATAAACAAACACTTGCTTATCTCCAATATGATTGGTGTATACTAGCCATTTATCTTGCTGTTTATCATAGAATATACCCGAGAATGAGCCGCGAAAAGCATTGAAGAATGCGTCACCTTCTTGTTCATACATCGCTATGGCACAATCAAACCAAGTAGAAACGTGATATCGCGCCATCAGATCGTGATTATTTACCATGACGCCTTCAACTACCACGAGATACTTATCCGTTTCCACAAAGAGGCGGTCATTCATAAACTTATCTACCACCCTGCGCTCAACTTGAAATCCTACACCATCAATATAATTGACAACCAGTTTCTTTCGCGTATCAGCAGCAAAAGAAAGTTTCTCATTTCCGATATGTGCTATAAATCCTGGCATACAAATTACATTTTTACTTTAGCTCTCCAAGTATTTTCTCCCCAATAGTTATGCCACTCTGCTATCTGCAAGCCGCCCATAGTTTCTACGCGGAAAGTAATTGTATCGTACACGCAGTCATAGTACTTATAACTAGATAAAATGTCACCAGTAGTGGTCCATACATCTAGGATATACTTTCCTTGAGCCAAATGACAATCTGGTACAGAAATAGCAAATTCTGCCTCTTCCTTACCAATTGGCCATTGGATCTCCTCTGTAAATGCCATACCTGTGCGTTCTCCGCCATTACCGACATTGTCAATCAAGACGGTGAATTGGAATTTAGTTAGACTGCTATGATTACGTTTCACACGAACAGATAAGCATATATCATCATCGCTATCGATTACATATGGCATTTTGCGCTCAATAGAGAGAATCTCAAACTCCTTTGTTTGAGGACTAATCCTGCGCAGTTTGTCCGAAGGTACGAAATCAACATCTCCCACTTCTCTTAGATTGCCCGTTATATACTCTTCTACCACATCATCAATATTACCAATCATCTTGGTCATACCGTGCTCAAGCAATACACCACTCTTGCATAGATTCTTGATACTAGCCATATTGTGGCTTACAAACAACACAGTACGTCCTTCCGTCTGACTGACGTCTTGCATCTTGCCGATGGCTTTCTTTTGGAACTCGGCGTCGCCGACGGCAAGGACTTCGTCCACCACCAGGATCTCGGGGTCTAAGTGCGCGGCCACAGCAAAGCCCAAGCGCACCATCATACCGCTACTGTAGCGCTTGACTGGCGTGTCCAGGTACTTCTCGCAGCCCGAGAAATCCACGATCTCGTCCAGCTTAGCGACGATCTCCTGCTTGGTCATACCCAAGATAGCACCGTTCATGAAGATGTTCTCCCTACCCGTCATCTCCTGGTGGAAGCCCGTACCGACCTCCAACAAGCTGGCGATCCTGCCCCTAGCGCGGATAGTGCCCACCGTAGGGCCCGTGACCTTGCTGAGGAGTTTCAAGAGCGTCGACTTGCCGGCACCGTTCTTGCCGATGATGCCGACGACGTCGCCCTGCTCCACACGGAAATCGATATCGCGGAGCGCCCAGACGTAGTCGGAGTCGGCCTTCTGGGTGCGGTCGTTGACCGCGCCGATCTTCAGGTAGGGGTCCTCGCGGCGCAGGATGGCCGTCTGCCACCAGCGGTTGAGGTCGTGGCTGATGGTGCCTGTGGACACGAGGCCCAGGCGGTATTGTTTGCCGACGTGGTTGAATTCGATTGCTGTTGCCATATGTTTGATTTAGATCGGCTACGCCTGTAGATCGCTACGCTGTAGATGGTAGATCGTTCGCCACGCTCACTGTAGACTGCCGAATGGGTTAATATTCTTTTTAAACAAAAATACGCTTCGCTGCGCTTGCTACAAAAATAATTTAAAAATATTTCAATTGTTATATTTGGTGTTATGGCTTGCCGCCATCTTGTATCGCTATATCTGCTGACTCACTTAAGCTAGCTTAGATTCGTCATCATCTCTACCGATACCATATCTGCTTTTAGCAGCTATTACACACCAAATAGTTTTCAAATGTTCTCCGAACAATTTTAAATGCTCTTCGAACTATTCTATGAACCTAGCCTGCGGCTAATATCCATGAAACTACGCAAAGCGTATATTCATAGGATATGTTTTTGACGCATATGCCGTAGGCAGATGCACTAGATGTGTAAATAATAACACATCTGTCAAAAACCATTCTATGTATTCAGCCATGGCTGATTTTCCATGATTATCAGCCTCTAGCTGGAATCATTTAAAAACTATTGGTAGTAGGATGCATCTGCAGCCGTCGTGGATAAGATAGTTATCGGATGTCAAGTTTGCTTGAACAGACGATAGATAGACTAACCACGAAAGATGTGTACAACACATCGACTACCAATATAACCATTGCCTATTTTTAAGTATTTTTGTAGGCATCATAGATGCCGTATTTTTGTTTCAATAATAAGTCCAATCAGAAATCTCCGGACCAGCCGTGGCCGAGATCCCAGTGCTCGTCATAGACAAACTCAAAGAACGGTAACGCAAAATGCTGATTAATCAACTCCGTCAACTCGTCTTGCACATCCTCCGCCCATTTGCCGACAAACACAATAAACTTATCAATATTCCATGCTACACGACCACGAGGAATCATCGTATAATCACCCGTAAAACGAGTGGGCTTATGCGACGACAACGCGCGGAAGTATTGCTCCTTCCACACTTGACGATGCAACTTGGGATAATTGATAAACGGAAGCCCCTTATCGGCTGCCTCCTCAATCATCTTAGGCGTGAGCTCCTTCTTGTACACACCAAAGAACTCATGCTCCTCTGGATCATACCAAAAGATACCTACTGATGGCATGTCCTCATCAAAGGACTTCATGCTAGCCATCTGAGCCTTGCGTTGTTCGTCTGTCAATGTTGTCATATGTTTATTTTAAACAAAAATTATCAAAAATTTCTTTTTTTTCTTTTAACAAAAATGATTTTCTTAAACAAAAATACGCTGCGCTCGCGCTTGCTACAAAAATAATTAAAAAATATTTCAAGGGTTATATTTGGTGTTATGGCTTGTCGCCATCTTGTATCGCTATATCTGCTGACTCACTTAAGCAAGCTTAGATTCGTCATCATCTCTATCGATACCATATCTGCTTCAGCAGCTATTACACACCAAATAGTTTTCAAATGCTCTTCGAACTGTTTCAAATGAACGTAGCCTATGGCTAATATCATTGAACCTACGCAAAGCGTATATCCATCGGAAATAGGTTTTGACGCATATGCCTCTGGCAGATGCACTAGATGTGTAAATAATAACACATCTGTCAAAACCGTTTTTCGGTTGGTTGCTTACATTCCATGTAGGTCGCTGAATACCACGCAAAGCGTGCATCTTTTAGACATTTACGCAGAGCGTATGATCATCTAA
>JBGVMY010000011.1:0-10182 GCA_045124995.1 Paludibacteraceae bacterium | reverse complement strand
CCCTACTAAGTGGCTTTATACTATGGTTGAATAAATCTCATAATTCATAATTCAAAATTCCTAATTATGATTACTTCTGCTTCTTTTGTGATCTCTAGTCCGGATGTGATGCAATGTCCGCAGACGAGTATTCCTGAATATGCTTTCATTGGTCGAAGCAATGTAGGCAAGTCGAGCCTTATCAATATGCTCACGCATAATCCCAAACTAGCTAAGACTAGCCAAAAGCCTGGTAAGACTTTGCTTATCAATCACTTCATCATCAATGCGGGCAGCGATACACATTGGCATTTGGTCGATCTTCCTGGCTATGGTTTTGCGCAAGCAGGCAAGACACAGCGCGCCAAACTCAAGATGATGATTGAACGCTATTGTCTGTTGCGAGAGGCATTGGTGAGTTTGTTTGTATTGGTGGACTGCCGCCATGAGCCACAACAGATTGATTTGGAGTTTATGGAGTGGTTGGGCGAGAACGAGATACCATTCTCCATCGTCTTTACCAAAGCCGATAAGTTGGGCAAGCAGAAGTTGGCCGCTAATGTTGAAAGTTACAAACAGAAACTCTTGGAAACATGGGCGGAGTTGCCACCCATCTTCGTGACTTCTGCCGAGAAAAGTATCGGTGAATCCGAGCTAATTTCGTATATTGAGGGGATTAACCGAGATTTGACGAATCGCGGTTAGAACAACTCGGACTAATTTTAATCAACAACATATTCCAACAACTTGCGCCCAAATCAATTTCCTTGGGCGCTCAAGGAATATTAAGTAAATTTGTCAAGTTTTGAATTTTGATTTGTTAAATACGGATGATATTCGCGTGGAGCGTTGCGATGGTACACGCCGTGGCGTGCAGCAGGTGCTTGATGCTTGCCGCGAGGAGCGAAGACCGTATGTCATCACTACGCCTAATAGCCTTATCACCTCATCGCCATCTCGCCCCCCTAAGGGGAAGTTGGAGAGGGCTTTAACCTCCATATTAGTTCCTATCACCATGCTAGAAGAAGAGGTGTATAAAGCAGAGATTTGCACCTATCTAGCGCGTAAGACGGGGGCACACCTTATATTATTACGCGCAAATGACTATGGCAGCAAAGCCAAGCAGAACACCCAACGTATCATCACGCATATCCAAACGATTGCTGAGCGTACAGGCGAAACAATTACCTACGAAGAGCGCGTAGCCAAAGGCGATAGTTTCCATATCCATAAGGAGCTTCACCGATATCCGATAACCGATAACCGATACCCGGATCTTATTCTCCTCACTGCTAGCCGCGAATATGGTTTGGACGATTGGCTCTTTGGCCCACCCGAGCAGTACGTTATTCGCCACAGCCATGTGCCCGTGATGCTCATCAATCCAAGAGCTGACTTATTCTCGTTGTGTGATTAAGCCTGCTTTCTATCTACCCTTTCATATTTCTAACTAAAGGTTAACCGCACGCTTGGTGACCACTTCGCGACCACCGTTGCACATCTGTGGGCTTTTTGTGGCAAATCGGTGGCTTTTAGGTTTCTTGTCTGTTCGCATACCACTCGGTTAACACTCGCCACATGCCGCCATATCCTCCCTCAAATTCTTTGAGAATCCTTTTATGTTCGTACTCGCAGTGTATCTTGTAGTAGGTTTTTAAAGCAGGTATCTACAAGGATGCTAATAAAAGAGACACCCCGCATGGAGTGTCTCTTAATAATTTATGTATCAATCGATTACTTGTTCAATGCCAACGCTACGTTCACCGCGCAAGCATAATCAAGAATCTCTTGTGCAGAGGTGGCGGTGATTTTGTGGCCGTCGCTGATGTCGAATGTGTGGTGGAAGTGCTTCTCGAACTCGGACTTGTAGCGAGTGCCTAATAGTTCGTCGTTCGCGGCGAAGCAACCAGTGCACAAACGACTCTCCTCTTCGTTGATATTCGCTAAGAGTGCGTTGAGCAGTCGCTCATAAACTGCCGTATCGCCTGTATAGCCCACTGTGGGCAATTCGACAGCCGGATTCCAGCAAGGATTGACCACGATGCGTGGAACGCCAAAGATGTGCATTGCCAAGAAACCGCCCAATGATGCGCCGATAATCAGGTCGATTTGATTGTCTGCGACATATTGTTTGATAGACTGAATCGCCTGCTCTGGTTGTTCAGGATTATAGTCTATGCTATACAGGTTATGTCCTGCCGCATGATGTTGGAGATGATGGTACGAATTGCCGTACATGTTTCCATTGTAGCCGTGTATGTAAAGTATGTTCATAGGTTTAATAGTTTTAATGTTTATAATTCCACATCGCCATCGGTGCAGTGGACAACTGTGGCGGGGGTATTAGAATTACACCACGAGTCCTCTAAGGCAATTTGTTGCCACTGTTCGGTGGTTCCTGCAAAACAAATATTGTCGAGTTTCTCGCAAGTAGAAAAAGCGTCCGCCTTGATTGCTTTTACACTGGCTGGTATTGTAACGATCTCTAAACCAGCATGCAGGAAACATCTAAACCTTATCTTTTCCAAGTTCTTGGGCAGAGTTACCGATTTTAGTGATGTGCATGCTCCAAATGTCATCTGTTCGATAGTATTTACGCTATCGGGTATGTCAATTGATTCTAATGATGTGCACCACCAAAAGGCTGCCATTCCTATCGTTGTAACACTATTAGGAATTGTGATGCTTTGCAGAGCCATGCAGCGAACAAAAGCACTTTGTTCGATAGTTGTAACACTATTAGGAATGACTACAGAAGTGAGCTTTTCGCAGGTGTCAAACGCAAATTTACCAATACTTGTCACACCCTCAGGTATAACAACAGATGTTAGCTCCTTGCAACCCTGGAACGCATTGTCTCCGATACGTGTGACACGATACGAGACTCCGTCGTGAGTAATTTGCATAGGTATTTCAATCGCGCCTGCGTATTTTTCTTCGTTTGAATCTACCTCGGCTGTATTGTCCTTCGGATTTAGGGAATAGCATATCCCATTGATGTGGGTTGTGATTAGTTTGGTGATTTTCAACCCTCTCTTTGGTTCTATGTTCATTGAAATAAATGCTTCACCGTGACCGTTGCGCACAATACGCTCGCTCATACAGTCTGGTTTGGGATTGAGAAAACAGTCAGCATAGGATGCGTACAGTTCTTCTATTGTATTGGGTCGGAGCACGGTTGCTTCGGGTGTAAAGAGTTTGGCTATCTCGTCACCTAACTGATACATACCCTCTATATCCTCTTGCGTGCCTACTTCGTGGACACTAAGTCCGTGATAGTAGTTGAAGATTACCACCGCTTTGAGAGATGTCTGTACCTCGGTTTGATTGTCCTTTTGCGTAATCGTTTTTTCATATAGTGGCATCCACGCATATTTCTTCCATAGTTTAAAAGCAATTCTCATCTCCTTGAATAATTGTGCATAGGCATTAGCCTTTTCGCTTCTCTCACTTGGGCTCTCCTCGGGGAATGGCGGATCAACCCACACTTTCTCGCTAGGTCTTACGATTATATAGCCGCTTTGTGCACATTCATTAATTACTCGCTGCGCACATGCCTCAGCAATGCTTACCAAATACTTGTGCGAACACACACTCGACTGGGTCAATAAGATTGTTCCAGGTTCTTCCATTATGTCCCATTCAAGCGAATCGCCTAAAAGAGTCTCTAGATTCTCGTTTCGAACGATATGCCACCAACCTTGTTCTGTAAGCACATCTACTGAGACTTCTTTCTTGTAATTTTTGGCTTGCTGAATTGTGCCTAACGATATTTCTTTGGTATTTGGTCCTACTGTTTTGATAACTAATGGTTTATTTTCCGTGAGTTTTATAGAAGTCTTTGCTTCTTCCACGTACACTTCACCGATATTACCCGAATCATCGCAGCGATATATACTGATATATCTGCCGATTTTGTATCTTGGATTTCCCATAGTAGTAATTGTTTATAATGTTTCGTAAATGACTAATGCTGTCCAATGAGTAAAAGCGCGAGGACACTCTGCTGTATACTTGATGTCAATGACTTTGATTGTTGAAACATTCTCTTGTAAGAACTGATTGACTTGCTCCTCAAGTATACTCTTGCCCAAAGGGTCGTCGGCTTTGAATAATTTAATTTGTGTCATAATTTTATTGATTTTTTGATGTATTATTTTCATTTTTCACATGCCCACATTTATATATACCAAAAAAGCACTCAAATCTCAATGATTGCACTCAATTTATTTTTTTTGCTAAGTCGAGTTTGCAAAACTTCGGTCGTTTTTGGGCGTTTTTGTAATTTCACGGCAAAGATACTACATCAAACTGCTAAAAGTTGTCAGTCTCTTAAGAAAGTAAATTTTTTGTTATACGAGCTGATAGACATATTACCTCCTACGCCTGCGGCGAGAAATCTTATGAATCTAATTACTCGGACTCCACCCATTGCGGGGTTCTACGAAATTAATTACCACCGCTCCTTCGTCAGAACTGGCTTGCAACAAAGAACTCGCCCTGCTCGTTGAGGTTGCCGCCGTTCTTCCTCTCCCCAAAAATCAGTAGATTTTCAGGGACCCCATATAAAACTTGCACGATACTCGTGCGCTGAATCTTATGGAATATAACGGCACACAACATCTATATATTAGAGTGGTGCTGAATCTTCGGCATTTTGGTGATTTTGTGCCGAAGATTAAGGAATTTGGAAAGAAAAGTGATATATACAGCATGCGGAAGTGGCTATGTTATAAGCACTTCCGCATGGGTGTATTTTTCTGAAAAAAAGTTTCTGAGTGCTGAAGATTGTGCCGAACTCAGCGGTAAAAGTTACCTTCCCTACAAGTTTCGGGACCACCATAGGAGATCTATGGGACTTCGGTGGGCTTTCAGTGGCTGTTATTGTTTTTAATTTATTTAGTCCAGCCTTTTGCTTTTAGTTTATTATACACTGTATCATAGTCCTCCCAAACTATAATAGATGGATATGTTTCTAAGGAAAGGCGCTCCAATGGAATATCTTCGATTCTATTTCCAAGTAGCAACAATTTGCAACCTTGATGTGTTTCATTGTCATAACAAGCAAGTTCTACAGGATATAAATAAGTAACTGCAGATACATTAAGCCTTATAGGACAACTCCAACGAGTATCGTTTGTCCAAGTTGCTCTTGGAGCTAAAGTGAGTTCAACAGAATTATCAGTAGTCTCTGTCATGTTAGGTTTTGGAGCACGGAAGATAATGTTCTTTTTATTCCATACTGCAGGGGCATCAATTTGTACATTTTCCACATAATTATTGATGTATATCAATGGCTGCTTATTTACATCCCTATCAATATCCCCTAATTTTATATTCGTTGTTTCATTTTCAATACGAACAATCACCCTTCCACCAATTTTCTTCCAATCTAACTTAGACAAATCCAGTTCTTTTTCATTATCATAAATAACTATCTCATTAAGTGTGTCAGGGAAACGCCACTCAAAATAAGAAGTAAATGGTTCAAGAATAGAGAGTATACAATATCTTTTGCACACTGTTTTTGCAGGAACAATCAATCTTGTAAGTTTATTACATCGATCTAATGCACCTTTTTCTACTATTTCTATTGAATCAGGAAGTTGGAGTACTTGGATTTCGTTATAGCAAGGTATTGAATCCTTTTTTATAGTATGTACACCTTCTGGGATTTCAATTTCAATTTCAGAGCCCTCATAGGAGATTAGAGCTCCATTCTCAATAACAAAATTATCATTCATATAGCTTTCATGGTGGGTTCTTTAGTAGTATTCATCTATCTAATCAGCAGACCCCTTTATCTGAAAAGTAGATTTGGTTTATTTAGTTTTATAGATATGTAATGCGTGGAATTATAGTTGCGCTTGCAAAGTTATAGTTTTTTTGTCTGCACTATTAGGTAAAGTTTGTGTAGTGCCACTATCATTTGGGAGAATGTAGCCAAATTAAATCTTTATAGAATTTTAGACATGTTGGTTTTGGGAATGGCATATCGTTATTATCTTTGTCCTTAGGTAAAAATCTATTAAATCTCATATATGCTTCATATTGTAACATCTTTTTTACTGCTGGATAATGATCTGTTAGACTCGCTAACTCTCTTGGTAGAAGTACTAAGTTTGCTATACTGGTGTGATAGCGGGCGTCATAACATGTCTTATCCCAAATATGGCATGCTTCAAACTCATTTTTACCAAAATCCTTAATGGTAATATGTATACCATACTTCTTCTTTAAATCTTCACATATAGCATATTTGATAGCATTGTTTGCATATGTATTACTATCAAATGTAACGGTATTATCTGTACTATCTGTTTTACCTATGTCGGCAGAATTTGTTGCTCTTCTGTAAGAATAGTAAAACCATGTTCCTTCTATATTATCATTTGGATTTTTATTCGTTCTATCTGTATTTCTTGTCGAACCTAATTTACCTTTCTGGACATCTTCGAACACTTCTCTTGAACAAAATATAGCTGATTGTGCAACCAATTGGCATAGAAAAGTTTCTAATTTCGTTACGGAACCTATTGAAATAGAACTCAAATTTACATTGGAATTGGTATAGCTAAATACAAACTCTCCCAAAAGCAATAATGCAGATTTCCAATTATTAATAGTTTTGTTTGTAATCGGTTTCTTTGTCTTAGTCGAAATAGGGGGATTAGTGTTAAAATAGCCATCAAAACATGTTTCGAGTTCCTTGATAGGTTCCTTAGATTTCTGTCTTATTATATCATTTAACCAGACAATAATACTACCACGACTATACTTGTTAATAGACTCAAGATATGTAATATAAGATTCTCTTGAACTCTCCATTACCTTATTGGTAGCAGTCATATATTTTTTGAAGTCTGCTAAAAGTTTTTCAAAAAGTGAAGGTGTTTGAGGATTTGCTTGTCTTTTTGCCATGATATTTTTTGTTATAATGCGTTCAACTATTGATTTATTTACATCGCTCCCCATTCGACAGGACCGTCTTCCATAAGGGATTCGAGGTACTCGTTGCGGACAATATGCAACCAGCCTTGATCTGTGAGCAAGTTAACGGAGAGTTTACGTTTGTAGTGACTGGTCTCTTGAATTACACCAAAATTAATCTCAGTTGGCACGAGTTCTACTGTCTTAGCTTTGAATATTTCACCCGCTCTCATACGAGGATAGATTTGCATATCAGCCATATAGAGTTCGCCAATCTTTCCAGATTGGTCACAATGGTAGATGTTTACATACTCACCTACTAAACATCTTGCGTTGGGACATAGATTCATAAGTTGTTAAGTTTTGAGTGCAAAGATACGACTTTTTTAGGAGATATGCAAATTAAAATCGCATTTGGGCGATTTTTATGGTGTATGGTGTAGAGTGTAAGGTGTAGAGGCGGGGGGATCTTGCGGGCGGAATATCGCCGAGCACTAGACTGGTGGCGGGAAAGACTATCGCTGGTAAACTATTTCAGGAAATGAGTCAACCTTTTCAGGAAGGGTGGAAACTTGTTTAGGGATGGCGGAAACGGCTTTAGGAAGCGAATATTAACAAAAGTATTTTTTTTTAAGCAAGGAGTTGAGTCGGAGTTCTCTCGGTCATCTCCCGCTCGTCGGTCGGTGGAATTAGGGAAGGTATAAGAGAGGTAAAAGAGAACGGCAATCTTAACAAACAGCACTTTTAGTAAATTGGTGTTCTTAGGTTCATCCTTGGTTCGTCTTAGGTTCGTCCTTGGTTACTGACACGGAGTATATATACAAGGTACAAGGGAAGGGATTCTTAATTTTAGGTATAAACTATGGGTGACAAATGATAAACGATAGAGTGCGCAAACGCAGGTGGTGGCAGCGGAGAAGAAAATAAATTCAACAACACCAACAACTTGTTTCAACAACATTGCGCGGCAATCAACTCCCTGCCGCACTCAAGTAATCTCAAATAGGTGTCAATAGGTATATAAATCACAAAAAAGAGGCGCTTCATACGAAACGCCTCTTAAATATTAAGTAGAAATCAATTACTTATTCAAAGCAAGTGCTACGTTCACCGCGCAAGCTACGGTGCAACCTACCATTGGGTTGTTACCAATACCGAGGAAGCCCATCATCTCAACGTGTGCAGGTACTGAAGAAGAACCAGCGAATTGAGCGTCAGAGTGCATACGGCCCAAAGTATCGGTCATACCATAAGAAGCAGGACCTGCAGCCATGTTATCTGGGTGCAAGGTACGGCCTGTACCACCACCTGAAGCTACAGAGAAGTATGGCTTACCTGCCAATACGCGCTCTTTCTTATAGGTACCAGCTACTGGGTGTTGGAAACGAGTTGGGTTGGTAGAGTTACCTGTGATAGATACATCTACGTTCTCGTGCCAAAGGATAGCAACACCTTCGCGTACATCGTCAGCACCATAGCAGTTCACCTTAGCACGTGGACCGTTGCTATATGCTTTGGTCTTCACGATATTCAACTCGCCAGTAGCGTAGTCAAATTGTGTTTGTACGTATGTGAAACCATTGATACGGCTGATGATCATAGCAGCGTCTTTGCCAAGACCGTTAAGGATGATACGAAGTGGTTTTTGGCGCACTTTGTTAGCCATCTCAGCAATCTTGATAGCACCCTCAGCAGCAGCGAAAGACTCGTGACCTGCCAAGAAAGCGAAGCACTCGGTCTCCTCGCGGAGCAAACGAGCTGCCAAGTTACCGTGGCCAATACCTACGAGACGGTCGTCAGCTACAGAACCTGGGATACAGAATGCTTGCAAACCGATACCGATAGCCTCAGCAGCGTCAGCAGCGTTGGTGCAACCTTTCTTAATAGCGATAGCGGTACCTACCACATAAGCCCACTTAGCGTTCTCAAAGCAAATCATTTGGGTCTCCTCGCAAGTCATGTAAGGATCCAAACCGTATTGCTCGCAAATTTGATTAGCCTCTTCGATAGAAGCAATACCATGTGCGTTAAGCGCAGCGAGTACTTGTTTCTCGCGGCGATCTTGTGATTCGAATTGAACTGGACGGATCATAGTTTTACTCCTTTCTTATTATTCATGACGTGGATCAATAAATTTAACTGCGCCTTGCTCCTCGGTAGTACGGCCATAAGTGCCGGTAACCTTCTTGAGTGCCTCATCAGCTGGAACGCCCTTCTTGATAGCATCCATGAATTTGCC
Source organism: Paludibacteraceae bacterium (assembly GCA_045124995.1). Lineage (GTDB taxonomy): Bacteria > Bacteroidota > Bacteroidia > Bacteroidales > Paludibacteraceae > Colicola. The sequence goes on along the minus strand of JBGVMY010000011.1, from coordinate 1,034 downwards.
CATGTGAACGAACTCATAGCCGCAAGTCTCGTTGTCAGCGTCAAGATATTGCTTGGTGATGTAACCCTCGGTGAGTTGGAGGTAGCGTGAGCCTTTAGCCTTGGTAGCGAACAATGTACCAGTTTGGCTAACGAGGCCCTTACCCAAGTCCTCAAGACCAGCGCCGATTGGCAGACCTCCCTCAGAGAAAGCAGATTGGGTACGACCGTAAACGATTTGGAGGAAGAGCTCGCGCATTGCGGTGTTGATAGCATCGCACACGAGGTCGGTGTTGAGTGCCTCGAGGATAGTCTTGCCTACAAGGATCTCGCTTGCCATAGCAGCAGAGTGAGTCATACCTGAGCAACCGATAGTCTCGATGAGAGCCTCCTCGATGATACCGTTCTTAACGTTCAAACTGAGTTTGCATGCACCTTGTTGTGGAGCACACCAACCGATACCGTGAGTCATACCAGAGATGTCAGCGATCTCTTTAGCTTTCACCCACTTACCCTCTTCTGGGATTGGAGCTGGACCATGGTTAGGTCCTTTAGCTACTTGGCACATTTCCTGTACCTCTTTGCTGTAAATCATAATTCTTGTTAGTTTATTAGTTAAATTGTTTCAAAGTTTCAGGGGTTCATTGAAATAGCGCAACGCATGTGGAATATTGAAACTCTTTTACCCCAAAAAACGGAGTTCACGCAATTTCGGGTGCAAAAGTACAAAAAAGTTTGGATATATGCAAATAAAATCGAATATTTTGCTAAATCAGTTTGTTTTCATATCATTCTTCGCCTGTACACCTTACACTTTTACACTATGCGCATGCGCACGATTTTTAAGATTCTATTCCTTTGTACCTTGTATTTAAGCGTACTGCTAAAGACCAACGAAGAACCAAAGACGGAATAATCGTTGTATATTTAAATTTATTTTTATACTTTTGCAGTCGATTTACATCTAAAGTATGGAATAAGGCCGATTAATCGTTAGTGCATTAACACAGTCTCGAACGTTTAGCCCCCATACTTTTACATCTAAAAACTGGATAG
>JBGVMY010000010.1:0-12341 GCA_045124995.1 Paludibacteraceae bacterium | reverse complement strand
ATCTCTTCTTCACTGAATGACTTACGCTTGTGCTTGTAATAAGCCTGCTTAGATTTGCCAAACAGCCCGCAGAGTGTTTCCATCGTTTCGGACGGATACTCTGCGGACAGGCGTTCTACTGTTTGGCTCCACCTTTTTTTAGCAGGTCGATGCCGTCTTCTTGTTTGATAATCTCAAGAAGGCGCTCATAGCCTGTAACACGGAGTTTTTGGTACTCCACTTCGCGACGGAGACGCTCGTTCTCCACACGCAGGTTCTCTAGAGCTTGGTCTTTTGCATCCATGTGTTTCGAGTTTGAGTGCAAAGATACACTTTTTTCTTGACTCTTGCAAGAAGTAAGCCATGTATTGAGCGTTCGTTGAGGAATTTTCCACTTGGTATAACACTCAACTTGACTCATGCCTGACTGAAAATAATCATCCAAAACTTGTTGCTTGAATGATGCAGAATAACGATTTAGAGTTCGCTTCATAAAACTTGAATCTTAATAATTGATACTTTTTATTCATTTTATGAGTAAACCTATTTCAGTATAAGACAAAGCACTTTTCTTAAGATTGATAACCTAAAAGGTTAACTCCTTTCCTAAAAAAAAGTTGACTACTGTCCTAAAAAGGTTGACTCTCTTCTTGAAAATGTTTCCTTTCTCTATTTATTACCCGATAACGCTCGCCTGCGGCGTTATGGGGTGCTTGACGAATCGTATTCGGGTACTGCAAGCCTTTAAAGTCTAAACTGTAGCTTGCCCCACGATCGTCCTCTAAACTGCGACGCAGTCGCCGCCTCTACACCCTATACTAAAAAAATACCCAAAAATGCGATTTTTATTTGCATATCTGCAAAAAAAGTAGTACCTTTGCAACGAAAATTGAGTAAAATCAAAATTAAAATTGAGTAAAATCAAAATAAATATTGAGTAAATATATAAAACTATGATTATCCGTAAGCAGCTGATTACCTTGCAAGAACGCATGCAAGAACCTCGCCAATTTATTCAAGTATTGGCAGGAACACGCCAAGTTGGAAAGACTACTTTGGTCAAACAATTTGTCGAAAGATGCACTGTACCTGTTACATCATTGAATGCGGATACCATTGATGAGAATAATCCTCAATGGATATCCAAGCAATGGGCAGATGTTCGTCAGCAAATGCGTCTTCTAAAGCAAGAGGAACACATCTTGATTATAGATGAGATACAAAAACTCAAGAACTGGAGCGAATATGTAAAGCGTGAATGGGATGCGGATACATGGAACGATCTCAATTTGAAGGTTATATTGTTAGGCAGTAGTCGTCTGCTCATCAAAGATGGGCTAACCGAAAGTTTGGCAGGGCGTTATGAGTTGATTCGTATGCCTCACTGGAGTTTTGCTGAAATGCAAGAGGCATTTGGATTCTCGTTGGAAGAGTATATCTATTTTGGTGGCTATCCAGGTAGTGCTAAGTTGATTAAAAACGAGGCCCGTTGGAAACGATATATATTGCAGTCTATTGTAGATCCTGCTATAGAGAAGGATGTACTGATGACCAAACGTATTCACAAGCCTGCATTGCTGAGTCAACTGTTCCGTATTGGCTCTACATATAGTGCAGAGATTGTGGCATATAACAAACTGCTTGGACAATTGCAAGATGCAGGCAATACGACTACTTTAGCCAATTACCTCAAAGTCTTAGGCGAAGCGGAATTGCTGGGTGGCTTGCAAAAGTTTGCTCATGCGCCTATTCGTCAAGTGTCGTCGATTCCTAAATTTCAAGTTTATAACAATGCGTTATTATCCACTTATGCAGGTCATGGCTTTATGGCAGAGCAATTGGATAGTGCACGTTGGGGGCGTTGGGTAGAGAGTGCTGTAGGTGCACATCTAATGAATTGGGCAGAAGAACATGATTACCGAGTATTTTATTGGCGTGACGGTAATGATGAGGTGGATTTTGTTATTCAACGCGGCTTAGAAGAAGTAGTTGCTATTGAGGTCAAAAGTGGTAAGCGAACAGATAATCAAGGTGTCCACACTTTTGCAGACTCGTTCCACCCTAAACATAGCATTGTCGTAGGTGGAGCTGGTATATCGTTGGAACAGTTCCTATTACTATCACCTGAGAACTTATTCTAACCTATAGCGAAAGGTGTGTCTCGAAATAATAGTACCGCCATTTTTTGAAAAACAGTGGTATTATTTGCATAAATACGAAAAAAGTTGTAACTTTGCACCGCAAAGTTTTTCGCAGATTATCATGGCAAAGAAACAGAATAATACACCTAACAAAGAAATAGGAACTGCGCAGGAGTTGTATAACTTCCTGATGGAGGCATGTAATATCCTTCGTGGTCCTGTTAGTCAGGACAACTTCAAGGATTATATCACACCGCTGCTCTACTACAAGCGTCTGAATGATGTCTATGACGAGGAGACCGAAGAGGCTCTGCTCCTAAGCGGTGGCGACACGGAGTTTGCTGCCCTGCCAGAGCAACACCGCTTTGACATCCCAGAGGACTGCCATTGGCAAGATGTGCGTCAGCGTACCGAGAATGTCGGTTCTGCCCTTGTGGGCGCTATGCACAAGACAGAGTTGGCTAACCCTGACACGCTATATGGTGTGCTGAGTATCTTCTCTGCGCAGAAATGGACCGATAAACGCGTTCTTTCCGATGAGCGTATCACCAACCTTATTGAACATATGTCACGCCGTAAACTGGGTAATAAAGATTATCCTAACGACTTGATGGGTGATGCTTATGAGATCATGCTCAAGCGCTTTGCAGATGACAGCAAGGCACAAGCGGGCGAGTTCTATACTCCTCGTGCCGTGGTTCGTTTGCTGGTGAATATCCTCGACCCTAAGCCAGGCGAATCGGTCTATGACCCCGCTTGCGGTTCGGGTGGTATGCTTATCGAGGCCGTTCGCCATATGAAGAACGATAGCCTATGTTGCGGCAATATCTTCGGACAGGAGAAGAATGTCACCAACGCCGCTATTGCCAAGATGAACCTTCTCTTGCACGGAGCATCCGACTTCAATATCATGCAGGGCGACACTTTGCGCGACCCAAAGATCCTGCAAGGTGGCAGTATTGCTCGCTTCGACTGCGTGATTGCCAATCCTCCCTTCTCGCTCAAGAAATGGGGTGAGACAGAATGGCGTAGCGATAAGTTCTCGCGTAATATATGGGGTACACCTACCGATGATACGGGTGCTGACTATGCTTGGATTCAGCACATGGTGCAGTCTATGAAACCGGGTACTGGTCGTATGGTTGTGGTGATGCCACAGGGTGTATTGTTCCGCGGTAATGCTGAAGCAGATATCCGCAAACGAATGGTGGAGTCTGATTGGCTGGAAGCAGTCATTACGCTGGGCGAAAAGCTCTTCTTTGGCACGCAACTCTCGCCATGTATCTTGGTACTTCGCCGCCATAAGATAGCCGAACACTCTGCACGCGTGCTGATGGTGGACGCATCTAAGATCTTAACCGTGCGCCGTGCACAAAACGAACTGACCGAGGAGAATGCCGCTGAGATCTTCCAACACTATCTAGAATATACCGACAAGGAGGATATCTCACGCGTGGTAACACTCCAGGAGATTGCGGAGAAAGACTTTGTGCTATCGCCTAACCGCTATATCCAGTACCACCAAGAGGAACAAGAACCATACGAGGTGGTCAAGGCACGCTTCCTAGCAGCCTGCGAGGAAGTTCGCAAAGCAGAGCAAGCATTTAGAGAATTGATGAATTAAGAGTTGATTATGGCACAGATTACTATTGATACACTGAAATCCTTCCTTTGGGCGGCTGCGGAGAACCTCCGTGGTCAGATCGATGCGGCAGGATACAAAGAATATATCTTTCCTCTGCTGTTCTTCAAGCGCATCAGCGATGTGTATGATGAGCAGTATGCTGCTTTCGTAGCGGAAGGTGGTGAGGAGTATGCCGAGATGCAAGCTCTTGATTTGCCTATCCGTATTCCTGATGGCGAACATTGGCAAGATGTACGTCAGGTGACGGAGAATGTGGGTCAACGCTTAGTAGAGGCATTTATCGCTATTGAGCAAGCTAATCCCGCTCGTGAGAACGATGGTCGTTTGATTGGCGGTTTGGAGGGTATCTTTGGTCCAAAAGATGGTTGGACCAACAAGAGCAAAATGCCTGATCATATCATCACTTCTATTATCGAGGATTTCTCTCGCTATAACCTGTCGCTCAGCGCTTGTCCTGCTGATGAGATGGGACAGGCATACGAATACCTGGTGGGTAAGTTCGCCGATGATGCAGGTAATACCGCACAGGAGTTCTATACCAACCGTACGGTGGTAGAACTGATGGCAGAGATCTTGCAACCACAACCCGATGAGAGCATTTATGACCCTACTTGTGGCTCGGGTGGTATGCTCATTAAGAGTCTTGATTTCTTGCGCAACCAAGGCAAGGAATGGAAAGGTGTGCATGTCTTTGGTCAAGAGGTAAATGGCTTGACATCAGCTATTGCCCGAATGAACTTGTATCTGAATGGCGTAGAGGATTTCTCTATCGTATGTGGCGACACCTTGCGCAATCCTGCCTTCTTAGATGGTAGCCGCTTGCGCACTTTTGATATCGTACTGGCTAACCCACCATATTCTATCAAAGAATGGGATCGTGCCGCTTTTGAGAATGATAAGTGGGGACGCAATTTCTTGGGCACACCGCCACAAGGTAGAGCAGACTACGCATTTATCTAGCATATCCTCGCCTCTATGGACGAGAAGAGTGGTCGTTGCGCTATCTTGCTACCTCACGGAGTGTTATTCAGAGAGGAAGAAAAACATATCAGAAAACAATTGCTAGAGGCAGATCTTCTTGATTGTATTATAGGCATCGGTGAAAACTTATTCTTTAATGCTTCTATGGAGGCTTGTATTCTTGTTTGTAGCAAAAACAAACCAGAGGAAAGAAAGAATAAAATCTTATTCATTGACGCAAAATCGGAAGTGTCTAAAATGGACAATATGAACTATCTTGATAAAGCTCATATTGATAAGATACAAAAAGTTTATCACAACTATATTGAGGTTGATAAATTCTCAAAGGTAGTTACAAATCAAGAAATATCTGATAGCAATTGGCTTTTGAGTATTCAGACATATGTTGATACTTTGACTACTGATGAACCGATTCTTACCATAGAAGAATCTTTGCAGCAATGGCAGAGTCAATCAACATCTACTAACTCATTAATTGAATCATTAAGCAACTTATTATAGGTATATGAAGCGCGTGAAATTTGGAGATATAGTTCGTGAGGTTAAAATTCAAGTAGATAGGAATAATAACCCATATCCGCATTATGTTGCTGGTGATCATATGGATTCTATGGATTTTACGATTCGTCGTAAGGGATGTTTTGATACAGATGATGTAGGACCTGCTTTTATTCGCATATTTAAGCCAGGACAGGTGCTATATGGATCACGACGAACATATCTTAAGAAAATTGCAGTAGCAGATTTTGAGGGTATATGTTCAAATACGACATTTGTATTAGAAACGAAAGATTCTAATGTATTTCTACAAGAGTTACTACCTTTTGTAATGCTCTCAGACTCTTTTACTAAATGGTCAATAAGTCATTCGAAAGGTTCTACTAATCCATATGTGCTATTTTCTGATTTAGCCAACTACGAATTCACTCTTCCTTCTTTGGATGAGCAAAAGGTGTTAGCTGATAAACTTTGGGCGGCATATCGTGTCAAAGAATCCTACAAAAAACTCCTTGCTGCCACCGACGACATGCTCAAAGCAAAGTTTATGGAGATGTTTGGAGATCCAGTAAAAAATGAAAAAAAATGGTATGTAAAGTCTCTGTCGGAAGTGGCTCCTGAGTCAGCGAGTAATCATAAACTAACAGGTAGAGTATGGAACTTAAATCTTGATATGATTGAATCAGGTACTGGTCTATTAATAGAGAAAGTATATATACCACATGAATCTTTAAATTCGGTAGTTCCATTTGATGAAGAAAATGTACTATATTCCAAATTGAGACCATATCTTAATAAAGTAATTATTCCTGCTGCAAAAGGGTATGCTACTACTGAATTAGTCCCCCTTAGACCTGATACCACTTTGCTTAATATGAAATTTTTAAGTTACATTCTGAGATCAGAACAATTTGTTGCGTTTGCAAATGGTATTTCCACTGGAACTAAAATGCCAAGAATACCTATGACTGAATTAAGAAAATTTAATTGTATTCTCCCCCCTCTCCCTCTCCAGCAACAATTCGTAGAAATTGCCACCCAAGCGGAAGCGACCAAAGAATCCTTGCGCAAGAGTATCGAGAATATCGACCAAGTAATCAAAAGTCTAATAAACCAGTAAAACACATATAACTATGAGCAAGTATAAACCAACATTACAAGAGAAACACATTGAGGAGATGTTTCTTGATGCTGCACAAAAGTGTGGATGGCACTATATACCTATCACAGAAATAGAGCGTCAACCAGAAGATGTATTGGTAGAATCATGGCTGCGCGAATCACTCGTTGCGCTCAACAATATCTCTGCTGATCAAGCCGAGCAAGTCATCTATAAGATGCGCAGCTATATCCAATCTGCTACCAAAGAAACTATGGTGCAGAACAATAGAGAATTCCGTAAGTTCCTCTTTGACGAGAACTCCTTCCCTTTTGGCAAAGATGGCGAGAATGTCAATATCCGTTTCTTTGACGAGGACGATATGAGTCGCAACTACTGCGTTGTTACCAACCAATGGGTGTATCCTCGCGCCACAACGCATGGCGGCAAGCGTCTAGACTTGGTGTTTATCATCAACGGTATTCCTATGGTTATCGGTGAGGTGAAGACTCCTTTTGCTCCAGGTATCACTTGGGCGGATGGTGCCAACGATATAGTGAAATACCAAAAGAGCATTCCTGGAATGTTCGTGACCAATATCCTCAACTTTGCTTCTGATGGCAAAGAACTCTTCTATGGCGGTATCGGGTTGCCAGTAGATAAATGGGGACCATGGTTTGGTACAGAGGACCGCAACCACGGCACTTTAGAACCTACCTTCAACAACTTCTGCCACCTGATGAACCCACTTCGTTTGTGGGATATCTATCGCTATTATACCGTATTCTCTGCCGACACCCAAGGCCGTGCGATAAAGATCGTTTGTCGCTACCAACAATACTTGGGTGGTAATGCTATCGTAGAGCGTGTATTGAAGACTTATAAGACTCAGTCAGGACCAAAATCAGGATTGATATGGCACTTTCAAGGTTCGGGTAAATCGTGGTTGATGGTGTTTGTAGCACAAAAACTTCGCCGATTAAATGAACTCAAAGCGCCTACCGTAGTCATCGTGGACGACCGTATCGACCTTGAAGACCAAATCACAGGCGATTTCACTCGTGCCGAGATACCTAACCTCGCTTCAGCAGGCAGCAAAGAGGAACTGGAGAAATTCTTTACCGAAGATCAACGCAAGATCCTCATCACTACCATCTTTAAGTTTGGTGATGTGGCTAAGGTGCTCTCTGAGCGTGACAATATCATCGTGATGGTGGACGAGGCACACCGTACACAAGAGCGTGACCTGGGACGCAAGATGCGAAAGGCATTGCCTAACGCCTTCTTCTTTGGTCTTACTGGTACACCTATCAACAAGCGCGACCACAACACCTTCGCTACTTTCGGTTCGGAGGAAGATGCGAACGGCTATCTGAGCAAATATACCTTCCAAAACTCTGTGGACGATGGTGCTACCTTGGAGCTCAATTTCCAAACCGTACCAGTAGAGATGCACCTCAATACAGAGATGCTCCAGAAAGAGTTCGACGAGATGACCGACGAGATCGACGAGGCACAACGCCAGCAACTGGTGCGCCGTACGAATGTGGAAGCATTCTTCACCAGCGAGAAGCGCATCCAAGAGGTATGTAAGTATATCGTGAAGCACTACCGCGAGAGCATCGAACCATCGGGTATGAAAGCCCAAGTAGTGGTTTATAATCGCGAGTGCTGTGTTAAATATAAGAAAGCTATCGATGCCTTGCTCGGACGCGAAGATCAGTCTGTAATCGTGATGCATACCGAGGGCGATAAAGCGGATGACTACAAGGAGTATCAACTCTCACGCGACGATCAAAAACGCGTGCTCGACCAGTTCCGCGACCCATTGTCGCCATTGCGCTTCGTGATTGTCACATCCAAACTGCTCACGGGCTTTGATGCTCCTATCTTGCAATGTATGTATCTCGACAAACCAATGAAGAACCATACACTGTTGCAAGCTATCTGCCGCACCAACCGCAAATACACCCACGACAAGACCTGCGGTATCATCGTGGACTTTGTGGGTGTGTTCGACAATGTGGCTAAATCCTTGGCGTTCGACGAGGAGAGCGTAAAACATGTAGTGAAGAATATCGACGAGATCAAGGCACTTATTCCTACTTTCGTGGACGAGTGTTTGCGTTTCTTCCCTGGTGTGGACCGCACTATCGGAAACTGGGAAGGCTTGCAAGCTGCACAACAATGCCTGCGTGACCCAGAGAAGAAAACCGAGTTTGCAAAGCATTTTGCTCGTTTGCAAAAAGCATGGGAGACTGTCAGTCCATCTTCTGTACTCACTCCATACGAGGCCGACTATACTTGGATGGCGAATGTATATCAGAGTGTGCGCCCCGTCAGCGGCGGACCATCGCTTATCTGGACATTGCTCGGTTCTAAAACCATCGAGATTATCCATAAGAGCATAGATACCATCAATATCGGCACACCGCTAGAGGATTTAGTGATTGATGCAGATGTGATCTCACAAGCTATCACAGAGGCAGAGGCAAAGAAAAAAGCAATCGAGATCGAGCAGATACTCCGTCTGCGCTTGCGTGAGCATCATGGCGATGTCAACTACCAACGCTTTGCCGAGAAGTTGGATGAACTCCGAGAGCGCTTGGAGCAAAGCCTGGAGACCAGTATCGACTTCTTGCGCCAACTCTTGACCTTGGCAAAAGAACTGCTGGCTGAGGAGCAAAAAGTAATGGTAGATCCTATCGATCGCCGTATGCAAGCACGTGCTGCATTGACCGAGCTCTTTGAGTCGATTCGCACACCTGAAACACCTATCATCGTGGAGAATGTGGTGAACGATATTGATACGGATATTGTGAATATCGTGCGTAAGTTCCGTGATGCGTTTAAGTCTGTAACGGCTCAACGAGAAATCAAGCAGAAATTGCGTTCTATCCTCTGGATCAAGTACGGCCTCCGCGACCAAGATGTATTCGACAGAGCGTATAAGTATATCGAGATGTATTATTGATTATGGATTGGAAATTTATAATATCTACATCTATTGCTATTATTGGAGTGGGTATCTCTATTTGGGCTATTCTTGTAGCAAAGAAATCCCAAAAAGAAACGGCGCTGCATAATAAGCGAGCCGAACTTGCTAATATAGATAGAGAACTCAAAGATAATAATCTCGAAATCCATAAACTGACAACTGAAGGCGAAGAAAGGAATAGTCATATTTATGGTGTTTTTGCCAATCCCAATCAAGCGCAAATTGATGCGCTGGAAAGAAGAAATCAATATCTAATCTCTCGCAAAAGAGAATTAAATAAGTAAACTAAAAATCAACAAATAAACTATGAATAGAATTGTTTTAATAGGAAACGGCTTTGACTTGGCGCATGGACTTGCAACCAACGTGATATGTATCTTGAATAGCAAGAAACTATAATGTGTGGAGGGATGGCTATGTATCAAGACAAAAAAACGGACAAAGAAAGATTGTTTTCCAAAATTCGCAATGAGGAGGTAACATTGTTTATCGGCTCTGGTTTTTCATTGCGTGGAGGGGCACCTAGTGCTCGTGATATCATTAATGCAATCAAAAAAGAATGTCCCGAGATTGAGCAAACTGAATTGAAAGATGTTGCAAGAGACTATGTTCAGCGCCTTGATGACGATAGAGAAAGATTAATAGATTTAGTTCAAAATCTTTTTCCGAGACATGCAATATGTGATGATAATCAAAAAGCGTTAATAAGATTACCTCATTTTAGAAAAATATTCACTACGAACTATGATTCTTTTATAGAAGATGCTTACGCAGAAAAATGTCTTGTAATTCGTGAAGAAAGGGATCTTACCCAATGTAGTGACAATCTAGTACAAATTTACAAATTGCATGGAGATTTTGTAAATAAAGAAGGTCTTGTCATAACGGAAGATGATTATAATGATTTTTTTGAAAACAAGAAGAATTCATTAATTTGGGCTCCTTTAAAATTAGCAATGATGAATACTCACATGGTATTCATAGGATATAGCCTTGATGATAGTAATGTATTTAGAATATTGCAACACATAGAAACTATATGTGGAGCAGAACCTCGTGAAATGTATATGATTGCTCCGTCCACAGAAAAATACAAGGCGAATCGTTTAAAGAGGCATAATATCAAATGGATACAAAGTACTGCAGAGGATTTTTTGAAAGAACTAGAACAAGTGATTAGTGATACTATTTTCAAAGACTATTCTAGAAAAAAAGTTTCTCACCAAACATTCATTGAATTTTGCCATATCCATGGTTTCAATCCATGCATCTGTGAAAAAAGAGAGGAAAATGATATTGTAAACATACAAAGTTATAACGGAAAACCTGTGCAAAGACAGATTTCTATACGCACTCAAAACGATCCGTTCGCAAATTTCGACTTGAACAAATCTGGTCCTATAATGGAAGAAGGACCTTTAAACGGGAAGTATGCAATTCAGATACCAGTTTCAAATATAGATCTGTTTGAAAGTCGTATCAATGGAATCAAGGAAATTGGTAAAGAAAGTATCCAGAATGTCTATTTGGTACCATCTCCAAGAGAAGTGCATGTTAAAATTAAGATTCCAACACGTCAATTCATTAATGCAATCCGATGTTCTATCCTTCAAATGTCTCTAACATCCTATAATTGTACATTTGATCTTGATATATGTACGCTGGTGTTGACTTTATCTCGAAATAATAGAAATAATATTCAATTGGATATCCGTGTGGAAACAAAAGATGTATATCAAAACCATAATAATGCGTTGCAATGGATAGAATTAATAGACGCATTATTTAGTGGTGAAAAAGTACAATTTCCAGAACTAAACAATTTAGAAATACAAGCAAAAATACAGCAAGATCATCCTTTCAAATGGTTTAAGAAATATTATGAGTATGTCCGTATAATAGAATTACATTCACATACATCCTTTACTCAGTATAACAATTTTACTCCAGAGAGATTCGAAATAGCTCAAAAGCTTTATCATTGGTTTACTCAGCAACCTTTACAACACACTACGCACAATGGAGCTTGTGAACTAACTTTTGAATTTGCAAACGAATTAGAATCTAACGAACTCGTTAATATTTCCCCAGAGCATTCTTGGGGTATGGCTATTTCGAAAGATATTGCTCCTATATTATTTAATGGACTCACATATACTATACCTTATGATTACTTGTATTTTAATAATTGTAATGTGGTAAAAGTAGAAAAACAGTCTAATGGAAATATTAAAATGTTAGTTAGAAATAATGCTCCTGTCTATCATGAGTTTCTAACTTCATCTCCCCAATTCAGTGACTATGCTAGCAAAGATTTGATTACTGTAAGTGTACATGAGGATATTACATTCTAATCTTTTTATCTTTGTTCCAACAACACTCAAAAACTTTTTTATAAAAAATACCACAAGCGGGAAACTATTTATCACATCACTTCCCGCATATGGTATATATTATTTTACACTTCTAAATCTCAGAATGTATATACAAAAAATCCAAAACGCTGAGTATTCAGCACCACTATAATATATAGAGAAGGTTCCTTGAGCGCCCGAGGAGGTTCTTATCTCCTTTCGGTCGAACGATCTGCTTCGCTGTACGATTCGGGCGCAAGTTGTTGATATTGTCGTCTAACAACAAACCAGCGGCAGAACTAGCGGCAAAGTCAAAATATTTTTCAGGTAGTAACAATCATACTTTAGAAGCCCTAAAACACAAATTAGCAGCAACATTATCCACCATTGCCGCTACTTTTTGCAGCATTATTATAGAGGTGCGTTTATAGAAAGCCACCGAAAGCCCATAGATGTCCCACAGATCTCCTATGGTGGTCGCCTAATTTGCAAGTCGCTTTTCCTATGATTAAAACTGAAAGAGGTTTACACTATTCCTAGAAAGGTTTCTTAAGAATCGAAACTTTTTGATATGTTTCCTAAAAAGGTTGTTAAGTATCCTTGATAGGTTGTTGTTTGTCAATTCTGATGCAAAGGTAATACATTT
>JBGVMY010000009.1:0-32756 GCA_045124995.1 Paludibacteraceae bacterium | reverse complement strand
AGAATGTAGTATCTTTGCATCCTCTTTCAAAGAGTCAACCTTTTTAGGACTCCAGTCAACCTTTTCAGGAAACGAGTCAAAAAAGTACGTTTTTTAAGATTATATATCAGTAATCGAGTCAACCTTTTTCAGGTTTAGTCAGTGCTTTTTTTCTATTGTTTCCATGTCGGTGTTCTCTCGGTCATCGGTCGGTGGAATAGGGGAAGGTATAAGAGAAGTAAAAGAGACGGAAATCTTAATAAAGGTACTTTTTAACAGAATACCCAATACTTCATACAATTGGCGGTCGTGCCTACCCTGTATGGCACTACCTTGTAGTCATACGACTGCGTACCCGCAAGGGGTGCGCCATTCTATGTATTGCGCTTAATCCTTAGAGTGGGGACTCTTCGGGCGCAATACTCGAAGTGCCATTCAAGGCACTTCTTCACCTTGGTCTTTAGCCCGAGAGGGGTTGGTAAGGTACAAGGGGAAGAAATCTTAAGAAAAGTACTTTTTGAGTGATAAACTATATGTGGTAAGTGATGAAAAATCGCCACTTGTGCGAAAACACAAATGGCGATTGATTTGTATAAGTGTATTAAGATCTTTTGACAGAAGTCGGTTAGTCTTTCTTTACTGGGGTTTTAGGGAAGATTACCCAGAATGCCAAAGCCACAACCAAGGCGAAGCCTGCGAAGATAAACCAACTGGTGCGCCAACCTGCCCATACTTCCATAGGACCTGCTGCGATTACTGACTCTGCATTAACAAAGTGATTCACAATGGCTTGCGCTGCCAATGTACCGATGGTAGCACCAAAGCCGTTGGTCATCATTACGAACAGACCTTGTGCGCTGGAGCGTTGTGCAGGGTCGGTTTCTTGGTCCACATACAACGAACCTGAGATATTGAAGAAGTCGAAGGCAAAGCCATAGACGATACAACTCAAGACGAACAAGATCACACCTGGCATACCAGGATCACCTGCTCCGAACAAACCGAAACGCAATACCCATGCCAACATAGCCATCAACATTACCGACTTGATGCCAAACTTCTTCAAGAAGAATGGGATGAACAAAATACACAATGCCTCGCAGATTTGTGAGATAGAAATCAAAATATTCGCATGTTGCACACCAAAAGTCTCTGCAAACTCCTCAATAGCACCGAAACTGGTGATAAATGGGTTAGCATAGCCGTTGGTGATTTGCAAACACATACCTAGCAACATCGAGAAGACGAAGAAGATAGCCATCTTCTTTTGTTTGAACAGCGCAAATGCTTCCAATCCGAGAGCCTCCACGAGCGACTTGTTCTCCACATGGCCTTTGGTAGGGCATTTAGGCAAACTGAGCGAATAGATTGCCAGGATGATACTCAATGCACCGCTGACAAGGAACTGCTTAGGTGTAGCTTGGAAGCCGCACAAGTCCACGATCCACATCGTAACGATAAAGCCCACAGTACCCAATACGCGAATAGGTGGGAAAGCCTTCACGGTGTCTAGATTGGCTTGTGTCAAAGCGGTATATGCCACTGAGTTGCTAAGCGCTAGGGTAGGCATAAAGAATGCTACGGACAGCGTATAGAGCGTGAAGAGTGTGCCAAAGACAACCTCAGTGCCAGCCATCAGGCCATAGGTGCCGGTGGCTATCATAAACATACCAGCCAGCGCGTGGCAAAGGCTCAACGCTTTCTCTGCTGGAATCCAACGGTCAGCCACAATACCCATCAACGCAGGCATAAACAGACTGACGATACCTTGGATGGAATAGAACCATCCGATGTTAGTTGCCATACCATGGGTAGCAAGGTAGGTACCCATAGATGTTAAATACGCTCCCCAAACGGCAAATTCGAGGAAGTTCATGACGGTTAGTCGAAGTTTGATGTTCTTCATATACTGTTTATTTTTAAGTTTATAATTGATAGTTTAAAGGCTGGGCGGCAGAGCCGCATATCTCTCACCTCTCACCTTTAACCTAATATCAAAATTCGCTTGTAAAGTGGAACTTGATATTCTTGTAGTCGTTCTGCGCCATTTGTAGCACGTAGCCGCTGTCTGCCATAAAGACATCACGGCCTTCTTTATCCTTCGCCATATACTGCGCTTTGCGCTTCTTGAACATCTCCAACTCTTGCTCGTTGTCTGACTCTATCCAGCATGCTTTGAACATCTGCAAAGGTTCCCAACGGCATTTGGCTTGGTACTCGTGCTCGAGGCGGTATTGAATCACCTCAAACTGTAGTTGTCCTACCGTACCGATAATCTTTCTGCCATTGAACTGGCTGACAAACAACTGTGCCACACCTTCGTCCATGAGTTGGTTGACGCCCTTATCCAACTGCTTTTGTTTCATTGGATCAGCATTTTCGATATACTTAAACATCTCTGGAGAGAAGGATGGCAAGCCCTTGAAGTGGAGCATTTCGCCTGCGGTGAGCGTATCGCCAATCTTGAAGTTGCCAGTATCAGGCAAACCGACTATATCGCCTGCAAAAGCTTCATCCACCGTCTCTTTGCGTTGCGCCATGAAGCAGGTTGGGGCAGAGAATCGCATCTGGCGGTTCTCGCGCACGTGCTTGTAATAGGTATTGCGCACGAACTTACCCGAACAAATCTTGAAGAATGCGATACACGAGCGGTGGTTAGGGTCCATATTCGCGTGGATCTTAAAGCAGAACGCCGTAAAGCCCTCTTCCATAGGGTCCACCTTGCGCTCAATTGCCTCCACTGGGCGTGGTGAGGGCGCAATTTGCACAAAACATTCAAGGAGCTCCTTCACACCAAAGGTGTTCAATGCCGAACCAAAGAACACAGGAGCCAACTCACCCGCCAAGTATTCTTCGTGATTAAATGGGTTGTAGACGCCTTCAATCATCTCTAAGTCCTCTTGGAGCTTCATCGCATCTTGCTCGCCCACGAGCTCTGCAATCTGTGGGTCGGTTACATCATCAAAGCGCAGCGACTCTGTGACCTGCGTTTTGTTTGGTGTGTAGAGATCGAGGGTAGATTGGAAGATATTGTACACACCTTTGAATCGTTGACCGCTATTGATTGGCCACGACAATGGGCGTACGTGAATACCGAGCTCGCTCTCTACCTCGTCCATGAGGTCGAATGGGTCTTTACCCTCGCGGTCCATCTTGTTGACGAAGACCATCACTGGGGTCTTGCGCATACGGCAGACTTGCATGAGGCGGCGGGTCTGTGTCTCCACACCCTTTGCCGAGTCAATCACGATGACTACGGAGTCCACAGCGGTCAAGGTGCGGAATGTGTCCTCGGCGAAGTCTTGGTGACCAGGAGTATCAAGGATATTGATATGATAGTTGTTGTAGTCAAATCCCATGACAGATGTTGCCACAGAGATACCACGCTGCTTTTCGATCTCCATCCAGTCGGAGGTAGCAGTCTTACGAATCTTATTGGATTTCACCGCACCTGCCACGTGGATAGCACCTCCGTAGAGCAGCAGTTTCTCGGTCAATGTAGTCTTACCCGCATCAGGGTGAGAAATAATCGCAAAGGTGCGACGACGCAAAATCTCTTGTTGTTCAATGTTGTTTAGCATTGTATAGGGTAGTGTTGTGTAGTGTTGTTTAATGTTGTGTGGATAGTTCTTTGATCACATGGGGCAATAATAGTTTCTCTTGTGCTTGTACGCGTGCTGCAAGTGTCTCTGGGGTATCATTGGGCAATACATCTATGGTGGCTTGTGTGATGATGTTGCCACCATCCACCTCCGCACTTACGTAATGAACGGTGCAACCCGCCACAGTGTCACCAGCTGCCAATACCGCCTCTTGGACACGGATGCCATACATACCTTTACCGCCATGCTTTGGCAATAGCGAGGGATGGATGTTGATGATGCGTTGTGCCCATTTCTCGCATATCCATTGTGGTATGATGGCCAAGAAACCCGCCAGTACAATCAGTTGTACTTGGTGTGCTGCCAATGCATGGTCGATGGTGTCCCAATCCTTGGTTTGCAGGACAGGCAATTGTGCTTGCTCGGCACGCTCTAGGGCAGAGCATGTGCGATTCGTAACCACCAATGCTATGCGGTAATTATATGCCCCTTGGTTGTCTATCAGCGTTTGCAGGGTTGTTCCCGTGCCCGATGCAAAGACTGCTATGTTATAGTTCTGATCCTTCACCTCTCACCTACTTCTTGATAAATTGCACCACTTGTGTACCTACCTGTAGCAGGTAGTTGCCTGCTGAGAGGTGTGATACACCAATTTGTGTGCCATTCGCATGGTGTACCATTCGCCCCTGCATATCGTACACACGCAGCGTTTGTGCCTCGATGCCGCGTATCATCAGTAGGTCGTGGGTAGGGTTGGGATAGATCACGATTTGGTCTTCCAACTGGGTATCTTCCACTGCGGTATCATCGTTTGCTCGGAAAGTGATCTTGCGGATGCTGGCAATAGATTCGGTAGCCAACAGGTTGCCAGCTTTGTCGAGCAGTTGTAGATCGTTGTCCACAAACATCAATTTGCCAATTGTGGCTACGTTCTGCAGCAAGTCGGCTCCCGATTGATGGGTTATAACCAAGTTGGTAGCTGCCAAAGGAAGACCGAGGGTCAACAATATCAGAATTAGATACTTTCTCATAGTGATCACTGATTAACGCAATTTAGCACCAAACTTATCTTCGAAGATTTTTTGCAGTTTGGCCATGATGGCTTCGATCTGCTTGTCTTTGAGGGTGTTCTCTGCATCTTGAAGGATGAATGAGAGTGCATAGCTCTTCTTGCCAGCCTCGAGGTTCTTGCCTTCATACACATCGAAGAGGTTAACCGCCTTCAGCAGCTTCTTCTCGGTTGCAAGAGCTGCTTTGGCGAGGTCAGCAAACTTAACAGACTTGTCCACGAGGAGCGCGAAGTCGCGTTTTACCTCTGGGAACTTAGGCAGGTCGTTGATCACTGGCTTGTATTGCTTGTTGAGCTTGAGGAGCATGTTCCAATCCAAGTCAGCATAATATACAGGGTTGTCGATGTCGAATGTCTTGAGCAACTTGCCATTCACCACGCCCATAAAGCCAATTTGCTTGCCGTTAGGTGCTTTGATGACCATACCGTCGGAGCAAAGTTCGCTCTCCAATGCCTCCAATGTGCAGTTGGCGATGTTCACGCCCAAACGACGGAGCACATTGTTTACGTATGCGTGCAGGGTGTAGAACGAAGTCTTTTCCTCTCGTTGTACCCATGATTGTGCGGTCTTGTTACCAGTCAACCACAATGCCAAGTGTGGCTCCTCGCTGTATGCGTAGAGTGGGTCATACACCCATTTTGGATCTTTGGCTTGACGGGTGGCAATCTTCTCTGCATCGTAGTGGTAGCAGTTGCCAAACTCGTAGAACTTCAGGTCGGCGTTCTTGCGGTTGGCATTGCGTTGGATGCTCTCCAAACCGCCAAAGAGCAAGGTCTGACGCATCACGCCGAGGTCTTGGCTCAGTGGGTTCATGATCTTGACGCAAGTTGCTAGGCTGAGTTGCTCTAATGGCTCGTAGTACGATACTTTGGTGAGAGAGTTGTTGAGTATCTCGTTGAAGCCTTGCGCAGTCAATTGCTCCGAGATGCGGATTTGCAATGCTACTGGGTTTGGCTTAGGGTTGTAGCTTAGGGAGGTGTTCAATTTCTCAGGGAACTCCACATTGTTGTAGCCGTAGATACGGAGGATATCTTCTACTACGTCGCACTCGCGTTGTACGTCCACGCGATAGCGAGGTACGCCAATCTGCCATGTGTCACCATCTTTGCTAACGATCTCCATCTCCAATGCGCCCAGGATACGCTCAATTAACTCTTCGCCCAATTCCTTACCAATCAACGCATTTACGCGTGGGATATTCAACTCTACTGGGAATGGAGGGAATGGTTGTGTCGCTTCGCGAGGTTGTGTGCCTTCTGCAGGTTGTGCGCCTTCGGCGGGTTTAACAAAATCTACGATGTCCATCGCAATCTCGCCACCGGCTACCTCTTGGATGAGCAATGCGCAACGCTTCAATACGTACAAGGTGTTGTTTGGATCACAACCACGCTCGTAGCGGAAGCTAGCATCGGTAGAGAGCTGATGACGGCGAGCCGTCTTACGAATGCTCACTGGATCAAAATATGCGCTCTCGAGGAAGACATTGGTAGTTGCCTCGGTGATACCTGAGTCTTGTCCACCAAACACACCTGCGATACACATTGGATCCTCTGCGTTGCAGATCATCAGATCGGCAGCCGACAAGGTGCGCTCTACGCCGTCGAGGGTCACGAACTTCTGACCTTCGGTAGCGTTCTTGACGATGACTTTACCACCTTTGATCTTATCTGCATCGAAAGAGTGGAGTGCTTGACCCATCTCGTGGAGCACAAAGTTGGTTACGTCCACCACGTTGTTGATTGGGCGAATACCCACGGTATTGAGGGCTTTCTTGAGCCAGTCTGGTGATTCATGGATAGTTACACCCTTGATACTCACGCCTGTGTAGCGAGGGCATGCCTGTGCGTTCTCCACCACTACCTCGATAGGCAGGGCTTGGCTATCCACCTTGAAGTCCTCTACGCTTGGTTTGGTGAGTGCTATATCGATGCCTTTCGCTTGATAATAGGCATATAAGTCACGTGCAACGCCGTAGTGGCTTGCTCCGTCCGCACGGTTAGGGGTAATATCTACCTCAATGAGGGTATCATCTTCTACACCAAAATACTCCTTGGCAGGCATACCTACTGGAGTGTCCGCAGGCAATACCATGATACCATCGTGACTGGTACCTACGCCAATCTCGTCCTCTGCACAGATCATACCCAATGACTCCTCGCCACGGATTTTGCCTTTCTTGATGGTGAACTTCTCGTCGCCATCATAGAGCACGGTACCTACAGTAGCCACGATCACTTTTTGTCCTGCAGCCACGTTAGGTGCGCCGCATACGATTTGCAGTGGTTCTGCATCGGGTGCTACGCGTGTGGTAGTGATATGCAGGTGGTCAGAGTTAGGGTGATCTACGCAGGTGATGACTTCACCTACTACCAATCCTTCCAATCCGCCTTTGATGGTTTGTACTTTCTCTACTTTGCCTACTTCCAATCCGATGGAAGTCAAGATGTGTGCTACTTGCTCTGCACTGTCATTGAGTGCGATGTAGCGTTTTAACCAGTTGTACGATATATTCATAATGTATTTATTTTATTTTAAAATAATTCGGATATCGGGTATCGGATATAGGACGCTGCGCTATCGGATAGCAGATATCACCAAATTAGGGCACAAAGGTACAACAAAAAATGCACATATGCAAGTAGATAGACTATTTTTACAAAAAAAGTGGAAAAGTCAACTATCTCTGCTTTCTTTTCCACTTATATTTACATCAAATCAATCTACTACTTTGGACATACAGCACGCACTGGCAGACCCTTCCAACGATCCAAACCTCCCCTGTCAGCTTGGGGATCATAACCTGCAGGCATTATCGACATCGCTGTAGCTCTAGTATCCCAGGAGTACACTGTTTTACCCCAATAGTAGCCCTTTACATGTGGAGTTCCTTCCATATTAGCAGGAATAAATATACTTTTGGCAGCACGTGATACGACAAATCCACCGACTCCGTTCATTTCTTTCCATTCCCATTTGCATTTTTTGCATAATTCATCTATCTCAGACGATGTTGGCATACGCCACTTGCCGCCCCAATTTGCTGTTGCAGCATCATCTTGCGCTTCTAAGACAGTTAAACTATCCTTATGATTGTATTTAGTCATACCACCATAAGAGCCATTAGAATATTTATAATTCACCCATGTGTATTCTGTCTTAGGACTGGTCTCTCCCCACGCAAAATAATCGCCTGCATCCTCTGGATTAATAGCACCTATATTTACATGCGCCCACTTAACACTCAGCCCCATGTCATAGCCACTCCACAATGTATCCACCATAAAACTAACTTCCTCGCCATATGACACACCCAACTCGTTTTCTGCAAAAGGCCGTGCGTAATATATGGTATTCTTTTCAAGACCGCCCAAGAAACACGAAAGTGATGTTTCTGGATTAGTTATCATTATTTTGGTGGCATTTTCTATCGTTGGATTAGCCGCCACACCATAAACCACGCCACGGCTACACACCGTTTTTCCGCCACTTCTTATAATCTCACCACTAACAATTGCACTATTGAAAGTAACATCTGATATTTCCGTCTCTCCCATCACTGGCGTAGTGATTGGATACGTTGTAAATTCTCCCACCTCATCAAGTATCACCTCTGACCATATATTTGAAATCCCATAGCGCACATAATAAGTCGTTCCATCTACAAGATTCGTCAATTTGCCTATGAATTGGTTAGACAACTGTTGGCTCAGCAACACCGTTTTTACTTCTGAAAAATTAGGATCGGTGGACAAATACAGCTTTGCATAGTCTATCGTAACATTAGAACGAAACTTACAAACGACCTCTGCATCAACATACGCTGGTACAATAGCTAGACTATCTATCATTACTTCAGTTGCAGGAGGCAATTCTTCATGCTGACAAGCTGACATCAATAAACACCCCAACAATCCTACAAATATATATTTACATACATTTTTCATATCGCACTCATTTTTAATTATTTACTTATTAAATGTCCATCCCAATCCAACTTCTATCTCCATGTATTTTGCCATGATAGTATTCACGCCCACATTGATTGTCAATCCCTTAATGCTTCCTATCACACCGCCACCAAAACTCAATCCGCTAATCGAGCTAGGTGCATATTCCATCCACCTGCCATCAGCTATTTCCCAATAACGAGTGTATTGCCCATATCCCAAACCTGCATATACACCAAACATGCTGTTCTTGTGTAGATTAAGAGATTTTTTATTCAAGAAATTTAATACCACACCCGCATTCACATTCCATTCCGTAAAACGCGTTCTGCCTGTATATGCTGGCATCAACGGATCGGTTAGACCAACCAATCCTCCTTTATTGATAAGCGCACCATCTATCGCTTTCGTCGTTTGGAAGTTTGAGCGACCTTTCACATACCAACCTATTCCACAAACTCTCGTCACTTCGCCATACACTTGTCCTGCCATCAAACCAACGCTCCATGCGGGATTCATCGCATATCCTCCCTCTGCTAATACAAAGGTATTATGGTGATACACCTTTTTCTGGGGCACTGGATACACTTCCACATATTCTCCAGGATGCACTACTACTTTCTTTTTCCATGTATGATATTTAGGCTTTTTGATGGTCAACGCATACTGTCCCAAACCGCATTTCTCATTCTCCAAAGGCAGTTCCACCAACTCTTTTTGCTTAAGATACTCCACCTCAACCGACAATCCTGCCAAATCCGCACTATCGGTCTTCACACTCAACCAACCAAATTTAGGCATCAACGCTATCGTTGTGTCTTTATGTACCGAGTCCACTACAAATGAGCCTTCCGCTATCTTGTAATCCTCTGCCGCAATGGTGTAGTAATACGTTCCCTCCAATAGTAACTGCTGTATCATTCCATTCTCCAATTTCCATTCATCGGTCACAAATCCCGAACGCATCTCTACTTTCGCATCTGTCGGCTCTACGGTTAAGGTAAACGGATATGTTTTCAATTGGTTTGGATCGCGTGTGTCATCCTGCATTGCGTAGTGCACACGACCATAAAACACGGTATTTGATTGCAGATTGACCAAACTATCAAACATCATCTGTGGCAAGCACTCGCCATTGCATTGCATTTCAACATAGCGAGCACGCGAAGGTATGAGAAATAGCAACTCATTTCTCGCTTCTTTGAACACACTCTCCACTTTCACCATTCGACCCAGCGAGATATTCAATCGCTCCTTAGCATCCTCTATATCCTTGCTGTTGCCATCCAAACCAATACGAATAACCACATAGGGGAACGGATCATCTGCACCAGGTTTCTCCCATGCGCCAAACTGGTTGCGATATACATCCAATGCCTTGATATTCGGCATCGTCTGAAACTCTTTGGTTAAGGTGATAGACTGCGCCCAAATAGGCACAAAGGTTACGAACATCAGCAGACATAATAATACAATTCGATTTCTTTTCATAAGCGAATCTTGTTTTCTGAAATTTCTTACAAAGGTACTGTTTTTTTTTGACATATCAAAACTTTTTTTGCATTTGTACAGAAAATGAATAAAATAACGATTGTATATTAGTGATTTACACATTTTTTGTACTGTTTTTGTGTTCCTATTGGTGTTTCGTACGGTAGCAGTTGACAATGTACGCCCCAATGAGCATCTGCGCAGCAGAGACCTGCATACTCCGCTTGATTGAATTGAGTAAGGTTTGTTTTTCCATGGAGTATGTCATTTGTATAATTATCAATCAATTGTGTAGTCTGCGCGGAAAATCCATTATCACGAATAGCAGCATAGATGAGTATATGCTTATATGTGATGTACTATTCAATAATTCCTCTGACATATCTCGGTGGAAATGGGGTAGGCATGGCTAACGGCAATTTTCACCTTTCATCTTTCCTGCGTGCCAGAGTTGGTAGGAATTCAGGAGGTTTTGCCAGATGATATAAGCAGCAGGACCGATGGCAGCTAAAGGATTGAGAAACAATTGTGCCATCCATACACCTAGAGCGGTGTTCTTTTGACCAAAAGCCTGGCCTGCTGTGATACGACTTTTTTCGTTGATAGTATAATGTGCAGCAGCAGGGTTGATCAGTATGTCTTGGTAATCCTTGCCATGGCTATCCGCAGGGAAACGATAGCCAATCCATCGGCCCAACGCAAACTGCAGTAAGCATGTCACCAGTGCGCCGACACATAGCACTATAATCGTTCCGCCAGAATACTCCTGTGTGAGCAAAGTGTGCGTGATACGGCTAATCAGCACCACCAATAGTACCACCCACAAGTAGAACGGCATGGATGCCCATGTGGCATTCAGCGAGAAAATGCGCGCTTCACCCTTGCGACGGTAATATGCCTCATAGCCCAAACGCAATGCCCATGCTGCTACAAACGGCCCCAATAACAATGGCGATACACGCTTCAGTATCAGCCACATAGAAGGCATGAACGCCATGCCTGCAGCAGGATTGACAATCGGAAAGAAAGCAGGTACAATAATAGCTGTGGCGATATTGCTCAGCAACGAGAAAGTCGTGAGGTTCTGTATGCTTCCACCCAACTTGCCCGCAATGATAGGTGCTGCTGTAGCAGTAGGCATGATCACACACATCATTAATCCCTGTGCCAACACTTGCCAATCGCTCATCGCCTTGTCGCCTATTACCAACACCCCATAATACACCGCCACGGTCAGTGCAATCTGCACAATCAGTACTATCCAATGCCATTTGCGCAGGCGCAGGTCGAGTGGGTTGATCTTGCAGAAAGTGAAGAACAACATGAAGAAGATCAGTGGCGACAACAACCAATCCAAATGGCGAAAACATGGATACCCCACCGCACCCACCACCATGGCGATGATGAGTGCATAACGATCTATGATGCGACGTATAGGCATTTAGAGGTTAAAGGTTAGAGGTTAAAGGTTAGAGGTTAGAGGTGGGAATGTGCGGCTCTGCCGCCCAGCCAATAAACCTATCACCTATAAACCATAATCTATAAACCGCTTATGCGGTTGAGTTCTTCTGCTGTGAAGGCGATGTTGTTGATTGCTTGGAGGTTGTCATCCAACTGCTTCACGCTGCTGGCACCGATGATTACACTAGTCACATCCTTTGCCAACAACCACGAGATAGCCATCTGAGCTAATGTCTGTCCGCGTTCTGCTGCAATAGCACCAAGGCGCTGTGCACGTGCCACAGCCTCGTCGGTCACTTGCTCTGGACGCAAAAAGACGTTCTTGCTCGCACGGCTACCAGCCGGGATACCATTCAAATAGCGATCGGTCAACAGACCCTGCGCCAAAGGCGAGAAACAGATGAAGCCAGAGCCATTTTCCTGAGCTACAGGTAGGTTTTGCTCCAAGGTCTCAGGGAAAGCGATACTGGCCTTATACTGGCTAATCACACAGGGTACATGCGCTGCACGTAGGTAGTCGTAAGCCTCTTTCTGTTTGTCCGCGGGGTAGTTGCTAATACCTACATATAACGCCTTACCCGCGCGCACGATATCCACGAGTGCTTGCATCGTCTCCTCAATAGGTGTCTGAGGGTCATAACGATGCGAATAGAAAATATCGAAGTACTCCAAGCCTGTTCGCTTGAGACTTTGGTCGCACGATGCAATCATATACTTGCGCGAACCACCATTGCCATAAGGACCATCCCATCCCCAATATCCTGCCTTGGAGGCGATGATCATCTCATCGCGGTGCGAAGCTAAGTCCTCACGCAACACACGACCAAAGGTCATTTCGGCCGTACCAGGAGCTGGACCATAGTTGTTGGCGATGTCGAAGTGTGTCACACCTTTGTCCCACGCGTGGAGAAGCATGGCGCGTGCTGTGTCAAACGGATCTTCGCTACCGAAGTTGTGCCAAAGACCAAGGGATATTTGCGGTAGTTGTAAACCGCTCTTGCCAGAAAATCGATATTCCATGATAATATAGTATTAGGATTGTAAATTCCCTGCAAAAGTACAAATATTTTTGCATGTGTGCAAATTTCTTGGCTTTTTCTTGTATATATGTGATTTTTTTTGTAATTTTGCAGCCGTAACCTTAAAATATTACGGCCATGAAAATCTCAAAACGTGCTCAGAGCATGCCGCAATCGCCTATCCGTAAGTTGGCGAAGTATGCAGAAGCGGCCCACCGAAATGGTGTTCACATCTATTCTCTCAACATTGGTCAGCCTGATATTCAGACACCTGATTGTGCAAAAGATGCAATTGCCAACTTTAGTAAGGATATTTTGGCATATACACCTTCGCAAGGAGTGCTTCCTCTGAGAGCGAAGATGGTAGGCTATTATGCAGAGTATGGCATTGACATCTCGCCCGATGAGATTATCATCACCTCTGGCGGCTCTGAAGCCATCATGTTTGCCTATATGGCATGTCTCAATCCAGGCGATGAGATCATTATCACGGACCCTAGTTATGCCAACTACATGGCCTTTGCAGTGTCGTGCGGTGCTGTGATTAAACCCGTGAAAACAAATATCGAAAATGGCTTCAAACTGCCATCAGTAGAGGAATTTGAGAAGCAAATCACCGACAAGACACGTGCAATATTGATTTGCAACCCCAATAACCCAACAGGCTATCTCTATACCAAGCAAGAGATGATGCAGATTCGCGATTTGGTGCTGAAATATGACCTATATCTATTCTCCGATGAGGTGTATCGCGAGTTTATCTATACCAAACGACCATATATATCGGCTTTCCACTTGGAGGGTATCGAAGATCGTGTGATACTGATTGATTCGGTCAGCAAACGCTATTCGCTCTGCGGTGTGCGTATCGGTGCGTTGATCACTAAGAACAAAGAGGTACACCAAGCAGTGATGAAGTTCTGTCAAGCACGCTTGTCGCCCCCATTGATAGGTCAGGTGATAGCAGAGTCGGCTCTGGCTACACCACACGACTACTTGGAAGAGGTGTATGATGAGTATCTATCACGTCGCAATTTCTTGATCGATCAACTCAATCAGATTCCGGGTGTGTTTGCTCCTACGCCAATGGGTGCATTCTATGTGATGGTGCACCTGCCCGTAGATGATACGGATAAGTTCTGCCAATGGTGCTTGACCGACTTCCAATACGAGGGTCAGACGGTGATTATGGCACCAGGTAGCGGTTTCTATACCAACCCAGAAGATGGTCGTCACCAGGTGCGTATGGCATATATCCTCAACAAAGAAGACCTTGCGAAAGCTGTATTCGTACTTCGCAAGGCCTTAGAAACATATAATAAGGGTTAGAGGACGGCTCCGCCTACAGGATGCCGTAGAGCGGCTACTGGGGCGAAAGGATTATCCCATTGCGCCATTCACGGAAATAACTTGTCCTGATACATACGACGAAAGGTCAGAGGCGAGGAAGAGGGCTACTTTAGCCACTTCCTCCGCTTCGCCACAACGGCGCATTGGAATCATCTTGACCATCTCAGCACGAGTGGCTTCGGATAATGCCAAAGTCATGTCCGTTAGAATAAATCCAGGTGCAATCGCATTGGCGCGAATATTGCGACTGCCAAGCTCCTTACTGAGCGATTTGATGAAACCAATGATACCAGCTTTGGAGGCAGCATAGTTGGCTTGTCCCGCATTGCCACCAATACCCACCACGGATGACATGGCAATAATACTACCACTGCGTTGGCGCATCATCTGAGGAGTGGCAGCATGGCAATAGTTGAATACCGACTTTAGGTTGATATTCAGTACGTTATCCCATTGCTCCTCGGTCATGCGCATGAGCAAGGTGTCTTGCGCAATACCAGCGTTGCAGACCAGAATATCTAAACTGCCGAAGGTATCTATTACTTGCTTAACGACTGCATGTGCCGCATTAAAATCAGCCGCATCACTATGGATACAGAGCACTTGTACGCCCTTAGCTTGCAGTTGCTCGACTAGATTGTTCGCTTCTTGTTCTTCGTATAAATAGGTGAATGCTATATTGCATCCATGCTCGGCATATAACTGTGCAATCGCACGCCCAATGCCGCGCGATGCCCCTGTAATTAGAGCAGTTTTGTTTTTTAGCATAGTTTCTTAGTTTATTATCTAGTTGAACTAGTTTTACTAGCACAACTAGTTATTTTAAGTATTTATCGAGCCAACCAAAGAAGGTACGTTGCCATAGAATACCATTTTGTGGTTTCAATACCCAGTGATTCTCGTCTGGGAAGATCAGCAACTGAGCAGGTACACCGCGCATCTTGGCTGCATCGAATGCTGCCATGCCTTGGTTGGCGAGGATACGGTAATCTTTCTCGCCATGAATGCAGAGGATAGGGGTGTCCCATTCGCCTACAAAGAGGTGAGGTGAGTTGGCAAAAGTGCGTTGCGCAATCTTGTTTTTCTTGTCCCAATATGCGCCACCCATATCCCAGTTGGCGAACCATTTCTCCTCTGTCTCAAGGTATTGCATCTCCATGTTGAAGATACCATCGTGTGCGATAAATGCTTTGAATCGCTTGTTGTGATGACCAGCCAACCAATATACGCTGAAGCCGCCAAACGATGCTCCTACGCAACCCAAACGGTCTTTATCCACATATGGCTCGCTGGCTACAAACTCATCAATAGCAGAGAGGTAATCTTTCATACATTGTCCTCCATAGTCGCCACTAATCTGCTCGTTCCACTCATTGCCGAATCCAGGAAGACCACGACGGTTAGGGGCTACAATGATATAGTCGTTAGCTGACATCATCATGAAGTTCCAACGGAAGCTCCAGAACTGGCTTACAGGTGATTGAGGACCACCTTCGCAGTAGAGCAGAGTAGGGTATTTCTTGCTTGGATCGAAGTGAGGAGGATAGATAATCCATGTGAGCATGTCCTTGCCGTCGGTCGTTTTTTGCCAACGAGGTACCACATCACCCATGGTGATTTGCGAGTAGATATTCTCATTCTCATGGCTAATCTGCACGGGCTCTTCACCTTGTTTGAAACGGAAAATCTCGTTTGCCTCACGCATTGAGTGACGCAAGCAATAATAGGTGTCGCCCATGTTGGCAGCAGGTACATAGTCGTATTGACCAGTGGTTAAACAAGTGCGCTCACCTTGAAGGTTGATCTCGTAAAGCATGGCTGTAGCATGCCATACTGCGCTGAAAACGAGTGTGTTATCATCTTTCCAATAATAACTATCTACATTGGTGTTGAGTCCACGGCTGAGGAATGTTTGCTCGCCTGTAGCAAGATTGCAAACCATGAGGCGATTCTCGTCGCTCTCGTAGCCATCACGCTCCATAGATTGCCATGCAATATACTGACCATTAGGCGAATAACTTGGATTGGTGTCGTATCCCTTGTTATCCTCGGTGAGGTTGGTATGCGTGCCAGTAGCAAGGTCGTACAAATAAATATCCGAATTGGTGGAAACGGCATAATCCAAACCGCTCTTTTTGCGGCAGGTGTATGCAATTTGTTTCCCATCAGGACTCCATGCTAATTGCTCTACGCCTCCGAAAGGTTTCATAGGCGACTCGTAAGGTGTACCCTCTAAAAGATCCACGATGTTGCTAACAATGAGGGATTTACCATCGCGCTTCAAGTCAGCGAGGAATGGGTGCGGAGCAGTCTCTGTCCACTCGTCCCAATGCTTGTACATCAGGTCATCCACCACACGTCCAGAAGCCAATGGCAGGTCAGGATGCTTGTCCACAGTGCTAGCTACGGTCTTGACTTGCGCAACAAGGATGATCTTATCGCCCGCAGGAGATAGTAGGAAGCCCTCAATATCTTTGTCGAACCCCTGAAGACAAATGCTTCGGTTATCGGTTATCGGATATCGGTTATTGGTGAGGTATAGATTTCCTGCTTTGAGGTAAGCGATTTGGTTTCCCCACCATGCAGGCTCGTAGCCTACCCACTCGTTGATGGTAACTAATTGATTATCTTGCTCATGAGCTACGCGAATCCACGAGGTAGAGCGATTCTCCTCTATGCTGTAGTAGCTGACGGTATAAGCGATTTGGTTGCTCTGCTCGTTAGGCAATACCGAGTTGATACGTCCCATCGCCCAGAGTGCTTCAGGGGTAAGGCGTCCGCCTTCAATGGTAATTTCGGGCTTTGTGATAGGTGCTTTTGTGGCGTCTTCCTTGGTAGAGCAAGCCGCAGTAAGAAGGGCAATTGTAGCCATGAAAATGAATTTACGCATATAAAAACAATTGTATAGTTATGTACTATTCCCACAGCGAAGTCCCAATCAGATTCCGATGAGGTTCCGATCAGGTTCCGATCAGCTTCCGATGGAGATGGCTGGCAAATGATGGGCAATTACTTCTTGGTATATACCGCGAAAGTATATGGGTAAGGGTTCTTTTCGTCAGCCTCGTGGTGATCCTCGCTGATACATTGCCAAATGGCAGGATCAATCTCAGGGAAGAACGTGTCAGCATCTTCCCACGAGTGGTGAATATGCGTGATATAGAGCTTGTCCACGAGTGGTAAAAATTGACGATAAACCATACCTCCACCGATGATAAATGCCTGTTCGTCAGCGGCTACCGCTGCTTGTGCCTCTGGAATAGAGTGTACCACTTCGGTGTTCTCGAAGGTGAAATCTTGACGATCGGAGAGCACGATATTACGGCGGTTAGGCAGTGGGTGCTTAGGCAGGGAGAAGAACGTGCGTTCACCCATAATCACGGTGCAACCTTGGGTCTTCTCTTTGAAATATTTTAAGTCACTAGGCAGGTGGCAAAGTAAATCCCCTGCTTTGCCGATAGCGTTGTTTTCGGCTATTGCTACGATGAGATTAAGCATAGTGTTGTTTAGAATTGTTTAAAATTGTTTATACGGCTACAATACCCTTGATATGTGGGTGAGGATCATAGTCTTGGAGAGAAAAATCTTCGAACTTGAAGTCGAACAAGTCTTTGACATCTGGGTTGATAAGCATCTTTGGGAGAGGTCGTGGTTCGCGCGTGAGTTGCAACTTAACTTGCTCAATATGATTGAGATAGATGTGCGCATCTCCAAAGGTATGTACGAAATCTCCAGCCTTCAAACCAGTGACTTGTGCCATCATCTGAAGTAGAAGAGCATAAGACGCGATATTGAAAGGCACACCAAGGAAAATATCCGCAGAGCGTTGGTATAATTGTAAAGAGAGACGACCATCTGCCACGTAGAATTGGAACAAGGTGTGGCAAGGAGGCAAAGCCATATTGTTGACTTCAGCAACGTTCCATGCGCTGACGATATGGCGACGTGAGTCGGGATTGCGCTTGATCTGCTCTACGAGTTGTGCGATTTGGTCGATGTGTCCGCCTTGGTAGTCAGGCCAAGAACGCCATTGGTGACCATAGACAGGACCGAGCTCGCCATTTTCATCAGCCCATTCGTTCCAAATACGTACACCATTGTCTTGCAGATATTTGATGTTGGTGTCACCCTTCAAAAACCACAAGAGCTCGTGGATGATGGATTTGAGATGTAACTTCTTGGTAGTCAATAGAGGAAAACCCTCCTCAAGGTTAAAACGCATTTGATGACCAAAGACGGAAATAGTACCCGTGCCTGTGCGGTCATGCTTCTCAGTACCCTCGTTGAGGACACGTTGGCATAAGTCGAGATATTGTTTCATATTAATACAGATTATACGTTGTTTTGAGTACGCGGAACTCTGTTCGACGGTTGAGCGAGTTGCATATTTCTTGTTTGTCTGCGGATAATGTCATGATAAATGCTTCGTTCAATACTTGGTCCTTAGGCAAGAACGTGTATTGCTTGTGTAATGTTTCGTCTACGACGACAGGACTTTCTTCACCATATCCTACAGGAGTCAAACGATCGCTATTGATACCATGTTTGATCAGGTAATCTACTACAGATTGTGCGCGCTTGAGGGAAAGAATCTTGTTGTCAGCATCGTTTCCCACGAGGTCGGTGTGCGCAGATAACTCAATGGTAATGTTTGGATTATCTTTGAGCAATTGTACCAACGTGTTGAGACCATTCTCAGAATCTGGTGTAAGATTCCATTTGCCAAATTCGAAGAAGATATTGTTCATCTTTACTGGTTTGGAAATAGAAGCGAGCGTGAAATCTTGCGTGTATGTGTGGCTATCTTTTAATCCAACTGTAGATAACTCATGCTTGAGATTGAGATAACCGCGCGATGTAGCTAGCATCACGTAGCGAGTGTCTTTGTTAAGTTTCAGGCGATAGGTGCCATCTCGACGTGTTTGTGCTTTGACGTTAGTGCCATCATCTCCTACAAGGCGAAGTGTCGCTTCGCTAAGTTGCTCGCCATTGCTGTCTATAATATTGCCTTCTACAATAAACTCCATTTCAGGTAAAATGAAGGAATAGATGAGGTCATAACCCTTCTTTTGTCCACGGTTGGAGGAGAAGAAACCATTTTCAGAGGTACCAGCAAACGTGATACCAAAGTCATCGTTAGGCGAGTTGAATGGTGCTCCCATGTTGAAGATGTCCCATGTAGAGTCCTTAGGAATGGCATAAAAGAGATCTAAACCACCATAGCCAGGGTGACCTTTGGAGGCAAAATATAGTCTTCTATCCGCACGGATATGTGGATAGAGTTCGTCGTCTGTAGTGTTGATTTGAGGTCCAAGGTTTTGAATGTCAGTCCATTGGCTACCATCTAATACGGCTCGATAGATGTCCTTTCCACCATATCCACCAGGCGCATCGCTGACGAAATAGAGAGTGTCGCCCGTAGCATTCAGCGAAGGATGACCAACAGTAATGCTACTATCGTTGAAGAGCTTTAATTCTTGTCCTTCTCCCCATTCGCCACTAGCACGTGTAGAGGTGTATATTTTTGCACCGAGATCCTGTCCGTTGATAGGACACGAATAGGTGAAATACATGGTGCGACCATCTGGCGAGAAACAACATACTCCTAATTCAGCTGTGCCAGTTTTCTTTTGCGAGTCACCTTCTTCTGCATCTGCCTTTTCCTCGTATAGTCCTTGACATAATGCGATTTCATCCCATTCGCCAGCGGCATTTTTACGTGCAGAGTATAGGTTGAACGTAGGCGCGCCTGTCACAGGAGATGTGCGAACCGTCTTCTTTTTTTTGTCGGTACTTTTTTCTTGTCTATTCGATGTAAATACCAATGCATCAGCATCTTCCGTTATGAAAGCAGGTGCGAAATTAGACGTGCGTTTTTCGTTGAAAGCTTTTGCAAGTGCGACCTTATACCGTGATGGTTGTTTCTTCCAGTTATTTACTTGCATACATGCATATTTTCCAGCCTGTGCTACATAGTCGGTAGGATGCTCCGTTAGATAGATGTCGTATTGTTTGATAGCATCGTTGTACTTACCTTGGTATTGTAGCACCTGTGCATAACGCAAATATACAATGGAATCAGGGTATTGATAGCGAATAGCATTTTTGTATGCAGATGCAGCTCTGGAATTATTGATGATGCGCTGACTTTCACCTTGCATGAAAGCTACATGTGCACGTAGTTGTCTGTTCTTGGAAGGGATGCGTTTGTATGTTTGGCGATACATTTCACTTGCCTCATAGTACTCACCAATCGCAAACTTTTTGTCTGCTTTTTTTACGCGAGTGGCGATACTACATGAACAAAATCCAAAAAGGATGGGTATCAGTAGTATGTATAATTTGCTATTCATATTTCAAAATTGACTTATATCTAGTTTGTTTTTTTTAATCCTTCGTGCTTCTCTATCTTGTGATGTAGCACAATGGATACCATCTTGTTTCATTCGTTTGTTTTCGGATATATGTTGGCTACTAAACTTGCCATCTTTTTTGATAATTACCCTAATACACAATAAGATACACGCAATAGCGATAATACCTATAACGATCAATATTTCTTTCATTGTTATGAAAATGCAAAAACAACCGACAAAGGTACAACTTTTTTTTTAATTCTCCTAATTTTTTACAAATAATTTCATAAAAATGTTCGCGCGCTTGCGTATATGCATTTTTTTTTGTACCTTTGCAGGCTAATTTTGGTGAATAATGCAAAAGATGTTAAAAACTTTAAATTAAAATAAAAAAGAAATGGCTACAATGCAACAAAACACAGGCACCCTGTACAATGCACTTACTTCGGGTAGCAAAATTATTGGTACAATCATTGCGGATAGCGATATTCGTATAGATGGCGTGGTAGAAGGAGATATCCAATGTACAGGTAAGTTGGTCGTTGGTGAACAAGGATCAATAAAGGGAACCGTGGCGTGTCAAAATGCTGAAATTATGGGCACCTTGGATGGTAAACTCGAAGTGAAGTATTCGTTGGCACTGCGTGCGACATGTGATATTAAGGGTGAAATTACAACACAAACGTTGATGGTAGAACCAAACGCAATCTTCAATGGAACTTGTGTTATGGGACAATCATCAGTATCTCAAACTAAGAAATAATATGAAAGTAAAACCTTTTCGTGGTATTCGTCCACCACAAGCGTTGGCGAAGCAAGTGAGTAGCCGTCCGTATGATGTGCTCAATTCGGCAGAGGCTAGAGTTGAGGCTGCTGGTAATCCAATGTCGCTGTATCATATCATCAAGCCAGAAATTAATTTTGAAGAAAATGTGGATGAGCATGATCCTCAAGTGTATGCTGTGGCACGTGCGCAATTCGACCTTTTCCGTGAAAAAGGTTGGTTGGTACAAGATACAGAAGATTGCTACTATGTTTATGCGCAAACAATGGATGGCCGTACACAATATGGTTTGGTACTTGCAGCATGGGTTGAGGACTATATGGAAGGTCGCATCATGAAGCATGAGTTGACTCGTCGTGATAAAGAGGAAGACCGTATGAAGCATGTACGCGTAAACAATGCGAATGTAGAGCCCGTATTCTTTGCGTATCCTCATCGTGCAGACTTGGATGTTATTATTGCGTCAGTAGTGGCTGGCGAGCCTGAATATGATTTTGTTTCTGATTTGGATGGCTTTGGTCATACATTTTGGGTTATCAAGGATGCCGCAACCATTGCTCGTATCACAGAGATAATAAGCGAGATACCTGCTATGTATATTGCTGATGGTCACCATCGAAGCGCTGCTGCAGCATTGGTAGGCAATGAGAAAAAATTACAGAACCCAAATCATAAGGGAGATGAGGAATATAACTATTTCTTGGCTGTTTGTTTCCCTGATAATCAATTGCATATCATGGATTATAACCGTGTTGTAAAAGATCTAAATGGTATGACTGAAGAGCAGTTTTTGGAATCTCTAAAGGAAGATTTTGAGGTGACAGATATGGGTGTGGATGTTTATCGTCCTGATGCACTGCATACATTTGCTCTTTATCTTGGTGGACACTGGTATAAGTTGGTGGCTAAGGAGGGTAGATATGATGATCAAGATCCTATTGGCGTGTTGGATGTAACCATATCATCAAATTTGATTCTGGATAAATTGCTAGGTATCAAAGATTTGCGTTCTGACAAACGTATTGACTTCGTAGGAGGTATTCGTGGTTTAGACGAATTGAGCCGACGTGTAGATTCAGGAGAGATGCAAATGGCATTGGCGTTGTATCCAGTAACGATGGATCAGTTGATTCGTATAGCAGATACAGGTAATATCATGCCTCCAAAGACAACATGGTTTGAACCCAAATTGCGTTCAGGCCTTATTATTCACGAATTGGTATAAAAAGATAATTAATCATTAAAAAATAAGTAATATGAACAAAATTCAAATTGTAATCAATGTAATTTTAGTGGCAGCTGTAGCTGCGTTGTTTGTAACTTTTTATTCTAGTAAAACTTCTGCTAGTCCAGAGGCTGTGGTTGCTGAGCATTCAGAGGTGATGCCAGTTGCTTATCTGAATGTGGATAGTTTGTTGGCTAACTATACATTTGCTCAGGATGCAAGCGATAAATTGATGAGCAAGCAAGAAGATGCTCGCGTTAAGATGAATACTAAGTTGCGTACATTCCAAAATGAAGTGGCTGATTTCCAACGCAAATTGGAGAATAATGCCTTCCTTAGCCGTGACCGCGCAGAGAAAGAGCAACAACGTTTGGCTAAAAAAGAGCAAGAGTTGCAAGAATTGGAGGCAAAACTTACTCAAGATATCATGATTGAGAACCAAAAGTTGAACCAACAATTGGCTGACTCGTTGAACAATTTCTTGCAAATCTTCAATGCAGATGGTCGCTATCATATGATTTTGAGCAACACTGCAAAGGATAACGTGCTGATGGCTGGTGAGCAATATGATATTACCGATGAGGTAGTAAATGGTCTGAATGCTCGTTATAACACGAAAAAATAATTAGATATATGAAACGGTTCTTCTACAAACCATATTGGGCATATCTGTTGGCGGATGCTATCACATTGTTGTTGAGTGTGGTTGTAGTATTGGCATGGTTTCCATTATCCACGCAGATTCCGTTTCAGAAGTATGACGTATTTGCAATTATATTTTCAACCGTTTGGTTGATAACTGGTTATCTTTGTCGTCGCTATCTTCCGGTTAGATATATGCGTATGGACAAAGATATTCGACAATTGATTTTGTCGGCAATTTTCACTTTTGGCTGTATGTATGGATACATGTGGTTAAAATCTGGAAAACATTTTTCGATATGGGTATTATTAACGATATGGCTAGTTATGCTAGTCATGTCGTTATTGTACCTTATTATTAAGCATGCATATCGGTATGCTCTCAATGCAGAAGAAACCCCTAGTGTGGCAGCAGAACGGAAACCGCAAACTGTGCTTAAAGCGGCAGAAGAACTATCCCAAGAAGATAAGGATGGTTTGCGCGCAAGTATGTTGGAGTTTTCGAGTAAAGCTACACTTCGATATATAGAGCAATATGTGAATCTATATTCATCTAATACCTTTACATTGCGCTCCACAGAGTTGTATAATATCCAGAAATTACAAAATTATCGCTACGATACATTAATCAACTTTATGCCTCTGAATCAAATCCGAGGTGTGAATAAATTGTTTGCAACGGTCAATGATAAACTGCCAGATGATGGAATCTGGATATGTTGTTTTGAACCTCAATCAGTCACAAAACGTAATATTCTACATCGTTATCCGCTGGTAATTAGCTGGTTGTATTATATCGCATTCTTTTTGTACAAGCGCGTTATGCCCAAATTATTTATGACTTCGCGATTGTATTTTGATATTACAGAAGGTAAGGATCGAGTTCTGAGCAAAGCGGAAGTGTTAGGGCGCTTGTGCTATTGTGGATTTGATATTGTGGCTGAGCGAAAGATAGGTGATCTCAATTACGTGATAGCTCGCCGAAAATTCCGTCCGCATATTATTGAGAAACGTGTTTATGGTATTCTTGTGAAACTGAATCGAGTGGGGAAGAAAGGTAAGAAATTCAATGTGTATAAATTACGAACCATGCACCCCTATTCCGAATTTTTACAGGCGTACATTTATGAGAAATATTCTTTGCAGGAAGGTGGTAAGTTTAACCATGATATAAGGGTTACGACAATAGGACGTTTTGCGCGTAAGTATTGGTTGGACGAACTGCCTATGCTGATCAATCTATTTAAAGGTGATATGAAATTAGTAGGCGTGCGGCCTATCTCACAACATTATTTTTCATTGTATAGTAATGAGTTGCAAGAGAAGCGTGTGCGTCATACACCAGGACTGTTACCTCCGTTTTATGCTGATATGCCTAAAACGTTGGATGAGATTGAGGCATCAGAAATGCGTTATCTCACAATGTGTGAGGAGAAAGGTACTGTTAGGACCGATTTTATTTATTTCTGGAAAATAGTTTGCACCATTATTTTTAAACGGGCACGAAGCCACTGATTATGAAACGTATTTGTTTGGTAATAAGTCTATTATTGTCTTTTTGTTGGTATGTAGGGGCGCAGAATATCCCTGTACCATTGACATATGTACGTCTATATGATTTCTTGGATGAGTTGATGACGGATGGTGTAATTGCAGGTCATCAAACGTCTATTCGGCCATACACACGCAGTCAAGTCGCGTGCATGCTAGAACAAGCACAAATGGTTGATACTCTACTGAATACTCGTCAAAAGAAGGATTTGAATTTTTATTTGAATGAGTTTGCACTAGAGCGTGATACGATGGTTGAGGCGCATGTACAATATACAGATCATAGCACATTCAATCTCTCGCTTGCAGATCCGCAGTTTAGTTATAAAGCAAAGAATAATACCTTCAAGATGCGTTTTCGCCCTATTTTAGGTGCTAATGTGATGGCGAATAAGAAAGGTGCTATATTGCAGCGTTGGTGGGGAGCTGAATTGCAAATGGACATTGCTAACCATCTGAGTGTCTGGGGAAGTTTGCGTGATAATTCGTGGAGCGGAAATTGGCTCAGTGACCATTATTTTGCAGATTCTTATGCGCGTATGTACGGCGCACGCATACATTATGGTGCTTCTCAAGCGCAGCCTGCACTCAGTAATATCTCGGGGGTGCAGTATAAAGAGGCTAATTATGGAGGAGACTTCTCTGATTCCAAAGGTGGCATCAGTCTCTACACGTGGTGGGGTAGTATTGGCATACAACGTGAGAATATTCGTTGGGGGGATGCCTACCATGCATCGAATATCTTGTCGGGACGTAATCCAGCTGTACCTATGATTACTCTACAGCTGACACCATGTCGCTGGTTTCAATTGGATTACTTTCATGCTTGGTTGGTGTCGAATGTGATGGATTCTACCTCTTTTTACTTAGAGGATACAACCAAAGAAGGAGTTTTGGCCAAAAATTACCGACCATACAATAAGTTTATGGCGGCTAACATGTTTACTTTTACCCCATTAAAGCAGTTGTCGTTCTCATTTGGTAACTCAATTATCTATGCAGAAAACACGATTCAGGCGGCATATTTGATACCAATAGCCTTTTATAAGTCATTAGACCACTTGCTTACTAAGGGTATTGCTTCTCAGAATCAAAATTCGCAGGCCTTTGCATCACTTTCAGTGCGCCCTGTAGACCATTTGCATTTATATGGATCTTTCTATTTGGATGAATTTAAGCTTTCACGTATCAAACCAAGTAATCCAGAGCATAATCCGATTTCCTATTTAGTAGGATTTAATTGGTCGGGATGGCCAGTAAAGGGATTGAGCCTTAAAACTGAGTTTATGCGCTCATATATAGCATGTTACACGCATTCGATAGATGTGTTGACATACGCTTCAAATAGTTTTAATATGGGGCATTATATGGGCGATAATGCACAATCAATCTATGCGGAATTAGCTTATCGTCCTATTCGTGGTATGTTGCTCAAGTTGAGTTATACTAATGATGTGAAATATAACTCTTATGCTTATTTGCGTGCGTACCGCGGACCTGATGGTGTGATTCGTGATGGTGGTATTAGTCAGACAATAGCTGAAAAACCATTTGATCACGCCATTTATCGCAATGATGCCTTGCGTTTTGATGGTGTGTATGAAGTGCATCCAAATATGTACCTCACACTTTCTATGGAGTATAATAATGCTCAAGGTTTTGATAATCAGAAGACAAATGCCTTGCTTAGTGAGGATGTGGGTGATGCTCAGCATTATTTGGATACTTTTTGTCCGTTATTTTATCAAGGTAAAAACTTTACCACTTCTTTAGCATTCTCTTTTGGATTCTAGCCGTTGGATAGGTAATTGAATATGTTAGAGTGTAGTGTTGTCATATTAAATTGGAATGGCGAGTCGATGTTGCGTCGCTATTTGCCTTCTGTATTACAATATACACAAGGTGATGGGGTGGAAATTGTGGTTGCCGATAATGGTTCTACTGATGCTTCGTTGGATTTCTTACATACTCAACCTGTTCGAGTGATTGAATTGGGGCAAAATTATGGCTTTGCAGAGGGCTATAATCGTGCTATTGAGCAAGTGCAGGCAGAATATGTTGTCCTTCTTAATTCCGATGTAGAAGTTACTGATGGATGGTTAGACACCTTATTATCATATATGCGTACGCATGCGCGCGTAGCGGCAGTGCAACCTAAGATATTGAGTTGGCAATCTAAGGAAGATGCCCTCGCGAAAGGCTCAAATGATATTTTATTTGAACATGCAGGTGCTTCTGGAGGTATGATAGATTGTTTGGGCTATCCATATTGTAGAGGGCGTTTCTTGACTCATGTAGAGGTGGATCATGGACAATATGATGATGTTGTACCTATTTTTTGGGCTTCAGGAGCTTGCTTATTGATTCGTAGAGATGTGTATTTGCAAGTAGGAGGATTAGATGCTTTGTTTTTTGCACATCAGGAAGAAATTGATTTGTGTTGGCGTTTGCACACCTATGATTATGAAGTGATGGTAGTGCCACAATCTGTAGTTTATCATCTGGGTGGAGGTGCTTTGGGATATGATAGTCCAAGAAAGACTTTTCTCAATTTTCGTAACAATCTTTTGATGTTATATAAGAATTTACCACCCTCAAAAGTACATGTTGTACTCTTTGTTAGATTCTTTATGGATTATGTGGCAGCACTACAGATGTTGTTTGCAGGTAAGTGGTTGAATGCCAAAGCAGTATTGAATGCTCGGTGTGAGTTTTTGAAATTGCGAATGTTGAATAGAAATAAAAAACAAAATACCATTCGCAAACCAAAAACATCATATCCTACAATAATTTCTCAGCGAAGTATTGTTTTTGATTTTTATCTACGAGGCAAGCTGAAATAATCATATGATTAGTCGCAGATTTATTGCGATGATGATATTTTTTGCAAAAAAATACAAAAATATTTTGCTGTGTCAGATATTTTTCGTACCTTTGCAGCGGAAATGAATGAGGGGACCCGAAAAGGTTCCCTCAATTTTATCAAAATAGGATAGCTAATCATTTAAATAGTCGAATTATGATTGACAAACAATTGATACAGGATTTGATTGCAGAGAAGCTGCAGGGTACTGGTTACGAACTGATAACCTTGAAGGTAAGTGCACAAAATGAGATCCTTGTTGAGGTAGATAAGTTGGAAGGTGTGGATGTAGAGTTTTGTGCAGAGCTAAATCATTATCTGGTTGAGCAATTGGATGCTCAGGGCATAGAGGATTATGCTTTGGAAGTGGGTAGTGTGAGTTTGACTGCGCCATTTGTAACCAAGATGCAGTATATGAAGCACCTTAACCATGATGTAGAGGTGTTGGCATTGGATGGGAAGAAGTATCGTGGTGTATTGGTGAGTGTGGATATGGATAGTTTTGCTATTGACACTGAGGTAATGGTGGCGGTAGAAGGTAAAAAGCGTAAGCAAAAAGAGATCCAGACGCTTACATTTGCATATGATGGTGTGAAATACACTAAGTACGATTTGAAATTTTAGAATAGTAACAATAAACATTTAACCCCTCAAGGCATGGAGGAGCCTCCTGTATCTACTGAGAAACGCGTTTTGAAGTAAGAGGAGGCATGGTGGCGAGTCAGATGCACTAGACATTTTTCTCGTATGCCAATGCTGATGAAATGGCAACAAAACAACAACAATCAATCAACTTGATTGACATTTTTTCAGAGTTCAAAGAGCTCAAAAACATTGACCGCCAAACATTTATCAATGTGTTGGAGGATTCTTTTCGCAATGTGATTACCAAAATGTATGGTACTGATGCTAACTATGACGTTATTATCAACCCAGACAAAGGCGATTTGGAGATTTATCGTAACCGCCTCGTGATGGAGGATGATGATGTGGCTAATCCAAACACTCAAATTGGTATTACAGAGGCATTG
Source organism: Paludibacteraceae bacterium (assembly GCA_045124995.1). GTDB lineage: Bacteria > Bacteroidota > Bacteroidia > Bacteroidales > Paludibacteraceae > Colicola. Next base: position 4,385 of record JBGVMY010000009.1, on the reverse strand, counting down.
GAATTGGATGATGAGGCTGAGATTGGTGAGGAGGTGACTGATAAGGTTGACTTTATGTCTTTTGGTCGCCGTATGATTCTCAATCTTCGTCAAACTTTGGCTAGCCGTATTTTGGATCTCCAAAAAGAAAATCTTTATCTCCACTATAGCGAAATGCTTGGTCAAGTTGTAAGTGGTGAGTTGTATCAAGTTTGGAAAAAAGAGATGCTTCTTTTGGATGATGATGGCAACGAACTCTATTTACCTAAGCAAAATCAAATTCCTACTGACTACTATCGCAAAGGTGATACTGTGCGTGCGGTTGTGGTACAAGTGGATAACAAGAATCAAAATCCTAAGATCATTCTCTCGCGTACATCACCATTGTTCTTGCAACGTTTGTTTGAGCAAGAGGTACCAGAGGTGCACGATGGCTTGATTGCTATCAAGAATATTGCTCGTATCCCAGGTGAGCGTGCTAAAGTGGCTGTAGAGTCATTCGATGATCGTATTGATCCAGTAGGTGCATGCGTGGGTATCAAGGGTGCGCGTATCCATGGTATTGTGCGCGAGTTGCGCAACGAGAATATCGACGTGATCCATTATACATCCAATATTAACCTCTATGTGCAACGTGCTTTGGCACCTGCTAAAATTTCTTCGATGAATATCAACGAGGAAGAGAAGAAGGTAGAGGTATATTTGCAACCAGACGAGGTGTCTTTGGCTATCGGTAAGGGTGGTTATAACATTAAGTTGGCAAGTATGCTTACTGGCTATCAAATTGACGTTTACCGTGAGATGGACGAGGCTGATAGCGAGGATATCTACTTGGATGAGTTTAACGACGAGATTGATCAATGGGTATTGGATGCGTTCAAGGCTATCGGTTTGGACACAGCAAAAGCTGTGTTGGGTGTAGAGCGTGCTGAATTGATCAAGCGCGTTGACCTCGAGGAAGAGACTATTGACGAGGTATTGAACGTTCTCGCTGCTGAATTTGAAGAGTAATAATAAAGAACGCGCTTTGCGCTGAGAGAAGATAGACCGACTTTATCTATTAGACCGCCCGAAAGGGCTGAGATTCTGAAAGTCTAATTTCTAACAACAAAGTGGTCTAACCTCTAACAGCGAAGCGGTCTAACAATGAAATGATCTAAAAATAAATAAATTATGGCAATTAAACTTATCAAAGCTTGTAAAGAATTAAACATCGGCATGTCCACCGCCGTGGAATTCTGTAAAAAGCAGGGTAAGGAAATCGCTACGGATCCGAACACCCGTATCGATGACGACTTATACCTACTGCTCGCTAAAGAATTCAACAAGGATATGGCGTTGAAGTTGGAGGCAGAGCGTCAGGCACAGGAGCGTCAAGAGCGAGAGATTCCTAAATCAGTAGCTGTTGACGAGCCAAAGAAACCAGAGCATATCCCTACCGAAATTCCAAAACCAAAGATGGTGGGTAAGATCGAACTGGATGCGGATAAAAAACGCAAAGAGGAGGAGGCTGCTCGCAAAGCTGCAGAAGAGGAGGCTCAAAAGGCGGAAGAGGCACGCATTGCTGCAGAAAAAGAAGCTGCTGCGAAGGCCAAAGCTGAGGCTGAAGCCAAGGCACAAGCCGAAGCTGAGGCAAAGAAAGCTGCTGAAGCTGCAAAGGTTGCAGAGAGAGTAGAGGAGCCTGTACATGAAGAGGAGAAGGAAGAAGAAATCTTCCGTCTCGGCAAGCCTGTGCTGAAAAATGCGCCTAAGGTATTGGGTAAGATTGACTTGAGTAGTATCAACACAGCCACTCACCCAACCAAGAAAACCAAAGAGGAGAAGCGCAAAGAGCGTGAGGCACGTGAGCAACAACGCAAAGCCAATAAACCTGCTGCCAACAACAATGGTGGTGGCAAGGCTGCTGATGCTCCAAAAGATGGTGAGAAACGCAAGCGCGAGCGCATCAAACAAAATAAGGTGGACGTAAACGATGCGCGCAACCAGAAGCCTCAAAAGAAGAACAACAAGGCCAAAGGCTTTAAAGTGGAGGTTGATGACGAGGCAGTACAACGCCAAATCAAAGAGACTATCCAACGCCTGCAAGGCAACAAGGGTAAGAGTACTACCAGCAAGCATAAACGTGAGCGTCGCGAGTTAGAGCGCGAGAAATTGGCGCAAGAACGCGCAGCGGAGCAAGAGCAAAGCAAGGTGTTGAAACTCACCGAGTTCGTAACCGCTAACGACCTTGCTGTGATGATGAATGTGCCTGTGACTAAGGTCATCGGTACCTGTATGATGCTTGGTGTGATGGTAAGTATCAACCAACGTCTTGACGCAGAGACTATCAACCTCGTTGCTGAGGAGTTTGGCTTCTCCACCGAGTTCGTTTCTGCCGAGGTGGTAGAGGAAATCAATGCCGATGAGGTAATCAACGAGGAGGATATCACCGAGCGCTGCCCAATTGTGACCGTTATGGGTCACGTGGACCACGGTAAAACATCGCTCCTCGACCATATCCGTAATGCCAACGTGATTGCAGGTGAGGCAGGTGGTATCACCCAGCACATCGGTGCATATAACGTGCAACTCAAGAACGGTCAGCATATCACTTTCCTTGATACTCCTGGTCACGAGGCGTTTACCGCCATGCGTGCCCGCGGTGCGAAGGTAACGGATATCGCGATTATCATTGTGGCTGCTGACGACGCTGTCATGCCACAGACTGTCGAGGCTATCAACCACGCACAAGCGGCGGGTGTACCAATGATCTTTGCTATCAACAAGTGCGATAAGCCTACCGCTAACCCAGAGAAAATCAAAGAGCAACTCTCCGGTATGAATATCCTCGTAGAGGATTGGGGTGGCTCTTACCAATGCCAACATATCTCTGCGAAGAAGGGTGAAGGTGTCTTCGAACTCCTTGAGAAAGTGCTTCTCGAAGCCGAGATGCTTGAGTTGAAAGCCAACCCTAACCGCCGTGCCAAGGGCTCTATCATCGAGTCTTCGCTTGACAAGGGTCGTGGCTATGTGGCAACTATTCTCGTGCAAGATGGTACACTCCACCACGGAGATATCGTCCTCGCAGGTGTATATCATGGTAAGATCAAAGCCATGTTCAACGAGCGTGGACAACGCATCCAACAGGCGCTTCCTGGCGAACCATGTCTCATCCTTGGTCTCAACGGCGCACCACAGGCGGGTGATGAGTTCAATGTGATGGCTACCGAGCAAGAGGCACGCGAGATTGCTAACAAACGCGAGCAATTGCAACGCGAGATGTCGCTCCGCACCAAGAAACACGTTGGTTTGGACGAGATTGGTCGTCGCTTGGCTATTGGCGACTTCAAAGAGCTCAATATCATCGTCAAAGGTGATGTGGACGGTTCTGTGGAAGCGCTCAAAGATTCGCTCATCAAGCTCTCTACCGAGAATATCCAAGTCAATGTTATCCACGGTGCTGTGGGTGCTATCTCTGATTCCGATGTCCTTCTCGCTGCGGCTTCTGATGCGATCATCGTCGGCTTTAACGTGCGTCCTACTAGCACAGCCCGCAAGATGGCGGAGAACGAGGAGGTGGATATCCGTATCTACTCCATCATCTACGATACTATCAATGAGATCAAGTCTGCTATGGCAGGTATGCTCTCGCCAGAGATCAAAGAGGAGGTTACTGCTACCCTCGAGGTATTGCAAACCTTCCGTATCTCCAAGGTGGGTACTATCGCTGGTTGTATCGTGCGTGAGGGTAAAGCCAAACGTGCTAACAAATGCCGCGTAATCCGTGACGGTATCGTGATCCATACTGGCGAACTCTCTTCGCTCAAGCATGGTAAGGACGATATCAAGGAGGCTGGTCTCAACATGGAGTGCGGTTTGAGCATCAAGAGCTACAACGACATCGTAGAAGGCGACCTCATCGAGACCTTCGAGCAAATCGAGGTAGCAAAGACCTTGTAAATAGTTCTGTACTAAATAACAAAAAAAAGCGCAAGTTTTTGGCTTGTGCTTTTTTTGTGTACACTTTATGTTTATCACTCATCACTCATAGTTTATACCTAAAATTAAGATTTCCTTCCGTTGTACCGTCCCTATCTCCCTCGGGCTCAGAACCAACGACGAACCAAAGAAGAACCAAGGAACAACATAGGAACTCCCAAACTACAAAAGTGCTGTTTGTTAAGATTGCCGTTTCTTTTACCTCTCTTGTACCTTGCCTAATTCCACCGAGAGAACACCGAGAGAAGACCGAGAGAACTCCGACTCAACTCCCTGCCTACAAAATGTGACTAAACCTGAAAAAGGTTGACTCGATTACTGATATATAATCTTAAAAAACGTACTTTTTTGACTCGTTTCCTGAAAAGGTTGACTGGAGTCCTAAAAAGGTTGACTCTTTGAAAGAGGATGCAAAGATACTACATTCT
>JBGVMY010000008.1:0-57321 GCA_045124995.1 Paludibacteraceae bacterium | reverse complement strand
GACTACCGTAGGTACTCAATATGAGTTGAACGCTTCTCCTCTCGGTGCGATGAACTGGATCATGGACGCTGAGTTGATCAACCCAATGGAGATCGTTGAGCCTGAGACCAACAATGTTGAGATCTCTACTTCTGTAGCTCTTAACGAGGACCTCGGCAAGAAGTTCAATGGTGCTTCTTACGTAACTGTAGGCGAGCAAGTATTGATGGTTGCTCCATACGCTACTCCAGAGGGCAAACTTATCGGTGTTGAAATCCTTGACATCACCAATGGTCTTGCAGGTGCTCTCTACGTGGATATGCTCTATCTTGATGAGGCTGTTGAGGCTACTGCTGCAGCTACTGCTGTTGAGGTAGTTGAGGGAGAGGAGTCAAACGCATTGCTTATCACTCTCGTGGCTGACGCTACAATCTACTCATTGGAAGCTACATTGGCTGGTGAACCAGATTACCAAATCTACGAGGATGAGATCACCAATATGGTATTTGATCTTGACAACCTTATTATCTATGGTGGTCCAAGTTCTGCATTCCAAATTGAGGTAGTTCTTGGTCTTGGCGAGGAGAACCCAACTGATGGTTCATTCGCGTTGGTTCCAGAAAGTTCTGTAATTGTTATGGGTACTGAAGCTACCTTCGTAGAGGGTTATGTATATGAAATTGATCCTTGGGCTCCAGCAGCTAAGGCTGTTATCAAGGTTCAATGGAATGGCATGTATCTTGAGTTCCACTTGACAATGTCAGCAGCTCAAGTAGAGGCTATCGAGATCATTATCGAGGATGCTATGGTTGAAGTAGGTAAGATCGAGATCTTCGAGGGCACCTACGAGTACACCTTGACAATGACTGCTAACTGGACTGACTCTACCGACAACACTACTTATCCAGTATTGGTTGAGGTACCTGTTTACTATCCAGAGTCAACAGAGCCTACTGAGGTTATGTCTACCGTTACCGTTGGTGGTTGGGGTGACAATGACCCATGGTTGGGCTTCGGCGAGGGTATCCTTGCTGTTATGACAGTTGATAAGGTTGTTACAGTTGAAGGTTTGATTGAGAACCCAGGTACTGGTTTTGCAGCTTACGTTTACATCTCTGGTAATGTAATTGGTTCTAGCATCGAAGACGCTACTGTTACTGTTAAACCTGTTAAGGTTATCAAGAACGGTCAATTGATCATTACCAAGGACGGTGTTGAGTACAACGCACAAGGTGCGGTGATTAAATAATTAACATATCACTAATACATAAAAGGGCCCCTTCGTAAGAGGGGCCTTTTTTGATATCTTATAGTTGTTTGGTTATTGACAATCCTTCTTTTTATATTAAATACAAAATAAAAAAAATAAAAATTTGTATATTCTATAATTTTTTATTACCTTTGCCATCCATTTTATCATTTTACATTTTTTTAAATATGAAGAGAGTATTTTTATTGTTGTTACTATGTTCTACATTGCAGTATCCTATTCTTGCTACTATCAATTTGTATCAATATAGTAGATTAGTCCAAGTAGAACCAGAGGAGATAGAGTTCTCGATTACCCACAAAGAGGTGCAAGGCACAGGTCGCTATGCCAATCTCGTATTATCTGGTAAAAGCGAGACATATGGTACGATTACAATCTATCTCAACGAGTTTAATGATAGTTATAAGACTTATAGTATCTATTACGCTACTATTGGTAATCTTGAGGTTACTGGCAAAGGCACATGGAGCAAAGAAGGTGGCATCGAAAAACTTGATGCTACGGTTTCCACAGCCCAGTTCGGTAAAGAGCCTACCGCTCAAGATCAAGTCTTCCATATTGTAGGTACTTATGTACCAGAAAAAACAGTTGTTCTGAACTTTGATGGGTTCTCCAAATATGGATATGACAATCAATACGGTGATTGGTATATGGAGATCTTTGGCAACGAATCAGGTACACCAGAATACCAATACAAACTCGTATTAGCATACTATGCTCCTGCAAATAATGGTAATGGCACCTTCACATCTGCCAAGGATGAAATAAACATGGTGGATTCCTATATATTAACACCCGCTGGATCGTACGTAATGTTTGATAGTGTAACACTTACGATGGAACAAAAACGCGTAAGTCAAAACCTCAAACAAACCATTGCTAGTGCCACATTGCTCGGACAAAATGGTGTGACCTATCTCGTGACATGCACACATAACAGTATTACTCCTAGTCAACAATATACTGCAGAGATTTACAATGCAACATTGCAGTTTACGGATAGTACATTTACTTTTGCAGGAAAAAATGATGATTATGACGCAACATTTACTGTTAATAGTACTGAGTTACTTGGTAAACATGCTATGAAGGAGTTTGAGTTGTCAAACTGCAGATTCATTCATCAAGGTAAAACATTGGATATCCTATCTATTCAAGCGGACGTCCAAACACAAACTATCAACAATGATTTGGCATGTGTTGCGCAGGTCGCTTTCCTAACCAATGATACTGTACAATATGTGCTGTCTATGGTGCATACGTTACCTGCACCAACCTCGGTTGTCGATTTCAGTTGTTCGAATCTTCTTGTTAATGATGATTTGGCTGAATATCTTGGGGTTGTCAACTTTAAAGCTAGCAACAACCTCTATACTATAGCTGGCACATGGGTAGGCTCGGAAGCACTCGAAGGTTCCTATACCAGCAAGGATAATGTCACGATTGAACTTGTAGATCATAGTAATAACCAAAAAGTACGTTCGCTAGATGCTACTATTCACGCAAAATTAGATGATAAAGAACGGTGGACAATTACAGGATCTATGCGCGGCGATAATAATATACTCTATAATTTTAATTTGGTATATATAGTACCCACACCTACAGATACAGTAGTGGTGCGATTTGATAAATCGTCTCATGCTGAGTTTACCCCAGATATGGATAACTATTTATATTTTGAAAATTCGGATGAGCACTTGTTTGCATCCATTGCGATTCATGGTGTGGAGATGGATAGCGAGTTTGGTATGCATGATATAGATCGTGATTTCTGTGGTGTACGAAACACTCTTGTTGAAACGTCTACTAATCTGGCAGACATTAACGGTCGTATTTTCCAAGTTGGCGATACCACCATCATGCAGGCCCATCTCATCAGCATGGATGCTGTCCTATATGATATAGAATTGTGGTACACAGTACCTACCCCAATTGATACAGTTACACTCTCTTTTCCTGTAGAGTTCGGCGACATGCGTAGCGAACAAGGATTCTACCAACTTTATGGCCCTTCACCAGACACAGCATATGTGGTAGCTTTCAGCCCACTATCCGAAGAAATTGAAGGAACTTTTGTTAATGACGGTATGTTTGGCAAGTTTGGTGCTGAAGGCGGTCGCTTGGAAATGGATCATCGCAATACCTATATCGTTACGATGGAGGGTATGACTATGACTAGCATGATGCCTATCGAATGGGGGCAAATGACAGTGGATATGGATGAGAGTGGTAATATTACTGCCGTAGCAGAGGTTATCTGCTCTAACCATATCTTCTACCATATTACAATGACTACGAAATATGAGCGGGTATATCTTAGAGGTGATAAACAGACGGGCAGCGTGGATAAGAAGTACACATCAGCCGATATTTTATCAGTCGTAGATTACTCGGATGAAGGATATGTTTATCTAGCCGTTGGATCTGCAGACCAATCCGACTTGATGGCTATGCACTTCTTTGTGGATTCCTGCGATGAGGAAATCTTAATCCCAGAGGGTGTTTATAAAATCAATAAGTCATACCGCCCAGGCACAATATTAGCTAGTACCGGACCAACAGAAGATAATCAACTCTCTACACCATTTTATGCCATAGTGACACCACAAGGCTATCTTTCAGATGTGTACATGTGGGTCAAAGGAACTGTGACCGTTTCAAAGAAAAACGGCAAACTTTATCTAGAAGTATATGCATTCAACTCATACGATGTGCCAATACATATTATATATGATGGTTCAGATATGACTGATGTTACGAATACGTCAATATCTAATAAAATGCCTGCAAAATATATTAAGAACGGTCAATTGATCATTACCAAGGACGGCGTTGAGTACAACGCTCAAGGTGCTGTGATTAAATAATCTAGCATTCATATAATTCAAATAGGCTGCCTTCACGGGCAGCCTATTTTTTTTATAATATCTCTATGTAGAATTGGCAGAAGGCGGATTGGTAGTGCCATTGTGGTTGTTGGTTGGTGGTACAGTCGAGTTGACGAAGAATGAATATGGGAGTGTTGGTAAAGTACGCGGCAAGATAGACTATCCCTTCGGTAAAGGTATGGTAACCTCTCGGCAATCACTAACTAATAACTAACTAATAACTAACTAATCACTAACTAATCACTAACTATCAGCGGCTAATTGACGGCTTTGCCGCAGGTTAGAGGTGAGAGGTTGTAGGGGAGAGGTTATAGGCGATGAGGGGAAAGATGGTGGATGTGGTAGTAAGAAAATAGATTTTTCTTGCATATGTCCGTTTTTTTTTGTACCTTTGCAGGCGCAAAATAATTTGGTGGAGTGTATCCCAAGGGCAATGACATACTGATTACAGGTGCACGCGTACATAATCTGAAGAATGTGGACGTGCAGATACCACGAGATAAGCTCGTGGTAATCACTGGTTTATCTGGTAGCGGAAAGTCGTCGTTGGCATTCGATACCATTTTTGCTGAAGGTCAACGTCGCTATATGGAGACCTTCTCCTCTTATGCCCGCGGATATATCGGCACGATGCAACGCCCAGATGTGGACAAGATTACAGGACTATCTCCCGTGATTAGCATCGACCAAAAGACGACCTCGCGCAATCCACGAAGTACGGTTGGCACGGTGACCGAAGTGTATGACTTTCTGCGACTCTTGTTTGCTCGCGCTGCTGATGCATACTCCTATGCTTCGGGCGAGAAAATGGTGCAATATACTGATGATCAGATTATTGACCTTATTCTGCGTGAGTATGCAGGGCAGAAAGTGTTGGTGCTCGCACCAATGGTAAATAACCGCAAGGGACACTACAAAGAACTCTTTGAGACCATTCGTCGCAAAGGCTATCTGCATGTGCGTGTAGATGGCGAGGTGCAAGAGATTGTACCAGGGATGAAACTTGACCGCTACAAGAATCACACCATCGAAGTGGTTGTTGACCGTCTTAAATTAGGCGATAAGGCGATAAGGCGAGAAGGTGATGAGGCTGGAGAAGATTTGAAACGCTTACGCGCTACCGTCGATAAAGCCATGACCCAAGGCGATGGCGTGATGGCGATTAGCGTGGCTCAGAATAGTTCAGCATCGTTATTACGCTACTTCTCAAGGCACTTGATGTGTCCAACGACTGGTATGAGTTATGCAGAGCCAGCACCACATACCTTTTCGTTCAACTCGCCACAGGGTTGGTGCCCTTGCTGTCGAGGATTGGGGAAAGTGAAATCGGGAATCGGAAATCGGGAATCGGATAACGGTGATTTGGATGAGATTATCAAGGATGACGAGAACTGGTACACCCGTATGTTGGCGTATGTGCAACAGGGTGATGATGAGAAAGATGAGAAGGAGGAAGAGGTTTGGACAACTTGCCCTGCGTGTCAAGGACAACGTCTCAGTCGTGAAGCATTGAGTTTTCGCATTGCGGATAAGAATATAGCCGAGTTGTCGGCAATGGATATCACCGATCTGCGCGCTTGGCTGATGAATGTGCCAGCCAAGTTGACTACCAAACAACGCGCTATTGCTGAGCCAATTATCAAGGAGATTATCTCCCGTCTGGGCTTTATGCTGAGCGTGGGATTGTCGTATTTGTCATTGTCTCGCTCGTCGGATAGTTTGTCGGGTGGCGAGAATCAACGTATCCGATTGGCAACGCAAGTGGGTAGCAAGTTGGTGAATGTGCTCTATATCTTGGATGAGCCAAGTATCGGTTTGCATCAGCGTGATAATCAGCGTCTTATTGACTCTCTCAAGCAACTCCGCGACATGGGCAACTCAGTGATTGTGGTGGAGCATGATGAGGATATGATGCGTCAAGCAGATTATATTGTGGACATCGGACCCAAGGCAGGTCGTTTGGGTGGACATATCGTGTTTGAGGGAACTCCCGCCGAACTGCTGAAAGCTGATACCCTCACTGCTAAGTATCTACGCGGGGAATTGAGCGCTACGTTGAGCGTAGCTAGTTTAGAGGCGAAAGGCGTGATTACGCTTCGCGGTTGCCGCGGCAATAACCTCAAGAACGTGGATGTCTCTTTCCCATTGGGTCAGATGATAGCCGTGACGGGTGTGTCGGGAAGTGGCAAATCTACTTTGGTGAATCAGACCCTCTACCCAATATTGAGCCAACATTTCTACCGCAGTCTGCGTGCGCCTTTGGCATACGATAGCATTGAGGGATTGGAGCATATTGACAAAGTTATCGCAGTGGATCAGTCGCCTATTGGTCGCACACCACGCAGTAATCCAGCGACTTACACGGGTGTGTTTACTGATATTCGCAACCTGTTTGCGCAGTTGCCAGAGAGTAAGATTCGTTCGTGGAAGGCGGGTCGCTTCTCGTTTAACAACGCAGGTGGTCGCTGCGAAGAGTGTAATGGCAATGGCTACAAGACCATCCAAATGCACTTCCTTCCAAACGTGTATGTGCCTTGCGAAGTGTGTGGTGGACAACGCTACAACCGTGAGACATTGGAAGCACGTTTCAAAGGTAAATCCATTGCGGATGTACTAGATATGACTATCAATCAAGCCGTGGAGTTCTTTGAGAGTCAACCATATATCTTGAAGAAAATCAAGACCTTGCAAGATGTTGGTTTGGGTTATATCAAGTTAGGTCAACCCTCTACCACCTTGTCGGGTGGCGAGAGCCAACGCGTGAAACTAGCGACCGAATTGGCACGTCCAGGCACAGGTAAGACCCTATATATCTTGGACGAGCCCACTACGGGTTTGCACTTTGAGGATGTGCGCGTGCTAATGGGCGTGTTGCGCCGCTTGGTGGATAAGGGGAATACGGTGATTATTATCGAACACAACCCCGATGTGATACGCTCGTGCGATTATCTCATCGATATGGGACCCGACGGCGGTCGCGATGGCGGTACCGTAGTGGCAACTGGCACTATCGATGATATTCGCAAGCACCCCAATAGTATAACGGGGAGGTATGTTTAGAGTTTAGAGGCTATGAATACATTATTGATATTGACTCTTGTGATAGGCATCATTTGGTTTGTGCCACTTGCGTGTCGTAGGATCCACGTACCAAGTATCGTGGGCTTTATCTTGGCGGGTATCTTGATTGGTCCATCGGTTCTCAACATCGTGAACGAAGGACCTACTATCAAAATTCTAGGTTCGCTGGGCATGCTATATATTATGTTTCAGTCGGGTAGCGAGATTGATATTAATGATTTCAAACAATACAAATATCGATCGTTGTTCTTTGGCTTGTGCACCTTCTTTATTCCGTTTGTGTTGGGTATAGTGACAAGTCGCTATTTGCTAGATTTCGGTTGGCTATCAAGTCTGTTGCTTGGTGCGATGTATGGTAGCCATACGCTGATGACTTATCCAATTGTGAGCCGTTATGGCGTACAGAAGAATGTGGCAGTAAATGTGACAGTAGGTGCTACAATGTTTGCTATCACGCTGTCTCTCATGGTTTTAGCTGTAGTAGAAGGCATGAGCGGTGGCGCGCAAACGCCAAAGGACTATGTAATTCAATTGGTAGTCTTAGCTATATTTCTGCTGAGTGTGCTATGGCTATTCCCTCGCTTTGCCCGTATGTTCTTCAAGCGCTACCGCGAACCTATTTCCGAGTTTATGGTGGTGATGCTGATGCTGGTTGCAGCTGCGTGGTTGGCCGATTTTGCAGGATTGGAAGGCATCTTGGGCGCATTCCTTTGTGGCGTGTCGCTCAATCGTTTGTTACCTAACCGCTCACCATTGATGAGTCGAATCAATTTTATGGGCAATAGTGTTTTCGTGCCGATGTTCTTGATTAGTGTAGGTTTGATGATAGACATTCAGGCCTTTTGGAGCGGCTGGGCAACGGTGATGATTGCTGTTGTAATGATTGTGACCAAGTTGTTGGGTAAGAGTATTGCCGCGTGGATGGCGCAGGGCGTATTCCGTTTCTCAAAACACGAAAGGCAGTTGGTCTTCGGTCTTACACATGCGACAGCGGCAGGTACTTTGGCCATCGTAACAATTGCTTATCAAATGGATATCCTGTCCGTGGAAGTTCTCAATGCTTCAGTGCTAATGATTCTGATACTATGTACTACTGCCAGTTTCATTACCGAGCATGCAGCCAAAGAGTTGGCATTGCAGGAGAGTGCACAGCTGGAAGCTTACCACGAAGATGACTATTGGCTCCTAACTTCTGTGGGCAAAGATCTTCGTCCTACATTGCGCGAGATCGGCGAAATGGCAACATTAGATAATATTGAAATCAAACAATCAGCTGACTGGCAAGATGTGTCAAATATGGTGGAACATACCAGCAAGTCAGTGATTGTGTACAATGAAGTACAACCTATCAATACAATCAATCGCCTAGTAGTAGCAGTGCCTCGTTATGCGGAGAAAGAACGCGACTTTATCACCTGCTTTGGTCTTGTGCGCCGTTTGGCAGGCGAATTAGGCGCGAAAGTGGTATTCTACGCACATCCAGATACACAGATAGCATTGCAAACAATGTGTCGCCGTCCTGGTAAATATCTGCGTGCCGCGTTCCGCAATATGGATGGTTGGGAGGAGGTAGGTATCATATCCCAAACAATAGTGGATAATGATATGTTGGTGTTGTTGTCCTCACGCAAATCAACAGCTAGTTATCACCCCCTATTTGAAGAGATTCCAACCATGTTGACGCAACATTTTACTAATTTTAGTTCGATGGTGGTTTATCCAGAGCAGTTGACCGGTGGTCCTGATATGGACACTTTGCTTATGGAGATTCCACCTACTAGCAAAACCTGGTCCATGATTACACGCATAAAACGCGTGGTGAAACGTATTTTACATATAGATAAAGACGAATAACGCACTATGTCTTCGTATTTAAAACGATTGGCGCAGGTATTTGCCCAAGAAGTGGGCGAGCAATTGTCGGAGTACACGTTTGTATTTCCTAATCGTCGTGCAGGATTGTTTTTCCGTAAATATTTAGGTCAAGCTTTGGAGCGTCCGATATTCTCACCCGAAATCATGACGATTAATGAATGTTTTGGTTCATTATCAGATTTATGTGTGGCAGATCAGCTCTCGATGTTGATGCGGTTATATGCATTGTACCAAGATTTGCGTCCTGAAGCAGAGCCGGTAGAGCAGTTCTTGCATTGGGGAAAGATGATGCTGGCAGATTTTTCGGAGATAGATAACCACTTGGTTTCCAATGTAGAAGCGCTATATGAGGCCGTAGAAGACGTTCATGATATTGACACACATTTTTATTCTTTGACCGAGACGCAACGCCAGGCTATTGCACGTTTTTGGGGGGAGTTTCATGAATCTCTTAGCCACAATAATAGTCGTATGCATACTAATTTTTTGCGTACGTGGCAATTGCTTTATCCGTTGTATAATGGGCTGAAAGCAAGTTTGTTGCAAGATAAGTTGGCATATGAAGGACTATTGCATCGGCAGGTGATTGAACACTGGAATGCTATTCCATCAGAGCGATTTAGATCGCACTATGTATTTGTTGGTTTCAATGCACTGACTGAGTCAGAACGTCAGTTGTTGATTTTACTGCGCGACAGAGGGTGTGCGGATTTTTATTTTGATTACGAAAATCCCTGTTTGTCCGATCCAGAGAATCGTGCGTCCTTGTTTATGAAGGACAATCTGCAATTATTCCAATCGCGCTATGCTATTCCTGCAAATGAGGAATCAACGATGCCTACGATAACGCATATTTCGGTGTCATCTACAGTGGGTGAGGCACGAGAGGTCTACCATATTCTGCAGCAATTATATCCTCAAGATACTTCACAGGGAGCTGATTTTACGCGGACAGCTGTGGTGCTGCCCGATGAGCAACTATTGATACCATTGTTGGATTGTTTCCCCAAATCGGTGACGGATATCAATGTCACAATGGGTTATCCTGTGCGTGCTTCTGACCTATATATGTTAGTGGCATATCCAGAGAAAGAATGGGATAATCTGCCTACAGATGGGTTGCCTATGTTGGCTCTGCTACGCGAAAGATTGGTGGGTTTGAGAACCAAAGAAAATAGCGAAGCGTTATATCTATTGTGCAAAACGATATCCCAAATTGAAAAGGTAATTGAGCAATATCCACAAGTGACCTTTTCTGCAGAAGCAGTGATGCAAATTCTTCGTATGCTGACTAAGGATATGACGATTCCTTATGTGGGTGAGCCACTCAATGGATTGCAAGTGATGGGCGTGCTAGAGACACGCGCGCTGGATTTTGATAATATTATTATTACGGGGTTCAATGATGAACTCTATCCAGGGCGCTCGCATAGTAATAGTTTTATCCCATATATATTACGTCGTGGCTTTGGTTTGCCTACGCCAGAACGTCAAAACGCTATTTTTGCATACAATTTCTATCGTATGTTATCCTATGCGCAACATGTTTGGCTGATTACTAACTCTACGGCTGATGACCAACATTCGGGTGAAGTTTCGCGCTATCTGTATCAACTACAGTGGCAGTATGGCTACGAGATAGAACACCTGCATATAGTAGATACAATTACCAAGGGTGTTTCCAATAAATCCGCACAAGAGAAGTCGAAAGAAGTGCTTATGCGATTGGATCATTTGAAACAATGGTCGTTTTCTGCCTCAATGTTGAATAAATATCTCTATTGCCAAAAGCAGTTTTATTATCGCTATGTGCTTGGTTTGAGAGAGCCAGATCGTCCAGATGATGTCGTCGTTGCGGATAATACATTGGGAATAGTGTTGCATCGTATAATGGAAATACTATACCAACCATTTGAGAATCAATATGTTCAGGCTGATTCGCTTCGTGAGATACTTGATTCATTAACGGAAGAGAAATGGCAGACACTTCCGTTTGATGAGATCGAAAATGACCCATTAGCAGTGCATGTAGTGCGCAATTATGTGCGTAATATATTGGCACATGACTTGCAAATAGCGCCATTCTACTATCATGCAGGCGAAACGAATGTCAAAGCAGATCTTGAAATTCCCGAATGGAGCACGATACGATTTGTTGGTAAGATAGATAGAATAGATAAACGCAACGATGAGGTGCGCGTCATTGATTACAAAACAGGGTCTGCACACTTGGAGTATCAAGATATGAACCATGTTTTTGACCGTGTAGAAAATCAGGATAAAGCATTACAGACATTGCTCTACTGTTGGATGCTGAAGGAACAATCGCCAGATTTTCTGTTAGATAATGTGAATATTGTACCACATATCTATTCGGTGCGTGCTATTTCAAGCAACAAGGTTGCTGATACTACTATTGTTGCGAAGAAAGATCAGAATTCGGTCTATACCGCAGATGTGGAGAGTGAATTCAAAGAAGGGTTAATGGATTTGTTACGAGAAATTTACAATCCAGAAATACCTTTTGCTCCAACCACTAAAACTGAGCGTTGCAAATCTTGTCTATTCCGTTCTCTATGCAAGGATTAGAATGGTTGGAAACATCCATCTTTGACTTGAAAAATCGATGATGCTTCTGGTGTGGCTTGCAGAATAGTCGTAAGATGCTGGCGGTCGGTATCAGTAATGAAAATCTGCCCGAAACGGTCACTACTTACGAGGCGAATAATGCGTTCCACGCGTTCCGAATCTAGTTTGTCGAAGATATCGTCTAATAGCAAAATAGGTTTTCCCAGGAATATCGCTTGTCCTAATTTCATGGCGAGCAGATAGGATTTTTGTTGTCCTTGACTACCAACGCGTTTCAGTGGGTATTCTCCCAATCGCATATCTAATTCATCTTTGTGAATACCTTGTGTGGTCCAGCCTACAATTAGATCTCGTTGGCGTGTACGCGCAAATGCCTCTGCCAGATCGCGGTCTTGCAACTGTGAGGTATAGTGCAATGATACTTGCTCACTGTCTCCTGAGATGGCCGCATATACTTCTTGGAAGGCTGGCACAAAGCGTTGAATGAAATCTGTGCGTTGCTCAAAGATATACTTAGCATATTCCACCATCTGCATCTCAATCACTTCAAACAATTCTGTGGGCGCGTTATTAGGGTGATCTTCGTATTGTTTTAGGAGAGTATTTCGTTGTTTGAGTAGAGCATTATAGTGGGTTAGATGTTCTAGATAGCGTTTATCATATTGTGAGATTACGCCATCAATAAATCGTCTGCGTTCATCGCTACCTTCGCTAATCAGTTCGCTATCTTGTGGACTAACCATCACCAATGGGATTAATCCGATATGGTCAATTAGGCGTTGATAATCTTTTTTGCCACGGCGAAATTGCTTTTTTACGCCGCGTTTGATACCGCATGAGATAACCTCTGGAGCATCGTCTAATGCTTGATCTAAATCGTATCGTCCTTGAATGAGTGCCATGTCGGCATCATGCGTAATGTTTTGACTATCAATAGTGTTGTATGCGGATTTTGTAAAACTGAGATAATAGATGGCATCTAATATATTGGTTTTACCTTGCCCATTTAGCCCTACGAAACAATTGAGTTTGTCCGAGAATCGTAGAGTCGTTTCTCGGATATTCTTGTAGTTTAATATGCTGATTTCTCGCAGAAACATAGTTACTTGTAAACGTACAAACTTACGTCTTCTGCTGTGATTGTGTCGCCCGACAAAATAATCAGACGTTCTACTACGTTGCGCAATTCGCGGATATTGCCTGGCCAATCGTGTGCTTGCAGAGCTTGGATGGCCTCGTCATTGATGCTCTTGTTTTTCCAACCTTGTTCATTGCAGATTAGTTGGATAAAGTGATTGACTAGCAATGGGATATCTTCTTTTCTGTCTTTTAGATTAGGAACATGAATTGGGATTACATTCAAGCGATGAAATAGGTCTTCGCGGAAGTTACCTTTCTCGATTTCTTGTTGCAGATTCTTGTTGGTTGCGGCAATCACGCGTACATTTACTTTGATTGTTTTGTCGCTGCCCACACGTGTAATTTCATTTTCTTGCAGCGCGCGCAATACTTTAGTTTGAGCGGACAAACTCATATCGCCAATTTCATCCAAGAACAATGTACCACCATCTGCTTGCTCAAATTTACCTGCGCGATCCTTTACTGCGCCAGTAAAACTACCTTTCATGTGCCCAAATAGCTCACTCTCAATGAGTTCGCTTGGGATGGCCGCGCAGTTGACTTCCACCATAGGTCCTTTGGCGCGATTACTATTTTCGTGAATGAGGTGTGCTACTACTTCTTTTCCTGTACCATTTGATCCGGTAATGAGCACACGGGCTTCGGTTGGAGCCACCTTATCAACGATTGCACGTACACGCTCAATAACGGCACTTTCACCAATCATTTGATTACGTTTGCCGACTTTCTTACGGAGTACTTTAGTCTCTTGAACTAGGGATTTATGATCCAGAGCATGTTTGGTTGTTACTAGTAATCGATTGAGATCCAATGGTTTTTGAATAAAATCAAATGCACCACTCTTCAGCGCATCCACTGCAGAGTCCACTGAGCCGTGTCCTGTGATTACGACCACAGGAGCTTCTTCGCCGTGTTGAGACATGCCTTCATGGTAGGCATGAAGAAACTCCATGCCATCCATTTCGGGCATCTTAATATCCGTAAAAATTAGGTCGTACGAACCTGCTAGGGCGCGATCTAAACCGATGCGACCATTTTCTGCCACTTCTACACTGTAGCCTTCGAACTCTAAAATCTCTTTCAGCGTATTGCGAATAGCACGCTCGTCGTCGATTACAAGTATTTTTGCCATAGTACCCAATATATATTTTTTGCAAAGGTACTACTTTTTTGCTAAACTTGCAAATTTTTTTTAGTATGCTTCCTTAAATTGTACTTGTTCGCGAGCAAAAAGGAACTCAACGGGGCAGTAACGGATGCCTCTTTCATTGGTAATGGGTTTACCCCAAAATAGATAAGCGTGCTGTCCTTTGCGTACAAATGCGCCTTGTTCTTTCCACTCTTCATAGGTGTGAAACTCTGCATCCACGAGGTTGTAACATTCGCGAAGTAATTGATTACAAGTATATTTGGTGCGACCTGCGGCTTTTGCCATTTCCTCTAGACCATTACAGATGGTGCGAAGATGCATACGATAGTTTTGCATACGGGATGTTGTGATTTCGGTTTGGTTGGTGATACTATTCACCATGTTTTGATTGGTTGTCATAATGATAATGTTTTTTTTTAAGTGAATATGAATATTTTATTTTTATGTAATTATGCTGGTTGTGATAGGATTTGCATCCAAATCAGGACACTATACATGTTGCTAAAAAACTCTTTTGCGTTGGTTTGCAAGTCTTTTTGATTAAAATTAAATTCCAGTTGCATAGTCGTGTAATTTTGTGAGTTAATACTTTTTTTGTCTTTTGTGGAAACGTTCCAATTAGCATTATTTCCCTTTTTTTCGTTTGACGCTGCAAAATTACTGCGACATACTGCTAAAACTTGTCAGTATCTCAGAAAAAAAACAAAAAAAGTGCATTTTTTGCACTTTTTTTTCTAAAATATGTATGTTTTGCTATTTTTTTTGCATCTTTATCGGGTGGATAAGCGGTGGATAAGCGGTAGATGCCTTTACCACACCGTTATCACTCCGAACCCTTACCGAACCTTTGTCGAAGGAATGGATGTGTTATTCGCAATACATCTCATAGGCCTTTTTTGCTTCCTCGCGGAATATCTTTACCAATTCTTCGGGTTCACGCACGCGAATGTCGGTGCCATGTGTTCGCAATTCTTGAATGAAATCCAGTGTTGGAGCAATAAAGTACTCAAAAAATGTATTCCCATGGAATTGCCGAAGCTCTTTTTGTGATTCATGCAATGGCAATAGGCGTAGGAATTGTGCTGATTTGGGTGTGGCTTCTATGAGGACTTTGGTTGGTGTTGCATTACGGAAAACGCCATAGTATGGAGCGAAGAATTCTTTAGCATCGAAATTTTTTGGATAAACATAACCCTCTATTGCTGGACGCATAACTTGCACACGATCAAGTGCATAGATACGAATCTCATCGGGGTGAGTAGATGGGCATCCTGCTACATACCAACGTTGTTTGAATACCTTTAAGCAGTAGGGAGCTAGAGTCAGTTCATATTGTTCTTGACGGTTGAAACTATGGTAGGTCAGTTGCAACTTGTTGCGTTGGCAAATTGCATCCACAATCATGCTTAGGTATTGAGTTCCTTCTGGAATATCTTCGTATAGCACACATTCGTTGATATCTTGAGCTTGATCTAGCATGGAGTGAACTGCCATTGCATTTAGCAACCATCTACGTGTGAATCCACCCGATATATCATCCTTATTTTCAATATAATAAGTATTTCCGCATGACTTGTTGCAGCGGATGTTTACATCAAATATCTCTTGAATTTCATCTTTATAGCGATGAAATCTACGTTCTGGAAACATTGTCTCGTGGTTGTCGTTATAGCGGCAATGTGCCCAACGGCGATTAATATCTTCGCGAGTCAAATTGCCAGAAGCAATTGTATCAATTAACCAGAAATAAACGTTTACTTGATGTGCTGCCATGTATTTTTAGTTTAAAGGATTTTAGCAACTGGGTGGACTGCCATTTAGCGTTTCGAAATGCGCATCTCGCAATTTTTGCAATCAAACTCCAATGTGAGAATCGTTCCGTTTTGCAAACGAAGATAGCGTGGTTCATTGACCATAGGATTAATCTTCCTACAGTGCCCCAACTCGTTGAGTATGCAATACTTACAAGTCATTAAGGGTTGGTTAATTGGCGTCTCCATTGGTTAATCTGACTGATGGGTATAAAATACGGGAATGTCTCGGAACACAATGTTCCATGATCAAATACTTGGATATCAGTAGCAATGAAATCTGTATCTCCGAGTTTACTGAGTTGTTGAATGATTGTTTGTAAAGCGCGTTGCGGGTTACTTGCTATTTGGTGTGCTGCATCAAAGGATGCACTTTCTTTACCAATTGTTAGGCGGTAGCCTGTTGTTACTGCTTCGAAGCGAATGACCACAGGTATACGGCGTTCTGCCTTCAATGAACGCAGAAATTCGTTGTCTAAATTTCTGTAGAGTATTGTACCTAGTAACGGATATTCGATATCTGATATTCGAATGTTAGGATAGACCCAATTATCCTCTATCTTATTGATTGCGAAACCTTTGTCTCCATAACATATGCCATCGCCATTGTGTAGTGTAATGCCATTCTCCAATTCTACTAATAGGGCATTGTGCTTTGTGGCGACCACTTTGCCTATCTTTTCTCCTGTTGACTTTGGGGTTTGCCAATTGGCCATATTGGTGGTACGACCATGCAAGAAATAGTCGGTCTTTCCGCGATGGAAGGTCTTGGCGGGGTTAGGGGCGAAGTTATATTGATAGATAGATTTGATAGAGGATGATTGCAAATATTGGTTACTATCTATCAGTTGATCAAGCAGTTGGCGATAATATGCTACAATATTGGTTACATAATCGCGGTCTTTTAAGCGTCCTTCAATTTTGAATGTAGTCACCCCTGCTTCAATCATTTCTGCGAGATACAAACTACGATCCATATCCTGCAACGAGAGTAGGTAGCGTTGGTGAATAGGTTCACCATGAATATCTAAAATTTCGTTTCCGTCTTTGTCAAGCAGGTCATAACGTTGGCGACAGAGTTGTGCGCAACAACCACGATTGGCACTACGGTTCATCAGTACTTCGGAGAGATAACAACGTCCGCTATAACTTACGCACAATGCACCATGAACGAATGCTTCTAGTTCGATTGGGGTCGAGGTAGAGCATATTGTATCATTGATTGCTCGTATCTGTTTTAAGGATAGTTCGCGGGCAAGGACCACACGGCGGAAACCAAGTTGTTGTAGATGAAGTACTTGCTCGCTAGTATGGTTGTCGCATTGTGTAGAGGCATGCAGGCGAATAGGGGGCAGATCATAATCCAATAGATGTAGGTCTTGGATAATGAGAGCATCTACTCCCACCTTGTATAATTCGTGTGCGAGCGCGCATGCGCGAGGATATTCGTCTTCGTAGAGTAGAGTATTAAGGGTGACAAGTGTTTGAGCACCAAAGCGATGTGCATATTTGACTAACTGTGCAATATCATCTAGGGAATTGCCTGCTGCTTGGCGCGCACCAAATTCTGGTGCACCAATATATACAGCATCAGCGCCCGCTTGGATGGCAGCTATTCCTACTTCCAGGTCACGGGCTGGAGCTAGTAATGATATTTTACGTTTTTCACCTGTCACCTTAGCATATTGGCTAGTTCATACATGACAATGCCTGCTGTTACGCTGACATTCAACGAATGTTTGGTGCCATATTGAGGGATTTCAATACAACCATCTGCAGCATCCACTACCTCTTGTTGTACTCCAAATACTTCATGCCCCATCACAATGGCGGTTTTTTTGTCTTGGGGCAATCGTATTTCATTGAGTAGACTTGCACCATGAGCTTGCTCTATGGCATAAACGGTATATCCATCTTTTTGTAGTGCTTTCACAGCATCTAATGTTTGCTCAAAATACTGCCAATCCACAGTGAGTTCTGCTCCTAATGCTGTCTTATGAATTTCATTGTTAGGTGGACAACAGCATATACCGCAGAGCCATACACCTTGTAGACAGAAGGCATCAGCAGTACGGAATACAGCACCAATATTGTGTTGGCTACGGACATTATCGAGTACCACAATCAGTGGCACTTTCCTAGTCTCGTGAAATGCCTCTGGTGTGAGGCGGTTCATTTCTTGTATAGTAGTTTTTTGCATAATTTATTCTTTGTTGAAAATAAATGGCAAACAAATGGTTATTTGGTGTTCCTCTTGCTGTATGTCAATGATAAAATCTTCGTGCAATGGAATAAGTTGGTCATTATCAAGAGTAATGAGGGTGTTGATAGTTGTTTCATCTACATCTGTGATAGTGCCAAGCTCGCCCTGATCTGTATCAATTACTCGATAACCTTTCAAACTTTGCCATGTTGGCAAAATCTCATCTTCTTCGCTAATGTCAGATTTGAGCATATAGGCTTGATGACCAATTAGTTGTTGTGCTATCTGCTCGTCAGTTATGCGGTCAAGTTGAAAGATTAGCGAGTCGTTTCCTTTGCCACGCCAATCAAGGACGCGGAAGGGCACAAGTATATTGTCGATACCAAGAATTAGGAAGGTAGCATCTGCGTTATCCCAATACTCGTTTTCCATAAGGCATTGTATTTCACCACGTTTACCATGTGTGCGGGTAATCTTACCGATGGATATTACTTCTTCATGGGTTATCATATCAGTGTACTTTAGTTATCTTTTGTAATGCTGCATATACGATATAAGCATCTACGGTATAACCCATTTGTTGCAGCATTAGGGTGTAATTGCGTAGTTGTTCGTTATATCTATCTATGTGTTCGTTACCGAACTTATAATCAATCACTTCTGCATGTTTTTCGCGAATTACAATACGGTCTGGACGATATGTCTTACCATTGGTAGAGAGGATTGTTTGTTCTGTTAGTACCTGCATGGAACCATCAAACCAATGGTTCTTGTTTTCGCGTTGTAGTAGAGTTCGTAATTGTTGCCATTGTGCTTCTAATTGCTCTCCTTGTGCTTCTGTAATTCGCCCTATAATACGCAATTTCTCCAGTGTTCTTTGTGCATCAGCCCATGTGATTATTTCTGCCAACCATTCATGCATCAGTATTCCTAAGTCAACGGTTTCCAGAGGTGTATCTTCTTCAAAATCATCTTCTGCGCGGCTTCGCAATGTCAGGCGACCTTCGATAGGGCTACATACATAGGTAGCTTGGCGTGTATTATCGTTTGCTTTCTCTTGGGGAGTGAGGACTGGATTAGGATCTTCTTTGTGATAACACCATGACCCGTCTTCCAATTGTTGCAACGATATAGTCTCTTCACCTTGATTATCTGTCTCTTTAGTCTGATACAACAAACTAGAGAACAATTGCCCCACATTGGTTATTTTAGAAGTTGGCTTCTCAACGTCCTCAAATCGTGGACCATAGGCATACAATCGATACTTCGGACGTGTTAATGCTACGTAGGTAAGGTTTAGATAATCAATGTATTGAGAGGTGATTTCTTGGATGTATTCATTGCAAAAATGGGTGTTCAAAATATCTTTTGTCAGAGATACTGCTACTATAGGCATCTGATTGAATGGCTCTGTCTTAGGTTTACACCATAGAAAATTATTTCGATTATTAAAATCAGAATCTTTCAAATTCCACCAAAATAGCGGCAACATGACAATGTCAAATTCCAATCCTTTGGAACTATGAATTGTCATAATACGTATCGCATTGTTTACTGCAGGAGCAGGAATTGAGACTTTGCCTTTTTTGCGTTCCCAATATTCCAAAAATAATTTTACATCAGAAACTCGACTTTGTGTAAATTGGTATATTTGATCTTGAAAGGCTGTTAAGTATGGCAGCGAACCATCTTCTTCCTCTAGATGCAGTAGCTCAATCATCTTTTGCACATACTCATATAGTGGTAACTTCGCAGCGTGCTCTATGGCAGTTTGTTCACTTTCTGTGAATGGTATATGCAATTCTTGGATAATGGCATTAGTAACGTCATCTGTGATTTGCTGTTGCCTATTTACTTCTTGCTGCATGATTGCAACTAGTAATTTCACTGCAGGATGCGAATGAACGCGCATACCTTCGCTTGATTGCACGGTATATCCTTGCTCGATTAGATATTTTGCTACTATTTCTGCCTCTTCTTTCTTGCGTACTAATAGTGCAACCCGACCAAGATCAATCTGCTCTGCCTGCAACTGCTTTAATTGGTTTTCCAATGCAGAGAGACATGACATAACAACATCATTTTTTCCCCCTTCAAAAAACTGTAAATGAATAATGCCCGGAATAGATTGCTTGGCCTCTTGGTGAATGGCGTCTTGTGCGTATATCTGCTTAATGGATTGAACATCAATGCTTTGATCCCATCCCTCGTGTTGAAGAACTTGATATATCCACTGACTATATTGCAGCATTAATTGTTCATTGTGTTTCACGAGTAGTTCTGCAGTTCGCCAATTACTATCCATCTTAGGCAACTGTGTATTTCCAAAAGATTGATCTACTTGATTCAATAATCGCCAGTCAGAGTTGCGCCATCGGTAGATGCTCTGCTTCACATCGCCTACTACTAAGTTATCATTGTTGTTGCTTTCTGCTTCTTGGATAAGAGGTTCGAAGTTTTGCCATTGGAGCGCACTTGTATCTTGAAACTCATCAATCATAAAGTGGCGAAAATACTGTCCTAATCGTTCGTAGATAAATGGTGTATCTTGTCCATCAATCACCTCATGAATCAGTAGATTGATATCTGCTAGTGGTAATCGTCCTGTTTCTCGGTTGGTTTGTTCCGCTTGGCCTGCTACATCTTGGATCAATCCTATGGCATATAGATGTTTCAAGATAGCTCTAGCGGTATAGTAGTCTATTCGGTCATTGTCTAGAATATCAATCAGTTGTTGGTACAAAGGCAACAATTTAGTGTGGTATAAGTCCACAAGAAATTCTTGTTGTGCTTTTGTTGTTTTGCTTTTGGTATATATCTCCTCAGTCTGATTGAGCACTTTCCAAATTGTTTTGCCCAAACCATCTTTTAGAAAAGATTCTGCACTTTTCTCAAACACTGAAATGGCCGCTTTTTTTAGGCCCTCTACGCCTTCAGTGACCTTTTGACCTGTTTGCAAAATCGCTTCTGTCTTGACTATTACGTTGTGAATAGTATTCTCCAACTCTTGTCGATAAGTAATAATATTGTTTTTGTTGGCAAAGAAAGTTCTTACGTCTGCCAGATTGCGTTTTAGTTTTTCTTTCTTCAACTCTTTCGAAAATGTGCTTACCGACTGATAAGGGTTCCACTTCTGGTTCTCTTCTATGTTATGTTCTGCAAAGGCAGTAACCCAAGATATAATTTCTTCGTTTTCTGCTTCATTTGAACGAATCTTACGGAACACATCGTCCACGGCTTGTTGGATTACTTCATCATTATCCAATGCCAAGTCATATGTCGTAGACAGGCCGAGTTCCATGGCGAAGGTGCGCACCACTTGCTGAAAAAAACCGTCAATAGTTGATACTGAAAAGCGACTAAAATCTTGTAATATTCCTATCAATAATTGTCTAGATTGCTCTTGAATTGTTTTTGCATCAAGATTAAATGTATTGGTAATTGATTGATAATATGGCGATTCCTTTGGATTTTTTGACAAGACAAACAACGCTTTCAATATGCGTTCCTTCATTTCTGCCGTAGCTTTCTTAGTAAAAGTTACAGCTAGGATGTGGCTATGAGGCATCATTGTTTCGCGATGTGATTGAAAATCGCGAAACAACATGTGCAGGTATTCGCCAGTTAGTGTGTGTGTCTTACCACTACCTGCAGATGCTTTGTAGATGCTAAGCATAGTTGTTTAGTCTTGGTTAAGCTTTAGTTAAAAATATGTAGTTGTGCACCTGTTGCCAGATTTCGATAACTCGTATGATATTGCTTCATTGGTTCACGGGTAATACCTTTTGTGGGTATGCCATAGCCATAACTAATATCAAAATGCTCACCACAGAGTTCACATTTTGCGTAAAGTCCATCTACTAACATGGGCTTATCGCGCTTGACACAATTGGGGCAACACAGATCGGCTGCATGGTAATTATTGTCCATTCCCACCCATATCAGTAACCCTGCATAGCCGATATAATCTTCTAGAAAAGTGCGTTTGGTGATGCACATTGTCTGAAAACCATTTTCTACAACGAAATTAGGGTGCTCACGGGTAATATACACCGTGTAATTAACAGGTGTATTGGGGATAGAACTGCGATAGTTTACATTATCACAGGATGTCCATACCAGTAATACGAGCAATATGATCCACCAATGTCGCATTAATAGATACTATGCAAGTAAACGCGGAAAATCAAGGTGCTATATGGTGGAATGAAATTGGAATTTCCTTCTGTTCCGTTGCCACTCATTCCGTAGCCTAAATTGTATGGGATATAAAATTCATATTCGCCAAACTGATGCATTTTTTTTAGTCCTTCGGCAAAACCCAATACTACGCCACTTACTGGCAACTCTGCATACTTCGCTGAGTCAAATGTATAACCATTAACGAGTTTTCCTTCATAATCAATGATTACAGTCTTTGATTCGTCTGGTCGAGCAGATTTATCCCAACCAGCATCAATACACTTGTATTGCAAACCTGTTGGAGTTGTAACTACGCCTTCTTTCGTGGCATTATCTTGCAACCACAGTTGATTTTGGACTTGCCAATCTAACCAACTGTCTCTTTTACATCCACATACTAGTACTATTACTAGTAGTAAGCTAATTATTCTTGTTGTTTTCATATTCTTTGTTGTTTTTTACATATTATATCCATCATTGTGCCAACCACAAACTCGGATTCAAGATGGAACGATCTTTGTATATTTGAAAATATAATTCGGTCTTATTATCTTCACTTGTGTTGGTATATATCTCACCAATAGCTTGTTTTGCAGTGAGTTTATCACCTTGTTTTACATAAATTTTCTTCAAAGGAGAATACACCGAGCGATAATTACCATGTTGAACGATCACAGCGTAATTGCCATTCATCTGTGCGCACCAAGTCACTTCTCCTTCATAGATTGCACGTGCGTCAGCTCCATTCACAGTTTGCAGATACAGACCTTTGTTGTCAATTGTCACATGTTCATGAATTGGGTGTTGATGTTTACCAAAGTACCCACTTACAAATCCCTTTTCCACTGGCCATGGCAGTCGTCCTTGATTCGCTTCAAAGCCACCAGCAATGAGCTGTTGTTCTTTGGTTAACGTCGTTGTAGTACGCACTTGCTTAGCAATCATCTCCTCGATTTGCTTATTGAGTGCGTCCACTTTCTTTTGTTGCTCTTTTTGCTTGGCTAACAGGTCTTTCCCCTTTGTTTTCAGCGATTTAAGCATGTCTTTTTGTTTGCGTTCATCGCGTGTTAGTTTATCTTGCTCGCGTTTTTGTGATTGCAATGCAGTTGAACGATCATTTTTGCGTTCCTCTAACAAGGTGTTTTGAATATCGATCTCTGTCTGTAGCGACTCTATCTTTTCGACTTGTTCTTTTCTATATGCAGCAAATTGTTGCATATATTGTACTCTTCGTACTAGTTGTTGAAAATTCTCTGCAGATAGTAAAAATAGCAAAGGGGATTGCTGCATGTCTGCATAATGAGTCTCGCGTACAAGACGAGCATAATCTTCTTTTGCTGCTTCTAGCTCTTGTTGAAGTGATGAACGTTTCTGACGCAACGTACCCATTTCACCATTCAGAGCATTGATTTCGCCTTGAATATTGCGAATGAGTTTTTTGCGTGTCTTGATATCATTGTTCAGCAAATTGAGTTTATTTTCGGTTGCGGTCTCACTTTGCTTGGTTTGTTTTAGCATCTTAGCTGTTTCTTCCAATTGTTGTTGCAGTTCGCGTTGTTGCTTCTGCAATTCCTTTACATTTTGGGCTGCCACAGGTAGTGCCAACAAACATAATATGTAAATGACGATTCTTATTTTCATATCGGCAGTATCTCTCGTAAGCTAACTCGTTTGTATTTATTGGTTTTTGTTTGCGCAGGAGGTTGCAAGGTGTTGTATTCTCGGTTGGAGAATTTACACAATAGTTGCATGTGATGTTTGCCATAATCAAACTCCATTTTCATTTTGCTCTTCTTGTCATCTGTGATGGGGTCTGAAGCAAACTCTTGAATCGTTTTGTAATTTATTTTTGTGTTGGCTACTTTTGCTAATTCATTGTAAGCCAACGAGGTATATCTGCGATTCATTTTGTCGAATATCCACACGCTATCTTGGGTGGCCTCTACGCGTACCATTTCAATCCCAAACATTGGTTGGATCGACATCACCACCAATTCGTCTCGCCATACGCGCACCACACCACTCATACTATATTGTTTTTCTCCCCATTCCAGTGTCACTTGTGCACGTTGAGATAGTGTTTGGTATTTTGATGCCGCACGGCGGCTTACTGAACATGAAGAGAGGGCTATCGTTATGATAACCAGCAGAGTATATATGATTCTCCTCTTTATTTGCATTTCTTCTTCACTTCTTTGTAATGTGTTTCAATCTCTTTTTCCACTTTTTCTCCGCTATTTTCTATCGCACGTTCGAGATAGAATAATGCAGACTGACAATCTCCCAACTGATACATGATCCATCCATAGGTGTCCAAGTAGATGGGGTTACTTGGCTCGCGCATGATGGTGATGCGTGACAACTCTTCTGCTTGCATCAAGTTTTTGCCGAGTAGGCACAAGTTCCATGCCAAGTTGTTCATAACTACTATATTACGCGAATCCATTCGCAGCACAGCCTCATATGCAGGCACCATCTTTGCGGGGGGTTGATGTGTTTGCTCATAGAGTTGCATACGAAACACTTGAAACTGATAATTGTCGGGATCAATATCCAAGTATCGTTCGATTTCGTAGATAGCTTGTTTGTTGTTTTTCATCATCGCATTGAGACGATACCGTTGCATTGCACTCATTGCATCATAGCCATTGATTGAATCCAAACGATCTTGAACATCCAATGCCTGACGATATTGTTTCAGTACGATATATGCTTTTTGCAGCACGCCGTGCAGCTCAGCATTTTTTGTGTCTTTTTTGGCCAACTCAGCCATTTGTTTCACGGCTTGTTGTTGTATTTTTTTGTCATCCCTTTGCAGCAAAAGCACATGGTGGTTGTACCAATATTCTTGTGGATTCAACTCATATGCACGGCGAAAATACATCGACATCGCGTCTGTTTGTTCTTCGGCTTGGGCATACAATCCCATGTAGTTGTTGATTGTCGCATCGTTAGGGTTTAGGGCGTAGCAAAACTCTACTACGGGCTTTGCTTGCTCTATCTGTTGCAGTTGAATCAGCCTCTCTGCCTCATAAAAATAGTAGAGAAACTGTTGCTCTTCCTCCACACTCAGTTTGGGTGTTTCTTTCGCATGTACACCCAGCATTGCTCCATTGAGCAATGCGCCTACAACCAGCAATATCCGAATCTCTCTAAACATTCAACTCACTTCACACCGCTATGTCCAAAGCCGCCAGCACCGCGTTCTGTTTCGCCTAGCACTTCTACTTCCACTAATTCGGGTTGTTCATGCTTTGCAATCACCATTTGGCAGATACGTTCGCCGGGTTCAATCACTTGTGCCTCATTGCTCAAGTTGATTAATATCACGCCAATCTCGCCGCGATAGTCTGCATCTATTGTGCCAGGTGTGTTCAGCACGGTCAAACCGCGTTTCAATGCCAAACCGCTACGAGGACGAATTTGTGCCTCATAGCCAACTGGCAACTCGATATACAAACCTGTAGGCAACAATTTGCGCTCCAGTGGCTGTAAGGTTACTGACTCTGCCAAGTGGCAACGAATATCCATTCCGGCTGCCTGAGCACTCTCGTACTTTGGCAATGGATTATTGCTGTTATTAATGATTTTTATCTTCATATCTCTAAACACTAAATACCAAACCCTCAAACTCCCTTTTCGCTTGCTCGTAATTCTCGAATACGATCCCTCGAATACCGACTTTTTCGCCAGCCTCGATATTACTCAATCGGTCATCGATAAACACACATTCTTCTGCGTTCAATCCATAGCGATCCAGTAGAATTTGATAAATGCGCAAGTCGGGTTTACCAATCAATTCTTCGCCTGACATGACGATGCCGTCCAGCATTCCAAACGCAGCAAACTTATCCTTGACTAATGGAAATGTTTCTGATGACCAGTTACTTAGCCCGTACAATTTATATCCAGCGGCTTTCAGTTCGCTAATCCATTCTTTCATGCCTGCCACTTCGCCACCGATCATATCTACCCAGCGTTCCCAGTACATGCGTATCTCTTTTTCCCATTCGGGAAACTCTGCCACCTTCTCTGCCACCGACTCTGCGAATGTCTTTCCTATGTCGGTTTGGTTGTTCCATTCCCAGGTGCAGACATTGTCGATAAACCAATCGGTTTTCTCTTTGTTGCCGAAATGGGCATCATAGAGATTGTGTTGATCCCAGTTTACCAACACGCACCCAAAGTCAAATATCACATTCTTTATCATATCTCTCAACACTATACTGCGCTGCAGTATCCTCTACACACTAAAATCTCTTTTTGACCAACACTTTCAGCCCATCTTCCACGATTCGAACGTGCAACTCTGCGGGCATAGTGATTGGTGTGCCATCAATATGTGCCACTCCTTCGCTCTCGCGGGTCAGAGTCAATTCTTTGGTGCGGAGGGTGTTCATATGTAGCTTTTCATCGATATTTTTCGTAAACAAACTCAATGCCAATCCGGCTGCGGCTACCATTGGAAACTCGCTCACGACTGCCACGTCCAACCAGCCATCTTGTATACTTGCTTTTGGGGCGATATATGCATCGTATCCCCATTGACTTGCGTTGGCAAAGTTTACCAAGAACGCAGTTGTAGTCATGTATATATCCTGACCTTTCAAATGATAACTCTCTGGTTTGTACTGGAATAGATCTTTGAAGATTGTCTGAACGTACCCTTTCAATCCTCTTTCGCTATCCGAGAATTTCTCGGCCACCACAGCATCAAATCCCACACCACAAGTCGAAAAGAATGGTTTATCGTTCACCATGCCGTAATCCACGTTGATCACTTCGCTGCTGTTCAGCATTTCGATTGCGCGGTTCATGCGGGTAGAGATGTCCAGATGACGAGCAAAACCATTGCCGCTACCATTTGGGATGATGCCCAATGCCGTATTGCTCCCAATCAAACCGCTAGCTACTTCATTCACGGTACCGTCGCCGCCAACGGCCACTACGGCATAATACTCTTGCATCGCAAACTGTTGAGCCAACTGAGTCGCATGACCGGCATATTCGGTCACAACAACGGTTGGAGCAAATTGCTGCAAGTCCAGCAACTCACGAATCAACTTACCCACGCGATTTTTGGCCTTAGTACCCGAAATAGGGTTCACGATAAATGCTATATTCTTCATATCCTTTCCTACTGCTAGAATGTGTATTTCACTACAGAGTAGTGTATCTGCACAAATTATCGCGCAAAGGTACAAAAAAAAACGCAAAAAAACAAATAAATAAACGAAAATTTATTTCTAATTGAAAAATCGCATGTTTTTCAACCCACTGGATTGATACTGTCCTTGTCCTATCAATTAGCCGTCATTAGTTAGTGATTAGTTAGTGATTAGTTAGTGATTAGTTAGTTATTAGTTAGTGATTGAGCTGCCTTTACCGAGTCTTTGCCTTGATTTTGCTGAAACTTTGCTCTGCCTTTGCCAGAAGTTTGCCCTATCATTACTGAAATTGCACAATGATATTTGCATATATCAAAAAAAAGTTGTACCTTTGCCACGCAATTAATCATTGATACTATGTTTACTCCATCTGATCTCGCCCAACTTGAGGCGCGTGGCATTTCTGTAGAGAAAGCCGAAAAACAGCTCCAGTCTTTTGCTACTGGTTTTCCTGAATTAGACATTGTTTCTGCCGCTTCGGTCGGAAACGGAGTTCTCAACCCATCTGAAGAGGAGATTGATGCTTATGTCAAAGCATGGCAAGATTACCTCAACGAGGGACATACTGTCCTCAAGTTTGTACCTGCCAGTGGAGCGGCTAGCCGTATGTTCAAGAATCTCTTCGAGTACCTTGAAGATGGCAAAAAGACCGATTTCATCGAGAAATTCTTGGCAGAAAAGGACAATTTTGCTTTTGGTCCTCAGCTCGCTAATCTTGACGAACAAGCTGCGGTGAGCCACTTGCTCAAGGACATGAACTACGGCAACTTGCCTAAGGGTTTGTTGCTTTTCCATTCATACGAAGATGGTCCACGTACCCCTGCTTTGGAGCACTTGGTTGAGGGTGCGATGTATGCTTCTTCCAAGGGTGAGGTAAATATACACTTTACTGTCAGCCACGAGCATCTTCCTCTTTTCCAAGCACATATAGCAGAGCATCAAGCGGCATACGAAGCTAAACTTGGCGTGAAGTTCCATATCTCTTATTCTGAGCAAAAACCTTCTACCGACACCCTTGCTGCCAACCCTGACGGTACTCCTTTCCGTACTGCGGATGGCAAATTGCTTTTCCGTCCAGGTGGACATGGTGCGCTTATTGAGAACCTCAACGAGCAAAATGCCGATATTATCTTCATCAAGAATATCGACAATGTGGTGCCTGACCGCCTGAAAGGCGATACTGTTCGCTATAAGCAACTCCTTGCTGGTGTGTTAGTTACCGAGCAAAAGAAGGTGTTTGAGAAACTTCAAGATCCTAATCTCTCTGCTGAAGAGCGCGCGCAACTCGCACGTCCATTGCGTGTGTGTGGTGTGGTGAAGAATACTGGCGAACCTGGTGGTGGTCCTTTCCTCGTTCGTGAGGAGGATGGCTCTATCTCTTGCCAAATCTTGGAGTCGAGTCAAATTTCTGATCCTGCACTTATGCAACAGGCTACTCACTTCAATCCAGTTGACCTTGTTTGTGCTACCCGCGATGTTGAGGGAAAACCTTACTTCTTGCCAGACTTTGTGGATGAGAAGACGGGCTTTATCTCACACAAATCGAAAGATGGTAAAGAGCTGTTAGCCTTAGAGTTACCAGGACTTTGGAATGGTGCAATGAGCCGTTGGAATACCATTTTTGTAGAGGTGCCTGTTTCTACTTTCAACCCTGTAAAAACGGTGAATGATCTCCTGCGCCCAGAGCATCAATAATCTCTGATTGTACCTTATTAAATTGTAGATTATACATGTCAAATAGTAAATCACATAAGGCATATTTCTTTGACATGGATGGGGTATTGTTTGATTCAATGCCCCGCCATGCCATTGCATGGGAGGAAGTCATGAAGCAACATGGCTTGTCATTTACAGCATATGATTGTTATATAAACGAAGGAAGAACGGGTGAATCAGTTATTCGTGAAGCATTTCAGAAGGCTCTTGGTAGAGATGCTACACAAGAAGAGGTAAAAACAATCTATGCAGAGAAATCTGCTTATTATCATCAATTGCTACAGACAACAACACCTACTATTCCTGGTATAGAAGATGTTCTACAATTTGTAAAACATCAAGGGCATCAAATCTGGGTAGTTACGGGCTCTGG
The DNA here is from genome assembly GCA_045124995.1 of Paludibacteraceae bacterium. Lineage (GTDB taxonomy): Bacteria > Bacteroidota > Bacteroidia > Bacteroidales > Paludibacteraceae > Colicola. Next base: position 27,893 of record JBGVMY010000008.1, on the reverse strand, counting down.
AATGCGTACTTTATTAGATAGCCTAAATACGGTTTTCCCTTCTATTTTTCAGCAAGATCAGATGATAACAGCATTTGATGTGACACATGGAAAACCTCACCCAGAACCTTACCTGAAAGCATGGGAGCGTTCTGGATTAGCGAAAGAGCAGTGTGTTGTCATTGAGAATGCGCCTCTTGGTATTCGCTCTGGCAAGGCAGCTGGCCTCACCGTTTATGCGGTGAATACGGGCATTTTAACAAAAGAAGACCTTGCCCAAGCGGACAAAGTCTTTGATAATATGACGGATTTGCTTGCTTTCTTACAAGCTTCCCCTACACTTTAATACTCTACACCTTATACTTTACCAAACACCCCACACTTTACACCTTTCCACGCTACACAAATATCTCCTCTGGATATTCAATCTTCGTGAGATACAATCCTTGTGCGGGAGCAGAATCGCCTGCTGAACAACGATTTTGTTTGGTAATGACTTCTGCGAATTGCTCTTTTGTCATTTTTCCTTGCCCTACTAGGAAGAGGGTACCGACCACAGCACGTACCATATTGCGCAAGAAACGATCTGCACTAATGGTAAAGACTGCATGCTCATTGCCGAGCTCTTCCCACGCAGCTTGGGTGAGGTCGCAGATTGTGGTTTTAACATCAGTATGTGTGCGGCAGAATGACGCAAAGTCCTGACGACCAATTAGATATTGTGCAGCTTCATTCATGGCTACATAATCCAATGGCGTACGCAAACGAGTAGCGTATGGCAATAGGAAAGGATCTTTATGATCAATCACATGATACTCGTATGTACGACGCTTTGCACTAAAACGAGCATGTGCATCATCTGTTACATGATAAATATCATAGATGGCAATTGAGTCGGGAAGAATACCATTCAGACGGAATAGTAGGTTCCTATGATTAGCAATAGTGGCTTGGCTTTCGGTTAAGTCAAAATGTGCATACATCTCACGGGCATGTACTCCAGCATCTGTACGCCCAGCAAAAGTCAAGGCAATTTCTTCACGAAAAATCAGAGCAAATGCTTGCTCCATTGTCTCTTGAACAGTCACCCCGTTAGGCTGCCGTTGCGAACCATGAAAGGATGTGCCATCATATGCAAATCGAATAAAAAATCGCATAACCCTGCCTTTAACCTCTAACCTTTAACCTCTAACCTTTAACCTCTAACCTTTAACTCTAACCTCTAACCTCTAACCTCTAACTCTAACCTTTACCTTTTCGCCTAAAGAACGCACTTGTTGGTTGATTTCAGGGGAGAGGTCTTTCCACCAAGCTACCATACAGCCGCCTCCCATCAACACGATTGTGCGGACAATACTACTAACCCATATATTGTTGATTGGCAAGTATTTTTGCCAAAGGAAATTCATATTAAGAATCAACACAATCAGAATCAGGATCTTCAAATGTTGACGTGTAAAAGTTGGTGCATGAAGTGTAATACGCACCGTTAGTACGATCAGTACAAAATAAATAGCATAAGCAATGAGATTGCTCACTGCTGCACCTTCCATTCCTAAATGAGGAATGAGTAAGTTGTTAAGTAAGATAGAGACTGCTGTTAGAATAAACGAAAACAATAACGAAAACGCATAAAATCGCGAGTAATTGAGTGCAGATGATGTAAACGAACACACTGCGATAAATAATTGGCTAGTACCGAGCATCAATACCACTTGACGGGCAGATGCATATGTCTCACCATTGGGCAAAATATGGAATATGAGATCTATATTTAGCCATATCACGCACAAGATCATTCCTCCAATGAGCAACAATGTGCTACTCACTTGTTGCATAAGATGGGCCGTTTCCTCTTGGTTGTTTTCTTTGATAGCCGTTGCTAACTGTGGCGATGCAATGGCGGTCATAGAGCGATATGGGATACTAACCATCACAGCAATATAGGTAGCAATAGCGAAAATACCCGTGTAATTTAATCCCATTTCAGCGGTAATAAAGAACGATGAGAGGGTAGGGGCAAGCACCGATGCTACTGCGGAAATCAACAGAAAACCAGTATACAATAGATATTGTCGCACCAACGAACGATTGCATCTAATAAACTCCCAATCTGGGCGTAGTGATATTTCTCCCAATGAAAAGAGATAACCCATATTACATAGCATAGCTACGGCATATACCGTGCACAATGCAACTACAAACCCATTGATATTCAGCACATCAAAGGCATACAATAGATACACGACCAACAAGCCAATACGAGTAATTAACTCGCGTACTGCACGGGGCACGACGATATGCATTCGTACGTTAGCATTGGTCTCAAAAATGGTTTGATAGAGCATGAAGAACGCCATAGGGAGCACCATATAGTAGTACTCCACAAATAGTGGTGATTTCTCGCCAAACCAATGACTAAGTGGCTCGTGACACGCACAATAAATGCATGTAAAGATTGCAAAACCCACCAATGGTACAATCAATGTCCAAAAGAAAAATCCGTGGTCTGTATTATCGCCTTTAACCTCTAACCTTTCGCTTTTTGCCTTAAAATGCGGATAAAAACGAATAATCGAGGACGAAGTGCCCAATTGGGCAAGTCCGATAAATAGTGTTGCAGCATCAATCAGCACGCGCGACAAACCAATCTCCTCTGCCGAAAGGAATCGCGTGAGAACAAAGAACGTAGTAACAAAGCCCACCGCCACCCCAAGATAGGTGACGATGGTGCCTTGAATACTTTGTTTGGCGATGATGCCCATGTTAACAATTTTCGTTAACGAATATTACTTCTCGATACCGAGCAACTCAACTTCAAAAATCAATGTTGAGTATGGAGGGATAGAACCTGCATTTTGTGCGCCATAGCCCAACTCTTGTGGAATATAGAATTTGAACTTACTGCCAATAGGCATAAGTTGCACACCCTCAGTCCAACCCTTGATCACTTGGTTCAAACCAAATGTGATAGGCTCGCCACGCTCAACGCTGCTATCAAATACAGTACCATCGATCAAAGTACCATGGTAATGTACCTTTACTTTGTCGGTAGCAGATGGCTTTTTACCTTTACCCATCTTGATTACTTCGTATTGCAAACCGCTCTCAGTGGTTGTTACACCCTCTTTGAGTGCATTCTCAGCCAAGAACTTCTCGCCGTCCTCTTTTACGGTGCCATACTTGATGTTGTTCATTGTGGTTTGGATATACTCACCTGCTTGTGTACCGTCCATTTGTTCGGTGAAACCGAGCAAACCATTGATGAAACCTTGCTTAATAAGAACGAAATCAGTAGCCAAACTTGGCTCACCAATCAGACCTTGTGCCTCTTGAGCTTTGATGTTCTTGCCGATTTGTTCACCCATATTTACGATTTGTGGGTTCTTTACATTGCTCTTCAAACCTTTGTTGATATTGGTAATAAAGTCTTTGGTCAACTGACCAGTGGTGTCCAATAGCAATACATAGCGAGCTACTTCGTCACCGTTCAAGTAACCAAATGCGTAGTTGATACTATCGTTTTGGTTCTTCAAAGCAATAGTTTGCACTTTGTAGATACATTTACCTTTTACCACTTTGCCTGGCTCAATACTATCATTGAGCACAGAAGTTGCTTGGTATTGTGCTTGGAAGTAGTTGCGTGCGTCCTCTGCTTTCATCACGGTAGTGTCGTGACGCAAACCATTTACCAATCCTTGGAAGAAAATCTTTTGGTTAATAGCCCATACTGGATTATCTGCCAAACCATTTTTCTCTGCGTTTTTGATGGCATGACCGATATTGCGACCAATGCTACCTGCTTCACTGAGTTCCTCTACTTTACCGTCATAACCACGTTGAAGAGCGTCAATAAACTCGGTAACGGTCTCTATTGAAGAATCATTACGCAGTTGATACATTTTCATCTGTGCACCATTCACTACGCCAAGGGCATAGTTCATACTGTCATTTTGGTTGGTGAGGGCAACGGTCTTACCTGTGTAAGTATTGCCACACGAAATCATTGCCATTGCAGCAATGAGGATAATTGCTAATTTTTTCATTGTTAATTGTTTATTTGTTTTTAATGATTATTCAATTCCGAGCAACTCTACTGTGAAGATCAGTACTGCATATGGAGGAATATTTGCACCAGCACCGCGCTCACCGTAAGCCAATTGGTATGGCAAGTAGAGTTTGTATTTGCTACCGATAGACATCAGTTGAAGACCTTCAGTCCAACCTTTGATCACTTGGTTCAAACCAAAAGTGATGCTCTCGCCACGTTTGTAGCTGCTATCGAATACTGTACCATCGATCAATGTACCCTCATAGTGTACGCGTACTTTGTCGGTTGCTTTTGGTTTTTGACCAATAGTTGCCTCCAATACTTCGTATTGCAAACCGCTCTCGGTTACTTTCACGCCTTCGCGCTTAGCGTTCTCAGCCAAGAATGCCTCGCCTGCTGCTTTTGCTTCGCCTGCGATCTTTGCCTCCAACTCGCTGAAAAACTTACCCAAGACTTGTTGAGCCTCTTGATACGAAATTTGTGGTTGATTTTTCTCCAACACATCTTTGATACCTGCTGCCAAATCAGCATACTCCAAGGAAGTCACACCACTTCCCATCAAATTTTGACCCATGCTCAGGCCAATTGCATAACTAACTTTATCCATATAATTAAATTAAATTTGTTCCTTTCTTTTGATTGATAACTTAATCGTTGATCAACTGATTCATTCGTGTAATATATTTTCCGATAATATCAAACTCCAAGTTTACCTGTGTTCCCACTTCGATATACTTGAAATTGGTATTATCGTGGGTATAAGGGATGATACATACGCTGACATACCCTTTTCCATCCACCACATCGGGTTCGCAAACGGTCAGGCTCACACCATTGATACTCACCGAACCCTTATCCACACAGAAATAGCCACGCATAGCCATCTCTTTCGTGCTCTCATATTCGAAGCGGTAATACCAACTACCTTCTGTTTCTTTCACTTCCACGCAACGCGCTGTCTGATCCACGTGTCCCTGCACGATATGCCCGTCCAAACGCTCACCAAGTAGCATACTGCGCTCCAAGTTCACCCAATCGCCCTCTTTTGCTTCACCGAGGTTGGTGCGGTTGAGTGTCTCTTGCATCGCAGTCACTGTATAGAGGTCGCTTTCCATCTTCACCACCGTCAAGCACACACCATTATGCGCGATAGATTGGTCGATCTTCAGTGCCTCTGCATAAGGGTTGCGCAGCGTGAAATGTTTATTTCCTTGTTCTTGCTCAATCTTCACGATTTGAGCCATAGTCTCGACTATTCCTGAAAACATATGTTATTTTTTCTTAATCAGTGATTTTCCATCTAGACGATAGAAAATAGTGCAGTATATAATAAGGAGTATAGTGCCTATACCCATTTTTGTCCATTCATTCATTGGCAACAACTGTGCCAAACCGTAATAACCTGCCAAAATGGCGATGACAATACCCGTGTATATGCCAATTCGACGCAAATCGTATGGAATCTCCAGATGTCTACGTCCTATGATATATGACAGCAGCATAATCACAAGGTAGCAAACAGTGCTACTAGCTGCGGAGGCCATATATCCGATTCGTGGTACGAACACCGCTTGCAAACCAAAGGTAATCACCACACCAATCAACGAGAAGTACGCGCCCCATTGTGTCTTGTCGGTCAACTTGTACCAGAAACTCAAGTTAAAATACACACCTTGGAAGATGTATGTCCATAGTACAACAGGTACTACTTTTAATCCTTCCCAGTAGGAAGGGGCAATAATAAATTTCAACAAGTCAAGGTAGAAAATCATCCCCAGTAGTATCATATACGAGAAGATGATATAATATTTCATTGCATCTGCATATGCAGCCACGGATTCACGATCCTTGTGTTTCGCGAATACAAAAGGCTCATACGCATAGCGGAATGCTTGGGTAAACATCATCATCACCATTGCCACTTTGAAGCATGCACCATAGATGCCCAATTGCGTTTGCGCGTCTGCACCCTCATAAAAGAATGGGAACAAGATCCTATCCAATGTCTGGTTCATAATACCACATACGCCCAACACCAACAACGGCAACGAGTATTTCAGCATCTGCTTGAGCAATGTCCAGGAAAACAATCCTTTAGAATGTTTTCCTCCTTCTAGAATAGCAGGCAACAAACACAATGTTTGAATACCTGTCGCAAGAATATTCGCCACAAAGACATACCCCACACCATAGTTAGGGTCGTACCACGAACTAATCACTCCCCAATCTTGAATCTTTGGGCAAAGCACCAAAAAGAATAGGTTAAGTGCGATATTCAGAAACACGAATAGCAACTTCAGCGCAGCAAACTGCAAAGGACGCTTCCTATAACGCAGATATGCGAACGGAATACTAGCAAACGCATCCATTGCCACTACGATGCCCAACAGCGCAATAAACTCGCTATGCGATGGATAGCCCAATGTATTGGCGATAGGTACTTGCCAAATCACGCATACTACCGCAAACAACAATGATGTAGTGAACAGCGCAATCAGCGAGGTACTATATACGGTCTGTGGATTCTCGCCCTCTTTGTTGGCAAAGCGGAAGAATCCAGTCTCCATGCCGTACGTCAAAATCACCAACAGCAGTGCTGTCCATGCGTACAAGTTGGTCACAATTCCGTAGTCTGATTGCTGCTGTAGTACATAGGTGTACAGCGGCACTAGCATCCAGTTTAGAAACTTGCCCACAATGGACGACACACCATAAATAGCGGTCTCTTTCGCCAATATTTTCATTTGCAGATTACTGCTCATCTTTTACTCTATTACCATTGTTTTGCCACTGTTCGTCATTGGAACCTCATTGGAATCTCATTGGAACCTCATCGGAACCTCGCGCTATCTTTACTTATCTGTTTTGCCTTCCACAATGAGCACTATTTCGCCCTTTGGTGGGGTTTGTTTGTAGTGTGCTGCCAATTCCAAGAGCGTTCCGCGCTGCGTATCTTCGTGCAGTTTGCTAATCTCGCGGCTAACACTTGCTCTGCGTTCGCCACCCATCACCTCTGCCAATTGCTCCAAGGTCTTTACCAAACGGAAGGGCGACTCATAGATAATCATCGTATGTGTCTGCTCAGCGAGGATCTTCATGCGTGTCTGACGCCCTTTCTTTTGTGGCAAAAAGCCCTCGAAGTAGAATCGGTCGTTTGGCAATCCCGAATCTACCAACGCAGGCACAAAGGCCGTTGCTCCGGGCAGACATTGCACCTCTACGCCACGTTCCACACATGCACGAACCAGCATAAATCCTGGGTCGGAGATACAGGGAGTACCTGCATCCGAAATCAATGCCACTGTCATGCCTGCTGCAATACGCTCTGCCATATCATCGCTGGTCTCATGTTCGTTGAACTTATGATGACTCTTGAGTGGCGTATGAATGTCGTAATGCTTGAGCAATATGGATGAAGTGCGGGTATCTTCTGCCAAAATCAAGTCCACCTCTTTCAACACGCGAAGCGCGCGGAAAGTGATGTCCTCCAAATTACCAACTGGTGTAGGTACTACGTATAACATTTCAGTTTTCCGTTTAAGCAAAGCGACGCTTGAGCACATTCTCAAAGAGTTGTACGGCGGTAGAGTCGCTATCCCACTCAAAGTTGTCTGCTACGTAATCCATTGCCTCTTCGAGTGAACCTAATGCATTGAGCTCATCCAACGTCTTTTGCATCAACTCGCCATTGCCTGCAAACAACTCGCGTTGGAACAAGAATCGGTCGCCCAACGAGATGGCCTGACGGATATCCTCTACTGCTGTGCCGAACAATGATGTTTGTTGTGGCATAGGACGAGATGCTGGCTCTACCTTTGGAGCAGGCTGTGGCTCTGGTTGTGGTGCAGGTTGCTCTTCTACCACCTCTGCTTGAGGCTCCTCTACTAGTTCCTCTTGAGATTCTTCCACCTCTAGTGGCTCTAGCACCTCTAGTGGTTCTAGTATTTCTTCTTGAGTTACTGCCTCAGCGATTGGTTCTTCAGCCACTGGCTCTTCCTCTACTGGCTCTTCTGCGGGCTCATCTAGCAACTCAGGTTCTTCTTCGATAACGAGTTCGATCTCTACTTCTGGCTCAGTAGCTTGTGCCACTACGCCAGCTGCAGCGAGAGTAGCCACTTCGGCTTGTAGTGTGGCAATCTGTGCTACTAACTCACTGTTTTCAGTTTTCAGCTTTTCGCTTTCAGTTTCTATCAACGCTACGCGTTGCTCCAGAGCAGACATTTTCTGCTCCAGAGCCGTCGTGTAGTCGGTTATTGCTTGAATAAGATTGTTCATAGATTACTTAGTAGCATCTTCGAGTTTCTTCATCATAGCGAACATAAAGATAGCTGCGATAGCACATACAGCTACGAATACGCTCCATACACCCCACAATGGCATGTCGCCCCAGAGGTTACCGCCGATAGATACGAGGTAGTTGCCGATAGCAGTAGCTACAAACCAGCCACCCATCATCATACCTTTGAACTTAGGAGGAGCCACTTTACTTACGAAGGAGATACCCATTGGGCTGAGAAGTAGCTCAGCGAAGGTCAAGATCAAGTAAGTATAGATCAATACATTAGCATTTACGAAAGTAGGGTCGCCAGTCACGCGAGCCAACTCTTGTGCGTTTGGAGTGAGCAAACCAACGCAAGCCACAGCCATTACGATATACGCGATAGTAGCTACCACCATACCCAACGCAATCTTGCGTGGAGCAGATGGCTCTTTGCCTTTCTTAGCCAACGCGCCAAACAATGCCATGCTGAATGGGGTCAAAGCTACTACATAGAATGGGTTGAATTGTTGGAAGATAGGTGCGCTCAAGGTGATACCGTCTGCAGAGATATTCAAATACTTGTATGCCAACACGCCCAAAGCAGCCACGATAGCCACGCCAGAGATAGCTTTGGTCTTTTTCTCTTTGCTTTGGAACAATGAGAAACCAGCATATACGATCACTACAATCATCACGAGGTTGATGATGTCAAACCACATGGTCTGTACGCCTGTGCAGAGTGGTTGTACAAACTCGTTAGCAAAATAGGTCAATGTCAAACCGTTTTGGTGGAAGGCCATCCAGAAGAAGATCACCACAGCAAATACGAGGCACAATGCCACGATACGCTTCTTGGTTTGCTCTGGGGTTAACTCCTCTACCTTAGCGCCACCAGTTGCAGCCACTTGCTTAGCAGAGTTCTCGACGTGCTTGAACCATGGGCGGCATGCGTAGTAGATAGCGATACTCAATACCAATGATGCGCAAGCTACCATGAAAGCAAAGTGATAGCTATCGTTCACGCTTACACCAAGACTAGTTTGTGCCCAATCCATAATCTTCACAGCTGCAGTAGGAGCAAACATCGCACCAATGTTAATAGCCATGTAGAACAATGAGAAAGCAGCATCGCGTTTGTCTGCGTACTTAGGATCGTCGTAGAGGTTACCCACCATCACTTGCAAGTTACCTTTGAACAAACCAGTACCAAAACTGATGAGTACCAACGCAGCAATCATCGCACCCATAGCAAGTTTATCTGCGCCCAATGGTACTGCGAGTAAAACATAACCTGCAAACATAACCATAATACCGATGGTTACGCACTTTCCGTAGCCAATCTTGTCAGCCAAGATACCGCCTACAAGTGGCAAGAAATATACCAACGCGAGGAAGGTAGAATAGATTTGTCCTGCGGTTGCCGCTTCCAATCCGAAGTTTGCACGGAGGAAGAGTGCAAATACGGCTAACATGGTGTAGTAGCCAAATCGTTCGCCTGTGTTGGCTAGTGCCAATGCAAACAGACCTTTAGGTTGATTTTCAAACATAAGTTGTTGTTTTTTTATGGTTAATATTAGTTTTGTTTTCCATTATCCGTTATCCATTACCCCTTATCCTCCACCACTGTGCACCAATCGTGGGTGTCCTCTACGCGACCGTATTGGATATCTTGCAAAGCATGATAGAGCTTGGTCAATACAGGTCCTGGTTTGTCGCCAAAAGAGTAGGTAATATCGTTGTCAGGGTCGAGTACTTTGGTGATAGGCGAAATCACGCATGCGGTACCACATGCTGCGGCTTCGGTCATCTCCGCTAACTCCTCTATGCGAATCCTGCGGCGTGTAACCTTCATTCCCATCTCCTTTGCCAACACCATTAGCGAATCGTTGGTGATACTTGGCAATATCGCACTACTGCGAGGAGTGAGGTACTCCATTTCCGATATCCGAGATTTTATTCCAATAAAATTCGACGCCGTGCACTCATCAATATACTTATGCGTCTTGGCATCGGTAAACATACACTCATAGCCCATGGCGTGTGCCACCTCGCTCGCGCGGAACGATGCCGCATAGTTGCCACCTACTTTCCATTGCCCTGTACCTTGTGGCGCAGCACGGTCAATCGTGCGATTGACAATAAAAGGTGTACCCTTGAAGCCATTGGGGAAATATGGACCAATAGGCGTTGGAATGACGATAAACTCGCAATCCTTACCTGGACCTACACTAATCTCTGGCGTAGTCGCCACCAACACAGGGCGGAAGTACAAGGTTGCTCCAGTTTCGTAAGGAGGCAGAAAATCTATATTCTTTTGCAACGCCAATACCACGGCTTTGCAGAAGATGTCTGTGGGTACGGGTGTCATCAGCAGTCCTTCGGCAGAGCGTTGCATGCGTTTGGCGTTCTCCTCCATGCGGAAGATACGCACTTTGTCATCTGCACCACGAAAGGCTTTCAATCCCTCAAAACACTCTTGCCCATATTGCAAACCTGTGGCTGCTACATGCAGACTGATATGCTTGTCACGCGTAGCGTATGGCTCTTCCCATACACCATTGCGATAAGCCGAACGAACCACATAGTCCGTCTCTGTATAGTGAAATGTCAGCTTATTCCAGTCTATATTCATATCTTCATAATGGTCTCTGGACCATATTCAAATAACATGTCTAATATACTTTGTCCATTGCCAAAACAATGTTCCAAATCCAAACCCTGCCAATCAGTGGTGTTGTGTAGCGTTGTGTAGTGTTGTGTAGCGTTGTGTAGTGTGGCTTCTTTGGTGGAAAACAATTCTTCACCACTGCTACCCAATTCTATACAATTCTTTACCAACCCCATTATTACCTCGTGCAACCCCTCATTCAAATCCACCAAGAATTTCGTTTCCTTCTCATAAAACGGGCGAAAGAAATCCGCGTAGTAGTCGAAGTATGGTGTGCGTTTATAGGCACTCACGAGGGCAATCCAATGTTGGTGCTGCCATTTTTGTTGATAGCTGATCTCTACATCCTTTGTCAACTGCTTGCTATTGGCTCGTTTAATGGGTACGGTGAGTGTCAATCTTTCTCCGATATCCGATACCCGATACCCGTTACCCGGTACCGTAATGGTGCAACGATTGCGGTAGGTTTGTTTTGGAAAACTCTCCATCACCTCTATCGCTACCTCCGATGGATGCGCCATAAACTGGCGATACCACTCCACTGACCCCAAATATGTTGTTGGCAGTATAATCATTCAAAATGACTCAATCCAATTCTCTTCCAACGGATATGTCCTTTGCCCCATGGATTGTCTTTCTCAATGCTGAGCCAAACGAACATTGGGCGACCTACGATATGGTCTTCTGGCACAAAGCCCCAATAGCGACTATCGGCTGACTTATGGCGGTTGTCGCCCATCATCCAAAAATAATCCATCTCGAATACGTATGGCTCGCCTATCTTCATGGGCTTGAACTCATACGCATCTGCAATACGCTTGTACACCCAATAGTTCTCCTCCGTAATCATCACCGTATCGCCCTTAGCAGGGATATAGATAGGTCCGTAGTTGTCACGTGTCCACGAGTTGTGTCCCAATGGATATACCTCGCCGCCTTGATCTTCAGGCTCAACTTCAATGCTCAATACATGGCTATTCTTCTCCAATTCCGCTTTCATCGCTGCGGTCAATGGCAGGCGATATAGCCCATTGCCATTGGTCTCGCGGTCTTCTTTGGAAATACCGAGTTTGGTGAGATAGCTATTTCCCAATACATGCCCGTCGGTCTTGACAATATAATTGAGCTGCAAGTATGGATGCACGGGCTCTGCTTCGCCGTTGATATAGATCACATTGTCAATGATTTGCAGCGTATCGCCTGGCGTACCTACGCAACGCTTTACATAGTTCTCGCGTCTGTCTACAGGGCGCACTACAATATCGCCGAATACATCCTTGCGGTTCTCCACCGTGCGTTTGCCATAGTAGTGGCACAGGGTGTAGTAGTCAGGATTTTGCATCTTCGTGCAGACGGTGTCGCCTGTGGGGAAGTTGAATACCACGATATCGCCTTTCTCTACTTTGTTCCAACCTTTGAGGCGTTTGTACTCCCATTGTGATTTCTCGATATAACTCTTACCGCCCCAAGGGAAAGTATGTTGCACCAATGGCATTGAGAGCGGGGTGTTAGGCACACGTGCACCGTAGCACATCTTGTTCACGCAGAGGAAATCCCCCACACGCATGGTCTTTTCCAGAGACGAAGTAGGTATCTGGTAGTTTTGGAAGATATACACATTGATGAAATACACCGCCACCAACGCAAACAGAATAGCATCTACCCACGAACAAATTGTGTACAGCGTGGCGTTGGCGTGAGGATTCTTCTTGCCTTCTGCCTCCTCCTCTTTGGTGAGGGGTTTGTACTTCTTCCACCAATTCCAATTGATATACTTGGTGGTGAACATATCCATGATGATTGGCAACAGTACCAGCCAACCGAGGCTTGCCCAGTCGCCCCATGCTACCCAAACTACAAAAGCAATATATATCGCACTCCACACTCCGCAGGCAATCCAACCTTTGGTGGTGACTTCTGTGATTCTATCGTTAAAACTTTTCATATTCGCTTAATATCGTTGATAGGGTTTACTCTAGTAAACAAATTACTCCAAAAAACGCGCAAAGGTACGAAAAAAAAAAGATATGTGCAAGAAAAAGATAGATTTATTTGCATATTCGCAAAAAATAGTGTACCTTTGCCGAAGATATTCAAGGAACAATGAAGCGACTAAACCTAATTCTCGTCTTAATTTTGCTTGGCTTTGTGGCGCAAGCTACGGTATATACGCCTACCTCTTTGCCTAATCCTAAGGCACAAGATATCCATAATTATGTCTGTAATCCCGATGGAATCGTCGAAACGAACGAAGTTCTCTTTCTAAATCGTCTAGCGCGTCAGTTGGAAGATTCTACAATGGTAGAACTATGCGTAGTAGCGATAGAGAGTATTGGTGAAACCGAGGCTTTTGATTTCTGTTATGAGGTTTTTCAGCATTGGGGAATCGGCAAGGAAGGTAAGAACACAGGAGTACTCTTGTTCTTGGCAGTTGAATCTCGCGATATTCGTATCATGACGGGCGGTGGTATCGAAGGCGTACTGACCGATGCAGTATGTAGCAAGATAATCCAACAAACAGCCATTCCTCCACTACGCAATGGCGATTATTCTGATGGATTGGCGCTCAGCGCATTGCGTATCTATGAGATATGTACCGATGGCAGTGCACCAGAGGAATTGCGCAATATGACTTCTGCCACTAATCGCTATCATTATGCCGATGAATCCGAGGAAAACGAACTAAAAGAAATATTGTATTTCATAGGTATTCCGCTGTTGTTGGTAGCGTTGCTTTTGGTCATCGTTTGTATACCGAAGAAATGCCCCAAGTGTGGAAAACGCAGTTTGCGCAAGACCGCTGAGCAGATTATCACACGTGCTACCACCCGCAAAGAGGGTCTGGGTGTGCGTACGTATGTATGCAAACACTGCGGACATCGTGAAGATAAATCCTATATCATTCCCAGGGAAGTACCTACTGTCGTTATTACTGGCGGAGGTTCTCGTGGTAGCTTTGGAGGAGGCAGTTTTGGCGGTGGATTCGGCGGAGGTAGCACTTTTGGCGGAGGTGCAGGAGGTAAGTTTTAACAACGATATTGAACCACTTTGAACTATATTGAACAAATTTGAATAATATGAATAAGAAAACCGTAACATGGATTGTCGTACTGGGAGTACTGGCAATCGCCGTTGTATGGGGCATTGGCCGCTACAACGCCATTATCACAGCAGAAGAGAATGTGAATACTGCTTGGTCACAAGTCGAAAACCAATACCAACGCCGTGCGGATTTGATTCCAAATCTCGTTGAAACCGTCAAGGGCTATGCTGCACATGAGAGTGCAACGCTCGAGGGCGTCGTAGCAGCTCGTGCAAAAGCAACACAGGTAGTAGTGGATCCAACCAATGCTACTGCAGAGCAAATGGCTACCTTCCAAGCAGCACAAGGGGAACTGACCCAAGCTTTAGCTAGACTGATGGCTATCTCGGAGAATTATCCTGATCTGAAAGCGAGTGCCAACTTCTCCGCTTTGCAATCGCAACTAGAAGGAACTGAGAATCGTATCACAGTGGCGCGTAATAACTTTAATGAGACTGCTCGCCAATTTAATACCCTCATCCGTCGTTTTCCAACCAATCTCATTGCTAATGCGATGAATGCGGAGAAACGTCCATATTTTGAGGCAAACGAAGGCGCAGATCAAGCACCTAAAGTGCAATTCTAATCACTAATCACGAGTCACTAAAATGGACATCTTTCTCATCGTATTAGGTGCGATATGCCTCTTGTTTGGGCTTATCGGTTGTGTGGCTCCAGTGTTGCCTGGTGTGCCATTGGCGTATCTGGGATTATTATTGTTGCATTGGACAGAACGCGTGCAGTTCTCGTGGCAATTCCTCACAATTTGGGCCGTGATAGTGATTGTTATTCAGGTACTTGACTATTTTATTCCTGCGTGGGGTACAAAGAAATTTGGCGGTTCCAAATATGGTGTATGGGGTAGTACAATTGGTTTGATTGTAGGTCTATTTATGGGACCTTGGGGAATCGTTATAGGTCCGTTTGTAGGTGCAGTATTGGGCGAGTTGATTTATTTCAACCATCATCCACAACCCACAATAAACAATATCGAACAACCATTGGACAACGCTGGAAGAACCAAGAATACCAATTTCAACCGCGCTCTGCGTGCAGGATTTGGCTCGTTTATCGGTCTGCTGACGGGTACTCTTTTGAAATGTATCTGCTGTGGCATGATGATTGCCTATTTTGTCAAGGAACTTATCTAAATCAGTCGTTACATATTATAAAAATAAGGGCCACACTCGTAGCCCTTATTTTTACCCTCTTGCCTCTAATCTCTAACCTCTAACCTTCAACCTCTCTCTTACTGCCTTCAAGATAGGCTCAACACTCATAGACGTTCCTACAGCACCGCGCATCCAAGCATCAGGTGTCAGGCTGCCTTGTTGGTAAATACGAGTGTATTCCTTAGCCCATTCTTGAGATGTCGCGTATTGTGCCAGATGCTCATCTAGTTGATATTGTACTAGGTTGCCAATAGGGTAGGCAGGCAGATACAATGCGTAGCCCACCATGTGCGAGTAGATACCCAACAATGGGCTATCTTTTTCACCCAGCACAGGGGCATAATATTCGTTCCATACTTCGGCGGCAATAGCCAATACTGCTTCGCGCAGTTCAGCTGCGGTTGCTTTTGGGTTTACATATAACCATTGCCACATGCGCATATCTACCAGACTCACACCCATAATCTCATACATACCCCAAATCATATCCAGCAGGCTCTCGCCTCTTTCGCCTTTTGCTTCATAGCCCAACAACTGCATGTCTCGTTCTTGGAATAGGAACGCACTCGCCTCGGTGAATCCTGTATTGGGAATGCCCGCAAGGGTGTAGTAATCAATGTCGTAGAGCGAAATAACTTCTTCGACATTATGACCAAACTCATGCACAGCAATATTGTATCCCTTGTAATCCATACCTTTATCACTTACGCGTGTGCGCAAGCGAGCAGGTTGCTCTCTGCCTACGCATGGGCGTGCATGCCCCGAGCCTCGAGCGGCCTCTACCACGATATGCGATGCCACCTCTTTGGCTTTATCTGCCGCAAAACCCAACTCCATCAGCATGCGTGGCATGTCTTTCTCAAATGCTTTTGCGTTTGGATAGCGCTTTTGTGTTTGGGCAGTAAGGTGGTCCTCAGAGATGGTGCTGCGGCTCTTGAAACCATCGTACCAAATATCGTATGGACGCAGGTCGCGACCTAGACGCTCACGGATGATTGCTGCTACTTGTTTCACCTCATCCGATTGAATCAGTTGGGTAAACAATGCTTCTATCTCTCCAAAAGGTATCTGCAAGTCTTCGTTGAAGGTGCGTAGCACATGGGAAGGCGCATCTGCACGGTACTTGTCTATCGCTTGTAATGCGTGGAAGATATTGATAATCTGCTGGTAACGCGTGTCTAGTTCTCTCTCGCCTCTTGCTTCTCGCCTGCCACCTTTAACCTCATTGGTCTGTGGACACCATGTATATTCCTCGTTGTTTACCACGCAAGCGGGTATCTCTTGTCGGATGATACGCAGCATCACTTGGTAAATCATCTCTTGTTTCTCATGGGCATGAGGAACGGCAGCATAGTTAGATTTGAGTTCATCGCGCAGGTTCCAGTGTGAAAGCAATGCCATGGGCTCTTGCCATAATTGCTCTCCTTGCTCGGTGCGTAAGCAGTGCATCATGATATTGTAGCCTGCAATATAGTTCTCTGCTTGGCTAAGTGCTTGCGAATAAGCTGCCATCACATTGCCAGGTACACGGGTATGGAACATATCACCCATACGCGCATAAGCCCATTCTTGGCGAGTCCATTGACTGCCAAGGGTATTTTTCTCCTCCAAACTATAGTGTGGAAAATTCAGCACGCAGATATGGGCAATCTTATTGGCGAACATATCCTCTGCAAAGTGCGACATCGGGCTATAGCCGCTGATGAGCCAATCTACGCTATTGGGCTCACCTTTTCCCATAAGGGTGGTGGGCTCTTGCAGGGTGTTGTTGAGCATGTCGGCACTTTGGCTACATTGCTCAATGATGTGCGCTAGGCGTTGGTAAAGTACCTCGCGTTCTTTGGCAGAACCGGCATACGAACCGCTCACGAGTGTTTTGAAGTCTGTTTCGCTGCCGTCTGATTCGTTCCACAGGGCAGCCACTTGCTCCACGCCACGTGCTACGAGAGCCATGTCGGCCTCGGGATTCGCAGCGGTAATAGCCGCAATACTAGCTTGGATGGTGGTGTCACTAATCATAACTTGTGTGTGCTTGGGTTGGCATGCGGTCAGCATTGCCGCAATACATAGAAAAAAGATAGGATATTTCATATTATAGTTGTATTTGCGCACAAAAGTACAACATTTTTTGTAAATATGAAAATTTCTTTACAACTTTTGCACAGTTTTTGTATCTTCTTTAATAAAATCAACCATTATACCCAATAACCTTAACTAATTTTTATTACAATGAAACGTAAATCTATCTTCTTAACCTTCGCTTTTGCCTTTTGTGCTACGATAGCCTTGCAGGCAGGCGATTATGTGATGTTGAGTCCGTTGGACACAGCAGCACTGCCCGCCATTCCCATCAAGGACTATGGCGGTAACCTAGTGCGTGATGCACTTGACAAAGACGCCATCTGGCAGGGCACTCAACGCCAACTGACGCGTCATCATTTTTCCAACGAGATTGTGTACAAGACTATGGTCAAGCTCTATCGCAACACCCACAACCATTATGTTACCTTTCCTGTGGCGTATTGGAGTACGGATCCTCAAGGCGATTCACTATTGGTGTCGGGGCGTGTGTATCTGCCCAAGCGTCGTTATCTAAATGGTATCGTGATAGCCAATCACTACACCATGACCTCGGATGTAGAAGTGCCTAGTAATATGCTCTCGATGGAAAGTGTATTCACTATGAAGGGCTATGCAGTGATCATGCCTGATTATGTGGGGTATGGACTCTCGCGTGATGAGGTACACCCTTATCTACATTGGCGCTCTGCTGCGCAGACGGCAGTGGATCTGCTACGAAATGTGCCTGCGTTATTAGACTATTACGGCTATTCTTATCCGATGGATGTGATCATCTCGGGCTACTCACAAGGTGGAGCTGTCGCGCTAGGTGTAGCGCGTATGATTGAGGAAATGGGCGAGAAGGCCATGTGGAAAGATGACGAGATTGATTGGACGGTACGAAAACTTTATGCTGGTGCGGGTCCATATGATCCAGCTGCCACATATCTCTATAGCGTGGAGCGCGACACGATGGGTATCCCTGCTGCTATCCCGTTGATTGTGATGGGATTGAGCGATGCATATGATTTGGAATTTGAACTCAGCGATTTCTTTCTCGAACCATTGCTCTCACACTACGACGAGTGGGTACTATCCAAGAACTATACGGTACAACAGATCAATCAGCATATGGGCTCTATCGTGATGAGTCAACTCATGACGCCCGAGTCGCTTGATCCCAACCATCCGTTGGCAGAGATGCTCTACGAGGTGCTGCTATGGAATAGCAATGTAGGTTACGACCTGCAATCACCAGCATACTTCTTGCATAGCGTAGATGATGAAGTGGTGCCGTTACTCAACACGGAGAATCTCATAAGTCAGATGCCTGACGATGCTCGTATTAGTTACGACATCAACCATTATGGTTCGCACATGGCAGCTAGTGTTCCGTTTATGCAATATGTCTATCAAGATTTATAATCTTAGTTTATAATTTGGTGTGAGTATGCGCCATAAGTACTCAACCTCTCACCCCAAAATGGGGCGTCCAAATATATATAACCTTTAACCTAAAAAAATCACAACTATGAAAAGATTTTTCCTAATGGCTTGTGTTGTCGGCCTCTTCGCTGCATGCGATGCATCGGAGATTGACAACAGCACCGTACGATCGGTGGACTTGAATCGCTACCTTGGTAGCTGGTATGAGATTGCTAAGTTTGATCACAGTTTCGAGCGTGGATTAGACTATGCGATGGCTAATTATACCTTGCGCAACGATGGCAAGATTGATGTACTCAATACGGGTATCAAGGATGGCCGTGCGAAAGATGCTAAGGGTATTGCCAAAACAACCAATATCCCAGGCCTGCTGAAAGTGTCGTTCTTTGGGCCATTCTACAGCGATTACCGCATCATGATGCTAGATGCTGACTACCAATATGTGTTGGTGGGCGGCAGCAACGACAAGTATCTGTGGATCCTATCGCGCACCCCGCAGTTGGATGATGCCACCAAGACGCTGATCCTAGCCGAAGCCAATAGACGCGGCTACGATACCAGCAAACTGATATGGGTGAAACAACAATGGTAGAATAAAAAATACATCCCCTCGGCGCAAACCGAGGGGATGTTCTATATATTCGCTATCACAAAGGATTACTTGCGAGGCGCAGATACATAGGTAGGGTAGAATACTTGTTGCAAGCTATCTACCAAGTTGTGGTGGTTTTTCAGCAATACGTTCGATGGGAAGTAGCACTCGCCAGTGATACCAGGGATTGAGCGGTTGAGACGCAACTGACGGCAAATCTCGTTGCCTTCGTTCCATGCAGCGGCTGCTTTAGGATTGCCCATGTGGTATGGTGCCATACCGATATACACACGGCATTTATCGGTGGCGTGTTGTGCCCACCAGTATGCAAGAGTTTTATAATCAGCTATTTTTTTGCCAATTTCCCAGTAGAGTTGAGGCACTACGTAGTCGATCCAACCTTTCTCCATCCAGAGGAGGATGTCTGCGTAGAGTTGGTCATAGTTTTGCAAGCCATTGGTCTCGCTACCGCGTGGGTCGTTTGCTTTGTTGCGCCAGATGCCGAATGGAGAGATACCAAATTGTACGTGTGGCTTGATACTCATAATGGTGTTGTGTACTTGCTCAATGGCGAGGTTGACGTTGTCGCGACGCCAGTCGCCTACGTTGTCAAAGCCACGTGGATCAGCAGCAAAAGCCTCAGCATCTGGGAAGTCTTGACCTGCCACAGGATAAGGATAGAAGTAGTCATCCATGTGAATAGCTTGGATGTCATAGCGAGTTACGAGGTCAGCCACCACTTTGCACAAGAAGTCGCGTGTCTCTTGCAAGTGAGGGGCAAAATACCATTGTGTGCCATACTTCAAGAACCACTCTGGGTGCTTGTGGTACACGTGGTTTGCAGCGATATCTTCTATCTTGCTACCGCCACCGGTTACGCGATATGGGTTGATCCATACGTGTACGTCGATGCCGCGTTTGTGTGCCTCTGTGCATACGAACTCCAATGGATCATAGGTGGCAGCTTCGCCTTGCTTGCCAGTCAACCAATGGCTCCATGGTTCCAATTCGGATTTATACAATGCATCGGCTGTTGGACGCACTTGGAAGACGATAGCATTGAGGTTCATGTCTTGGAAAGCATCAAGCATGGCAATCATATCTGCCTTTTGTTGCTCATAATTGCCGATAGCTGCCTTGGTAGGGAAGTCGATATTAGCTACAGTACTTACCCAAGTAGCTCGAAAATAAGGCTCTGTAGCGCTGCAGAGTGCTACAATCATCACGAATAGTGATGTCAAAAGAGTTTTCTTCATTGTGTAAAATCTATTTTAATTAGTAAATATTCTTTAGAAAATTTTTTGTGTAAAAATGGTGAGATAGTCCATCCAGTTCTTCCACGAGTGTCCGCCAGTCGACTCATGATATTCGTATGGATATTGCTTCTCATCCAAGTATTGGCGATATACAACATTGTCTTGATAGAGGAAATCGTCCACACCGCAAGCAATCCAGTAGAGTTGTGGTGGATTGGCAAACTGTTGTGCGAGTAGTGCCTCTGTTTGGCTGTATGTGGGCTTGTCGGATAGTGCTAAGTCACTGATAGCCAAAGTGCGCTCTGCACGATGTTGGCTCATATATGGCACGTATAGCGCGGAAAATATACCCACATAGTCAAACGATTGGTTGAGTAATGCAGCCGTGTGCATGGTGTGAAATCCACCCATAGATAGACCTGCTATAGCTCTGTGTTGCTTATCATTAATAGTACGGAAATGCGCTTCGGTCCACGCGATGAGTTGGCTGAAGTTCTCTTCAAAAGTACTCTCCATCCAAAGACGTGATTCTGGAGTATAGTATTTGCCAGTTTGCTCCAGATAGCCATTAGGCATCACGACAATCATCGGTTGACACAAATTATTCGTAATAAGCGAGTCGAGGATAGCTTTGGCTTTACCTTTGGTTAGCCATCCTGTCTCATCATCACCGCTGCCGTGCAATAAATACAATACAGGATAATCTTTCTCGGAAGAGGCATATCTTTTTGGTAGATAGACTGCTACACCCGCCTCTCCAATGCTGGAGGAATAGGATGTTACGATTACTTGACTAGGTTCAATGGCTTGTTTTGCCTTTGGGCAGCATCCTGCACACGCGATTAGCAGCACGAGTACGAGGATATTCAGAGATTTGTTTTTCATGATATTTAGTATGTATTATTGGAGTACGTACAAATGCGGTGCAAAGGTACGAAAAAAAATGTATATGTGCAAGAAAAGTTTACTTTTATTGTCATAGGCTACATTTTTTTACTGTAGCTACGAGGTGGGACCCGCTTGCGGGAGGTGCCCTCGAAGTACTACAAAAAATGCACATACGCAAGTAAAGCGAGTAAAATATGTAAAAAAGATAGACAATCTATCTCATACGATATTTAACACCTCACTTAAGCTTGCTTGGGAATGAGGTGATGGATAGCGGATGAATCAGGTATCAACCGAGTTAGGAGAAAGTTATCTGTTTGTTAATCACGCCTTCAAGTTACCTGCGGGCTAGGCGACCACTTCGCGACCACTGTATCATATCTATGGGCTAGTTGTGCCTTATCTATGGCTTTGGTGCTTCAAATATTTTAGCCTCTATTATTATAATACTGCAAAAATCTTCGGCGCGGAAGGGATTTTGTGCCGAAGGTTGGAGAATTTGGATAGAAAAGTGACATATAAAGCATGCGAAAGTAGCTATGTTATAAGCACTTCCGCATGGGTGTATTTTTTTTGAAAAAAGTTTTCGTGTGCCGAAGATTGTGCCGAAGAATTGCTATGTTAGGATGCTGTGCCTTAATTAATGATGTAGATATATTCAGTTTGTTGGTCTGAAAAGTCATAATTTAGATACATATAATCTTTGCCTATACGCCAACCGCATACATGACGATAGTCGCTAATGTCATAGTAATCAACATCCCCATATATACGCTCGTTGGCAAAACGGATTGCCTGATAATTAGATAAAGGCATTTTAATAGTGTAAGTGAACTCATGAATATATCCTTTATTTAATAGAATATCCATATTGATGGTATCAATAGCAAAGGTGTCCTCATCTAAATCAACAATCGTTTTATTATATGCGTAAATCTTCTTATGTTCATCAGATATGCTAACAATCGAGTCAATATGTATTGTATTTGGGAATTTACGATAACCTTTTGAATCATTTATCTCTGCCATAAATTCTTCAAAAGTGCCGTCAATATAAAGACCAAACACCTGTGGCTTTGACTGTTGGCAAGATGCGAACATTAATATTGTTAGCAGAAGTAAAAAGATTTTTTTCATAATAGTAATATATGAGCGATATTATTTGTTAGCATTGAATAAAAAAGTTTTTCAGTTTTATAATATCCTTTTCTTTTTTAACTCGAAATAACAATCTTTTGTTGCACTAACATCAGCGAGAGCATCATGTGCATTGTCAAACATATGACCAAATAGTTTACGATATAGCTCTTCTAGTTTGGGCCATTTATAACCTCCCCAAAAACTATTGCTTGGAATAGCACAATAGTTTATAGATGACTGCATTGTACATATATAATCTTTATTCATAAGAGCGTTATAAGCACCGTTCAAGCGATATAATTCGCAACCAACAACATGGCGATCAAAATTGATATTATGACCTATTATCACTTCTACTTTAGCAATATCTTCCATAAATTCAGATAATGCATCATTGAGATCAATACCTTCTTGTTGGGCTCGCTGATTACTAATACCTGTAAGGTTCGCAACAACTGGTTCTATGCAGAAACCTTTTGGATAAACAATTCGACTTTTTCGACTGACTTCATTTCCCTCCTCGTCAGTCACAATCCATGCCAATTGGATTAAGCGAGGCCAATTGTCGGTCGCAGATACACCGAGTTTATAATTATGAGGCAATCCGTTGCACTCTGTATCGAAGAATAAATATTTTTTTGTCAGTTCTTGAGTATTAGTAGGTAATTGTAGATTATCGTTTATGAAGTAGTCCTTTTGCTCTTTGTAGCGTAGTTGTTCTAGTTTTCGCTGTAATTGTTCAGCTTGATTTGATGCATCTTTGTATGAGGATTGAGCAGCTTGTTCGTAGTATTGCAAGGCTTTATTAATGTCTTGAGTAAGATTTACACCATTGGCATACCATTCTGCTAATAGATATGCAGCTTCATCGCTACCTTTCTCAGCTGCTTGGATATAATATTGAGTTGCTTGGGTTATATCTTGACTTACTCCTATACCCAATAAATATGCCTTTGCTAAGTTGAGTAAAATTGCCATCTCCTCATTATTACATTCGACTAACAAGGCTGCTCGCCCTTTTAGTCCTTTCATTTCTAAAAAACGTGCTTTTTCCCCTTTGGATACACATATTTTTTGAAGAGAGGAACAATCTTGAAAAGCCTGTTCTTCTATATTCGTCACGCAGTCAGGAATAGTAATGGAAACAAGAGAAGAACAACCATAGAAAGCACCGAATCCAATACTCATTACACTATTAGGAATGGTAAAAGATGTGAGAGATGAACAATTGTAAAAAGTTCCATTTTCTATCCTCATAACGCCATTAGGAATATTAACGGATACGAGTGAGGTACAATTTCCAAAAGCATTGCCGAGACTCTTTACGCTATTAGGTATAATAATCGATTTAAGGGATGAGCAATATTGGAAGGCCTGATGTTCAATATTTATCACGCTATCAGGAATAGTAATAGAGCATAAGGAAGAACATCTACTAAAAGCTTTCTCTTCAATGTTTTTCACCCTATTAGGAATGATGATGTTAGTAAGAGATGAACAACCATAAAATGTTTCTTTAGCAATGTCTATTAAATCGTTAGGCAGGGTAATGGAAGCAAGAGAAGAACAATTTCTAAAAGCTCCTTCTGCAATTTCAAATACATTATCGGGGATATTAATGGAAGTTAGGAATGAACATCCGCTAAAAGCTCCAGCACCAATAATTGAAATACTATTAGGTATGCGGGTATTTATACAACCTGCGATTAGACCATTTATTGATTTAAGAATAATAGCATTACAATTTTCGCGACTATCGTACCTTGCATTTCCATATTCAACTTCGATAGACGTAAGAGATTTACATGAGTCAAAAACATACATGTCAATATCTTCTACACTATTCGGAATAGTGATAGAAATAAGAGAAGTACATCCACTAAAAGCTTTGGACTTGATGCTTTTTAGGCTTTTTGGAAAAGCAATTGAAGCAAGAGAACGGCAGTTGCAAAACGCAGCCTCCTCAATACTCCTTACTCCATTAGAGATTGAAACAGAAGCAAGAGAAGAACAATCTAGGAACATCTCTTGTTCAATTTTTATAATACAACTAGGTATGGTTATTGATGATAGCGAATTACATCCCTTAAATACGCGCTTTCCGATACTTTTTACATTATTAGGGATAATTATAGACTTGAGAGATGAACAACCTGCAAAAGCTTCTTCTTCAATAGTTGTCACGCTATCAGGAATGTTGATTGAAGTAAGACAGTAGCATCCGCTAAAAGCATGTTTATTAATATTTGTAACACTGCTAGGAATCGTAATGGAAGTAAGAGACGAACAATCATAGAAAGCATAGTCCTCAATCCTAGATATACTATTAGGCAAAATGATAGAAGTCAGGTCGAAGCAACTAGAAAAGGTACTACATTTAATACTCTTTATACCATTCGGAAGTACAATTGAGCATAAAGAGGAGCATTCATGAAAAGCTCCCTCGTCAATATTCGTTACGCTATTAGGAATAATGATTGAGGCAAGAGAAGAACATTCTGTGAAAGCATATTTTCCAATACTTGTCACACTATCAGGAATAGTAATCTTTTTGAGCGATTCACAATATCTAAAAGCATAATCTCCAATAAGGCGAGTATTATCACGAATAGTGTATATACCACATAGGTCTTCTTTGGCAGCAACAATACAATTGTTGATATATAATACGCCTTCCTCCCAATTGGAATTATTATTGTAGATTCCTGAATTTTCAAAAGCTCCACCTCCAATACTAATTATACTATTAGGAATACTAATAGAAGTGAGAGAAGAACATTCATAGAACGCCCGTTTCCCTATTTTTGTTACGCTATTAGGAATAGAGATAAATGTGATAGAAGTGCAGCTGCCGAAAGCATAATCTCCAATGCTAGTTACATTATTTGGAATAAATGTATTTTTACAACCAAAAACTAAAGTATTCGTAGCGGTCTCAATGATTGCATTACAATCTTCACGACTATCGTAAATCGCATTTTCTGTTTCTACCTTAATTGATGCAAGAGAAGGACAATCCGAGAAAGCAAACTCTCCAATTTTCGTTACACTATGTGGAATGATAATGTTTGTAAGAGAGGAACATCCATCAAAAGCATTGTCTCCTATAGAGGTTATACTATTCGGAATAATTGTACATTGACAACCTATAATCAATGTGTTTGTAGCAGTTTCTATAATCGCATTACAATTATCACGACTATCATAGATTGTATTAGTTGCCTCTACCTTAATCGAAGTTATATAAGAAGTATCGAACGCATGAGGACCAATAAATGTTACACTATTAGGAATATTAATGATAGATAAAGAGGAACAACCAAGGAAGGCATGCCCACCTATGGTTGTTATACTACTAGGGATTGTGATAGAAGTAAGAGATGAGCATCCATAAAACGCACCCTTACCTATGAATGTTACACTATTCGGAATACTGACAGAAGTGAGGGATGAGCAATCATTAAATGCGTAATTTTTGATACTATTTACTGTATATATACTTCCATCTACATGTATTTGAGCTGGAATAACGATATCTCCCGCATACTCGCTTTGAATCACAGAGGCTGTATTATTCAACGAATCCAATTCATATTGAATATTATCAATAGTCACTTCCATAAATGCATCTTTCTTTAGTATTAATGTTTCATGCTTCTATATAACTAAGAGTTATTTCGGCTCCTATTTGTTTTCGACAACTCGAAAAATTTGCTGCAAAGATACGAAAATTTTTAGAGATGTGCAAATAAATGTGTTTTTTTATAACACTAATCAAAAGAGACAACACTTAGGAGTATTTCCCTAAAGTGCTGTCTCGTTAATGTTTAGACCAAATGTCAACTAGTAAGATGTTTGTTCTTGAATATCATCCTGAACAGTAATATAATATGTTATGTGACTAACATATGTGTCAATAGAGTATGCGATATATTCGCCTCGATCAATATGGGCAATACTTATACCAAATTCGTTAAATGTTTGACAAATGATAGATATAAGTTCTTCATCTGTCTTAATAGCTGTAAGTCCTTCTACTTGTCTAAGTAATGATAAAGTATTGACTCTATTTTTTAATACGATGTCCAATTTCTCATTTTGAACATTGCTATGTAATGTTACCTCGTAACAATTATGTTTTAAATTTAATTTAATGTATAACATAATTATCAATTGTTTAATTTTGTTATTTTATTTTTTTCGCTATTGTAATGATAACGCTATCTGTAAATAGATGCAAAGTGAGCGAGAGCACTATCATCAACTCGTATTACAGATCAAATAGGTACTTGTTAAATACCATTAGTACAACTAAAAAACTTATGAAAAATATAGTTGGCTGATTCGCCTAAAGTAATATCTTCGAGCAACTGCTTGGAGTAATTTAGCACCTCTATTACCACCTTTTAAAAGGTTCTTAATATTAGCGTGAAATTTAGTAATATCTTAATTATCATCAATATATGTTCTTTGTACAAAGTTGCTGCAAAGATATGCTTTATTTTTGATATATGCAAATCTTTTTCGGATTATTTTTATAGAAGAGCTAAATATAGCTTGAAATGGTTTGATATTACTTTTTACCCGAATGGGATTCGGGATTAATGGACAAAGAGGCATGGATGGCGTCCGCAAGAATGAGCGCGAAGTGCACGAGGTCAAGTGTTTTAGGAAAGTGGTCAACTTTTTAGGACTTTAGTCAACTTTTTCAGGAACAGAGTCAAACTTTTTAGGGAGCCAATCTTAAGAAAAGTGCGGAGTTCTTAGCCACAAGGGCACGATAAAGCTTCGCTCTTCTCTCGGTGTTCTCTCGGTCGTCGGTCGGTGGAATTAGGTAAGGTATAAGAGAACTAAAAGAAACGTCAATCTTAATAAAAGTACTTTTTCTTAATAAACAGCACATTTTGGTAATTTGGAGTTCTTTGGTCGTTCCTTGGTTCTTATCTCGCCCAATGGGCTCGAACGAACTATATTAAAAAATCAATAAAAAATATCATTTTTATGCAAGTGATGATACAAACCCATCAATATATGGTTGATTATTTGTTACTACTGCAAAGGCTTGACGGATAAGTTTGTTTGCTATAGCAATAAGTGCAACCTTTGCTGATTTGCCTTTAGCACGCAATTTTTCATATGTATCTTTACATGCTTTGTTGTATCGGATACATACGAGCGCAGCGACATATAATTGACCACGTAGGTGTGGATCGCCATTGCGATTAATGTGACCTTTGACATTTACTGATGTACCCGATTGTTGATAAGTAGGACAAAGCCCTAAATATCGCGAAATT